>JAJDCU010000034.1 GCA_029260655.1 Phycisphaeraceae bacterium
TGCTGCGGTGTTGCGCCTTTCTGGGGTGCGTAAATGTGGGCCGCTCCGTTCGGGCCGGTTAACGGATTGGTGACGTCGCAGGCGACGGTGATATGCACCTCGCGCAGTCGCGTATCCATCTTCGACACGTCGATGCGTGCGATCGATTCGAGCACCCCGCCGGTGATCGGTTGTTTGATGAGCCGATCGGCTGCATCGTAGAATTGAACACCGAGTGCCTGGGACATGCCGCAGCCGCCGTCATTCGTGGCGCTGCCGCCGATACCGACCACGATTTTCTTGACCTTACTATCTAGAGCGTATCCGATAAGTTCCCCGGTCCCGAAGGTTGTGGTCTTGGTCGGGTCGCGTTCGCTGGGTTTAAGCAAGCACAATCCGGATGTGTCTGCCATCTCGATGACCGCTGTATCGTGCTTGTCATCGACTTCTAACATGCACCATAGAGCATCGATCGGCCTCCCTAAAGGGTCGATGCACTCTGAGAACGGTGTAACGGCGTCATTGGATGCCATGATGGCGCTCGTGAAGCCCTCCCCGCCGTCGGAGATCGGACAGATATCGACTTCTGCGTCAGATTGTACCCGGTGGATCGCCTTGGCCATCACTAGCGCGGCCTGCTCTGCCGAGAGTGATTCCTTGAAGCTGTCCGGAGCACAGATAACCTTCATCGCCAAAGTCTACCGGCTTCGCGGGTGATGTGGCCAGCGGGTACACTTGCCGGCGATGAGTGAAGCACTGGATGAAAGCATGATGCGGCTAGCACTGGCCCAGGCCAAACTGGCTGCTGAGGTCGGCGAGGTCCCGGTCGGGGCGGTGGTGTATCGCAGCGACGAGGTCTTGGCCAAAGCCCACAACCTGCGGGAAATCCAAGCCGACCCGACGGCGCATGCGGAGATGCTGGCACTGCGACTAGCGGCTAAGGCGGTGGGCACCTGGCGTCTGGATGGATGCACCATCGCGGTAACGCTCGAGCCCTGCCCGATGTGCGCCGGCGCACTGATTAACAGCCGCATCGAAAGGCTGGTCTACGGCGCGCCCGACCCGAAGATGGGATGTGTCGACACGCTGTACGAACTCTGCACCGACACACGGTTCAACCACCGGCTGGAAGTGTGCAGCGGCGTGTTAGCGGACGAGTGCGTTGCGGTGTTGCAGGATTTCTTCCAGGCCCGGCGAGGCAACGATAAGCCGAGCAAGCCCACACCGAACGGCCCGGCCTAGCCCACGTCGATCAGGCCCATCGCCTCACCATACTGCTGCAGCAGCACCTTCCGCAGCGGCTTGTGTGCGTCGCTTGTCAGGAACGGATCGGCATCGATCAACGCCTGGGCATCGCGCTGCGCCAATTGCAATAGCTCCATGTCGTCGGGGATTATCGCGACGCGCAGCGGGGGCAGGCCGGACTGGCGTGTGCCGAAGAAATCGCCCATGCCGCGGATCTCAAGGTCACGCTCGGCGATCTGGAAGCCGTCGGTGGTCGCGGCGATTGCCTTAAGGCGTTGCTCCGCCTCCTCCGTGGTGGGCTCTGATATGAAAACGCACAGGCTGCGCCGGCCGTGATCACCCCGCCCGACCCGGCCTCGGAGTTGGTGCAGCTGCGCCAAGCCAAATCGCTCGGCGTGTTCGATCACCATCACCGTGGCGTTGGGCACATCCACACCGACCTCGATCACCGTCGTGGCGACCAGCACATGGACCTCACCCCTGCGGAACTTATCCATGATCCTCTCTCGCGATTCCCGCTTGAGCCGGCCATGAACCGTGGCGACCTTGTAGCCCTGGCAGAACTTGTCTTGCAGGTGCTTGGTGTGGTCGCGGACGTTGGTCAGTTGCTTGGCTGACTCTTTGCCGGCGGCATCGATCGCGGGGACGACGACGTAGGCCTGCTCGCCCCGTTCAAGGCGGGTGCGCAGATAGCGGTAGACATCGTCGGACTGCCCGTGCTCGACGACACGGCTGGTGATCGGCGTCCTCCCCGGGGGAAGGCCCTGGATCGTTGAGATATCAAGGTCACCGAAAAGCGTCAGGCTCAATGTCCTTGGGATCGGCGTCGCGGTCATGACCAGGTGGTGCGGGATGTGCCGTTTGCCGTCGGCCCCGGGTGTGGCGTGGCGGTTGGCATCGCGGAAAGCCGCACGCTGCTGCACGCCGAAGCGGTGCTGCTCATCGATGACGGCGACGGCGAGGCTGTTGAACTTCACATGGTCGGCCAGCAGCGCGTGCGTGCCGATGACGATATCGACTTTGCCTGCGGCGATGTCATCGAGCAGCCGCTTTCGATGTCCGCCGGCCTTGGGCGGGTGGGCGCTGGTCAGCAGGGCGCAGCTCACGTTGGCGCTATCCAGCATCTGGCTGATTGAACCGTGGTGCTGCTCCGCGAGCAGCTCGGTGGGCGCCAGCAGGGCACCCTGCATCCTGTCCGCAACAGCTAAGAGCAGTGCATAGAGCGCGACGACGGTTTTGCCCGCGCCGACATCGCCCTGCAATAGCCGGTTCATAGGGATCGGCTGAGCCAGGTCCCGGGCGATCTCGCCGATAGTGTTGTCCTGGTCGTCGGTCAGGTTGAAAGGGAACCGGGCGCGGATGTGCCGATCGATCGCGTCGGTAAACTTCAGCGCCGGCGCCGCCAACCTCTGACGGACAAAGGCCCGCTTCATCGCGATCCCCAGCTGCAGCAGCAGCAGTTCGTTAAACGCCAGCCTACGACGCGCGGCGCCGGCGTCGTCAAGCGAATCCGGCAGGTGCGCCATCTCAAACGCCTCGGCCAGACCCGGCATCGCGTGGTGTGCGAGCAGGTCGGCGGGCAGCGGGTCGATTAATCCAGGCAGCACGTGCGGGATCGTATCCGCCACCGTCCTTTCGATGACGGTCGATGGCAGGTCTTCGGTCGCCGGGTAGACCGGGCGCAGGCGCTCGTCCCTGGCAGGGGTGGCATCTGGGTCGTCAAGCGGCTCCCACTTAGGGTTAACCATCTGCGGGTAGCCATTGAAAAGCTTGACCTTGCCTTGCACGCGGATGACCAGCCCGGGGTGGATCTTCTCGCGGAGGTAGCCGGCGTTGAACCAGGCCAGGCTCAAGGTGCCCGAATCATCTTCGAGGGTGGCTTCGAAGCGTCCTTTTCGGCTAAACCCGGGGGCCGGCGGAGCAACCCATCGGGCAGACACCACGACACCGCGCGCCGAGCCGATCTCACCGGCCTGCAACTGGCTGATACCGGCTTCCTGGGATTGCCGCTCGTAGCGCATCGGCAGGTGGCGCAGCAAATCGCTGAGTGTGTGGACCCCGAGCCTGGCAAAGAGTCTGGCGCGTCGTTGAGCGATGCCCGGCAGATCCTGGACGTTCGAGCCCAGCCGCAGGGTCGTCGGGTTATCCTGATGCGTCGACGGCATGCCAGGATTCTACCTCGACCCGGCGCGGGACTGTAGGTCGCGTCGGCGGCGACGGCCGGTGTGCGCAAAAAAAAGGGTCTCGACCGGGGAGGCGTTCCGGTGCGAGACCCGATCCAGGGCTGGATTAGTTCGGCCGGGGGCGGGTACAAGACGCATCCTGGCCGGGCCGCCATCGTGGGTCGCGGCCGATCGCCGCTGCCCCCTTTGGCAACAGTGCAAGTCTCCGATTCAAGTCCGCCGCGGTCCAGCGGTAGCTGGCAAAATTGTTCCCCTGCCCGCCTGGCGGTGGGTCTGTACGGGCTGGGCAACCACACGGAGGGGATCCGGGGGCAGACGGGGGGTGGCCCGGGGTGGCAAGGGCCCGTGGGACGCTGATATACTGCCGTCAATGAACGATAAACCAAAAATCGGGCTCTTCCCGGGTACGTTCGATCCGATCACCAACGGGCACATGGACGTTATCTGTCGGGGCCAGCGGCTGTTTGACAAGATGATCGTGGCGATCGGTCACAACCCCGCCAAGGCCGAGCTATTCAACATGGACGAACGGCGGGAGATGATCGAAGAACTGATCCGCCAGACGTGCGATGACCACGTCTCCGTTCAGTGCTACCAGGGGCTGACCGTGGACTTCGCCCGCGAGGTCGGGGCCACCGCGATCCTGCGCGGATTGCGGAACGTGACCGACCTGAACTTCGAGTTCCAGCTCGCCTTGACCAACCGGGCGATCGCCGACATCGAGACGGTGTTCACGATGACCGGAGACGCCTACGCCTTCGCCAGCTCGACCCTGATCAAGCAGATCGCCGCGGGGGGTGACATCGACCGCCTGCACCGGATGCTGCCGAAGCTGGTGATCGAAAAGATGAAGCAGAAGAAACACGAGCACGGCGGGGTGCTGCCCTGGCTTCAAGTCGACCACTTTAAGGAATAGGTCTTGGGGTTTCATGATTCGTGTTTGGGGGTTGGGGGCTGCGGATCGTCACACAAGTCCACACACGCGCCATTAGCTAACGGCTAAGGGCTAGCAGCTAAAGGCTTCTCATCTCATGGACTACCGGATCATCAGTATTGGCGCGTTAAGCGTCCACGAACTCTGGGACACCCAAGGCCAGGCCCGCACGCCCCACGCGACGACAACCCTGGTGCGCAGCGAGGGACGGGTGATCCTCGTCGACCCCGCGCTGCCGGGGCAGGTTGTGACGGCGAGGCTGGCCGAGCGCTGCGGCCTGGGGCCAGACGATATCACCGATGTTTTCCTGACCTGCTTCCGCCCCGCACACCGCTGGGGGGTGACCGCGTTTGATAAAGCCCGGTGGCTGATCGGAGAGACCGAGCGCGAGGCCGTGGGGCAGAACCTGGTCGAGCGCTTCCAGCAGGAAGAGGACGAGCAGACCCGCGAGGTCATTCAGCAGGAGATCGCGGTCCTCAAACGCTTCGAGCCGGCGCCTGACAAGATCGCTCCAAGGGTCGATCTATTCCCCGTCCCCGGATTTACACCCGGTTGCTGTGGCCTGCTTCTTAGCGACACAAACGCAACGACCCTGATCGCGGGCGACGCCGTCGCCACCGCCGAACACCTGGAGCAGGGCCGGGTGCTGCGCGGCGCATACGACATCGAGCAGGCGCAGCAGAGCTTTATGGAGGTCGTCGAGATCGCTGACGTGATCGTCCCCGGTCACGACAACATTGTGCTGAACCCAACCAGGCGGCGGTTCTAGGCCATGCCATGGATATCCCCACAGTCAGCCATTGAGACACTTTCGGCGATGGTCCGGATCGATAGCGTCAACAGCGCGCTGACAGGCCGGCCGTGCGCCGAGGCCGGATTGGGTGATTGGATCGACCGGGCCGCACAGGATTGGGGGCTCGCGGTCAGGCGTCTGCCGATCACCGGACGCGCCGACCAATTGCTGATTACCCACACCGTCGATCCCGGCGCACCCTGGCTGCTGTTTGACAGCCACATGGACACCGTCGCCGTCGAGGGGATGACAATCGACCCGTTCGGGGGTGAGTTGCGCGACGGCCGGGTCTACGGCCGGGGGGCCTGCGACACCAAGGGGACCGGCGCGGCGATGCTCTGGGCCTTGCGTGCCTATGCCGAGCAAGGCGGCGGGCCGAACAACATCGTCCTGCTCTTCAGTGTCGATGAAGAGGTCGGGATGCTGGGCATCAGTTCGTTCCTGGCAAACGACTACGCAGCACTCGGCTTCGTCCCCTCGGGCGTGATCGTCGGTGAGCCGACCGAGCTGCACCCGGTCATCGCGCACAACGGGCTCATCCGGTGGCAGGTCACGACCCACGGCGTGGCGGCGCACTCGTCCGTCCCACACCAGGGCAGCTCGGCGATTAGCACGATGATGCGGGTCGTCCAGGCGATCGAGACCGATTACATCCCAAGCCTCACCGCCGAGCACGAACTGACCGGCCACGCCGTGTGCAGTATCAACATGATCCAAGGCGGCAGCGCCCCAAACATCATCCCGGACCGCTGCGTGATCGACGTCGACCGACGGGTCGTGCCGGGCGAGGAATTCGAGTCGGTCATGCATGCATTGGTTCAAATACTTGATCGCGTCAAACATGACGAACCGTCGCTGGATTACACGCTCGACGTCAGCACGACCCACCCACCGCTGCTGCCTGAAGGGAGTGAGTCCTTACTCGCGTCGACCATAGATGTGCTCGCCCAACAAGGCCTGCCCGGGCTGTCGCTTGGGGCCCCCTTCTCGACCCACGCCGGCTACTTCTGCCAGGCGGGCATACCTACGCTCGTGCTGGGCCCCGGCGAGGCGCACAAGGCACACACCAAAGATGAATACATCAGCACCGAACAACTCGATCGCGGGGCCGAAGTCTACCTGGGACTGATGCACAGTCAGATCGGCTGACCGATGCTTTGCTACAATGCCCGGCTCAATCAAGTACCCCTGATGGAACCGCCACAATGACCGCGAAACTCAATAAATTCTCCAGCCGGGTCACCCAGCCCAAGAGCCAGGGCGCAAGCCAGGCCATGCTCTACGGCACCGGGATGACCGACGCCGACATGGACAAGGCCCAGATCGGGATCGGCAGCGTCTGGTACGAAGGCAACACCTGCAACATGCACCTGATGGAGTTGGCCGAGCACGTTAAGCGCGGCGTGACCGAGGCCGACATGGTCGGGATGCGGTTTAACACGATCGGCGTCAGCGACGGGATCTCGATGGGCACGGACGGGATGAGCTTCTCGCTGCAATCCCGCGACCTGATCGCCGACTCGATCGACACGATTATGGGCGCGCAGGGGTACGACGGGCTGGTCGCTTTGCCCGGCTGCGACAAGAACATGCCCGGGTGCCTGATCGCCATGGGCCGGCTCAACCGACCGGCGCTGATGGTTTACGGCGGGACGATCAAGCCAGGCTGCACCGTGTTCGACGGCAAGGAAGAACCCCGCGACGTCGTCTCGGCGTTCCAGTCCTACGGCGAACACCTGGCTGGCAAGATCACCGAAGACCAGCGCAAGGCGATCATCCGCGAGAGCTGCCCGGGGGCCGGGGCATGCGGCGGGATGTACACCGCCAACACCATGGCCAGCGCGATCGAGGCGCTGGGGATGAGTTTGCCGTTTAGCTCGTCGATCCCCGCTGTTGATCCGAAGAAGCATGAAGAGTGCGTCCAGGCTGGCCATGCCGTGCGCAGGCTGATGGAACTGGACCTCAAGCCCCGGGACATCATGACCCGCGCCGCGTTCGAGAACGCGATGGTCGTCACCATCGTCACCGGCGGGTCGACCAATGCCGTGCTGCATCTGGTCGCGATGGCAAGGGCGGTGGACGTGCCGTTGACCATCGACGACTTCCAGAAGGTCAGCGACCGCACCCCGATGCTCGCGGACTTCAAGCCGTCCGGCAAATACGTCATGGAAGACCTGCACAAAGTCGGCGGCACCCCCGCGGTGATGAAGATGCTGCTTTCGGAGGGCATGATCGACGGCTCGTGCATGACCGTCACCGGCAAAACCGTTGCCGAGAACCTCGCAGACGTCCCCGGCCTCACCGATGGGCAGAAGGTGATACTCCCGCTTAGCGATCCGATCAAGGCGTCCGGGCACATCCAGATCCTTCGTGGCAACCTCGCACCCGACGGCGCGGTCGCCAAGATCACCGGCAAGGAAGGCCTCGCCTTCACCGGCCCGGCACGCGTCTACGACTCCGAAGAAGACATGCTCAAGGGCCTGGAGGACGGCAAGATCGGCAAGGGCGACGTCATCGTCATCCGTTACGAAGGTCCTACCGGCGGACCGGGCATGCCCGAGATGCTCACACCCACCAGCGCGATTATGGGCGCGGGCCTGGGCAAGGATGTCGCGCTGATGACCGATGGCCGATTCTCCGGCGGCTCACACGGCTTCATCATCGGCCACGTCTGCCCCGAAGCCCAGGAAGGCGGCCCCATCGGTCTTGTCCACGACGGCGACACGATCCACATCGATGCGGAAAGCAACGTGATCGAGATTAAGGTCAGTGACGATGAACTCGCCAAGCGAAAAGCGGCGTGGACCAAGCCTGCATACAAAGCCAACCGCGGCACGCTCTGGAAATATATTAAGAATGTGAAGCCGGCGAGCGAGGGATGCGTCACGGATGAATAGATACCGGGCATGTAAGCGAAAGGAAACCAGTGAGCTTCGACGCGAAGATCGATAAGCATTACGGCTTTGGCGGGATCATGGAGAAGATCGAAGCGGGGCTCAATCTGGCCGGCAAGGATGTCGGTTCGCTCACGGTCGACGACCTCGCCCCGATCGATGAGTTTCACACACGCGGGCGGGAATCCACGCTTGAGGTCGCCGAACTGGCGAACCTGCAGCCGTCAGATCTCATTCTGGATGTCGGCTGCGGCCTGGGCGGCACCGCGCGTCACTTGGCGGAGCAATACGACTGCAAGGTTACGGGCATCGACCTGACGCAAGAATATATTGACGTGGGTCAGAAGCTCACGGACATGGTCGGGCTCAGTAACCGGGTGGACCTTCGTCAGGGCAGCGCGCTGGACATCCCGTATGAGGATGGAAGCTTTGATGTCGTATGGACCGAGCACGTTCAGATGAACATCGCCGACAAGACCGGGTTCTATTCCGAAATCGCACGGGTCCTCAAGCCCGGCGGCCGTCTGCTGTTCCACGATATCTTCCGCGGGCTGGGCGAGCCCCCGCATTACCCGTTGCCTTGGGCGGAGGACGAGTCCATCAGTTCTTTGGCGACGGAAGCGGACGCCCACTCGACCATGGAACAGGTCGGCCTGGAGATCCAACATTGGATCGTCAAGGTCCAGGAGTCGATCGAATTCTTCAGACGTGTCGCCAAGAAGATTGAAGCGGATGGCTCGCCCCCCATCGGTATCCACCTGTTAATGGGAGACAACGCCAGTGTAAAGCTTCAAAATTATGTCCGCAACATGAGTGAGGATCGTTTGAGCGTCGCCATGGGGCTGGCGTGCAAGAAGTAAATCGTTCCTCTGACACTCAAGGCGTTACGATCTGTGGCTGACCCACTACCTGGTTGTGTCACAATTAATCATTGCTCGGTAGCACTACTCTCCCCATCCGTCTTCCCCCACCAGCGGCACGAACCGGCATGCGATGTCGTCGGCGACGGCGAACTTTTCGCCCTGGCGGTCGATGACGGTCAGTGTCTGGCTGTGGCGGTCGCCCAGGGGGATAACCAGGCGTCCGGGATCGGCGAGCTGGTGCTTGTGGGCTTTGGGGATGTGTGGGGCGGCGGCGGTGACGAGGATGCGGTCGTAGGGGGCCTTGTCGGGATAGCCCAGCGTGCCGTCGGCGACGACCATCTGGATCGCCGCGCCGGGGCAGACCTCCGCCAGCACGGCCTCGGCCAAGCCAGCGAGCTCTGGCGACCGCTCGATAGTCACGATATGTGCTCCCAGGCGTGCGAGGATGGCGGTCTGGTACCCGCTGCCGGTGCCGACCTCCAGGACGCGCTGGCCCGGCCTGACCGCCAGCAGCTCGGTCATACGGGCGACGATATAGGGCTGGCTGATCGTCTGGCCCCCGGCGGTAGGCAGGGCGTGGTCGCTGTAGGCCTGCTCGATCGTGGCCTCGGGGATGAACAGATGCCGGGGGATCGCCTCCATCACGCCCAGCACGGCCGGGTCGCTGATATTGCGGGCCAGAAGCTGTGTCTGGACCATCCGTCTGGCGGCGCTCTTGGCCTGATCGTTCATGGCTAACCCCTGGGTCACGTGCCTCTATCATCATACGTCCTAACGCGGCCTCATTTTGCCACGATGGGCCCTTGACACCCACGCCCGCTGCTAAGACACTACAGGGGTTCACAAGGAGGTGAACCTTGACGACTATGGTTGATGGACCAACACTCGCCCCTTCAAAGAGCCAGCCTGAGCTGCGCGGCAAAGCCGAGCGCGGCATTTCACCTACCACCACGGAATCTTCGGCACCGGCCCCTACGCCGACCGTTAAGACGCCGGCCGTCCACCTTAGCCGGGCACAGATCCTTCACGCCACCGCGATCTGTCTGGCCGAGGTCGGCTACGACGGGACGACGATCCGGCGGATCGCCAAGCAGCTTAACTGCGCGGTCGGGTCGATCTACCGCTACTTCGAGGACAAGCGCTCGCTGCTGGACGCGGTGACCCAGGCGCGGTTCGAGCCGGTCGCCCAGGTGGCCGAGGTGTCGGCCGAGCGTTCGGCGGCGCTGTACGCCCACGCGGCGGCGGACGAGCCCCAGCAGTACCGACTGATGTTCTGGCTCGCCAGTGTCGGTCGGCCCGACGGCGTGCCCGGTGTGCCCGCGGTGATACAACAGATCATCGAAGTCTGGGCCAGGCAGATGGGCGACCGCCGAAAGGCCGAGCGGTTCTGGGCTCAACTGCACGGGCGGATCATGCTCGGCGAGGCCGGCGCGACGCAGCCCGGCTAAACTGTATCCATGCCGCGCGACGCTCTTACCATCCTATGCCCGGCGAAAGTCAACCTGGCGCTGTCTGTCGGACCGCCACGAGTTGAAGATGGCCTGCACGAAATCTGTAGCTGGATGATCACGGTCGGCGTCTGCGATACGCTGACACTCGCGCGATCCACGGAGGGCGACAGCTCGTTCGATATCCGTTGGGCCGACGAAGCGCCGCTGCCGCAAACCGTTGATTGGCCTTTGTCATCGGACCTGGCGTATCGCGCACACGCGCTGATGCAGGAGCATGTGCGTCAAGCGTTGCCCGTGAGTGTTCAGGTTCACAAAGCGATCCCCGCGGGTGCCGGGCTCGGCGGCGGATCAAGCGACGCGGCGGGGATGCTCACCGGGTTGAATCAATTGTTTTCGCTTGGCCTCAAAGACGAAACACTGGTCCGACTCGGCCTGCAATTGGGAAGCGATGTCGCGTTCATGGTCTGGGCGAAACTGAACAACGGGCCGGCTATTGTTTCCGGTATAGGTGAACGGATTAAGTCCGCGCAGGCTGTGAAGATGATCCACCTTGTGCTGATCCTGCCGCCGGTTCAATGTGCAACGTCAGAGGTATATCGGGCGTTTGATCAGATGCCGGTCAAACCCGGTTTCGACGAAGAGCGTGTCCGATCCCTGGCTGAGGCATCGCCGCTAGAAATCAGCTCGCTGTTTAACGATCTGACCGAAGCCGCTTTCATGGTCCAGCCAACTCTTCGAGAGATGCGAGATCAGGTGCAGGAAGCAGCCGGGATGCCTGTCCATATCTCAGGATCGGGGTCCGCGATGTTTATCGTGATTACAACCCCGGATGAGGGAGAGGCGTTATCCAAGACCATCACGGATCGGACCGGGCTCGCAGCCATCTGGGGCGGGGTTTCCCCGCGTTAGGCAAGCGCACCGGGCGTCACCTCGGCGTGTCCTCGCCGCCGATCCGGGCTTCTATCCTGCGGCGCTCGGGCTTGGGCAACCGCATCTGAGGGTCCAGGTAGAAGCCGTCGCTGATCTTCAGGGCCTTGCGGTACAGGTCTTCAGCAGCGTCGAAGGCGCCGAGTTGCCAGAGCGTGTCCGCCAGGCGAATGTGGTCGTTCAGTCCGCTTGGGCTCAGCTCGACCGCCCGGCGAAGCGGCATTTCTGCGCGGCGAAGCCAGGCGCGGTCGGAGGTGATCTGATACCCACCTAAAAACGAAGCCCCGCGCCGACGCGCCGCGCCCAAACCGGTGAGGCCTGAACGCTCGGCTCGGTCCAACACGGCTTGCACCTGCTCCAACACGGCCTGGGCCTCGTCTGGTCTTGCATTGGCAAAAAGCGCCGACGCGGCATCCTGGCGCAGTTGCACCTGCCAGCGCAGGGTGGTCGGGTCGTTGCCGATGATGAGGGCCGCCTGATCCAACTCGGCGATGGCCGTCCGCAAGCCCGACTGACTCAGCGCGGCGCTGGCCGAAGCCAGACGGGCCTGATGGCGGGCGACAGGCTCGGCGTGAGCGAACGCAAGGACGAAAGTTAACGCGAGCAGGCCGACGGCGGGGAGGTATCTGACGGGCCGACTTTTCGTCGCGGCAGCCGGGGCCCGATCGCTTGAGCACGCAGAAGCCAGCCCCACGATGACCCACACAAAGGCCACGGACGAATCCCAGAAGAAGGTCATCTCGATCTGCGCATGCAGGAGCACCAGCGCCGCCGCGAGCATCGCGCCGAGGTTCACCCACGCAGGCGAACCCGATACGAGCGGGTAGACCACATAGGCGGACAAACCGATGAATCCCAGCGTCCCGACCAGCCAGAGGATGGCCGTGGGCGCATACAACCCTGGGTATTGCACAAAGAGTTGGATGCCGAACACTATGGAGCCCAGCAGCGCGAATAATCTGACAGGCGGTGCACGTGATATGACCGGCGGTGCTCGGCTAGACGTGGCAAATTCATCGCCGCCGTCACAACACACCCCCACCCCCGCACGCCACAACCACCACAACAGCAGCACGCCCCACGCACACCCGCCCAAGCCAAGCATCACGGCGAAGTCGACCAGGACATTGTGTGTGCTGGTGACAACCTCGGGGCTGATCGGGTTGCGGACCGCTTCATAGTTCTGCTTGAACGCCGCGGGGCCGACGCCCAGAACGATCCGTGACGGCTGGTCTTGCAGCAATCGGGCCGCGCCTTGCCAGTAATGAAAACGAAACAGCAGGCTGCGCTCGCCTTCGAAAGTGTCAGGCGGGCCCAGCGCGCCGCGGACCAGCACCGCCGTGATCCCGGCTATCACAAGCAGCATGCAACACGTCGGGATCAGCCTGCGCCACTTGCCGCCCAGCCATTTCGCCCCAAGAACGCATACACCCAGCCCCAAAACTGCGCAGAACGCCAACACCGCGCCTTTGGATTGCGTCAGCACGAGCGTCCACCCGCCGATCAACAGGGCCCCACCACCTAGGAGCACACGGACAAGCGTGGCTTTGCTTCGCAGCCCCCCTACCCCGGCAACCAAGGCAAGTACCGTAAGCGTGGCGACGATCGATCCCAGGACATTGGACATGCCCACGGCCCCGATGACGTCTCTGCCTTCCAGTCGCGTGACATACTTGGTGTGCTCGGCGGAGCCGGGCTCGAACCCGCGTGCGGCTAATGCCTGGCTTTCCGTGCTGTGGAAAGTTTCGACGGTTGCGGGGTGCTCGACGTAGGCGTACCAGGCGGCCTGAAGAAATAGCGGCAGTGTCAAGGCGATCAACCCCGCAAGGATCAGCCGCTTGGCGCGTGCGAACCGCCCGAGGTGCGCTACCGCCAAGCCCAGTGACGCGGCCGCGATCCACGCCCCGCCGTGCAGCCGGCTTTCGAGGTGGCCGGGCATGTGGATCAGGCAGGAAACGGCCCCCACCGTGAAAAGGATGCAGGCCCCCCACCGCACCTTTGCGCCGGCCCAAAGGGACACGGCCAACACCCACGCGGCGATCAGCACCGACGCGACCGCCAGCCACATCGACCCCGCGGGGCCGAAGCTGATCTCGGGGATGACCTCATAGGGCGCTAAGCTGCGCGGGTCTACATGGAAGTACAGCGCCCGCGTGAAGACCACCGCCAGCGGCAACATCACCGGGACCAGCATCAGCAGCGCCGACAGCTCGATCAGTTTGCCGCGCAGACCGTTGACATGATCGTGAGCGAGAGCGTGCGGTGTGGTCGCCTTGTCTGGCATGAATGCATCTTACCCAAGCCTGCGGTGGCGCGCCCCGTGGGCCGTGTCATTACGGCCTTGGCTGGGCATCCCACGGCTAAACCCACCTAAAAGTGAATCGTGACGGTCATGCTACTCAGTCACCTTCAGATTTAAGCAGGGGCGCATAAAAACCCCCCTCGGGTGGTGGGGTTCCCGAGGGGGAGGAGGGAGAAGGAAGAGTCGTGGTCGGCCTCGCCGTAAGGCGAATCGCGTCATGCGTCGGCCGAGATCAGTCCGTTGTTGTCCCCTTCAAAGAGGTAGATTGAGACATCCCACTTCTTAATACTTCCTTCCTGGTACGGGCTAATTAGCTGCACCCCATTGAGGCGCCACAGTTCAGGCACTTGTAACACGTGCCGTTACGTACGGTGATGGTTCCACAGGCATCACACGCCGGTGCGTCGGCCTGCATCTGGCTCATCGCGCTGATCAGGGCCGAGCGCTGGCTCTCGGTAAGCGGCTGGGTCGCCACGGCCGTGGACGAAGCCGCCGGCGCCATGGCCTGGCCCGTGCCCGCTAACTCATGGGCCTCGGCCTTGCCGTGACCATGCCCGTTACCGTTGCCATTTCCGTTGCCGTTGCCATGGCCCGCCTCGGCCACGCTTTCGACCGGGGCACGGTCGGCCGGCTTAGGCTCGGGCTTGGGGCGCGCCGGGGCGTTGGCGGCGCGGTACCCGGGGACAAACTCCATCCCAAGCCAGCGGAAGATGTAGTCCACCAGGCTCTTGGCGAAGGGGATCTCCGGGTTGTGCGTGATCCCCGCCGGCTCGAACCGCTGATGCGTAAACTTGTTGACCAGCGACTCGATCGGCACGCCGTACTGAAGCGCGACGCTGATCGCCGTGCCCAGTGAATCCATCAGCCCGCCGATGGTCGAGCCCTCCTTGGCCATGGTGATGAACAGCTCGCCGGGGTTGCCTTCCACGTAGAGCCCGACGGTGAGGTAGCCCTCGTGCCCGGCGACGTTGAACTTGTGCGTCTTGCCCATCCGTGTGTCCGGCAACCGGCGACGCAGGGGACGCTCGACGATCCGCTCGATGATCTTTTCAACCGGCTGACGGTCAGCCACCTCCGCGGCGGCCTCCGCCACGGCCGAGACCTCGGCGGTGACTTCCTGTTTCGCAGCCTCGATGGCCTCTTCGTCTTCGACACCGTCATCGGCATCGACCTTGTTCGAAAGCACCTGGCTGAGCTTGCAGCCGTCGCGGTACAGGGCGTTGGCCTTGAGACCAAGCTCCCAGCTCAGGCGGTAGGCGTCCTTGATGTCCTGCACATCCGCGGTGCTCGGCAGGTTGATCGTCTTGCTGATCGCGCCTGAGATAAACGGCTGTGCCGCGGCCATCATCTGGATGTGACCCCGCGAGTGGATCAGCCGCTTGCCGGTCGGGCCGCAGGTGCTGGCGCAGTCGAACACCGCCAGGTGCTCATCCTTAAGATGCGGCGCGCCCTCGACGGTCTGGGTGCCGCAGACGACCCGGTTCAGTGCCGTGATCTGCGGCTTGGTCAGCCCAAGGGCCGTGAGCAGGTCGAACCCGGGCTTGTCGGCCTGATCGGTCATGCCCAGCCGCTTAATCGCATTCTCGCCCAGCGTCCAGGGGTTGAAAGCATGCGACAACTCGAAAACCGTCGGCAGCGCGTCGATGACCTTCTGCAAGTCGGCGTCGAGTAGACCGTGATCCTTGAGGAAGCGGTCGAAGGTCTTGCCGCCGAGGGTTGGTGCCCCTTCCTCGCCCTCGCCCCCGGATCCGCCCCCGGATGTTCCCCCGGCCCCTGGCATCGGCACGTCCAGATGCAACGCACCCATGACGTAGACCATGATGTCCTTGGCCTGTTGCTTCTCGTAGCCCAGCGCCTCCAGCGCGGCCCGAAGCGACTGGTTGGCGATCTTGAAATACCCGCCGCCTGCGAGCTTCTTGAACTTCACCAGCGCGAAGTCCGGCTCGACCCCGGTCGTGTCGCAGTCCATCAGCAGCCCGATCGTCCCGGTCGGCGCGATCACCGTGGTCTGTGCGTTGCGGAACCCGTGCTCCTGGCCCAGCCTAAGCGCGCTATCCCAGGCGATCCGTGCCCGGTCGATCAACTCCCGGCCGTTGGCGAGCTTGCCGATGTGCTCTTCGCCCTGATCAAGTGCGTCGGCGTTGATCGGGACGGGCTTGATCTCCAGGCCCTCGTAGACCCCCAGGTCGGTGTCGTCGGTCAACTCCAGGTCGCGCGGTACGCCGTAGGCCGCCCGGCGGTGGTTGCGGATCACACGCAGCATGTGCTTGCGGTTCTTCTGATACCCGGGGAACGCGCCCATCTGCTCGGCCATCACCGCGCTGGTCGTGTAGCTCTGACCGGTCAGGATCGCGCTGAGCGACCCGCAAACGGCCCGGCCTCGGTCCGAGTCGTAGGGGATGCCCGCCTGCATCAGCATCGCGCCCATGTTCGCAAAACCAAGCCCAAGCGTTCGGTACTGGTAGCTCAGCTCCGCGATCTCCTGCGACGGGAACTGCGCCATCAGCACGCTGATCTCCAGCACGATCGTCCAGAGGTTCACCGCGTGCTCGTACCCGGCCCAGTCGAAGACGCGCCGCTTGGGGTCGTAGAACTTGAGCATGTTCAACGACGCCAGGTTGCAGGCCGTGTTATCCAGGAACATGTACTCGCTGCACGGGTTGCTCGCGTTGATCCGCCCGGACTCCGGGCAGGTGTGCCACTGGTTGATCGTCGTGTCGTACTGCACCCCGGGGTCGGCGCAGCGCCAGGCCGCGTACCCGATCTGATCCCACAGCGCCCGGGCGTTGATGCTCTTGCCAAGCTCACCGTCGGTCCGGCGCATCAGGTCCCACTGCCCGTCGGAATCCAGCGCGTTGAAGAAGCTGTTGGGCATCCGCACGGAGTTGTTCGAGTTCTGCCCGCTGACGGTCAGATAGGCCTCGCCGTTGAAATCGTAGTCGAGCTCCATCCCCAGCTTCTCGGCGGTTTCCTTCTGTTCGCCGGGCAGGTGCTTGAGCCCCTCGACCAGGGCGGCGACCTTGATCTCCTCGCGCACCTTCCAGTTGACGAACTTCTCGATGTCCGGGTGGTCCAGGTCCAGGCACACCATCTTGGCGGCCCGGCGGGTCGTGCCGCCGGATTTGATTGCTCCGGCGGCACGGTCCCCGATCTTCAGCCAACTCATCAGACCGGAACTCTTTCCACCGCCCGAAAGCGGTTCGCACTCTCCTCGGAGCTTGGAGAAGTTAGTTCCGGTCCCTGAGCCATACTTAAAAAGGCGCGCCTCACGTACCCATAGGTCCATGATACCGCCGGGGCTGACCAGGTCGTCCTGGACGGATTGAATAAAACAGGCGTGCGGCTGCGGGTGCGCGTACGCATCCTCCGAGAGCCGCGTAGCGCCTGTTGTGGGATCGGTGTAGTAGTGGCCCTGCGCCGGGCCGTTGATGCCGTACGCCCAGTTCAAACCGGTGTTGAACCACTGCGGGCTGTTCGGCGCCGCCATCTGGTGCAGCAGCATGTGGCAGAGTTCATCGTAGAACGCCTGCCCGTCCTCTTCGGTATTGAAGTACCCGTGCTCCTGGCCCCAGTGACGCCAGCAGCCGGCCAGCCGGTGGATCACCTGCCTGGCCGAGCGCTCCGGCCCGGTAACGACGCGGCCGCCCTCGTCCTTGAGAACGGCCCCGTCATCGCCGGTTTGAGGCACCCCTGCCTTTCGAAAATACTTGCTCACCATGATGTCCGTCGCCAACTGCGACCAACCCTCCGGGACCTCGGCGTCGTTCATCTCGAACACCACCGACCCGTCCAGGTTCGCAATCCGGCTCGAACGCCTGGTCCACTGAACCGTGGAAAAAACGTCCGTGTCCTTCTTCGTGTAGCGACGATCAATCTTCATAATGCTGTGACTTCCTCGGCCGTCCGTGGCCTGAATACACGCCGTCTCCGACGCAAATAATGGTTACGTAAGTGTCCGGCGGTGTCCGTTGGCCGCCTGGAATAATTCAGCTTATTTTTCTACCAACTCAACCGGTTCGTAATACCTTTTCAGGCCTCTGACTACCTAGCCCTTCTTTGGACGACCGGCACCTTCCTTTGTGTTTGGCCGAGAAATCGGTGTTGAGGGCGTAGCCACAGGCTTTGTAGGAGCATGCCCCTTAGTTAGTCCTTTGTTCCCCGAGGTCGACCGCGAAGATTGATTGGCCGATGGTGCTTTAGACATCTGCTTCTCCTTTAACGTTAAAGAATTCAATGCGCTTTACATGACTCTGTGGGATCCACATCCCCTGAGATCGCTCATCTACAACCAAAGAGCCATTGTCTTGTTCATAAAACATTGCCTCTAAATACAGATCACGTTCATCATTTACTGTGGATGCCAATGACTCTGGGTTATACAAACCAAAGACAGTCACGCCGTCATCACATAACACACTTACAAGGCACCCTTGCACTCGGGCAAATGCTTTATCCCACGCAGTTTCTGCTGTGTATAGTGATGGCAAATTGAGTTTATTGAGTTGGATACGAATCCACTGTGCCCTCTTAATTTTGCCTGAACCAAAACCAAGCACACAAGGGATGATTAATAGTGCCGATATTGCTTTGCATGAATTAGTAAATGTCCAATTATTTGCGATAATTAGGCCCGAGTCTGTCGTGAGTAGTGGAAAAGTTACTGCTAACGCAATACCGGAATACGCCACATAGCGGATTATTCTCTCTCGCTCAGCAATTCGGAATTGCGGGGCAACCCAATGCTCAACACGCGTCCAGACATACCCTGGAACTACAAATGCTAGTAGTGCTAGAACGAGTTCGGGTTGGATATCAAAGCCAGTCATAATAGTGGTGGTTCAGGATTAAAGCAGTCGTCTATTTGCCCTTTTTCTTACCGCTTTTCTTAGTAGCTTCACTAACGGTTGTGCGTGGATTACGCTTTGCCTTTGCCTTCGTGACATATTTTCCAGTAATCGCACTTCTGTGCTTTTTCTTTGCCATCACAATGCTCCTATCTCGCTGAATCCACGATTTGAAGTCGTATCTACCGTCCGGCTTTTAATCGCTTAAACAGTTCATCAACGATATCACTTTTAATTGCTATCGGATCAATTTGGCATCCAAGTACTGTGTTGCAATGAGGACATTTGTACAGCACACCATTCCACGTTTTTTTGTCATACCCCATGTTAATTTCTACGCCATCACCATTCACATGGCTGACTACGCCTTTACATACTGGACAACTACTCAGCATTACGACCTTCTAACCTAAAATCATAATCTGACATTGATCCAAGATCAGTGTTCTAATCCACTCTCGGCAGGACGAGTCCTGCCTGGTCCTGATACTTACCGTTCTTGTCTGCGTAGCTGACGGCGCAGGTGCGGTCGGCCTGTAAGAAGATCATTTGTGCGATGCCCTCGTTGGCGTAGATCTTGGCGGGCAGGGGCGTGGTGTTGCTGATCTCGATGGTGACCTTGCCGCGCCATTCGGGCTCGAGCGGGGTGACGTTGACGATGATGCCGCAGCGGGCGTAGGTGCTCTTGCCGACGCAGATCGCGAGGATGTCGCGGGGGATGGCGAAGGTCTCGACGGTTTCGCAGAGGGCAAAAGAGTTCGGCGGGATGACGACGTGATCCTTGCCGCCCCCGGAAGTCGCGGTGTCGACGGTGACGAAGCTGGCGTCGTCGAACTTCTTGGGATCGACGATGGCCTGCCCGCCGTTGGCCGAGACGTTGGTGAAGATTTTGAAGAGCGTGCCGACGCGGACGTCGTAGCCGTAGCTGGAGACGCCGTAGGACACCTTGCCCGGGCGTTTATCGTTTTCCTGGAACGGTTCGATAGAAACCAGTTCGCGGATTTGTGAATCGCAGAGTACAGACACAACAAGATTCCCACGCATACCGACCAGATTTGACCGCTTCGGATCGACGGGGCCCGCACCCCGCCAAGGCGGCATTTCAACCTTCCAAGCCACTTTCCGAGGACCCGATCGCCGCTCACCGCGCGCTGGACGGGTGAGGTCGGCTGTCTCAAGCCTCTTTTATGGCACAAACCCCAACATGTTTGGCCCCTCCGTGACGCCGATCGTCGCATTGGGCCGTGAGGATGCTACACCACTATATCTTGGGTTTGCAAGCCCTTTCTTTACTAAATATCGTGGGCTTTTGGGCGAAATAGCTTTAAGCGGGGAATCTCACGAGCTTTAACCAACTTAACATTTTTTAGCGGTGCACCCGCGCAAGCCACTTGACGACATCACACGACAGCCCTGAGACAGGTTATCCACCAAAACGGACCTATCTGGATGCTATGTAAGTAGGTGGTGGCTCGGCTAACCGATTGCCTGCCAAGCAGTAACGAACCGCCGCCGCTTTGATGACACCCCCCCACCGGGTCAGTCCGGATCAGCGCGCGGCAAACGCCCCGGCCAGCGCTTCGGTCACGCGCATGCGGGCCTGATCCACGGGGGCCTGTAGCTTGGCGCCGGCCGCACGGGCGTGTCCACCGCCTCCGAACTGCCCCGCCAGGTCGGCGACATTCACCGCGCCGGGGCCGGGCTTACTTCGGAAACTGATGCGCGCCAGCGGCTGTGTGCCATCCGGTGTGTCGATCGTGCTTTCAGTGACCAGTGCGACAACCTGGATCGTGCCGACCTGTTGGGGGACGTCGATCAGGCGTTCGGTTTCTTCTTCCAAGGCGCCGGTCTCCTGAAAGTCCTGCGCGGTCAGGCACATCACCGCGGCCTTGCCGTCGGCCAGCAGCTTCAGGCTGTCCAGCGCACGGGTGAGCAGCGCGAGCTTGGCCGGGCGCTCGGTCTGGTGCAGTCGTGCGAAGAGGTCGGCGTGGTCGACGCCCATCTCCAGAAGCCGCGCCGCCAGGCGGTGGGTGCTCGGCCGGGTGTTGGAAAAGCGGAACCACCCGGTATCGGAACCAATCCCCACGAACAAAGCCTGGGCGATGACCGTGTCCCACTGAAACCCCCCGCCCCCGGACTTTCCCCCGGATCCTCCCCCTGCAAGCAGGTCCAGCAACTCGGCCATGACCTCGGCGCAGGCCCCGGCCTTGGCGTCCACATACTTATGCGCCGCGTCGATGTCGCCGCTTAGGTGGTGGTCGATGATGAGCGTCTTGGCGAGGTTCGGCTCGATGACCGGCCGCATCGGCTCGACCTGCGACCAGGCCCCGGTATCCAGCACGATATACAGCCCGCAATCGGGGATCGAGGTGCTATCACTTAGGACATGCGTGAGGTGGTTGCCGTTGAGGTCGGCTAGGGCGGCGGGCACGGGCGGGGCAAAGCAGGCGAAGGTCTGCTTACCCATCTGTGTGAGCGCCGACGCCAGCGCGACGACCGAGCCGTAGGCGTCGCCGTCGGGCTTGGTGTGGGTCGTGATGAAGACCGTACCCTCGGCCTTCTTGATCAGGTCGGCGGCGGCGGCGAGGTCGAGGTTGCTTGTGTGCGGGGGCATGGTGGTTAGTGGTTGGTGGTTGGTGGTTGGTATTGAGTGTTTGTCAGTTGGCTAATGGCTAACGGCTCAAAGCTTCGGACCTTCTCGATGTCACGGGCCAATTGCGCCCGCAGGGCATCGGGACCCGGGAAGCGCATCTGGTCGCGTACCCAGTGGGTGAATCCGAGGGTGACCTGTTGGCCGTACAGGTCGCCGGCGAAGTTAAGCAGGTGGGCCTCGATGGTCAGTTGAACCCGCCCGAAGGTGGGTTTATGCCCGATGCTGATGGCGGCGGCGTAGGTCTGATCGCCCCCCGGATCAGCCCCCGGATTAGCCCCGGGCCAGCGTGCTTGGCCGGCGTAGACCCCGTCGGCGGGGAGCATGTGGTCGTCGAGCGTGGACAGGTCGAGGTTGACGGTGGGGACATCGATGCTCTGGCCGCGATGTTCGCCGTGGACGACCTCGCTGGTCAAGGCAAACGGCTCACCCAGGCAGAGTTGGGCGTCTTGGACCCGCCCCTGACCGACCAGCCAACGGACGACCGAGCTGCGTACGGTTACCACGGACAGGTCGCTGAGTGTCACGTCCCGGCTGGGCTGAACACAGACCTCGAACCCGTGTTCACGTCCTAGCCGCTTAAGCATCTGAACATCCCCGGCCCGTCCCTTGCCGAATCGGAAATCGGCGCCCTCGACAAAGGCGGTCGGCCCGTGCCGCTGAACGACCTGCCGGATAAAGTCCTCGGGGGCCTGACCCAACAGATCGGGCGTCGGCTCGAGGATCAGGACCTCATCGGCCCCGGCGTCCTTGAGCCGCGAAAGCTTCTGCTCACGGGTGCAGAGCCTCGGTGGCTGATCGTCGGGGGCCAGGGTGGCGTTTGGATGGGGGTCGAAGGTCAGGGCCAGGACCTTGGCCGAACCCTGCTGGGCCAGCCCGCGTGTGGTTGACAGGATCGCACGGTGTCCCAGGTGGACGCCGTCGAAGCTGCCGATCGTGATGATGCTGGGGCCGGCCATGAAGAACAGCAGGATAGCCGACCTGAGCCGCCGGGTCAGATCGGATGCGGCGGTGCGGGGTTGTACTTTTTCATTTTCTCACGGGAACCGGGCTCGAAACGCTTATCAGGGCCTTGAGGATCGGGTACATTGCCCATTACAAGTACCGGTGCATCCATACCGGGCCGGTGTGGCCCGTCCCGCCTGAATCTCAACCGAGCAAAGGAGCTGCTCCCATGACACGCAAAGCCAAAGCCGCGCGTCCGGCGTCGGATGCCAAGAGCCGAACCAAGGTCGGCCCCAAAGCCGCCAAAACCGCACCGAAGATGACCGCACCGTCAAAACCCGCCAAGTCCCGACCCCGAAAGATCGCGGTCGTGCAAGCCCCCACCAGCACACCGCCATCCAAAGAGCAGATCGACATCCGTGCGTACGAGATATGGCTGCGCAAGGGCAGACCGCTGGGTCAGGACACCCAGAACTGGTTCGAGGCCGAGGCTGAATTAAAGGCGAGCCTGTAATACGGGTTTGTGATCCATCCCCAAGCCCCCGGCAACGGCTTCAAGGACAGCCGCAACCTGCGTAGCCATGCCGGGATGAGCATGTGAGGCGGTGACAATCCGGAAAAATGGCCAGGGGCGGACTTGAACCGCCGACACCCGCATTTTCAATGCGGTGCTCTACCAACTGAGCTACCTGGCCCCAAGGGCCATCCCGGAAGCAAACCCGTCAAGCGGCTAAGGTTATCGCCGGGCACGGTCGTGTCAACCCCTCGCCTCTGGGCCCCCACGGCCTCCAAGACCGGGCCGATGAGGGCTGTCCGAGGTTGGGCTTGCCCGGCCCGCCATACGCCGGCAGACCACTGCATCAAAAACTAAATTGCATAGACGCTGAATCACTCCCTGCACAAGGAGGGAGATGGCCTCTCGTGAATCCACCTGTGACTTTCCCGAGATTCGTTTGGCTTATTCCCAGATGTTTGTTTACTATATTCTTGTGTTTCGTCCCCGGGTGGTGGGTTGACCGATCGGTTCCGAGGGTCACGTCCCGTGGGTTCATCTTTCGCGCCACTCGAGCAGATAGGATGGGTCAACCATGAAGGCATTTCTGTGGGTCGTGTTGCTGAGTTTCTTGGGCCTGTGTGGGTATTTCATGTTCCTGGCAATGGTGCCGGACGACAGCCGGATGATCGCGATCGCGTTCGGGAACTCGACCCAGAGCGAGGTCGAAATGCACATTGAGCTGTCGATGATGATGGCGGGCTCGGACACGGACGCGTACACGACCGATTCCGGCAGTGTCGACTGGACGGCGTGGGCTAAGGCGCACTACGTCGTCGTGGACGACGCGGGCAACCAGGTGGACTTAGGCCGGCGGATACAGAGCAACCTGATCTCCGACAGAGACACGCGCGGGTATAACGACAGCTTCCTCGTCGGCGAGGTCACGCAGGACACGGCATACACGTTCACATATATCCCAGTCGTCGGGGAGCCGGAGAAGTACATGTACAAGTTTGTCGCGCCGACAACGGACACGGGCCGTAGCCGTGTGACCTTCAAGCCGTTATGAGCGCGGCGGTAACACGAGTCAGGCGGTAAGCAGGGGGCGTCGATGGCGATCACATTCTCTTGTCATTGCGGGAAACAGATCAAGGTCGCGGACAAGTTCGCGGGCCGGCGCGCCAAGTGCCCGGCGTGCGGCGGCGCGGTGACCATCCCCCAGCCCGACGCGTCGGATATCGACGCGGATCTGGTGTACGAGGCGTTGGGGGCGCAGGCCGACCGTGAGTCCGAGCCCGCCGCCGGCGCCACGTGCAGCGCGTGCGACAAGCCGATGCAAGAGGGTGCGGTGTTCTGTACGCACTGTGGCTACAACCGCCTCTCGCAGACCTACGTCAAGAGCGCCAAGGCCTACGAGGCCGACGAGAAGGAGCCCAAGGCGCCGCTGCTGGTTCTCGCGGGCATAGAACTGAACTGGTGGAAGCTCGCGGTGATCGTCATCCCCGTCATCGCCATCCCGGTCTGGTATTTCACCGGCCCGGCGCGCGATGTGCATGTGCTTGACGTGCAGACGGTCAACATCGTCGAGTCGATCAACGCCGGCGAGACCCGCGAGCCGTTCAACCTGCTCACCCAGGAGGGGGACATGTCGCTTGGCATCAAGGCGGTCCAGTCCAAGAGCAACCCCCACCCGATGATCGGCGGGCTCGAAGAGACCTATTCCCTCGGCTCCAACGATGCGTTGGTCGTCACCCGCCCGGATGAGTCGGGCGATCACATCGAGCTCGAGGTCGCGCTCAAGCAGGGCGCGATCCGCGACATGGGGCGCACCAGCATGTACGACAGCATCATCGACGGCGGCGACTTCAAGCTCGTGCCGATCGACGGCGGCACACCGCTGGACGCCCGCCTGCTCTACCACCGTTTTGACAGCGGCGCCGAGTTGGACCTGGGCGGCGCGGATACGACGAATTACCGCACACTGTTTCCCTCCGAGCCGACCGGGCTCGACGTGGACAAGGAATCTGGCACGATCAGCGGCAAGGCCTACTGGGACCAACCGCACGCCAAGGGCCAGATCACCTTTGCCTCGTCGTACTCCGACGGCGACTACCCGGCGGCGAAGGGGCTGAACGCCAACGGCAAGGTCACGCTCACCAACAACGCGGGCACGACCGTCAACATGGACTACGCCGGCGGATCGCTCAACATCGATTGGGACCCCGGCGCCACCGGCCACTGGTCCAAGCGGCGGTACGACCACTACTCACAATTTTCGCCGTGGCATCGCTACCACTTCGGGCTGCTGTTTAAGCGGCCGGAGGACGGGGGCAAGTACAAACTGACCTACTGCGACAAGCCGGTCGCAACGGTGTTGATAGACCCGGCCCCCCCGCCCAAGACGCCCAGCGTCTCACCGGTCAAGCGCGCCAAAGCCAAGAACAAAGCAGCCGCGCCGTCGAGCAGCTCCAACAACCCGCTTGAGTATTTCGACGTCCTGGTCGCCGGGCGTCAGCAGGCCCGCGGCATCGTCTCGGCAAGTAATATGCGCCAGATCGGGCTGGGTCTTCAGATCTACCTAGACCAGAACGGCCAGGTTTGGCCCGACCGGCTCGATCAGTTGAGGAATGTCCTCAGCGGGTATGAGCTGGTCATGGTCAACCCGCGCACCGGCGACAATCCGGGTTTCATCTATATCCGCCCCGAGCCCGGCGCCGAGCCGACCACCACAGCAGTGCTCTTCGAATCCTCGCAAGGCAAGCCTGACCCCAACGGCGCGGTGCTCTACGCCGACGGACACATCGAGTAGGCATGGCCGCCATACCTTGGGCCTGACCGAACAAGGCCTGATGGTCATGATGGTAAGTACTTGTATGGCATTGAACTACGTCGGCTTCCTCTGAGCACAGCGGGTGGAGAGGACATGGCCATCGGAGATCGGCGAGCCCGGTGTGGGGATTGGTCCTTCTGGACGCGCCCCCAACCCTGATCCTAAGCCCCCAATCCCCAACGCCCCGATTTGGCGGGATCCGATGGACTTTGCTATATTGCTCGGCTCGCCGGTCCCGGAAAGATACCGGGCGGCCCCGGGGCGGACGTTGTGTCCTGCCGACCGGGCATGCGTGAATAAGCGGATAACGCCAGGAGCCAGACATGGCCAAGAAAGAGATCACCTGTCAGTTCAAGATCCAGGCCCCCGGTGGGTCGGCTACGCCCGCGCCGCCGATCGGCCCGGCGCTGGGAGCCAACGGCGTGAACCCCGGGCAGTTCATCCAGCAGTTCAACGAAGCGACCAAATCGCTGAACGGCAAGGTCGTCGGCTGCGTCATCACGGTCTACAAGGACCGCACCTTCACCTTCGAGATCAAGAGCCCCCCCGCTGCGGTCATGATCAAGGACGTCGCCGGCATCGAGAAGGGTTCGGGCGTGCCGAACAAGGACAAGGTCGGCAAGCTCAGCCAGGACCAGCTCAA
This sequence comes from Phycisphaeraceae bacterium, assembly GCA_029260655.1. Lineage (GTDB taxonomy): Bacteria > Planctomycetota > Phycisphaerae > Phycisphaerales > Phycisphaeraceae > JAJRRS01. The sequence continues at coordinate 25,980 of JAJDCU010000034.1, forward strand.
GTCGATCGCCCAGGAGAAGGCCAAGGAACTGACCGGCCACAGCGTCGAGGCCATGATGAAGACCATCGCCGGGACGGCACGGTCGATGGGCGTGACCATCGAAGGCTAAGCCAGCAGATAACCGCCGACCGCTTATGTGATCGGCGTCAAGTGAATACGAAGAGCTTACCACGTGCCATAAACCGTGGGAGACCAGACCGGGTTTCGCACCCGGGACGTCGAAAGGATGCTACGAGATGCCTAAAAGTGGCAAGCGCTACACGGCCGACAAGGCCAACGCCGGCAAGGACCCGGTCACGTTGGCCGATGCGGTGAAGCAGGTCAAATCATTCAAAGCCGCCAAGTTCGACCAGACCGTCGAGCTGTGCATGCACCTGGGGATCGACGCGAAGCAGGCGGACCAGATGCTGCGAGGCTCGCTGTCACTGCCGCACGGGATCGGCAAGAGCAAGCGCGTGGTGGCGTTCTGCACGGACGACAAGGTCGCCGAAGCCAAGGACGCCGGCGCGATCGAGGCAGGGGGCGAGGAACTGGTCAAGAAGATCGCGGACGGCTGGATGGAGTTCGATGTCGCGATCGCCAGCCCGGACATGATGCGGGTGGTCTCCAAGCTCGGGCGGGCGCTGGGCCCCAAGGGGCTGATGCCCTCGCCCAAGAACGACACGGTGACCCCGCACGTCGCCCAGGCGGTCAAGGACTTCTCCGCCGGGAAGGTTGAGTTCCGAAACGACTCCGGCGGGAACGTCCACGCCGCGGTCGGCAAACACAGCTTCGACGCCCAGAAGCTTGAGGAAAACGCCCAGGCGTTCATCGACCACATCACCAAGCTCAAGCCGGCGTCGGCCAAGGGGCATTACATCAAATCGATCTCGATGTCGGGCACCATGACGCCCGGCGTCGCGGTGGAGGTTGGATAATCATCCCTGGCCCACAAGCCACGCGTCCATGAACTCGCATGACACCAAGCGGCCAAGCCGCACCGCCCAAGGGGCAGAACCATGAGCAAACCGGTCAAAAACCTGATCGTCAATTCCTACAAGAACCGCTTCGCCGGCCTCACCGGCGGGGTGTTGGTGGATATCCGTGGGATCAAGTCCAACGACACCAACTCGCTGCGTGCCGATCTTGCACAGAAACAGATCAAGATCACGATCGTCAAGAACAGCCTGGCGAAGAAGGCGTTTGAAGATGCTGAACTGGCGCCGCTGAACGACCTGATCGACGGGCCGTCGGCGATGGTCTACCCGGTCTCCGAAGACGCCAGCGTGGTCAGCATCGCACGCGAGCTGATCACCGCCGCCAAGAAACTGAAAGAGCTCGAGTTTAAGGGCGCCCTGATGGAGGGCATCGTCTTCGGGCCCGACGAGATCGACGCCCTGAGCAAGTACCCGACCAAGGAAGAGGCCCATGCCCAGGTCGTCCAAATCTTGCTGAGCCCGGCCCAGAACCTGGTCGGCGCGGTCACCGGCCCGGGCAAGATGATCGCCTCCATCCTCAAGACGGTTCAAGAGAAGCTGGAAAACGGCGAGGAGATCAAGAAAGCGAGTTAGTGGATGTGCAATGTTCGATGTGCAATGTTCAATCCGACAAACGGATCGAGCGCAATACATTGAACTTTGGACATCGAACATTGAACTTTGGACATCGCGTCCGACTGGCCCCTCGGGGTTAAACCGTGGCAATGGGCCGCGGCCTCTCGGATGGATCATCACACGTAAGGGAATAGAATCATGGCAGAAGCAGCAATCAAGGAACTGGGTGACAAGATCGTCGGGCTGACGCTCAAGGAAGCGGTCGACCTGGGCGACTACCTCAAGGAAGAGTACGGGATCGAGCCGGCCGCGGGCGCCGTCGCCGTTGCCGCCGCCGCCCCGGCTGAAGAGGCCGAAGAACAGACCGAGTTCGACGTTATCCTCAAGGGCTCGGGCGACCAGAAGATCAAGGTCATCAAGGCCGTCCGCGAGGCGACCGGGCTGGGCCTGAAGGAGGCCAAGGACCTGGTCGACAACTGCCCCAAGCCGATCAAGGAAGCCGTTTCCAAGGACGAGGCCGACGCCCTGGTCGAGAAGATCAAGGAAGTTGGCGGCGACGTCGAGATCAAGTAGCTCGCCGGCGCGATTATCGACATCTTGCATACGAAGTACCACAGACCGCTCCTTCGGGGGCGGTCTTTTTTTGCTTTCTCATGCCCCCCAGCCGTGACGTTCTCGGGGTTTCAATAGAGCACCCGCAGCCCGACTGTAGTGGGCATTGATAGCCGCCATCTTACAGATGGTGGACCGCGGGCTGTAAGCCCACAGCTACCATCACGATCACAGATTGACTTGGATTAAGATTGCTCTAGACCGTAAGCCTTATTGCCTCGGCGGGCTCTCTGAGCACGAACGGTATCGATTTCCTCGCATAGGATCGGCCTGTGTGCCGGTGTGAAATAGTTGTGAGATAGCATATGATGCCGTCCCGCCCCACCGATCCGAACGAACGGGCACGGACGCCTGCTATGGAAATCGATCCCGCCCATCGCAAACGTTTTCTGATCTGCACCGGCACCGCCGTCGCGGCTGTGGGCGTCTACTTTGCGCTGCCGGCTTCGATGGACGAGCTGGCGCGCCGCACGGTCACGATCTTCCTGGTCGCCGCGATCTTCTGGGCGACCGAGGTGCTGCCGCTGTACGCCACGAGCCTGTGCATCATCGGCTTTGAGATCCTTTTCCTGGCCGACCAGGGCGGGCTGGCGCGGGCGATCGACGGGCGCAGCGAGATCCCCGACACTCAGAGCCTTAACTACACCGTCTTCCTATCCTCGTTCTCCTCGGGGATCATCATCCTGTTCATGGGCGGGTTCCTGCTGTCGGCGGCGGTGACCAAGCATGGGCTGGACCGCGCAATAGCCGCACGGGTCCTTCGGCCATTCACGTCCCACCCGATCCTGCTGGTGTACGGCGTGATGCTGATCACCGCGTTTTTCTCCATGTGGATGAGCAACACGGCCACCACGGTGATGATGCTGGCGATCATCAGCCCGCTGGTCCGCGCGCTGCCCACGGAGGACAAGTACCACCGCGCGGTGATCCTGGCCGTGCCGTTTGGCGCGAACATCGGGGGGATCGGCACGCCGATCGGGACCCCGCCCAACGCGGTGGCGATGGCGGCGCTGAGGCAGGCGGGCTTCGACATCGGCTTCGTGGACTGGATGATGATGGCGGTCCCGCTGGCGGGGCTGCTCCTGGCCGTCGCCGGGATCCTGCTATACAAGTTTTTCCCGCCACAGAAGGGGCTGGTGCTCCCGGCCCTGGAAAAACCCGGCGAAAAAATCAGCCTTAAGGGCCGGCTGACGCTCTTGGTGTTGACCCTGGCGATTGTGCTGTGGATGACCGGCAAATGGCACGGGCTGGCGTCCCCGGCAGTCGCGCTGCTCGCCGCCGCTGCGTTGACCGCACTGGGCGTGCTCCGAAAGCACGACGTCGACTCGATCGACTGGAACGTGTTGATCCTGATGTGGGGCGGGCTCTCGCTGGGCAAGGCGATGCAGGAAACGCACCTGCTTGATTACATCGTTCAGATGCCGATCGCAGACATCCAGGGCCCGGCCCTGGCGGTCACGCTCGTGATCCTCTCGGTGATAATGTCCACGTTCATGAGCAACACCGCCACCGCGATCGTGCTGATCCCGATGGTGTTGGCCATGTCCACTGGCCAGCCGGTCGAGTTGGTGATCCTCACCGCGCTGGCGTGCTCGTTCGCGATGGCCATGCCCGTGTCCACCCCCCCCAACGCCATCGCCTTCGCCACCGGGAAGATCCCCGTCTCGGCCCTGATCCGATCGGGGACGCTGGTCTCGTTCATCTGCATCGTCGTGTTGCTGCTGGGCTACCAGTTCATCATCCCCCTGTTCCTGGACCTCAGCCCGGCGGCGCCCTGACCGGATGACCGGCTAAGCGTCGGCCCGGTCCCCAAAAATATGTTTGGTTCACGTCGACGTACGCTGATCCACTTCGACAGCTATGATGTCTTTTCGATGGAGCTACTCACCGAGGAAATCCTTTCGCCCAACGGTCCGATCGCACGCCGGATGGGCGAGGCTTACGAGCACCGGCCCCAGCAGCAGGAGATGGCTCAGGCCGTCCGCCAATCGCTGGTCTCCGGCAAGCCCCTGATCGTGGAGGCTGGCACGGGCGTCGGCAAATCGTTCGCGTACCTGCTCCCAGTCATTGAGCAGATCACCGCCGACGACGACCGCGATAAGAAGAAACGCATCGTTATCTCCACGCACACGATCGCACTGCAGGAGCAGCTCGTTCACAAGGACATCCCGCTGCTGCAGGCGGTGATCCCCCAGGAGTTCTCGGCCGTGCTTGTCAAGGGCCGGGGGAACTACGTCTCCCTTCGCCGGGCCAGCCGTGCGTGGGACCGAAGCGCCGATCTGTTCGACGATACCGCCAGCAAACGTTCGCTGGAGGCCGTCCTGGAATGGACAAAGAATACCGAAGACGGCTCGCTGGCGTCGCTGCCGGTGCTGGAGTCCCCCGCCATCTGGTCAGACGTCCGAAGCGATTCGGAGGACTGCCTGGGCAAGCGCTGCCCGACCTTCGACAAGTGCTTCTACCAGGCGGCCCGGCGGCGGATGCTCAACGCCGACCTGCTGGTGGTCAACCACGCCCTGTTCTTTGCCGACCTTGGCATGCGAGACAAGGGCTTCGGGGTGCTGCCGCCTTACGACGGGGTGATCCTCGACGAGGCCCACACGATTGAGGACGTCGCCGGGGAGCACTTCGGGATCACCGTCAGCCGGTTCCAAGTCGAGTACCTGCTGTCACGTCTGTACGCGGCACGCCGGCACAAGGGGCTGCTCCCGGCGCTACGCATGAAACTTGACGCCGAGTTGTACAACCGCGCGGTCCAGGCGGTAGACGATGCGCGTCTCGGATCGAACGGTTTTTTCGAAGACCTGCTTCACTGGCAGGAGCTGTCGGGCCGAAGCAACGGGCGGATCGATCAGCCGATCCCGATCGCCAACACCCTCAGCCCGGTGTTGCAGGACCTGTCTTTGGCGCTGAGGCGGATCCGTGACCGGCTCGACGACGAGTCCGACCGCCTGGAGACCGGCGGCTACGCAGATCGTGCAGGCATGTTAGGCCAGGAGCTATCTGCCCTGGTCGAGCAGAAGCTCCCCGACAGCGTCTACTGGATCGAATCGACCACGCCCGGCAAGGGAAGACGCGGCCGGGTCAAGCTCTGCGGGGCGCCGATCGAGGTGGCCGGCCTGCTCAAGCAGCGGCTGTTCGAGGCGACGACCAGCAAGCGTAAGCCCCTGCCGGTCACGCTGACCTCGGCGACCCTCGCCACCGACGCGGTACACGAAGCTAAAGACACCGATACGCAGACGACCGAGCAGACCGAGAAAGCCAAGCCCAGGAAGACCAAGCGTGACGCCTTTACCCATATCCGCTCGCGCCTGGGCTGTGAGGACGCCGAGACCCAACTGCTGGGTTCGCCGTTTGACTATGCGCGTCAGGCGGAGCTGATCGTCGACCGGACGATGCCCGAGCCGAAGGACCCGAAGTTCTTCGACCACCTTTGCCCGGCTGTACTCAGCCTGATCGACCACACCGACGGCGGGACGTTTGTCTTGTTCACAAGCTACGACCTGTTGCGCCGCGTCGCCGATTGGATGCGCGACCCGATGAGCGAGCGAGGCATGCCGCTATTGATTCAAGGTGACGGCGTACAGCGGTCGGCGCTTCTGGAGCGGTTCCGAGGCGACCGCCGCAGCGTGCTGCTGGGGACCGACAGCTTCTGGCAGGGTGTGGACGTGCAGGGAGAGGCGCTGCGCAACGTGATCATCACCCGCCTGCCGTTTGTCGTGCCCGATCGGCCGATGATCGAGGCCCGCACCCAGCGGATCAAGGCTCGCGGCGGCAGCCCGTTTGTCGAATACTCGTTGCCCGAGGCGATCCTCAAGCTCAAGCAGGGGTTCGGCCGGCTGATCCGTTCGACCCGGGACCGCGGCTGCGTCGCCGTGCTGGATAGCCGGGTCGTCACCAAGCACTACGGCCGAAAGTTCATACACGCCCTGCCGGACATGCCGGTCCGCGAGTTGAGCACCGACCTGACCCTCCAGGAATGATCCGATGACCGAACGAAAACGCATCCTTGTTCTTTGCACGGGTAACCGCTGCCGGTCGCAGATGGCCGAGGGCTGGCTCCGGCACTTCGCCGGTGACAAGGCCGAGATTTTCAGCGCCGGCACACAACCCAAGGGCCTGCACCCGATGGCGGTCAAGGTGATGAATGATGCGTGGATAGATATTTCCGGGCAGACGTCCGACCACGTCGATCAATACATTGGCCAACGGTTTGATCTGGTCATCACCGTTTGCGACAACGCGAAAGAGGCCTGCCCGACATTCTCCAACGCCGGGAAGGTGATCCATCGCCGGTTCGACGATCCGGATGCCCACGGCTTGTCGCCCGACACGCTCGATGCGCTCTTCGTCCGCGTGCGAGATGAGATCCGCGACTGGGCCCAGGACCTGGTCAGCTCGTTGTGACCAGCGGGGACGCTTCACCCCAGTTGTCACCGAAAACAAATTCACTTAACGGCATCCGTGAACGCGGGGCTTCTTCCTTGGCCCGCACATCCTCAGGCAGCTCGGCCGGGTCGGCCCCGTAACCGATCGCGATCGCGGTGGCCGGTTCGTAATCCTGTGGGATGCCGTAATCCTCACGCACCTTGTCCAGCAGGACCCCCGCCATCTGGTGGGCGAACAGGTCCATGCCCGTCGCCTGCACGATCAGGTTCTGCGCCGCCAGGCCCAGGTCGTGCAGATGCACGCGGTTGGGTTTGTCGTTGCGTGTGAAAGTCGGCCGGGTCACGGTCAGGATCAGCACCGGTGCGTGCTGCGCCCAGGCCCGGTTCGGTTCGACCAGGCAGGCGAGCGCCTTGGCGAATCCGTCGGGGTCGTCCTTCGTCGCCACGATGAAGCGCCACGGCTGTTCGTTGAACGCAGACGCCGACCATCGCGCCGCCTCCAACAGGCTGCGGATTTTCTTAGGCTCGATCGGACGATCGGCAAAGGCGTACGGGCTCCAACGCCGTGTAAGCACATCGAGGATCGGGTGGTCGGTGGTTGCGGGTTTTTCCATCGTGTTCTTCCTATCGAGTCGACAAGTCTCTTGCCGGTCTATTCGGTCATGAATCGGTGACGGTGCACAAGATACCAATCCCGAAGCAGGTCCGTCTGGAGGCCTTGGCTGGGCGGGTCGGGCCCTGCTTTCCAGCGCGGTGCGTTAGGCGGGAGGTATCTGTTTAGTACCCGCCACCAGCCGTAATCTTCGAGCAGTCCGGCCAGGTCTTGCCCCGGCTCGCCGCGCGGGTTCAGGAGCGCTTCGAGGCCTCGTGGGCCCTGTCTGTGAAGTTGCGCCAGGATCAGGGTCGACGGCGGCAGGTCAATCTGCGCCAATATCGCATCGGGCGGGCCGTCGCCATCGGGCTCATCTCCCTGCATCCACAGGCCCAACGACATAACCCGGGCGGTGTCCCAGTCGGTTTCGGCATCGAGCCGGCGCTGAAGCAGGCCGCCGTGCAGCCCGGTCATCCCGCTTAGGATCGCGCCGGACATCTTCGCCTGGTCGTTCATGTCCCGCAGCAGACCGGTGATCAAGTCGTCCAGCTCATCGGCCTGTAGGTCGCGCACCGCCAGCACGCACCCCACGTCCCGAAGCGGCGCCTCGGGCGACAGCAGTAGCGCACGGATCTGATTGAGCGCGTAGCGCTTGTCCGCCGGCGGAGGTCGTGTCTCTGGCCCGACCGCCTGGTTTAGCCACGCAGGGGCACCGTCCAGGGAAAGCCCCAGGTGATGGCTGAATATCCAGGCGTGCCGGGCGATCAACGACTCGGTGTCGGACGTCCTGCCGGCGATCATACGTTCGTAGGGCGACCTGTTACCGGCCGACATCGCCAGCTCCGCCGCCGCGCACAGCGCGTTGTACCGCACGTCCGGTTCCGCGGAAACGATTAACCCGTCTAACAGCCCAACCACGCGGGGGTCGTCCGCCAAGTCGTGCAGGTCCGCCAGCCGCTGCGCCGCCAGGCTCCCCGGCTCGACGCCGAGCTCGCCGGCTAACAACCCGATCCACCGAAGCCACGGCCCGTCGGTCACCTTGTCACGATCCCAACACCCCGCCGCCTGAAGCGCCTGGGCGATCTGACGGAAGTTCGTCTCGTCATCGACTCCCAACCGCCTAACCGCCGCGGCCAACACACGCCCGTCTTCCCCGGCATGCACCGCGACGTAGTTCAACCCATGCTGACGTTCATCCAGGTCCGCAGAAGTCAGCCAATGGATGCGCGTCCACCGCTTGATATGGGGCACGGCGAGATAAGCGGCGGGCGCAAGGACCGTCAGCAGGATCAGCAGGCTGATCAGTAAGCGCATCGGGTTCTTCAGACGCATGGACCGCATCGACCACAGCGTAACGGGATATCGCACACAAAAGAAGCCCGCGTTATGGCGGATATGGTTCAGCCGCCACGAATGGAATCTGAATGCTCAAGCACGCCCCGGCTTTGCGAAGCGGCAGGCGGCTTTCTCGTGGGCTGCCATTTTTAGCTTCCCGGATATCAGTCCACGGTAGCCCGGTCGGGCATGGTAAACAGCGGGGGCAAGCTCTTGAGTTGGCGGATCAGGTCTTCGCTGGCGCCGGGGATCGAGACGAAGTGGGTGATGTCCCGAGCGAACTGCTCGTTGACCTTGTTGATCTTGACACGGTACTTACTCATCGTGTTCGCCTGCTGCTTGTCGGAGATGCTTTTCATCTTGGGGACAAGGTCTCGCATGTCCTGCACGAGTAGCAGGACATGCGGGGCGACGGCCTTGGCCTGGGACTCGCTCTGGACGGCGGCGAGCAGCTGGCCGATCTTTTCGACGCTTAAAAGGTAGGACTCCATCACCCGGTCGGCCTCGGTCTTGGCCGTGGGGTTCTCCCGATCACCGCGGCAGGCGGGGAGCAGGCAAATCACAAGCATCAGGCCGATCAGAGATAGACGGTTTTTCATGGCGTGTTCCATTCATGAAGATCGGCTGAAAACCGGGCGCGCAATCAAAAACCCCGGACGGGGTGTCCGGGGCTTTGGGTGATGCTGGGTTGGTCAATCCAATGTGTGCTGTGGGCCCTGGCCAAGGCTTTCGGCCATGACCGGCCTGGGTTGGCCTAAGTGGGTTACGCCAACAGGCTCTTGCCGACGCTGTGCAGGTCCTGGCATGCCTCCTTAATCCGGTCGCACATGGACTGCTCACCGGCCTTCATCCAGGCGCGGGGGTCGTACAGCTTCTTGTTGCCGACCTCGCCGTCGATCTTCAGGACGCTGTCGTAGTTCTTCATGAGGTGGTCGACGACGCCGCGGGTGAAGGCGTACTGGGTATCGGTATCGACGTTCATCTTGATCACGCCGTAGCCCAGGGTCTCTTCGATCTTGGCTTTTTCGGAGCCGGACCCGCCGTGGAAGACCAGCCAGAACTTGGCGTCGTCGCCGTAGGTCTTCTTCAGCGCGTCCTGGCCCTGCTTGAGGATTTCCGGCTTGAGCTTGACGGCGCCGGGCTTGTATGCGCCGTGGACGTTGCCGAAGGTTGCGGCGAACATGTACTTGGCGTCCTTAACTTCGCCCAGCCGGCGGTAGACCTCGACCATGTCCTCGGGGGTCGTGTAGAGCTTGTCTTCGGGGGTGTCCTCGCTGCCGGCCGCGCCGTCTTCCTCGCCGCCGACCACGCCGGCCTCGACCTCGAGGATCTGCCCGATCTTGCTCATCCGCTCAAGCAGCGGCACGGCGACGTCCATGTTCTCTTTCAAAGGCGAACCCGAGCCGTCCATCATGTGGCTGGAAAACAGCGGCAACTGCCCGGCGGCCACACGCTTCTCCGACTCCTGGATCAGCGGGATCAGGAAGCTGTCGACCTTGTCCGGCTGGCAGTGGTCGGTGTGCAGGGCGACGTAGACGTTGTACTTTTCGGCGGCGCGGTGGATGTGCTCGGCGATGCTGATCGCGCCCAGGACCATGTCCTTGATGCCCAGGCCCGAGGCGAACTGCCCGCCGCCGGTGGACACCTGGATCATTCCGTCGCTCTTGCATTCGGCGAAGGCCTTGAGCGCCGCGTTGGCGGTCACCTCGCCGGTCACGTTAATCGCAGGGAACGCGAACTTATTGGCGTAAGCGTTGTCCAGCATCTTGCAGTAGGTCGCGTAGTCGGGGACGGGCATGGGTCGCCTCTTTCCTAAAAAACGGATCGTGTTGTGTTGGGGAACGGATGGTTCGCCGACCCGTGCGGCCGGCATGCCCCGTGCGGCACGGTCACCGAAGCGGAGAACCGCAGTATAGCGGGTGAAAACACATCGGCCAAACCCGTCCGAACGTCGGCGCCCCCCGTTGGTTAACAAGTGAAACACCGGCTTTCGCCACGTCTCTCTTTGAGCTACAAACAGCCTATGGCAAAGAATCTCCCCCGATCCGTCACCCTCCCCAAAGGCTTCAAAGCCGCCGGGGCGACCTGTGGGATCAAGCCCTCGGGCAAGCCGGACATGGCGTTGATCGTCGCGGACCGGCCCTGCGCCGCCGCGGCGGTCTTCACGAAAAACCGCATCCCCGGCGCACCGGTCATCGCAGGCAAACGCCACCTCCGTAACGGCCAAGCCCATGCCATCGTCATCAACTCCGGCATCGCCAACGACGCGACCGGGCAGGAGGGGGTCGACAATGCCGTGGCCACCTGCAAACTCGTCTCACGGGCGTTAGCCAGCCTGGGCGTCGAGGTAGTGCCCCGTGACGTGATACCCAGCTCGACCGGCGTGATCGGGCCGCAGTTGCCGATGGACAAGATCACCAAGGGGGTGCTTAAGCTTGTTAAACATCTGGGCCGGGGCCCGAAGTTCGACGCCGCCGCCGCCCGCGGCATCATGACCACCGACCTGACCCCCAAGGCCGCCAATGCTTCACTGAAACTGAGTAACAAAACCGTCCGGCTCGGCGGGATCGCCAAGGGCAGCGGGATGATCGCGCCCAACATGGCGACCATGCTCGTATTCCTCACCACCGACGCGGCCATCAGCCCGGCGATGCTCAAGCTCGCCCTGCGGCAGGCCACCGCCGCCAGCTTCAACCGCATCAGCGTCGACCAGCACACCAGCCCCAGCGACACCGTCGCCATCCTTGCGTCCGGCCTGGCGGGCAACCGCACGATCACGTGCCCGGGCAAAGCCCTAAGTGATTTCACCAAGAAGCTGACGGCGATGTGCGAAACCCTTGCATACCAGATCGTCAAGGACGGAGAAGGCGCGACGCGGGTGTTCCATGTCACGGTGACCGGGGCGCGCTCCGAGCGTGAGGCCGACCGGGTTGCCAAGGCGGTGGTCGACTCGCCGTTGGTGAAGACCGCGGTCCACGGCCAGGACCCCAACTGGGGCCGGATCGTCACGGCTGCGGGCTATTCGGGCGTGCCGATCAGCCCCCAGAAGCTGTCGCTGACCATCGGCGGCTTGGGCCCCAAGGGCGTCTGTGTCTACCGCAAAGGCGTGCCCCTGGCGCTGACCCCCGCCCAGGATCGTCGATTAGAGGCCGCCATGAAGGGGAAGGACGTATATTTCACCCTGGACCTTGGCCGAGGCGGCGAGCGTGTGAGTTGGCTGGGATGCGATCTGAGCCGGGAGTACATCCGGATCAACGCCGATTACACGACGTGAGGGGATTGGGGGCTGGTGATTCGCCCAACAGCTTCCGTTTCCCTAGCCCCCAATCCCGAATCCCCAATCCCCCTCCCCGTTGACAGCAAACCGCCCCCCTGCTACAACTTACACGCCTAAAAAGCAGACAATCAAACCTCAACTATGCGTGAACAAGACTTGTCCTGTGGGGATACCCAGCTTCAGTTCAGGGAGTAGTGCAATGACAGTGACCTCGACCAAGACTTGGGCCGCCGCGGCAGCCGCCTCGGCCATCGCCCTCACAGGCTTCGCACCCGCGACCGTCCACGCCGGGACCATGCGCAACCTCGGGCGCGACTTCAAGCACCGTCAGCTTGCCGAACAATCAGAGTTCGATTCGGTCGGCCGCCTCGACATTGTGACGGATGCAACGACGAATCCCAATGCCACGTCATTATGCTCCGGAACACTGGTCGGCGGCAGTTACGTCGTGACGGCCGCGCACTGCGTCGACACCGCCCAGTTGATGGAGTTCCGTATCGGTAACGGTAGCTATACCGCCAACCGATGGGTTGTCCCGGGCCGTTGGAACGGCAACGCCGGCGCCGGAGCGGATATCGCGGTCATCGAACTGGACCGGCGGGTCAGAGGCGCCAGGAGGATCCGGGCAAAGCTGAATACCTCGCGAAAAGAAAAAGGAAGGACCGCCACGATCGTGGGCTTCGGCGCCACCGGCGAGGGCATCCTAGGAGAAAACGGCGCTCTGCCGATTGGCCAGAAACGCGCGGGCGAAAACAAAACGGATATCATCAACCCTTTCGCGCACAAACAATTGGCTGTGGATTTTGACCCCGACCCAACCAGCGCACTCTTTAATACAATCGCAAACCCAAAGTTTAACGGCCTTACCGGGCGGGTCGATGACATTAAAAAAGAAGACTTCCCACTCACCAATGAGTACCAGACCGCAGGCGGTGACAGCGGCGGCGGCCTGTTTATCAACGGACGACTGGCCGGCGTCACCTCCTGGGGGTCACGCAACTCCGCGTTCTTTTCTCAAGGCTACTTCACACGTGTCGCCATTTGGCATAACTGGATCCGCCGTCAGATCCAGTCCTTTAAGGGGATCAACCCCTTTGCCGGCACACGCACAGCCCTCTCGACGAACGCGTTCGGCGCCTCCAACGCCCCGATCCTTCTGACCCCGGACCCGTCGATCTTCCCACCGATTATTGACATCTTCCAGCCGGGCACCTTCCCGCCACTGAGCGACACCAGCCTCGCCGCCCAACTCGCGCGGGACCGTGTCACAGGCGTCTTCAGAACCGGCACGATCCCGACCGCCGCCCCCGAGCCCGCCAGCTTGGCGCTGCTTGGCCTGGGCGGCCTGGGACTGATCCGGCGCAACCGGCACTGACCCGCGTCCCGTAGCGACAACACAAATAAACAAACAACCGGCCAGTCCCCCCGACTGGCCGGTTGCTTTTTTGATTGTGGATGTCTTTGTGGCTTGGCTATGAACGACGCCCGGTGACCATCAACAGGCCCGCGGCGATTAGCGCGAGGCTGGCGGGCTCGGGGATGTAGGTCGTGTTTACGGTCAATTCGTCTTTGCTGATCGTGGCCGTGCCCCCGGCCGGGGCGCTGGCGGCGAGGTTGTTGTCCAAGGCAACGATCACATGCGTGGTCTGGATGCCAAGGCCGCCTAAGTCGATCAGGGCCGCGCCAAGCCAAGTACCGGTCCCGGGGCCGTCGACCGGGAACGGCCCGTCTGGAACGCCCCCCGGGCTGACAACGGTGTGGATCGGGTCTACAAGGGTGACCAGCTGCTGGGTCAGGTTGTCTAAGTAGCGGACGGTCAGCGCCCCGGTGGCCGAAACACTCCCCGCGCCGACGATGTCGTAGGCCCCCGACTCGAAGATCGAAACGGTATTGATAAACAGGCCCGGGTCCGCATCGATGGTGAACGCCAAAGCGCCCCCGGTCAGGTCCGAGCTGCCGTCGCTCGCCGAGGCGCTAAAGCCCGGCGAGGGAAAGGTCATCACGTTGCCCGCCCCTAACACCGGGGCCCCGAACAGCGGCAGCGGGTCGGCGGTGATCGAGGTCTCGACGATATTGTCGTACGTACCGTCGGCCGTCACGATCGGCCCCGGGTACGCCTGGCTGGCTGCTCGCGCCTGACCAAACGACCCTAAACAAGCGGCGGCGGCCACAGCCATCAGTCTCAAGCCATGAATAGATCTCATCGTCACCGGCCCTTTGTGCTTTCTTCCCTACCGCCCCGTCTGCCCGCCGACAGGCTTGCCCGGCTCATCCCAAGCCGTGAGTGAAATCTAGCCCGGCTACGGCCCGGTCCAAGCCGCAATCGCTGATTCACCTTCAAGTTCTGTCTTGCCAAGCGTTACAGACGGATCTGCCGGGGCACACGTGGTAAATGGGGGGCGATATGACGGTGGTCACGGCAGACGGGGATGCCATGTGCCAAGCGATCCCACCCTGCGAACATGCAGGCCCCCCCGGCTCAGGCGGCGATCTTTCTGGCAGGCGGCTACACTTAGGCCATGCTTGAAACACATCGGACATGGGCGGTCTGTGCGGGATTCTGCCTGGTTGTGACGTCTGTCGTATGGGGCCAGGCCGACGCCCCATCGCTGAACCCCCAGGCGGTCCGCGGGGTCAACTACGCCCATATCCACCGCCGGGGCCACGGCTACGGCTCGGACACCTCCAGGCGTGAGCTGGCCGACCTCCGCGAGATTGGCGTCGACTGGATCGCGGTCACGCCGTTTGGCTATCAGCCCTCCTCGTTGGACGATCACCTCGCGGGCTTCGATCCCGATCAGCCCGCCGAAGCCGGTGCGCCCGACCGACCCGGCCGGGACCGATCCCTGACCGATCGGGACCTGGCGGACCAAGTCGCCGCTGCGCATGAGCTGGGCGTGAAGGTGCTGATCAAGCCGCACATCTGGTCCCGCGACTTCTGGCAGGGTGATATGTGGCACGGCAGCATCGATCAGCAGGACCCCAAGGCCCATGAGCGATGGCGACGCTCCTACCGACTGTTCATGCTGCACTACGCACGTTTGGCGCGGGACACGGATGCCGACGCTTTGTGCATCGGCACCGAACTGGTCCAACAAACCCTGCAATACCCCGGCGACTGGCGCTCCCTGATCGCCGAGGTCCGCACGGTCTATCCCGGCCCGATCACCTACGCCGCCCACTGGGACCAGGAGTACGGTCAGATCAGCTTCTGGGACGACCTGGATGCCATAGGCATCAGCGCCTACTTCCCGCTGGACGTGCCCGATGACGCACAGGTTCAGCAACTGGTCGACGCCTGGCAACCGCACAAAGTCAAGATTACCCAGATCCAGCAGCGCTACCGCAAACCGGTCGTCTTCCTGGAGCTTGGCTACCGCCCGGCCACGGGGGCGTACCGTGAGCCCTGGCTGGACCGTGGCGGCGAGACCGACCCGATGATCCAGGCCCGCGGTTACGAGGCGGTTTTCCGCGCCTTCGCCGACGAGCCCTGGTGGCATGGCCTGTTCATCTGGAAAACCTTCACCGATCCCAACCGCCCCGACCGCCACGGCTCCGGCCCCGGGTACTCATTCCGCAACCGGCCTGCCGAGCAGGTCATCCAGCAGTGGTTTCGCTCCGTGAAAGACCTCGGCGGCAAGTGACGCTTGAGGCTTGAGATCGAGGCTTATGAACTCTTGAGTATCTCACCTTTAAGCCCGCAGATGCACCGTCTGCGGTGCTTCTGCCGGGTATCCGGCAGGTATTCCGAAGGGCTCATAGGGCTTTATGGCTTTTTCGCGCTTGGCCCCCCAAGGCCACCGGCGGTAGACTGCTCCCAACAACCCGGCCCCGTAGCCCAATTGGCAGAGGCACGCGACTTAAAATCGCGCCAGTGTGGGTTCGAGTCCCACCGGGGCCACTTCATGGCAGAGATGTCGCCACCCTTGTTCGCTTGGCGATTAACCCTCGGGCTAATCTTACGCATACAGGTCACCCTTGTTCCCCGGCACGAAGGCTTGCCGTTTAGCGGCGGATCGCAGATCCGCGCGTTGACCCAACATCCTTACCACCCGCGTCCGATAACTTTGGCCCATCGCACTTTGCCTAGATTAACGCTTCTCCAGGCTGATATTCGTCGTTCAGTTTTTTTCTAGTACTTGGTATTGAACAGCTTACGACTGATTTAGGGCGCTGCCCGACAGCGCTGACGGATTTTTTGCGTGCAATTTTTGAAGTTAGATGTATAATTCGGGCATCGTAAAGGAGGGGACTTCTTATCTGATTCGCTCTATTAGCGTGGAGTGAAGGAGAAGTCCTTATGAAGGGCCTTATTCGTGCGATGGGATTGCGCTTTTGGTGCGCCCACATTCTTTGTCTCCCGGTGGCAGCTCTAATCGTCTCAAGTCTTCTCGCCCCAGGCGCGGTCGATGCGGCGATCTATGACTTCCAGTGGACACGGCCGCCTGGATTTGACGGCAGCGTGGGCCCGGTGTTTACCAACACCGAGGCGGGGGTCGTCTCTGACGTCACCACGAGCTTCGACTCGGATACCCAAACACTGAACTTCCTGGCGGCGTTCGAGCCTGAGCCGGGGACCGGTCAGCTGCCGGTCGGGTTCTTCCTGGTCATCAACAGCGGGCCGAACCCGATCGGGGTGGATGGCGAGTACGCGATCCTGTACTTCGACGCGGCGACCGATCAGGCCAATCCGATCCTCACGGCGTATGCCTACAACGGCGAGAACGGCGCGGACTCGTTCTTCGACGGCGCCGCCGTGCCGCACGCGCAGACGCCGGACCCGATCATCTCGTCGATCAATGACGCGAGCTGGGTGAACGCCGCCGCCAGTGCGGACACCCCCAGTGGCCGGGTGATTTCTTTCAGCATCGATACCTCGGTGATCAACAGCCACAGCCCGCTGCACGGGACCGACGCTGACTGGAAGGGCATCGGCTTTGATGAAACGATCGGGATCTGGTTCCACCCCTATTCTCTGTTGAACCCCGCCTATGGCGGCGACGGCTTCCTGCTGCCGGAGTCCAGCGGCATCAGTTGGCTGCACTGGGGGCAGTACCCCGACCTGGGCGAGCAGTTCCACGGCTGGTATGACGCGACCAACCAGCCGACCAACTCCAACATCCCCGAGCCGGCGAGCCTTGCACTGATCGGGCTGGGAGGGATCGTCCTGATGAGCCGGGACCGAAGGAACCCACGTTGAGACCGAGCCCGGCCCTTCCACGGATACGGCCGGCGCCCCGGGAGTCACTTTTCCGATCGGCCAATCGCTGATCGGTGTAGTTCATAGGGCATTGCGGTGAGCCGGCTTCCCCAAACGGTCCGCCTCAACGCCCACAAGCTTTAGCGCCGCAGGCATCGGGAGGGGTGCCTGCGGTGCTCTTTTTTTACACATGGGTCGTCATCGCCGTGGCGAGGCCGAGCAAAAAAAAGCGACCCATGTGGGCCGCTATGTGTTCTGGTGGTCCGGGGGACCTTTTAGAAAGTGGAGCTGACAGGGATCGAACCTGCGACCTTCTGTATGCCATACAGACGCTCAATTTAATTTTCGCATTTCCGGTGTGTTAGGTTGGTGATAGGGGATTCTCATGCAGACGATCATATGCCCAACAACCTGGCCGGATAATTTACAGGTGCCCACAGCCGTCCCAAAGGTAGTGGGTCATTTTGAAATACGGGGTCGGTAAGTGCCCCGCTTGAGCGATCCGGCCTCAATCTCGGTCTGTTCTTTGGCTTCCAGCAGGCCCACTATATCCGAGACTTCCCAGAAGCTATCAACCAGCCCAGCGGCCATCGCGGGGGTTGCGCCGCTCAGGGACTTGTGGGCCTTGCAGAAGTTGTAATACATGAAGAACAGGGCCTGCGCGTGGCAGTGGTTCTCGACCTTCTTGGAAAAGGCGTTTGTGAGTCGGGTAAACCGCCGCATGTGCATTCGCATCGTCAGGTTGTGACGCTCGACGTAGCTGGTGCTGATATGGGCTAGGTCGGGGTGGCCGATCCGGCGGTAGGGCTTGCAACCGACGCACTGGCTGGGGCTGTATTTAACGTGCGCGGGCTTGTTCTTGTTGCGGGGATCGTCGCCATACAACTTGACCAACTGCCCGTAATCAACCATCGAACCGAAGTTGTCTATGACTGCTTCCAGGTAGGCCCCGTAGCCGTCGGTGGTCAGTTGCATCCGGTTGATGACACGACCCGATAGATCATTCATAAACTCCCATGCTGTACCGGCATCACGCCCGCCAACAGCCCATGTCACGATCAGCTTGGTATCCGCATCAATCGCGGTCCAGGTCCAAACGTCGCCCTCGCCATGCTTGCCGAGCTTCGCCTGCTTTTCTTTGCAGCCTACGAACTGCCAGATTTCATCACACTGGACACGCTCACATGCCAGACCGCGCACATGCTCATCGTGGTACTCGGCACAGACATCGCCAAGCTCCGCCAACAGACGCAGGATAGCGCCCTTGCTGCGTCCGGTGACGCGGCAGATGGATCGGATCGACATACCCTCCACCATCATGTGGACGATCTGGGTGCGCTGTTCGGTGGTGAGTTTATTCATTGTGGGCTCCGATCTATATACTTATAATAGCTATTAAATATATCGGGGTCAAGACAAATCAGGACTTGACAACAAAGTTTTTATAGCTATTATTAGTGCATGTCGAAGATGGGACGACCACCTAAAGATGACGCGGAAATAAGGGGTAATGTGCTGCGCATCAGCCTCACCGAGGACGAGCGCGCAATGATCGACAAGGCCGCTCAGCGGGCCAACCCAGACCTTGACCCCTACCGCGTCTCGGCACGATGGGCGCGGGAAATCTTGGTCAGGGCCGCCAAGCGAGCCTTGAAGTCTCAGTGAATACGGTTATAATTATTATTGAAACGCCCGGGAGCGGCCGCTAGGCCACCCCCGGGGACTCTAGGACACCCGGATGCAGTCCGGTACTGAGCGTTTCAACTTGCCCTCGTTCCAGCGAGGGTTTTTCTTTGCGCGGGGCCAGCAGTCAACGCTTATGCTACTGGTCCCGGTGACTCTCCTAACCATTGTGAGCCTCCTTTCTCACTACATTTAGTTACCAAGGCGAGTTATTCGAGTATCTCCAGCATACTCAGTGCGGCGTTGGTGTCCGATCCGGGGAACCACCTACCCCTGCTTACGGTGTAGACCTTATCGCGATCCAGATGGAGGCTGTTTTCTACGAGCGCCCGCATCTTATTCATCTTGCCGCCCATTTTTGTCGCGTCTGGCAGGCCAAACAGCCGGGCAACTTCATGCGTGGCTACACCGTCCCGCTGGTGTTCTGCGAGACTGCGAAGTACCGCAATCGCCTGCTCAAGAATAGGGCCAACGGGTTCGCCAGCAGGCAAAGCAGCGGTATTGTGGCTGTTACCCGTTAATTTGCTCTTTTTCACCGGGCTGAGGCCAAGCGACCTCAACAGGTCCGCAGCATCCTGGGCACTGTTGCACGCGATTTCCACACCCTGAATTGTGAGTTTGAAGCTGGGCATTATGGGACCATAATAGCACCCGCCCGGGGGCCAGTCAAGAGCGGGTGGCCGCGTTTAAGGGTAGCGGCCCAGAGCGGACCGCTCGGACCCACCGGGCCCACCGGATCTATCGGATCTATCGGATCGCCCGGTCGGCAGTCCATTTGGCCCGCTGTGAGGGGTCTACGGGCATCTCCCAGGTGATCCCGCAGGCCTCGCACCGCATCGGCTGTTGTTTGTCCCCCTGATCGTCGGTCCTGACCGGCAGCACCTTGTGGGGGCCGACCCGGCCGCACTCGATGCACTTAGAAGTGGTGGTTTCCATGCCACTATTGTATCAGGGCCGATCCCGGCTTCGCTCAGGGGTTTATTTCAAAATGACCCACTACCGTCCCAAATCTACCGCTGGGGTTGAGATCAAGCAATAGCTATTGATGTGCTATCTTCGGTAGTGGGTCAGTCTGCTATCTTCCAGGATTGTCTGCGGCCCGAATACGTTCATCTAGATATGAATATTTATCTAAATCTGCTCTAGCCTCGTTCAACGCCTCAAGCTGATATTCCATCACGAACTGGACCGCCATCTGCTGCGTCTTCCAGTATCTGTCCTCAAACTCACTTAGCTTCGCGGCATGAATGCCTTGAATATCCCTCAGGGTTTCCGCAACCTCGTGACTTCCCTCGTCGTTGGCACGGTCAATATATCGTGCAAATCCCTCTCGAAGCGACTTGGTGCCAGACGCGAACCCCTCGGTCTCTAACTCGAATCGGCTCTTAAGGAATCTCCATCTCAAGCGTTCGGGTCCAACAGACCGATCTATTGCAGCATCCAACATCGCTCCAACATCTTGATAGCCAGCAATATTAACGGATTCTACTTCTTTGCCAGACTGAACTACCGCGGAAGCCCCATCCGTCTTAATTGCAACGTCGCGCATCTCCGCGAGACGAGTCTCCAACTCAGCGATCTTAGCGTGCTGATTCCGCGCTAGCATCGCCAAAGCAGGTTGATCCATGCTCTGAAAATCAACTGTATCCGGAGTCGCCTGCCCTAAGCACACGGTAACCATTGAATGGCTGAAAAGCACCGCAACAACGCATACAAACAAGTTCCACGGTTTCATCTGTACCACCTTTAGGGCTGCATTGAGAGTTTGGCTCGAACCTCAGACTACGACCTCAGTTGTACGAAGGGATAGGCAACACCCGTATGATACCACAGCATGCGCACCAGCAAGCTTGGCATATCTACTTCCCCTCAGGCAGGGCCGCGGATCCTCAATAAGCCGTCACATCACAACACCAGACTCATAGCCAGGGGGCGGAGCCCCGCACCTTGGGCCCCGAAGTCGAACCAGTTGATGATGTTGCCGTCACGGTCGAGACGCCAGATGGAGGCGTACTCGCCGTTGGAGCCGGTCCAGTCGTTTCGCCTGGACTGCGCGACAAAGATTGTTTCGTCTGGCGCGACCACAAACTCCGGTTTATTGGAACCCGAATCCAGGAGATCAAACCCGAGGTCTATCGTCTTAATGAACTCGCCGGTTTCGGCGTTGATGATGACCAGCTGGCCCTCAACCTCAAGGGGTTCGCTCACAGTCCCCCAGAATCCTCCCATACTCGGATTGGGTGGCGGCGGCCCGGGGCCCAGGACGGTCCACAGAGTCGTCACCACGCGGTCAGAGAAGGCGGCCAGCGGCTCGCCGGTGATGGTGTGTAACAGCAGGCCGGGCAGCGCCGGAGGGGCATACAGCGTCGTAAACGGGATCTTGTCCGGCTGCCACTCCCAGATCAGCGAGCCGTCCGACTTCGACAGTTTCCTGAGGAAGGCCTGGTGGTCGGAGGTCTGGTTGGGGTTTGTCGTGATCAGCGTGCTGGCCGTGTAGACATCGCCCACCGCGTCCGTGGCAAGGTACACATTGCTGTGCAGAGGCGATTGTGTCCAGGTGCTGTTCAGGTCCGCGTCGTAGACCGCCACCTTGCTGATAGCCGGGTTCACGTCGAAGAGGGCTGCCGCGATGAGATTGTTGGCCACGTTCTTTGTGTCGGCCCCGTACCCCCGGCGCATCACGGGCGGCGATTGCAGGTCGTCAAAGAGCGGCTGTGATATGAGCGACTTGATCGGGTCGGATGGCACCGGCAGCAGTTGGTCAATCGGGTCGCCGGTGGTCTGTAGTGGCGGCAGCGGGTCGGGGAACATCTCCCAGGTGTGGACCGTCGCGTCGTTGCCGCTTTTAGACACCGTGAAGGCCGTGGCGAGTTGCTCGTTGATAGCGACCTTGCTTGATCCACCGAATGCGTCATTCCCTTGCCAAATGACATCACCATCGGCATCAATTTTCTTAGGGTTGTTCGATCCGCCGACGTAGTAAAAAGACCCGTCGCGCGTGCCCATGGCGCCGACGATGGTATCACGGTGTATCGGGAAGACCGCGTTGAGTTCTTCCAGACGTGGGTTGAACCGCCAAAGCTCTTTCCAGTTGTCCTTGCGCTCCTGGAGCGTCGGGATAGGGTCCCACTGGTCGGTTACCGGGTCTCGATCCTGCACCCAGGGCATCGGTGTAGCCCCGTCGGCCGAGGTTTCCCGGATCATGGTCGTGACCACGATCTCGAAATAGCAGCCCGCGGACCCGCCGCTGGAGGCCGCGAACGCCCCGTGGCGTGATGAACACAGTGCGCCTCTCGGTGATGACATTCGGCAAAGCTCCTTGGGATTACGGAGCCGCCGGCTCGACGGGCAGCCAACTCTCCGCCCACATCCGCGTGCCGATGTCCATGAACGTGAGGCCGGAGGGGTTGTCGTTGACTGGCGGCGTCCCCTCAGGTGGCGGTTGAGGGCCTACGTACTCGGCGATCTCGTCCTCGTAGTTCATGGGCACGGGCCCGATCAGGACCAGGCCGCCCACGAAGTAGGTGGGGATGACGATCTGGCTTTCGGTGACGGGCACCTCGGGCGGGTCCGGCACGGTGGTCACCAGGCGGGACATGCCCAGTGTTTCGTCCGGCGTGTAGTCGTAGGCGTATTTAACCTCTAACCGGTCGAGGTCGTAGGTGCCGCCTGAGGCGCCCCGGGGTGATTGATTGAGTGCGGGCATCACACTCCACGCCTTGGCGACCGGGAAGGGATCGGAAACCTGCGCGCCGGCGCCCGTCGTGACCATCAGTGTATTGAAGCGGACTTCGGTCACCCGGGCGAGACTCGTGACGTACGGGCCAGGGATCCGGCCCGCGAATCGCAAGACGAGCTGATCCCCCGAGGCGTGAGCGTTGATCACACCGTCGCCGGTGATCGACTCGAATATAGCGTTCTTTACGTCGTTGAGCCACGACGCATCGATAGGATCTCTTGGATTGATGTCTGTCGGCAGCGTCATGGGAGCCTTAGAACTTAGCCGCGCAGATCAGCCAGTATCTGGCACTTGCCGATCTCGATCACGGCACCTGCGCTGCCGCCGGTGTCGTCGGCGACGCCTGTCAATTCGATGTCCAGCTCGTCACCCGCGGACAGGGCCGAGGACGTGAGTATGAAGTCGTGGTTGGCCCAGCTTGTGGTGAGCGGGGCCGCCACGCCGGCGTATAAGTCGGCCCCGTCGGGCCCGCTCTCGCCATCGGACTTAAAGACCTGGGCGTCCAGGGTCTGGGACGTGTTGGCATTAACGGTGATCCGTGCATGGACCCGCAGGGTCACACTTTGGGCGGCCGCGTACTCAGGTATCAACTCACGAACAATCCGAGCCGTATTAGTCTTGCTGTTTCCCGAGGCGCTCTCGCCGACCATCTTGGGCGTATTCGTCCCGTGTGCCCCGTAGGTGATCCCAAACGCACCGGCGGGTGTACCGGCCGCCGTACCCAAAAGGGCGCCGGTCCCTGCCACTCGGAAAAGCTCAATCGGCAGGGTGATCGGCATGAGATTGTCGAGCTTGAGTTGGCTTCGCAGGACGTCGGCGCCGGCCTGTAGCGCGGTCCCTGGCAACGAGCCGCTGGGCCACGTGATCAGGTCCACGCTGCTGAAGTTAATTTCTCCGAAAAAGCGTGTGTCTCGCAGGGCGCTGAGTTCGTTGGCCATGACCTATTTCCTTTGCTTATTTGAACTTGGTTTTGTAGTCGCGCTCGATGTAGTACGGGACGGCCTTGATCCCTTCGCCGTCGACCAAACCTGTTGGGGGCTGATTGGTCCTGGGGTCGACGTATGCGACGACAGGTAGCCACCCCTGGCTTTCACTGGACTCCTGGAACGACCAGCGGAACAGCCACAGTTGGGGGTTCGCGCGGGGGTTCAATTCCCTGCCTCTAATCCGGGCCACAATCCACTTGCCCTTGGCTTTCCCTCGCCAAACCGCTGAGTTCGTAACCCCAATCCACTGGTCCGCCAATGCGTCCGGGTCGTTCGTCGACTCTACGGTCTCTATCCACGGCGCTGCCTGTGGCTGGAACACGGACAGTTCGGCCCGCTGCTCTACGCCCGCATGCTTGACCAGGATCTCGTTGCCCTCCCGATCCGCTAATGTTCGTACCTGGGCGATCGAGGCGTCGAACCCGCGTCGAAGTTCGCCGTCGCCCGACGCGCTACTGGTACCCCCCTCGTAGGTGAGCACGACGTCGGCGATCGTGTTGTCCTGATTCATCGTCGGGTCGCGGCCGGTCAGAAAGAGCACGCTGTCGTTGACCAGAACGGCCGAGCCGGCTTCTGGGAGTTGATCCGACGCGAGGACCTCGGCGATAGCGCCCTGCTGTCCCGGTGCCGTGATCCCGCTGAGTTTGAGCTTGCGTACGAGGCGCACGACGCGGCCCCGCTCTTCCCGGGATGAGACATCCATCATTTCATCGATGGTGATCGCCATATCGTTACCTCAGTTCGCCAGGGCGCTGACCCCGCCCTCGAGCGCTTCCCGGATGGCGACCAACTGCTCGTGCGATAGTTCCGTGAAACGCAATTGACGGCGTGGCGTGTCGTCCATGCCCTCTGACCGGCCAAGCCGGCCCGGCAGGTCGCGCACGACGTCTACCTGGCGCCCGAGTTGACCGCCGAACCGTTCGGCCCGCCGCTGGTCCGCCAACTCGATATTTTTGCGCCGAAGCTCCTCGGTCAGCGCCAACTCCGCTTTGAGAGCGGCGATCCGCTCATCAAATGCAGAGTTCTGTGCGAAATCCTCATCTGTGATCAAGCCCAGTCCGCCGTTATCAAACAGGCTGGCCCGGAACTCTTTTTTCTGCTGCTTCAGTTCGTCGATCTGACGGCGGATGCCCTCGGACCGCCGGCCGGCGTCGGCGTTGAATCCGAATAGCTGGAGGAGACGGTCGCGCTGGCGGCCCTGGGGCAGGCCCAGCTCGGTCTCCGCCTGGTTGATCCGGGTCTGGATCTCTCGGACCCGGTCGACCGTCCGCTGGCGGCCGCGGTCGGCCTCTTCCATCT
This sequence comes from Phycisphaeraceae bacterium, assembly GCA_029260655.1. Taxonomy (GTDB): domain Bacteria; phylum Planctomycetota; class Phycisphaerae; order Phycisphaerales; family Phycisphaeraceae; genus JAJRRS01. Next base: position 50,623 of record JAJDCU010000034.1, read on the forward strand.
GGGCCTCCCAGCGCTCGCGCTCGTTGGTGCGGACCAACTCGATACGGGTCCGCTGCAACTGCACGAGCAGTGCGGACCGCTGGGCATCCCCGTCGCGCTCGGCCTGGTTGATCTGCTGGCGGTAACCCAGCCGGATCGCCTCGGCCCGGGCGTCGGCGCTATCGAGTTCCAAGTCCACACGGGCACGCGCCAACTCGAGCTCCAGCGCCTCAATTTGAGTCGCCCGCTCCAGCGCTTCCTCCTGCTGGGCCTGACGAAGCCGAGCGGCGGACGCGGCCCGAGCGGCACCGAGGGCCTGCTCGAGGTCCTGATCGTTACGGCGTAGCAGTTGCAGACGACGACCGGCCAGGGCTTGCTGGGTCGTACCAAACGCCTCCTCGTCGATCAGGCCCTCGGCCAACTCTCCTCGCAGGGTCCGCATCTCATCTGTAAACGCCTTTTGCACCGAACCGGCCACGTCCTGAGCCTTGCGGATCAGGTCCTGCTGGCCGAACAGTTCCTCGGCGCGGATCAGGTCCGAGCCCTCCAGACCGGTCAGCGCCTGGCGACGTTGCTGGCCGCGTGTCGCGTCGACGAGCCCGGTGTCCCTGACCTGCTGAGCGGCGCGAGCCATCGCCTTAAGACGCACCTCCGCGCGCTGGGCCTCCTCGCCGAGTTTCTTGGCATCACTTAGAAAGTTGGGGAACCCCAGCGCCCCGCTGATCTCGGAGATCGTGATACCGATCCCGCGCCATAGATGGCCGACCAGCGGGATCCGGCTGATAAACCGGTTGATGCCGACCACGGCGTCGGTGAAGTTCAGATTGATCAATGCGTCGAAGGCCCGGCGGGCCAGGTCCGGGATGCCGCGGATCAAGCGGATAAAACGCCCCGCCTCGGTGATCACCAGGATCGGCCAGAAAAGCCTGGACAGGGCCCCGCCCGTCGCCCTTGTCGCTTTGGTGGCTTGTTGGGTCAGGCCGAGGAATCGCTTGATCCGATCGATGTTCCGGCCGATCAGGAAGCCTGTGCCGAAATTGAATACGCCCCCGCCGCCACCACCGCCGCCACCGCTTGCGGACCCCCGCTCGGCCGCCTGCACGCGGATAAACGCCTCGCTGGTGCGCTGCTCGGCCGCCGCGATCTCACGGTCGTAATCGTCGAGCTTCGCGTGGATCTCGACGAACGCCTCACCGAACTTAACCGCGTCGCCTGGCATCTTTGACCATCTTCTCGCGTCTGCCGCGGAAGCCCATCAGTTTCATACTCCGGTCGATCAGATCGTCGCTGTCCGCCGCCGGGGCCTCTTGCATCAGGACCCAGTCGATCCGGGTCAGGGCCAGCATCCACTGGCCGTACGTCAGTCGCCACGGGTCACCCAAACCCGGGGCGTGACGGGCGATCAGGACTGATTCGTAGGCCCAGTCCCTTGGCCCGCCGCTTTTCCCCCGGAGCCGCCGCCCGCCTGCCTGGCCTCCTCGGTCAGGACCCCGTCCTCGCCGGTCGTCATGCAGTCACCCATGACGACCCGTGAGATCTCGACACGCTGGAGGATTGAGCCCAGTTGCTTGACATCCTCGATCGAGGTCGCAGGCTCGAGCCGCCGTAGCGAGAGCAGCAGGACCTGGTCGGCGCCGTGCAGCGTCCCGGCAAACCTACCGAGCTCGAAGATCGTGACGAACCGGGCGTCGCCGGGTACGTGCGCCTGGAGCTCGGCGAGGTCGGCCATCGTCAGACGCCCAAACAGCACGTCCCGCGTGGCCCCGGCCTTGCCCGCCTTCCCTTTCTTGCCGGGTAGAGCGGGCAGGCCGCGCACCATGATCGGTCCGCCGGCGGCAATACCTATGTCCATCAGTCAACTCACTTTCCGACCCCGGGGTTTTCAGGAACCGGGTGGGTCAGGGTGTCTCGTCCCAGGTCTGGCTGGGCTGGCCGTCGTACTCGAACCGGAATGACCCGGTCATGCGGCCGTCCGCCGAGCGCTGGAGGTTGCTGCCCACGACGTTCGCCGTCCCGCTGTACGTGCAGCCGGTGAAGGCTGTGAGCGTCAAGGTCACGCCCTCAAACGCCGCTTCGTTGATGGTGCCACCGGTGTTGGTCGGGACCGGCGCGGTGTTCGGGTCGTCGTACTGGACCGTGCCCTGGAACGAGCCTTGCATCTGGTACGCGACGTTCTTCGACTTCTTCCATAGATTCGAGAACGTCCGCCACCGGACGGTATCGGCCGTGATCTCTGCCGCCCATTGGTCCAGATCGATATTGAATCCCGTTGCGGCGACCGCTCCGGTTGTGCCACCGACAATGTCTTTAGCCATGATTCGCTCCTCTTCGTGCTGGGTGTGGCTTGTGTATTACAGCCGGTCAACCGGCCTCTACTTCGGGTTGCTTGTCTTCTCGGGCCAAAGCCCGCTGATCTGCCGGGCGACCGTGTCCTTGTCCGGCTTCGGTACAGCCTCGGAGTTCCACGGCACGGGGTCGCCCTTGGTTTCGTAGCGACGGCGGTGAGACCGGATGGCGTCCATCAGGCCGTTAACCGCCTGGTGCTCGGTCACCGCCTCGCCGCGGAGGTCCGGCACGTGAGGCGTCGTCGCGACGAACATGGGCGGGTCACCCTCGATCCGGACGTGAACAGTGGCCTTGTTGGTCCGCTGTGGCGTGGTGACCGGAGCCTTGACCTTGGTCGGGGTTGTCGTCTGAGGCGTCTTGTCAGCCATGGTCTTCATCTCCTAAGCAGCGTTCCCGAACAGCCGGTACTGGCTGCGGATCCTGTAGAAACTCCCCTCCCGGAAGGGTGTCCCCCTGTTCGTGCACAGCGCATGGACACGGGCGAAGCCCAACACAGGCACATCCTTGCGGTTGAGTGCCGAGCGGGCGGCCTCATTGATCGTCCAGGCCCCGCTCTCTTCGCCGCGGCGGGCGTAGACATCGAGCTGCAACTCCGCCGTGAAGTGCTCGCCGCTTGACAGACGATCGTGGGGCGTGTCGGTCAACAGGGCGTAGCGGACGCCGGGCATCTGCGGGTCGTCGGGCATCTGGTCGGCGTAGATCCGGCCGGCCGTGTCAGCCAGGACCGTCGCGTCGTCGAGTAGCTTGGCATCGACACCGCGGTACAGGACGTTATCGACCGCGAGGGCCTTGGCGTGGTGTGCGGCGATACGGGCGGGCGTCACGTCGTGGTTATAGAAAGCGGTGCGGCTCAGCGAGGCGTTGATAAAACTGTTGATCCCGAAGTTGGATCCTGCGTAGAGAGTAGAGTTGGGACTCGACCACGCCAGAGAGTCGGTATTGGTCGCCACGAGAACACTATCAACGTACAGCCGGTGTTCGGTTGCGCTCACAAGCCGGGCGAACAGGTGTTGCTTCCCGCCGGTCACGGCCCCACCGTCAACCGTTCGAGTGAAAACCCCGTTGGCGATCTTTAGTCGCCACGTCGCCCCCGATGGCCCGACGTTGATCCATGCAAGGTATTCCAGGCCGTTGTCGCCCAGCATGACCACCGTATCGCCGTCGGAGACGCTCACCGGGTCGACCCAGGCCTCCAAGCAGAATGGGTAGACGGGATTGTGCCCCGTCAAGACCGTGCTGACCGTGCCCGTCGCACCGTCAAGCAGCAGGGCGTACGAAGGCTCGGACACGATCGGCCCGGCCTGGCGGTAGGTCACGCCTGTCGCCGCGATCGTGGCGGTCAGGCCGTTGCCGCTGACATCCGGCGCCGAGAGACCCGACTTGACGTCCAGTTCATGCAGAACCGATGGCGTGTCGATCAGGATTTCACTTCTGTAACTCACGCTGCGCTCCCTTCCGGGTTCGATTCCGGGGGGGGGCCGACGAACGAGGCCAGGACCTGGGCCCACGATTCCAGCAGGGCGCGGAGCATGTACGGGCGGGGCGCGATGAACACCGTCCCGACCTGGAGCCAAAACGCCTTGATCTCGTCGCTGCCCGATGCGGCGACGACGTCCGTCGGCTTGATGACCGGCCCGCGCGTGGTCTGCGAGGCGGCGAGCTCGCCGGTCTGCGAGGTCGGCGGGTCTCCGGGGACCGAGGACGCCCTGGGGTTACCCCGGTAGTGCTCGCCGATACCAGGCTCATTTAAGAGCAGCTTGACACGGTCGGTCACCTTGTCTGCGGCGACGACGACCCGCTGGGCGCAGAGCTGCCTGATCGCTTCCAGGTGGTTCGGGTTTCTCACAAATCCCGACGTCATGTCTGGACCTCCAGGAGCACCACGCCGGCGGTGTGCTTGAGGATCCGCGTGATCTTGCGCCACCGCAGGCCCGCGGCCTCGGTTGATGCTCCCAGGGGGAACGGCACCTCGATCTCGCTCGTTTTCTCAACGATCTCTGACGGCAACACTCCGGCCGTCGCGTGGTTGCGTAGCTGCACGTGCATGACCGGCGCGCGGTGCCCGGGGAACGGTGAGCCCTTGTCCTCGCCCTCGGTTGTGCCGATCGGGTTGCGCCGGACCTTCGCTTGCAGGTTCTCACGCGGCGTCGCCGACGGGCTGACGCGGAAGCGCAGGATCTCCGTCGCGTCCATGAACAAAGCCGCGCTGTCGGTGGCCTGGTCGATCGTCACGGGTGCCCCCCTTCCGGCCCCGGGAGACGGACAAACCAGGTGAAGAAGTCGTCGAGTTCCAGGTCCAGGCCCGATCGGGTTGCAAACTCGTCGGCGGCGCGATTCACGGCCCCGTCCAACTCCGGGAGCCCGTAGTCGTGACCCCCGATCCAGCCCCCGGGTCTGACCTTGGACAGCCAGGCTGTGATGTCGGCGACGACCGACTCGTATCGGTGGTCGGCGTCGATGAAAACAAAGTCGAGAGACCGATCAGCAAACGTCCGGGCAACCGGGACCGACCGGCCGCGGTGGACCTCAGACCGGTCTGCGTACTTGCCGAGCACCCGCAGGGTCGCCTGATAGTTGTCCTCGACCTGCTTGGGCGTCTGGGTGTTGCAGAACTGATTGTGACCCTCACCCCACTTCCAGGCGGCGCTGCCCGGTTTGTTGGCGCACCATCCGTCCACCAGGTGAAGCACCAGATCGGCCCTGTTTCCCAGCAGGTGAGCGGACATCACGCCGCGGCAGACGCCGACCTCAGCGCCAACGACCTTGCGGCCCGGCACAGGCGCTGGCAACCGGCGCAGAACCGCATCTCCGTGGCGGGTTGAGGTCTTCAGCAAACGCGGGTCGGCTACTTCAGGCACGGCTCCCCCTCACGCATGGCGCTGTAGAACCCACGCGCGACCGCCAGATCACTCTCGGTGTCGATGTCCCAGCCCTGCGGTTGCTCGAGCTCGAACAGCAGCGGACGCTCGCCGTAGAAGTAGCCGTTTTTGAGCATCTGCTCGTGCGGCTGGATGAAGATCGCCCCGTCCTGAAAGTAGAACGGTTCCAAGGTAGAGGCAAACGGGTGCGGGGCCTTCCAGGGGTTGAAGTTGACCGGCCGACCGGCCCGCCAGGCGTGACGCTGGATCTTCGTCACGCTGCACAGCGAGTCGTGGACACCTTGGCCACCGAGATAACACTCGATCGCACGGTCATACGCTCCCGGGGGGCACAGCGGATTCGTGCAGTGTGCCCAGACGACCAGGTCGGTCTCGACCATCGCGATCAGGTTCCGCCACCGCTCACGCAACGGGCAGTCGTCGTTGCTGTGATAACCGTCCTGCTTGCGGGTCTCCGCGCCGTGCAACGCGGCGATCGCCAGGACCTCGTCGCTGTCGGACCCGACGACGACCTCGTCGATCGATGCGCACTGACGCAACTGGTCGATCTTGTGACCCAGCAGAGAAAGGCCGCAGAAGTCGGCGAGGTTCTTGCCGGGAAGCCGGGCACTCGTCCCCTTGGCCGGGATGATCGCGGTCACGTGCATGGCGCAGCCTCCGCGTGGTGCGCCGGTGCGTGCTCGTGGATGCGCCGGCCCAGCCCCTCGGCCCATCTTCGGACGACCCGCCAGTCCCGGATCACCCGCTCGCGGTTCTCCGCCCGCTTGGCCAATGTGTAGCCCGAGCAGTCGGTGACGTTGCTCTCGTCTTCGCCTTCGTAATAGTGTCCATAGACGTTGACCTCCGACGCGCCAAGGTCCACGGCCAGGGCCAGCGCCGCGGTGATCGACCAGTTGGTCGCCTCGGCCGGCGGGTGGACGCGCTGGACGACCTCGGACCAGAGGACCATGCGGTGACGCTCGAGCCGCTGGGCCGTCGACTTTCGGTTTCGGAAATGTGAATCCGACTCGGTCATGGTGAACAGGGCCGGCGCCGGCCAGTCAGCCGGCGGGACCACGCGGGCGAACGTCTGGGCGTCGCCGCAACACCACCACTGGCACGGGTAGACCGCCGCCGCTGCGTTGACCGCGATCCGAGCCCCGAAGGGCTCGCTTGGGTCAAACGTCTCGGCGAGACGGGGACCGGCTGAGAGGATGGCGACGCGCATGGCGTGTTCCTGGTGACAAAACGTGGGGACCCCGCCGGCATCCTTGCATACGGGGCCCCCGTGACCGAGTCCTACGACAATCCGGCCCTTCGGATTGGGCTAGGCGGAGGCGCCGAGCTGGACCCAGGCGGTCGTGTCGGCCGTGGTCATGGCGGCAGTCAGAGCACCGGCCAAGTCGTTGCCGGTGGCGGTCGTGGTCAGCTTGCCGGTCGAAGCGTCCCGGTAGACCAGGGCACCGATCAAACCGCTCTCGCCGGTCCCGGTGTTCTTGTTGACCTTGACCTGGTGGCCAAACTCGATGACGGCCGTCAGGGTCGCGGCCTTGGTCTCGACGACGACGCCGCAGAAGCCGCCGGTCCCGCTTCGGATGGCGTACAGGTCCCCGCCGGTGAGCCCGCCGGTCGGGGCGGTCACCTGCATCGTGCGACCCGGTCGGCCCTTGGTTTCATTCGTGCTCATGGTCTTTCCCTTTCGGAGTCGGTTGGGTATGTGGTGCTAATCGCGTGGAACGTGGGGTTCGAGCGTGCGGCCGGGGATTATTTCCCGGCCTTCTTCTTCCCGGCCTTCTTCTTCCCGGCCTTGTCTTCCGAAGCCTCTGACGCTGCTTCTGGTTCGGCCCCGGTCTTGGCGGGTGGGTCGGGTTTACGGGCCTGGGGGTCGTCCGGTTTCTTGTCGCTGATCGAGATCCCCAGGCGTGCCTGGACGTGGTCGATCTCGACGTGTTTCTCAAGGCCCTTGGCGGGCTTGAACTCGCCGGCCCCGACGTCGCCGGTCCCGACGACTTGGCCCTTATTGATCGGGCAGGACTGGATACTTATGTCCTGCTTGGCGTAGTAGGTTCTCGATGCCATGGTCTGATCTCCGGGGTGTGTGGGTGTTCTGTTCATTCAATGGGAAGGGGCCGGGGCCCTCGGAGTCCCCGACCCCGTCCGCTGGACGGGTGGGGAATCAGACCCCGCTGGATCGGACCAGGCCTCGGTGGTCGATCGGCTTGGCAACGACGTCGAGCGTGATCTTCAGCCGACGGTTGCCGGTGTCGAACTCGTCTTTCTCCTCGATCATCGGGGCCTCCTGGCCCTCGAGGAACGCGACGTCGACCGTGTCGACCTGCGACGGATCGGCAAGCATGTACCACTTGACCGCCGAGTCGGTGTCCAGCCGCGGAGAACTGATCACCTGCAACTGGTTAGCGAACGGGTTGGGCGTCGCGTTGGAGAGCGCCGGGTCGACGGCCGAACTGACCAACTGAGATGCGGTGGTGAACAGCGCCTCGGGCACGATCAGGTACCGGGGTGTTAGTTCCAGCGGATCGGACGAGCCCAGAGCTGTCTGGATTCGCATGAGTTTCCGGGCGGCGCCCAAGCTCGCAACGCTGAGTGTGCCGGTGGCCAGGTTGCCGTGGCCGGTGGCAAACAGCGCGATCGAGTCGCCAAGTGTCGCGTTCGCCGTCAGTGTCGCCACGGCCAACCCTTCGACCAGGCGCTTTGCCGACTGCCCCATCATGCGCGGAGTGCGGTCGAACGCACTCTTGTCATCGTTGATGAGCATCTTGCGGGTGAAATCCAACCCTTTGCCGTAGGTCAGCAGCGCGTACGACTCTTGGCTCTCGGTCAGTGTCCCAAACGTGTAGTCCTCGCCCTCGGGGATCTCGACCAGGTCGGAAGCCTCGGACAGTTGGATCTTCTTGATGTCCTTGAAGTCCGGCGCGGTCGTCCGGTTGCACCACAGTTCCCAGGTCGACGGCGCCAGCGCGTACTCGGCGCGGAGGACCTTACCCATCGTGTCAGCCAGGAGGAACGGGAAGTCGCCGGTCGCGTGGGCCATAAAAACGCCGGGCAGGGCAGCCGCGAGACCGGCCTTGTTCATCAGGAGCTTCGCCAGCGCGGGCCTCTGCATCCGGTCTGCGTCGTGGAAACCCAAGGCGATCAGATAGCGGCGACCCATATCGACAAACGTGTGGCCACGGAAGTCCATCGCCCGTTCGTGAGCCTGTCGCACCTTGGGGCGATGGTCGGCGCCGAGCATGACCCCGCCGTCCTGGTCGACCTCGACGAACTGACGACGACCGGCACGGAGCATGATCGCGTCCTGCACGCCCTGGGTCAGGGTATCAAGGTTGCGGTCGGACCCGACTTGGATACTCGTGGTGGCCATGTTGCTGGGCTCCCGGCTTAGACTGTGCAGGGCGATGCGTCGGACGTCCTCGATGGCCGTCTCGTCATCAACGTGCTTGGTGATCCACTTCTCGTCGTAGCCGCACTTGAGCGCGATTTTCCGGATCTCGGTGGCCCTGGCACGCTCGGCTTGGCGGCTGGTCTTGAGTTCGTCCTGCAGTTGGTCGCGGGTCAGCGCGACACCCGTGGACGCGGGGGCTTGGGCCACAGACGCGGCAACCGGCTTGGTCTCGTCTTTGTCGGCGACCGGCGTGGCAGGAGTCGCAACAGCAGCCTCGGCGGCGGCGGCGGCCTGCTCAACCTCCTCGGCCTCCTGGAGTGCGGCAAACTGCGCCTTCTGATCATCGCTTAATGCTTCGATAAACTCGGCCGTCTGTTCGTCGCTCGCGTCGAACGGCAGGCCGACCTGTCGTAAAAAGTCCAATTGTTTCTCGTTCATCGTCTTTGACTCCTGAAGGTTAAGTCGGCCCCGGAGGGGGTCGGTGTGTTGGCGGCGGCGGCGTTGTGCCGAGAGCATCCCCGCGGGGTTTGCCGCGGGTTCGCCGACCCAGTCGACCGCATCTACAGCGGCGACCCGGAGCACGAGCCCCGTCGGCGTGGTTTCCAGTGGTTCGATCGTCGCGGTCTCGCTGGTGATCGACAGGCCGCAACTGGTCGGGTCTTTCTCCGCGATGTCCATCAGGCGGACGGCGTCGGGGCTGTCCGGTGCGTGAAAATGCATGTCGGCCCGGACGGTCCCGGCGACGATCCGGGCACTTCGGATGTAGCCCAGCCGACAGGTCAGGTCGTCCACGCCGTCGAGTTCGGGGTGGGTCATGCGGGACTTGACCCCAACCTCTGAGCCGTTGATCGCGTCGGCCACCTGCTTGAGGCTGATCAGGTCGACGTCGAACGGCGAAACGCCGTTGCCGCTGACCTTGGTCGTCCCAGCAGTGATGACCGCGATGTTTCCAATCATCCCGGCTTCGCGGTCGATCGTGACCGCCTCGCCGGCCGCCATCGCGGTACGGAGAATCACAGAGGACAGCCGCACTGATTTAGAGGTCTGTTTAGTTGGCACCCGCCACCTCCAACTCGTGGATCTCGGTCGTTGTGGGACTGTCCGGCGCCGGGGCCTCCCGGCCGTCCGCCTTGCCCAGAGACCGAACGATCTCAAGCGTCCCGTCCTCGGACCGCTCGCGGTCGAGTTCGGTCACGCTCGTACCCAGACTGTTAGCCTCCCGGGTCCGGCTGGTGAGCCCGAGCCGCATTTTTCGCTCAACAGCTGCGCCCTGGCTTTCGGGGTCGACCCATTCCCACCCCTGCCCCTGCCAACTGGTCGGCTCGAGGTCTTCCTGGTCACGTAGGAAGAAGTCCGCGGACTGCTCGGGGTTCTGTAGCGACCAGACGAAAACAAAGTCGTCGAACACAGGATCGCAGAGGTCTGAGGCGATCAACTGCTGGAGCGGTTCGTACTCGCGGTGATCGTCGATCGAGCCCTGGCGACCGCCCGAGTAGGTGGTTTTGCCAAGGTCCCGCGCGATCTGCTCATAGCTGATGCCGACGCCGGCCGCGATCGCCCGCAATTGAGTCCGGATGAACGGCTCGTACTCCCGGCCGGGTCGGCTGGGGATAAAGGGCTTCATCTCCTCCTCGTCGGTGAGGTAGGCGACGCTCAGGCCGTCGAGTTCAATGGGATTCTCCGGGTCCCCGGCCTCGTCCATCGCCGTGCCCTTGATCATCATCCCGATCGAGGCCTCGGCACGGGCGACCCTCAGCTGGGTCGCGTCGTACTCGGAGAGGTCCCGGATCCTGCGCATGACGCACGCGAGACGGCTGAGGCCCCGGGACTGCCGGACACGCTCGGGGTCGTAGATGTGGCAGACCATGTCCGCGGGGATCCGCATCGATTCGAGCATCAGCGGTGAGGGCCTGGCCATCCCCCGGATCTCGTGTGGGTGTCGTCGGTAGAAGTGATAGGCGACAGGGGCTCCGTGCGTGTCGACCTCGATACCGCCTCGGACTTCGTTGCCGGTTGTCCGCTCTTGGAGTTTGTACCGGTCGAGCTGCTCGGACTCGAAGCACTGAAGCACCAGCCGAGGTGATCCGCCACCCATGATCCAGCGGACGACGAAGCCCTCCCCGACCGTCACAAGTTCGTCCATAGCCCATCGCTGAACCTGGATAAACGTCCGCCGCTGCTCACGGTCGACGGCCCTCTTGCTTCGGGCCCATTTACGCCAGGCCTTCTCATAGGATTTCCCGTCGATCGACGGGGTGATCCCGGTGCCGATGACGTTGCGACGAAAACTTCGGACGATCGATTTTGCGTACGAATCATCTCGGACGAGCTGACGGGCGCGGGCGTTGATCCGGATCAGATCGGGCAGAATCGCGCTATCTGCTGACGTGCTCGGCGCGGTCCAGTCGTTGGTGAATCGGTTTCGCTCGGCCGCCCGGTGAACACTGAGCAGCTTGCGGCGGACTCCTGTGGCCTCACGGCGCAGCTTGAGCGACTCAAGCTCGAGTCTTGCCTTTTCACGTCGGACGCGCGCCTCGGCCACATCCGCCATCTGCTCGGGGGTCCGTCTCGCCATCAGCCGGCCACCCCCTTGAAACCGATCGTGCCGAATCGACTGCCACGCTGGAGCCTGGAAATCTCGTTGACTGTGTCACGCTCAAGTTTGCGAAGTTCGGACAGCGGCATGGCTGCAAGCGTCTGGATCTCATCCGAATAGCTCGAAACGTTCCGCTGGATCGTCGCGGTGATCGCGGTCTGTACGTCCGTCAGGCGTGATTGGAGGATTGTCAGTCGTGCGGCGTTCGACAAGTGAAGGGCTCCATCCCGTGTAGGGTTCCGTTCCCCACTTCACTCTACGCTCCGACACCCCTGATTCCGGTGTCTGAAAACGACCAACATTCCAAAGGTTGGAAAGAAAGTCTGTCTTGCCTCCTACCTAACCCCACAATGGACGACGTACTCCCCCTGTGGAAGGACCCACTACTTTTGTGAACGGAATTGATGGGGTGTAGTCAGGTCGGCCGGTTCGATCGGCCGGAGGGATTACGCTGGATGGGCGCACCGATCTTGATCGCGGGGAAGGAGGCTCCACAAGAGCGGCACTCTCGGTACTGCTTTTGGGCAGCGCACCGCGCCCCATCGTGGACGAGACCATCCGGGATACGTTGGCTCCGCCTAGTTATCGTGTTGCCGGATCCGCACTTGGTACAACGCGGGGCGATCGTGACTTGTGATTGCTTTGGAAGCTCCATCTTCGTATCTCCTCGCGGTGTTATGTTCTTGCCCAGGGCCCGGTGACACGTCGGCGCTTGGGCCTGGGACGCCTGGCCACTCCGTGACCGATAGCGGTGATGCCACGTACACTCCCAGCGACCGCATTGCCGATTAAGCAGTCCCAAAGGTCGTTGTCGCGGTTCGGCCTGCAGTACCAGAGGTCTAGTTTTCGGCCCCGTGCCTCGGTCGTGACCGGGTACTCGGCCGTCAGTTGGTCCAGCAGAACCCGGTGAGTCTTACGAGTTCCCCCGCAGACCGTGATCGTCCCTGGGGCACCTCTCTCGGCCGACATTCCCTCGGCCGCCCTTGACTTCCAGCGGTTCGTGTCGAAAAACACGTGTCGGATAGCCCGTTTCTGGGGCACATGGATCATCCAGTGATGTCCCAGCTTCTGGCCGTCCTTTGCTGTCCGCTCGGGTATCGGTGTGTCAGAGGGTTTGAGCCCGTCTCCGCGGCTTGGCATTACCCTCGGGTTTCTCAACTCACGACAGAACTGGACCACGGTGTCCGTGTCGTAGCCAGCGTCAACAAGCATGAGATCGATCGAAAGTTCAGCAGCGTTCGTGCCCTCGGTCTCTACCCGCCAAGACCTGGACAGCAACTCCGCCGACAAGGATTGCAGTGATAGGTACAGTTGCTCTCCCCGTGTTTTTTTGGGGTAGGCTCGTGCGATCGTGCGCTTAGCCCCACGTCTCTCGAAGTAAGCCACCTGCTGGTCCGGCCATGTCCCGTAGTCAACGATGTGGCCCTGAAAACCATCGCCCCAAGCACAGACCATCCAGGGTAGGTATGCCAGTTGGACGTCGACGAAAGCCGTCATCACCGTCGCCGTCGCCGGCACGACGCCTCGCGGAATCTTCAGAACCTTACCCATCGCATCGTCCGCATCGAACGCTGCCTCGGTGGTCTCCGGCGGTTTAGGATCATTCTGCCCCTCAGCCCAGAATGACTCGGGGTCATCTAGCAGCCAGTTCATGGCCGACTGAATTGCCGTCTTATCACCGGGCTCCACCTTATGCTTCCATGCGATCGCGACACCGGCCTCCAGTTCGGTCCGGTGTTGGCGATAGAACCTATTGGCCGACTTCCCGTCATCGTCGCGCCGCAGGCCGTTGGCCCTGACCTCGCCGTACCTCTGCCAGAGACCCCACCAACCGGGATCAAACTTTGCCTTGCTTGTCTTGGAGTTCGGGTCCCTCGGAAACTGCGAAACCGTCTCATAGCGCCGCCCATGCCACTGGGGGCTTTGGTCACGGTCGATCAACCTGGCTGCAAGGTCGTCGGGAGCGATGACGGTCAAACTGCACATCGCAGCGATGCGCTGGTCCGGGCCGGCCATACGCAGGACCGGGCCGTTGATAAGACGTAGGCGCTTCTCTACTTGAGCGGGACTGTGTGCGCTGTCGTCTGTCTGTGGGTCGTCGAGCAGGACCAGATCCGGCCGGGCAGTCGTACCGTCGGCCCGTGCGTGCTTCATGCCGCGGACGCGGCCACCGAGGCCCGACACTCGGACGATGAACCCCGACGCCGGCGAACCAGGTATCGTGGGGAATACGACCTTACGCTCCTCCCAAGCGATGAAAGTCGGGGCCCCCATGTATGTCTGGCCACGTGCCCGCTGTGTGATCCTGTTGAGCTTGCGGATTGGAAGGCATACCTCCGGGAAGTCAGCGGCGAGCCGGTCGTTGCTTTCCATCTCAGACTTAATTGCATCTAGGATCTCAAGCGCTGCACCCTCATCAGATCCGATGATTACGCAGAACCGGCGGGCACCCTTCAGTCCAGCCCACAGCGCCGCACGCTCGAACCGGCTCGACTTGCCCCACCCTCGCGGCATGGCCTCCGCGAGCATCTCATTACGAAGAATCGTACGCTCGGTGTCGGCGATTGATTTGATGTGGGCCTCTGACCAGGGCAGGTAGAACGTGGCGGAGAAATACGTCTCATAGAACACTTTTAGCGAGGCCAGTGCGGCTTCCCTACGCTTGGGATTCTCGGGCTTGGGCATCTGCCCGATGTCTCGCCCACTGATCGATGCCTCAGCTTGGCGTGCGCGGGCACGTTCCTTGTGGGCGTCGTATGCGGTCGCGCCGCGCCGACTGACCGATCTTGATTCGCCGGACTCCTGTCCGTGGATCCGTTCAAACATCCAACCGACGTACCGAATGAGGTCCACGCGGGAGTTACCAACCCGATGCCCCGCCGTTTGTCGGTGGCCGCGGACACTCCGGTCGGTCGCAACGGACCCCAGGGCTGTCGAGTTGAGCAACTGCACGAGCTCGCCAGGCCTGATCGCCCGGTAGTCCGGGCCGTCAGGATCGCGTTTGCCCATTTCTTATCTGCTGATGCATCCAGGCCGCGTAGTGGACCAGGTTCAGCGTCCCGTCTGGGTTGCTTGGTGCTCCGGCCTTTAGGTCTGCCCTGATCTGGGTCGCTTTGACCGGCCCGGCGCTCACGGCCGTGAGCGCCTTGGCCATCTGCGCAACGGTCATAGACACCGGGCTGATCGGTTGAGTAGCCGACCTACCGGCCGACCTACTCCGAGCGGACTTCTTCTTGGTCTTGGTTCTCTTACGTACCATCGTGACGCCTCGTCCCCGGAGGACATCAGCGTAGAAATCACAGGGGCCAGCGGTCAGACCGCGACGCGGGCGTTCCAGTACCCCGTGGCGTTGGTACCCCCGCTGCGTTTGAGTTCGAGTTTATTGATTCCCCCTGGCGATACAGCTCTGAGGTATTCGGGATTAGCCACGCCGGGTTGGATGTCGAACTCGTGCGTGTCGTTGATCCTGCCTGTCATGCCCTCCGTGATACACGTGACCTTGATCACATCTGCGGGCAGTCCGTGCGTGGGCGCCTCGAAGGCGACCTCATACGTGTTTCCGAATGTCTGAATTGCTATGGCTGATTCGCCTGGCGTGATGGCCATTTTGATGCTCCGTTTGAGTAGCTAGTCAGTGAAACCGAAACCAAGCCCGGGGACGAGTAGTGGTGATGTCCCCTGGGCCAACCCAGCCCGATATAACGCCAGACAATCGGCATCGGTGATGCCGGCTGTCTTGTGGAAGATCACGTCGCTCATGCTGCCGATGAAATCGTTACCCGCCCCCGAGTGCGCCCCGGCACTGATGCCTTTGGTTGCTGCCGCCGTAGGATCAGAGGCGTCCGCCGAGCCGACAGCCACACCATCGATGATGAGAAAAGACGACCCGGCCCTTCGGGATATGACAGCAAAATGCCACGCGCCGTCGATGTAGGCTGTCTGGCTAACCTTCGCGGTGGCGGATTCTCCGATCCCCCACTTGACGAGTATCAGTTGACCACCTGAAAACCGGAGTCCCCACCCGTTGTCCGGGGCGCCGCCTACGGCTTGGCCGATAGCGATTATCGTTTCTGTGACAGACGGTGCCCCATCACGCAAAAACCAGCACCCGAATGTGTTGTTGTCGTTGTCGATGCCCGCCACCGCCGCGCTCGACGCCGCGTAGTCATCGGTCGGCCCCATCGCCCACGCCGTGCTCCCTGCGCCGAGAGGCCCAGTGACGCCCAGCGTGGGCGTGCCGAGAGCCGGTATGGGCATCGTCAGCGCACCAATCCGGTCCGCGGCCTCGGTGGCGTCCGAGGCATCGCTCATTGTGAAATGATCATGAAAGCCGAATGCATCGACCAGGTTATTAAAATCCCTAACGCTCACCGTATACCCACTCCCGCTGTGACGGCCTCGTACTTCGGCGCTTGCTTGGTTGGTTGATCCTGATATTCCAGGTGGCCGAACGACCCGTGTTCAGTCTGTTTGGTGACGTAGCTGTAGGCCACGTCCAGCGTCCCGCCGGCGTCGTGGAAGGCCTGGCGGTTCGCCCGGTACAGTCCCACGATGCGGGGCCCGGTCTGCAACTCGTAGATCGCTCTGAGCCACGGCAAGTTCTTGTTGCCGCGGGCTGTGACGTGCTGGCCGGACTCGTAGGTGATCAACGGGATCGGCCTGCCCAGCCGCTCGGCCCATTCCACGGCCAGGGCCCCGTGTGCTGCGTACCAGCGTCGGTTTCGGTTTTTGATATTCAGCGCCAGCAGGTCCGCCAGGCGGTCCGCTGTGACGTCGGCCGGCATGTCGCGGCGCTGCCTGGTGGTCAGGTCGAAGTATCCGCTCGGGGCGATGGCGTCTAACTCGCCATTCATCCGCTTGAGCAGCTCCCGAGCCACCCAGGCGTTGTCGCTCTGGAGGTGGACCGCGGCCACCCTGACCAATCGATCCTCCTGACCGGCGAAGACCTCACGCCAGATGGCGAAATCACGGCGAGCCTCAGCGGCCCACTTATCGAAGAAGGGGCCGGACAGCATGTTGTCGTTCTTGGGGTCGGCGTCCTGTTCAGAGCCATCGTGAGCGTCGACCCACCGTCCCTGTTGGAATTGGCTGTTCCAGACCTCGTTGGACCACTCGACATAGACCTTGGCATCCGGGTGCAGCCGGTCCCTGACCATCTCAGCGAACCGCCGGACGTACTCGTCGTCCGCCAGGTGCGGCATACAAAACCAGGGGTCGGCCCCCGACTCGTTGACCAGCTCGATCATGTACTCGACCGCCACGCCGGCGCGCGTGCTCTGGAGTTGATGGGGCAGTGTGCGGGTAGACCACTGTGACTGACGGGAGTTGTTGATCCGCTGCCAGTCCATGAACCGGATGACCTCGGAGGGCCGCAGCCGCTGAACAAACAGCGGGTGGAAACTAGAGCTCGCGGGGGTCCAGCCGGCGGGCACCAGTTGGACATCCGATACCGAGCCGGTGCGTTTGAGGCGGACGCCCGGGCCGGCAGGGTCGATCGTCAGCTCAATTCGGTGGTCGGCTCGGCGGGTGATGGTCACACCCAGGTCGGCGTCGATGCTTCCGGACCCGGTCCAGATCAGGACGTAGGCCCCGCCGGGCGGGTGGCCAGCGCTGAAGATGTAGGCGTCGTTGGTGTCCTTACGCCAAGCGTCGGAGATCAGGAACAGGTCGGCGAACGGCCACGACCGCGCCCAGTATTGCACCTGGTCCAGGCCCATCCCTGCCCCGGACACCTGCGCACCAGACCCGTCATCTGGCGCAGGGTCGGGCTTGGGAGTTGGGTTTGGTGTGGGATCGGGCTCGGTCAACAGGTCCTCGACGTCGGTCACGCGGGCCAACAGGTCCTCGACCGTCGCTTCGAGCAGGTCGATCCGTGCGTTCGTGTCTGTCAGTGCCGGCCCGACGTCGACCTCGACGGTGCCGGTGGCTGTCGGCTCGGCCTCCGCGTAACGGCACAGCATGGCCAGGGCGAAGAAGAAGACGGAGAGGATCAGCAGATGCGTTGATTTCATCGGTTTTCTCACAGAAGCTTGATCAGGACGACCAGGAGGGTGGCGAACGTGGTCATGCCGACGCCTATCCCGCCGGCGATCATCGCTCGCTCGAACCATCGGCGGCCATCGACAAAGGTTTGGAGGCGGTCCACCTGCCGAACAAGGCCCGGCGAGCCGTTGCCTAACAGCCGGTGATGAATGTCCTTGACCATCTTCTTTAGTTGATCGAACTCTGGTCGAGTGATCGCCTCATTGTTTTCGCCGTCTGGCATAGGTGCCTTCCTTGGTTGTCGAGAAATCATGGGAGAGGTCTAGCGAGCGCTGCAGCAGCCTTGGCGATCTCCCCCGCCGCACGGGCTATCTGATCCGTCGCCTCGTAATTCTCGATCACGAGCGTCGGGTTGCCTTCTTCATCCCGCCCAAACTTCATCAGTCCGAAAGCTGTGTCGTTGCCTTGGTTGAGGTAGCGGACGTCGTTGGTCTCGGTCACTATGCCGTCGGGGTAGGTCGTCGTGGTCCTGATCCAGTTGACAGACCGTGTGGCGCAGCCGGCGCCGGCAGTGAGCAGCACCAAAGCTCCCACCAACAGGGCGTAAAACAAGCCGCGCTCAAGAAGAGCGATCTTCAAGCTGCACATGGCATGGGCTCCGGGGGCGGACTTTTCTGGGCGATCGATGCGATGACCCGCTCGTGGATCCGCGGATGGTCGTCGATGTTGGAGTGATGGACCGTGTAATCGACGATCCAATTCGACTCGGAGTGCCCGACGTGCTTCTCCAGGTTGGCTTTGGTCCCCAGGTAGAACTCGCCGGCGATCTTCGTGGCCTCGCTGACGGGCTTGATCTTGTGACCGACCGGGTCGAACGGGCCGCGCTTGTTCACCTGACGCCAGGACATGGCCCACAGCACATTGGCCGGGACCTCATAGGTGCCGAGACGGGTCAGGCTCAAGAAATTGGCGGGTATCAGGCGATACCGGGGCACCGGGTCGATCAGGAACATCTGATCAACGACCCGCCCGCGGTCAGCCAAGGCGGCCGCGAGTTCCGTGCAGCCCCGGCCGGCGCCGCGGGAGTAGCCCGTGAGTGCGATATGAACAGCGCCTGACGCCTGGATCAGGTCCGCGGTCTCGGCGTGGTTGCCGTTGTGCGTTCGGTACAGGACCAGGTCACGCCGTTGGTCGTACCATCGGTCGCAAGCCCAGTCATACAGCCTGTAGAGCCCCTCGCCAGGGCCCGCACCCTGCCCCCAGCCGTTGATGAACACGATGGCCGCGCCGCCGCGCTGCTTAGGCATCGATCACCCCCCGACCCCAGGAGAGTGCCCGCCTGGTCAAAAAGAGCCTGCCGGGGCGCGCAGAAACGGCCCCGGCAGAGCTTGCGTTGCAGGCGTGCCTGCCGGGTTGTGTCGTGTTGTGGGTGGGAGCATGTTGCATCCGACGGTCCCTGGGCGGGGAACGCCTTGCAACACGCCGTCATTATACGCACGAGGGGGTGAGATATAAAGGGTCATAGTCACCGGGGTTTTCGCCACCGATACCGGAGTCGGATGACCGACTGCCGGAGGGCCTTCTCGGCATCCGCCAGCCGCAGGGACTCTCTGTTGCTGGACTTGGGCTTCTCAAAAGCCATGACCGAGTCGACGTACTCGACGGCCGCCACGATCACGGCGTCTCGGCGCTGCTCCTCAGCAAGCTGATCGGCTGTTAGGGTGATGGGTCCTGCCATGGATCGTCCGTGATCTTTGATGTGATCCACCCCCCGGGGACCGTGTGGTGCTGCTAAAGAGGCTTCGGGTCAATCATATGAGCGTGCCTCGACTTCGATATGTATGATCAAGGGCGAGCCGCTGGCCTATTGACAACACCTCATCTGCGGAGGAATTATGAAATCGAAATCGAGAATCAATACCAATGATCCCAACGAATGGGAAGTAATATATAAGGATTTTCGTGACAATAGACTCAATGATCGGCCACTCGCCGTTATTGGCGCCGCCATGGTTGACGCTTATTTGATTCGCGCTCTTGAGTGGGCCATGGTTGGTGATGTTGACCAAAAGGTAATTGACCGTCTTTTCGACTACGGTGGTGGGGCGCTCGGCTCTATGAGCGCTAGGATTGAGATCGCTGCGGCAATGGGGGTCATCGATAGTACTACCCACGTACACCTCAACAGCATCAGAGCGATTCGGAACGAGTTTGCTCATGGTCTATACTTCCGAGACAAAGGATCTAACGACACACGGGCGGTAAGTTTTGACGAAAAAGAAATCCACCTGTTGTGCCGACGCTTTCATCGTGCTGTAGGCGGCCCCAAAGACATCGATATGCGGGATGTGTTCTTCCGGACAATCTTTGACACTCTGTGGGCTTTATTTTCGGTCGCCAAAAAATCAAGACCATCCAAACCACTCAATTCTGAGTGACATCCATCTATTCAAGCTGCGATACTCTCTGCCTTGGCGGGCTTCTTGCGTTGGTGGCTTCCGCCATACACGGCCTTAATCCACCTATACGCTTGATCGACATGCGATGCAGGTACTTCCAGCGACTGAACGTACCAGAGATAAGCATGCGGATCGTGTGGGTCGCGTCGAAACTGGATACGCTGTCCACCTAGACCACCGTCGCCGATAAACTGAACCAGCCCCTCCGCAACAGATGTCTTGTATCTGATCCCAGCAAGATTGACCCAATTAGGCAGATGATCGATGCGGTCGCCAAAGTGTTCGTGATGCCAAAGCTCGTCGAATCCCCTCCCGGTGGCGGATACCGCAATGTTACGCCAGTAAGACCAACGACCGGGCAACCATCGCGCTACGGGAATCAGTACGCACCACAACAAGCGGCGTGGTGTCCATCGGAAAGAAACGCAGCGTGTTGGCATTGGTAGTGTCATGGTTCTGTCCAGTCGTTCGTCTCGGTAAGCTGAGCGCGTCAGCGGCCCTCTAGCCGGGCCTGGGTATCGCGTATTGCCATGAGGAGGTTGCTCAAGGCCTCCTCCTCGGTTGTACCCGGGTCGCCCACGATGTAGCCCCAACTGGCTTGGAATGTCCCGTCGTAGGGCATCATCCCGACGTGAACCTCTACATCCTCGCCGCTGTCAAGTTGTAAGTCTCGGAGTTCCATTTTCAAGCCTTCCTTTCTGTCGCCCATCTTATCTAGATGTCGTTAAGCCTTGAAAGCTGCGAGCGTCAGTCTCCGTCCGGGGCCGGCTCGGTGGCGAACAACATAAACGCATCGTTGTCCCAATCAACACGTTTAACGCCCCGGCAATTGTCTTGCTCTGTCCCGGTGTCGGGCGTGAATACATGAACCTCTGCCCCAGACCGGCACTTGGAGAGTTTTTCCATCAGTTCCCATACTTGCATCTTCATCGCGTTATCCTTTCAGTCGTTCAGCTTATCTAGGTGCGATTCAGTTCCTTGTGTCTTTCAGCACGGGCGACTGCGCTACTGGGCCTCTGCCTCGGCGAGCAGGTCAAGGGATGGCTTTAACACAGCTTCAATGTCATAGGCATCACATGTGCACACCTCGTTAACCTGTCTCATCGCATCACGGGCCTCCGGGATTAAATCTCTCAGTGTCTCCGCCAGCCGGTCGTGGAGGTTGACGCGGCGGATGAAGTTCCGTGCCATGTTCTTGGGAAGCTCAGACCCGCACCATTCCTTGTTGAGCCGAAGAACGCCGACAAGCGACCCATCCTGGCCGAGTATTTCGATCCCGTGGACTTCTTCACCCAATTCCAAGGGCAGCCCGGCAGACGGCCCACATGCCGCCTGATCTATCTGCTGCTGTAGTTTTTCGTTTTGCTCTGGCATGGTGGTTTCTCTGTAGCGGAGCGTGGGCAGCTTGACGACTCAGGCGCAGGCTTCCTCCAGTTCGGCGGGTTGCTCGGACTCGACACTGTTGGCCCGCACCAGGGCGGCAGCAGGGTGCGGCGGGACGGAGTTGCCGCAGAACTGGACCTGCTTGGTCTTTGTGAACCGGATACGACAACCGTCCGCATCGATGCCGTACTCGATCTCGTAGGCGTCGGGGAAGCCCTGGGCCCTGAACAACTCGCGGGGCTGGAGCATCCGCATACCGATGTCGGTGATGATGTAGGGCTCGCCGTCCAGATGGACGGTGATCAGCGACAGCCGATCGTTGGTTGTGACCGTCGGCGAGGGGTCCCGCAGGTCTCGGCCGGTCTTGCCCGACCCACTACCGTAATACGGGGCCAGCAGCGCCGCGACCAGGCCCGCGTGGTTGCCACCGGCGGATACAGTCTTCATGGGCTGGCGAGGATCGCCGGCGCCGGCCTTCTTGTTCGACCCGTACAGATGTGTCAGGTGGGCCGCGACGAGTTGATTCTGTGTCCCCCGCGTCGTGGTCGTCGGCAGGGGCTTGCCGATGTCTCTGGCGGTCATCCCGCCGAAGTGGCGGGCCAGGAAGGCGGCGACCAGGGCGTGCTTCTGCGTCCCCACGATCGTCCCCATCGGCTTATGTAGACCGGGGACCCGTGGTGCCTGGCCAGGGCGCTCGCCGTAACCCGACTGGATCATCGTCGGCACGACAAGGCAATGCTCGGCCTTGGTTGTGATCGTGGTCAGCGGATCGTGGGTGCTGTTGGTATACCGCCCGTTCCCACCGGTCTGGCCGATGCGGACGATAAACGGCTCCTGAGCGTCGATGACGTGCCGTTTGATCCCATTGGCGATCCGCTTGAGCGTGTTGTCTGCCAGGGGTCGCTTGCGCTCGAAGATCGACGGGCATGGGATAGTAAAGTCGATGCACTCGGCGGCGGTGGGCCACGGCAGCAATCCGGGCCCGTGTGTCGGCTCGGGCCAGACAATGGGGCGGCCGTCACATCGCGCGACCAGGAATAGCCGCTTGCGGATCGTCGGCGAGCCGTAGTCACAGGCCCGCAGCTCGCGGTGCTCGACGTTGTACCCCAGGCCCCGGAGCTGGTCGCAGAACTGATCGAACGTCTTGGCCTTGCGGTGCCGGCAGGGTCGGGGGTGTTTGTCGCGGCCACGCTTGCGGGTCAGCGGTCCCCACTTGGCGAACTCCTCGACGTTTTCGAGCGTGATCACGGTGGGCCTCACGGCAGCCGCCCATCGTGGCACGACCCAGGCCAGGTCCCGACGGCGCTTGTCACGGATCGGCTTGCCGCCGCGGGCCTTTGAGTGATAGGTGCAGTCCGGGCTGACATGCAGATGATTGACTGGCCTGCCGCCGGTCGCCTCGATCGGGTCCACGTCGAACACATCCTGGCAGACGTGCAGCGTGTGCGGGTGGTTCACCCGGTGCATGGCGACAGCGGCAGGGTCGTGGTTGACCGCAACGTCCACTGCCCGGCCTGTAGCCCACTCGATACCTAGCGACGCACCACCGCCGCCGGCGAACAGGTCCACCGTGATCGGCTCGTAGAGGCCGGTTGGGTTGTGCGTGGCGCGTGCGATCATGGTTTCCTCTATGTGTTCAAGCCTGGATAGTTCCGATTCTCAAGCGGGCTGGGTTGACAGTTGACTGTTAATAGTTGGGTATTCGTCCCAGGTTCGGCCGTCAAGCGTTCGGCCGGCCTCTTTCTTGCCGCACCGGAACATGCAGCCAACCGGGCCAGGCGATGGCCGCTTGATTGACCTGCACGCATTTGGTTTGTCACACAAGCAGTCAGGAGCCCACGCCCCCCACTGCTTGAAGAAGTACGGCACACCAGCGGCTACGCACTGGTCGCGGAGTTTGCGGGGCCAGTCAGGGTGCATTGGCTTAGCACCGGCCCCGCTCTCGCCACCGACGACGATCCAATCGAGACCCGGCCACGGACCACGAGCGGCTTCTGGGTTTCCGTGGAACATGCAGCCGATTTGATGCCCATACTCGGGCTCATAGCAGGTGCATTCACGCGGGTCGATGAGCCACTGATCCTTTAAGATCACCGGCCCCAGCAGGGGCTCCATCGACAGCCAGCGCACCGCCGCCGGGCACCGCAGCAGGTGGGGTATCCGCTCGTCCGCCGTCTTCTGGTCCTCTACGCTCGTGCCCAGCCAGACGTTGGGGAGGGGCCAAGACATCTGTTCACGGAGAACTTCGCCAGCGGTCATGTCTAAGGGGCCGTCCTGTGTCCGAAACTCCATCGTAGGGGCCGAGAACCCAAGATGATCGGCGATGTCTTCCCGCGAACCCGCCGCATCCAGTGTTCCCATATACTCAGCCATTCTTTCGGGCCTTTTACTGAGGCATTGAAACGTGTGCTGCGGGCACAGGGCCATCACCGCGAATACCTTGTCGATGAACTCAAACGGCACATCCTTGTGGAACAGGTCGGACATGCTGTTGACGAATACCCGGCGGGGTTTCTTCCAGTGAAGGGGCTCGGCCAAGGCTTCCTCGACCAGATTGACCGTTCCGTTCCAGCGGCCGTTCTTGTCCAGCACGTTCAGGTAGTGACGCTTCTTGCCTGGGTTCCGCCCAGCGTCGATGTCGGCTTGCGCCATGGCCCCCAGCCGCTTCGCCATCGTCTCGGCGTAGCAATGCTCACAGCCGGCAGAGACCCGCGTACAGCCGACCAGGGGATTCCAGGTGGTCTCGGTCCACTCGATGGATGATTGGTTGCTCATGTTCTCTCCAGTCGTGCAGTCAAACAGGCTTAGAGTCAGACCG
This sequence comes from Phycisphaeraceae bacterium, assembly GCA_029260655.1. Lineage (GTDB taxonomy): Bacteria > Planctomycetota > Phycisphaerae > Phycisphaerales > Phycisphaeraceae > JAJRRS01. The sequence continues at coordinate 74,447 of JAJDCU010000034.1, forward strand.
GTTCATAGGTTCTCTCGAAGATTGAAGGCTTGCAGGGATACCACTCGCCATTGACGCCATATATGCACCAGTCGTTTGGGCTGATCTTCATGTCGCCTTCGAGTGTTCGGATATACCAGTTGGCGGGCTTGCCGGTGAGTATCTCCCACCACGTTCTACGCTCCACCAGATATTTACTATTAACCGGTGGAAGCGGTATCCAATGACACCCATCAAGCATCGGATTCCATTGTTCGGCATGGATTGTGACGGGCAGTTTTCGGTATCTCGGCATGGTGTTCCTTTGGGTGGAAGCTAAGTACGCTTGGGGTCATTCGCTACGATCTGAGGGCTCGACCCCGGCCTCCCCACACTCGCCACACAACGATCCTGGGAAACACACGCCGCCCCATCCGCACTTGGGGCAATCGCAGTAATACTGTCCATCGTGGGACTCGTCCCGTTTCTCGATCTCTTCCAGAGCCAGTGTATGAAGCTGGTCAACGTCACGGCGCGTGTGCTTAGCGCGCCGGTATTTGACCAAGAGCCACACCCAAAACAAACCGGCCGCGAAATACTCTTGCCGATAGCGGAGTATCATATTTATTGCCAGTCCACCGATTGCAAATATCGCCAGAATCAGGCAGGCCGAGCCGAGTGCAGTAACTATTGTGTCGTACATGATGTTCCTCTCTGACTCTCAGCCTCAACGGCTGCGGTTGAATGTCGTCCGGGTTGGCTTACGGTCTTAGGCGTTGGTTGATTTTTTGGTAACGTTGTCACAGTGACAATCGGGCTTGTCCACGAACACCGCGATTGGCGCGCCATCCTTGCCGCCCCACCAGTCTTTCGCAGCAGCCTCTACCTCTGCCGTGAGTGGCCTGCTGCAATCAGCGGCCTTCGCGCAATCCGCGTGGTGTTTGCAGAATGTCATATCTCGATAACAGATCATTACGGCCCCTTCCTTGAGCGTAAGCGTCATGGGCTATCGGTCTTGGTCGGCGTGGTCGTTTATCTTGGAAGCCAGGCCTCTAGCTTGGGCCGGGGTCAGGGCCAGGATCACTCTGTCATCAATCATCAAAGCGTGATCCAAGTCGATCGTCAGGACGACCTGGCCTTCTTCGGTGCGAACGTCTGGGGTTGGATCGGGTTCACTCATCATGTTCTCCTTGGGCGTAAGCGTTGGTGGCTGCGATGCTCAGGCCGCGTGGTGCTTGTCCAGGATGCGCTTGGCTTCCTGTAGCCGTTGGAAGTCCTCGGTGTACTCGTCCCCGTTGGTGTCTGGGTGGCAGGCCTTCACCGCACGGCGGTAGCAAGTGCGGTACTCGGCGGCGCTATTCCTGATCTCTTGTGGGTCGCCACCGCCGATGCGTCTTACGACAGCGCTGGCGATGTCTACCGTCATGGCGACCTCGGTGGCAGACCCGCCGGGCAGTGCCTTCCAGCCCGTGTACTGCTGGTTGCGCCGAGTCGCCCCGTACCGGGTCTGGGCCCGCTGTGCTTCCAGCGTCTTGGCGATCGCCCGGATGTTGTCCTGGTGGTCGCTGAATGTGTCGCATGGGTACTGCACGGGCCCCACGTCCGTCAGCTCGAAGCTCAGGCGGACCCGGGGGCTGTTGTATCGAGCGTTGGCGCGGGGCAGGCCATCGATTCGGATGTCACCTTCGGTCAGGTCCATCTCGATCACGGCCTGACGGACGTTGAGGTGGCGTAGCTCTCTGCGGAGCAGCTCCAGGGTGTCCCGGTACGGAGCGCGGAACCGGCAGCTTTTGTAGCTCGGCCGGCCATCGCCTTGCCAGGTCGCGTGGTCCAGGGGTCGGAATGTGAAATCTACGCTCATGGGTTCCTCTTTCTGTCGTGCAGCTTCGATGACTGTGCTACTGGTTGCTAATTAGCTCTCTCATGCGGGCATAGAGTTTCGGCGCTCTCCCCGTTGGCATTTCTTCGTCGTAGAGTCTTTCTAGTTCCCCCCATGCGGCGATAAGTCTGGACCACACAGGCCCAACCGTTTGGGGGTTGGGCGGGGTGTGTTCCATCGCTTCCCGCAAAGGGATTGCATCTAGCATCCTGAAACAGCGCCCTATATCGGCGGGGTCGTGGGGGTGCGGGCGATCGTCGGGCGTGAGCCCTCGTAGCACGCCGCACAAGTAGCGGCTGGATTGTCCGACATCATCACTGGCAAGCCACGCCTCGACGCCCATACCGGGCGTAGCACCGACGCTCTCACGGGCGTACTCGGCCACGATCTCGTCTGCGGCGCGAATACAGGCGTTGACATACCGGCTTTCGGCGTCCTTAAAGCCCTGCCGATCAAGCTCTTTCAGAATCGCCCCTAACAGTTCTATCTGATTAACCGGCTTCATATGCTGGCCCTTTGAGGAATTGCTGCTGACTGTAAAGTTTGCTTCAAGCATGGGGTTTCAGTCGTTCAGCCTTGATCGCTTACATTCACTTCAAGCTTTGGTCGCTGCGTAGGTCAGGCGGTTGCCGCTTGCTCTTTCGGATTGCTGACAATCACGGGGTTGGTTGGATAATGCTTGCGCACTATCTCTGCGGTTTCGGACAGCGCCTTCTTGCGCGCGGCGGCGTAGGCGGCGTCGTAGGCGGCGGCGGCGGCGTAGGCGTTGGCGGCGTTGGCGGCGTTGGCGGCTCGTACATCGTCGAGCGTGACACCGCTGTCGCCATTGGCCCATCTCTCGGCCGTTTCTATAGCCTTGAGCGGTCGATCCTCGCCGTCTGGAACGTGCTTCAAAGCAAGCCTTGCACACTCACAGGCGCACAACACCAGAGCCCGCCTGGAATCTGATTCGGAATCACCGGATAACCTGCCGGCCAGCCACAGCATCCAGTCTCCTCGCTCGCACTTGTCCCATGCTTCCTGGGCCCCATAGGGTTTCGACCACTCAACGGCTTCTGAACATGCGTTGATCGACCTCAAGTGCTTGCGGTATTCAGTTGTGTTCATTGTGTTTCCTCGTTTCTGGTTAGTCGTTAAGCCCCTGCCGCTGTGATTCAATCAACGCTTGCCTGGCTGGCGATCTCGGCAGCTACCCGGACTTGCGGGCCAGAGCGATCGCGGCCTTGTCGTTGCGCTCCGCGTAGACCTGTGTGACGTCCGCGTTCTTATGACCGAGTAACGCCTGCACACCGTCCAGGCTCCCGGACTCTTCCCGGAAACGTGTGGCGGCCGAGTGGCGGATACGGTTCGGCGACCAGTGTTTCAGGCCGTGCAGTCTGTTGGTCCGTGCGATCGCCTGCGCGTAGCTGCCCGTGCTCATCGGGCCGGTCTCTTCGATGCCCAGGCGGTTCAATTGATTGGACCGGCCGGCAAACAACACGTCGTCCTGGCACTGGACCCACCAGGGCAGCAGCACCGCCTGGGCCCTGGGGCCGATCGGTATCCGCCGGTCGTGGTCGTGGTGCTCCGTCTTGTGCTCGGGCGGCGTGAAGATCCACACATCACCCTCGCGGTCCACCGCAGACTTACGCATGATGACCAACTCGCCGGGCCGGCACCCCAGGTGCCAGTGAAGCTCGATCATCACGGCGAGCTTTTCGCAGGCCGTGCGGTGGCGCGGGTGCCGGCAGAGTTGCATCCTGCCCCTGATGGCCGCGATCGTGGCGGACACCTCGTCCCAGGGAACCGGCATCACACGCGGGGTCTCCTTCGCCGAGGTTCGGCCACGCTTCAGCGACGACAGGACCGCCAACCGGTGGGGCTGGTCATCGGGGGCCAGCTCATACTCAGCCGCCCACTTAATCATCCGCTTGATGCGGTTGATGCGGGCGTTGACCGTGGTCCTGGCAACCGGGTTGATCGCCTCTGCCCTGCCGGCCTGGTCAACACCGGTGGCCATGTAATCCTGAAGATGGCGCAGGTGCCTCACCCGCAGATCGGCGGCGGGCAGATCACCGTAGAGCGTGATCAGTGACCGGTGGGAGTCGCGTACGTTCTGGGCTTCGCCGGTCGGACGCTGGCTGATCGGCTTGCGGTAGTAGGTGTCCGACCGCGTCTGATACTGTTCACAGAGTTGGCGAATCGATAGGCTCATCCGTGGGGTTCCCTTTGTTCTAAGTACATTTGTCACGCAGACCTCCTCCTCTTTGCGGCCTTCTCGGCGACCTCTTTGGCGGCGGCAGCGACTTCGAATTGCGTAGCGAACTGACGGGCAATCAACACCGATGCGGGTGTGCGCCGTGGCGTCTTCCGCTTGACCTTCTCACCGTCCTCATCCAGCTTGGGGATCAATTCGAGTTCGTTCACCAGATCGTTGATCCGTGCGCAGTAGGTGCCCGATGCCATGCCCAGAAGCAACTCACAATCAGCCCGGATGATGCCCCGGCCCCCCCGGCGTATCGCCAGGTTCATGATCGCGTTGCGATCCTTGGCGACCTTGTTAAACGTCTGGGCGTTCGCGGCCTTCATACTCGTCTCGGTGCGGTTGTGAGGCAGCGGCTTCTCAGGGATGTACCGGTGACCGTCCGGCGGGGTCATGTTGAAAAGGTTGTCATTCATCGCCACCGCCACGCTTGGACGCCTCGGCCAGGATCAGGCCGCGCATCATGGGGTGGTTGTTGGAAAGTCTTTCGTGGAAGGCACTGGACCGACCAGACAGACCTAGAAGCGACGAGGTGCGAAGCTCGTTCTTGACGTCATCCGATAGCGAGGCCCATGTCTGATCTTCCGCCTGCTTGACAGCTTGGTCGTGGTCGCGCTGGGCCTTGGCCTGATCCGCACGCTTCTGGGTGGCGGCCTCGATGCGGGTCTTGGCGACCTCACGTCGCCGAAGCGCGACGACTCGATCGTCGAGGCTGTAACGACCCTCGCGGCACTGAGCGCGGACGAACCCGTATAGGTCTCGGATACGATCGCTCTGACCACGCTCGGCGGCTTGCTGCTTGGCCCTGACGTTGGCGGCGAGGTTTTCCGCCTGCTGCGGTGTGGGCCGGTACTCGGTGACCAGCCCACGGGCTCGCCTCGCCTCGATCCCCAGAGAAATCAATGCCGCCGCCGCCTCCCGCTCAACCGGCGGCGGGCCGTCCCACAGGCCTCGATCGGACGTCGAAGCGGCGGCAGCTTCCCTGGTTTCTTGTTTGGCTTCTTTCCCCGCACGTAGCTGCGGGGTAGAGCGCACGTGCGTGCGGGATGTAGCGCACGTGGCTGCGGGATAACCGCGCACGTAGCTGCGGGGTAGGGCGCACCGATTGGGTGGCATCGTCATCCGGTAGACACTGGACTGGTACCACCCGCCACGCCTGACGAGCTCGACCAGGGCTGGCCGATAGGGTGTTCCGCCGAGGTCTTCCCAGCCGTCACGTTCCGGGTCTCGCTGCACGGCGGCGAGCGAGGTCCGAGCGGTCTCCACAGCGCGGCGACCGTAGCCCGACTCCAGCATCAGCGTATCGATCGAGGGCCAGGTCCGGCCGGTCTGAGGGTCGGCGTGGGCATACAGCGCCGACAGGACCGACTTTTCGGCGGGTTTGAGCAGGGACCACCAGCCGCCCTTGACGAGGTCCCACCAGTACCCCAGCGCATCGTATTGCGGCGCGGTGTCCAGTTGGGTGTAGCGGAGGGCTTGGGCTGGCATGGGGATTAGGCGTCCTCATCGCCGGCCGGGTGACCTTGACGGACGAGTTCGGCCTTGGCCTGCCGCACGTACTCTTCGTGAATGCTCAGAGCGAAGGTGTGGGCCGCACCCAAAGCCTTCGCTACAGCCCTCGACCATTTGACGCACGCGGTCAGACGTCTCGACCGTTCGTCAGCCTCGGTCTTCGTTTGTTCATCGGACAACTCTTCGTCTGTCATCGTCGTCTCCTGGGCGTGTGCGCAGTTTGTGTGTGTGTTACGGGTGGAGTTTCAGCGGGGAAGCAACTTCGCCATCGGATTCCGCCTCGATCTCCAGGGTGATCCGGTTCAGCAGCTCACCTATCGACGCGAGACGGTCGCGCATCGACTTGGCGACCTTGATCCTGCGGTGGTGTTGCTCAAGGCCCACGTCCTGGGACCGGCCGCTGAGGCTATTCCACAGTCGGGTGGCGTCCTGGCAGAGCTCCCAGGCTTCCTTGCGTGCGGTTTCGGTGGTCGTGGCCATGAGCGTGCATCCGTGCCCCCCGGATAGAGGGTTTTTGTAAAACGGGCCCGGGCCGGCGTTAACCGGTCGGCCCGTAGGAGGAGGGAGGGACTCAGTGTTGGACGACCTCTTCGACGGGCGAGGCACCGGGCAGTAACTTGGCAATCACCGCGTCTGTGGCCAACTCGTCCGCGTCCGGGTCGTCGTAGTCCCCGGCGTCGATGCGTTCACGTGCGAGCTCGGCGATGCCCTGTGTAAGCGTGTCTTCGTTCATGGCGAATCCTTTCGCGGTGGTAATGCCCACGCGGCGGGCGTGGGCGGGTGATGATCAAGTGGCGTGGGCCCCGGCCGTCTTTGGGGTATGAACCCGTGCGGACACGGGGCCCACCGCCGGTGTTGAACTTGTGACCCCGTCAAACCCCTGCATCCACCAGGCCCGCGCTTGACCGGTGACGTAATAGGGGCAGGATGCACGCGAGCGGCCAAGTTCCGCGGCGCAGCGGCCGGACAGGCGGACCGAATCGGGATCGAGTTTGACGATGGCGTCCATGTCTGTGCCCACGGGATCTACGCAACCCGGCCGGCGACCTCCGGTGCGTGCATGAAGGGAAAGAGTGTCTGGCCGAAGTCGTCGACCAGAGATCGGATATTGCGTGCCTCAAACGCGGCCTCGCCGTGGCGTTTGACAACCGCGTCGAATCCTCCGAGTTGCCAGTCGTGCAGGCGGGTCCGGATCTTCGGCCGGTTCAGATCGTCAAGCTGGGGGAGCCCCTCGTAACCGGTTTCCGAGTTGGGCATGACGTCCCAGACAACCTCCAGGTGCTCAAGCTCGTGATCGATCAGGGCCGCTCGGCCCGCTTCAGACCACTCAATCCAGTGGTCCCCGTCGATGATCAGCACGGCGTCGCCGACACCCAGCGCCCGGAGTTTCGGGGGCGCCGGTCTGATCACCGCGGCGGCGGCGTACCCCCCGTGCTTGATCGCGGACCCCTTGTGATTGTCGTTCTTATCGCGTGGCGCATAGGCGAACAGGGCGGCGACCTGGACGCCGGCGGCCTTGAGGTGCGGCTGATGCTTGACCATCACCTTGCGGATCAGGTCCACCACTTTCTTGGGACATCGCTCGTAAGTGCTCACATCAAGTCCTCCGATGAAGTCCTGTTAATGCCGAGTTGGTAAAGCCCACGGCCCCGCAGCGCGGAAGTCGGGGGCGAAGTAGCGTTGCATCCCTGCTGCGAGCGTCGCGGCGTCCCTGTTGCGCGGCGCGTGAAAAACCCCCGGGCCGGGGGGAGGCCCAAGGGTGATACGGCGACGCGGGTGGTGCACGCGCCGCCGACTGTGGGGAGGGTCGTATGGAAAAAGCCGCCAGAGCCGTGCAGTGAGGCACCGGCCCCGGGGCTTCCGGGGGCATGTGAATGGCTGGCCAGGCAGAGGCTCAACCCTGACGGTGCGCCTGCATCTTGGCGATCACCTCGTCGAGTTTGACCTCGGCATAGATCTCGGTCGTCCTGACGCTGGAGTGACCCAGCAGGACCTGGGCGGCGTCGATCCCCACATCCCGCCGGATCTCTGTGCCGGTCGTGTGGCGTACCTGCTGGGGTGTCCAGGGATCCAGACCCGCCCGCTTGAGGGCCCGCCTGATGGTCGTGCGGTACGAGTCGACCCGGACGCCGAACACCGGGCCGGACCGGATTTTCGCCAGCTTGAGCCAGCGGCGCAGCAGGTGCTGCTCCGTCTCGAACAGCGCAATCACCCGCGTTTTGCCTCGGTGTTCGGTCTTGTGCTCGTCGGGTCGGTAGACCCAAATCCCCGAGGGGCCCTTCCGGTCGATCGCCTCGACGGTCATCGAGCAGAGTTCGCCCGGCCTCATACCGGTTTCGAGCTGCAACTCGACCATGGTCGACGTGCGTATCCGGGCGAACTTCGTGGCCGGCAGCATCGGCTGGCCCCCCTTGGGCGGGTCGAACAGCGAGGCCAGGAAGTCGGTGATCTTGTCCCTCCCGACCGCCGAGAGGCCGCCTGTCTCCCTGGCGCTGCTTCGGCCGTAGGCCAGGGGTTTGAGCATCATCAGCCGGGAACAGACCAGTTCGGGCACATACCCCCGCTCGGGCTCGGCCCCCCACCGGAAGACACGGACCATCCGGCTGACCTTCCCGTTGACCGTCTGCCGGCAGTTGTTCGGCCGGTTGGACAGAATCCACTCGCGGGCCCTGGCCAGTGTGACGGCCGTCATGTCCCCCACCGCCATCGATCCGGCCACCTGTCGTAGCGGAACAAGCGCGTCCTTGAGTGAGCTGTACTCGCTGGTGAGGCGTTTGGACTTGGGCTTGCGGTAGTAGCCCATCGCGTGATCCATGAACAAGCAGCAGAGCTTGGACACTTTCATGGTGTGCCCCTTTCACAAGATAAGAAACGAAACACCCCGGGCGCTCCGGAGATACCATCTCGTGGAAGGCGTCCGTGCGCGATGTGTTCGATCCATCCATGGGCCCTGATCTGCCTGATCGTAAACGCCACAGCCGGTAGCTGAAACGGGGCCCGGTGACGGGGGTTTCCAGCCGTGACGAGCCCGGGAGAAAACTCCAGGGCGTTGATTTTTTTGAGGTCTGCTGCGAGCAATCACACTCGCGTCAGGCCCCGGTTCAGTGCACACGATCATGCAGGCAGGTCGATATGAAGTCAATACCCTAACAACGAAATTACACGTCGAAGGGTTCGCTATGACCTGATGCTTGTCACGCATCAGGTCACCCACACGCGCGCAAAAAAAGGGCCCGCCAGGTGATTGACTGGCGGGCCGAAGGCGGTGTCGCCGGGTCGTAGACCGGCGGCGTTTCGGGGTCAGGGCAATTGCTCTGAACCCTAGACGTACAAGCAGTTAGCTCGTACGTTCGGAGACGGCCGCACCAACCGGGGGTTGGTTAGCTGAAACGGGGCCCATAGAAGATGGACCGTCCCCTAAGTGGAGCTGACAGGGATCGAACCTGCGACCTTCTGTATGCCATACAGACGCTCTCCCAACTGAGCTACAGCCCCATGATTTGTCCGGCGCGGGGAGTATAAGCCCACCCGCCGTGGGCTTCAAGCCCATCGCTGCCGGGGCTGATACCCGAACCTGGTTTTGACTGGGGGCGGACCGCCATGCGTCGGCGGCGGGGCTGATATTCCCAGGCCCCCCGGGTTTTGCTATATTGATGGGCTCGAAGACTCAGGAGACCCGTATTGCCGCTTCAAGATCAGCTGTATGACCTGTTCCTGCTGGACCAACAAGTGCGGGGCCTGCGCACCCGCCTGGACGCGGCGACCCGTCGGCTGGGCGCTCAGAGCAACAAGCTCGACCAGTTGCGCCAGCAACAGACGGAGTTGTCGGACCAGGTCAAACACGGCCAGGCCGAAGTCTCGAGTCTCGAGCACGAAGCCAGCGACCTGGACGAGCGCGTCAAGAAACTGCGCGAGCAGATGAACAACGTCCGCAACAACAAGGAATACTCGGCCATGCTGGTCGAGGTCAATACGTTCAAGGACGAGAAGGGCAAGCTGGAAGATCAGGCGCTGGAGAAGATGGGTGAAGTCGATGCGACCGGGCAGCGCCTAGCAGAGGTCCAGGCCCAGGTCACCGACCAGGTCAAACTGGTCGAGTTGGCCCAGGCGGAGGTCCAAAGCTCAAAGGACGAAGTCGGCGATCAGCTGGCGGACGCAACCGCCAAGCGCGAGATCGCGGCGGATCAGATACCCAGCGACCGCCTGGCGCAATTCGAACGCCTGGCGGACAATTACGACGGTGAGACACTCGGCGAGATCGAGGAACAGGACCGGCGGCGGCGGGAATACACCTGCGGCGGCTGCTACATGGAACTACCGATCGAGCGGGTCAACGCGCTGATGATGAAACCCGACGAGTTGGTCACCTGCCCCAGTTGCAATCGGTTCCTGTACATCAAGCAAGAGCTAAAGGCGGAAATCGGCGCCAAATAACCGTCGGCCGGGACGTCTTGGGGTGGACGCGACCATCATACGGCCAATTACTCAGATACGGCCCCAGGGGAACGTTATCCTGTGAAGCTGACGATCCATTTCGATGGCGGCTCACGTGGCAACCCGGGCCCGGCGTCCGCGGGGGTGGTCATCACCGACACCGACACGGGCAAACCGCTGCACGAGGCCGGCTACTTCCTGGGCCGATGCACCAACAATGTCGCTGAATACCAGGGCCTGGTCCGCTCGCTCGAACAGGCCAAATCCTTAGCCGGCACTTCCCTACAGATCCACAGCGACTCGGAACTACTGGTCCGGCAGATCACCGGACAGTACCGGGTCAAGTCCCCTGCCCTCAAGCCGCTGTACGACAAGGCCAATGCCCTGCTGGACGGTTTCGACGCTTGGGCCATTGATCATGTGCGCCGCGAGAGCAATCAGCGGGCGGATGAGTTGGCGAACCTGGCGATGGACCACCAGGCTGACGTGTCAGGCGACAGCCCGCCCCCCGCTGCCGGGCAAACCGGCGACGCTGCACCTAAGACCCCCTGCTGGTCGGCGAAGCTCAGCGGGCGTAACGGCAAATGCCTCGCCGGCTGCGGGACGGGCAACGAATACACCTTCGGGCCGACCACCCCCGACGGGTTTTGCGTGCATGCGGCCTTGGCGGTGTTGGGCGATGGACCGCTGCAATGGCCTGGCAAAAAAAAGACCGGCCGGGCCCGATGCGGTGCCTGCGGGCTGACCATCAATATGATGCGGATCCACTGAGCCCCCCCCCACAGCCCACGACCCGCCCTACCGCGGTATCGCGGCGTCAACCCCCGTGACTGTCAGGATTTGGCTCATCCGGTGGTCGCATTTGACCGAACCTGTGATTACAATGTTAGTAGAAGGCTCAGCCATGCTGATAAGAAAACCCCAGCAAACCCAGGCCCGTGAGATGGACATGCCCGGCGCATCCGGTGTGACCATGCGGCTGATGGTCGGCAAAGACGATGGGGCCCCGAACTTCGCGATGCGGCAGTTCGAAGTCGCCGCCGGCGGACACACGCCCTGCCACAGCCATAACTACGAGCACGAGGTGATGATCCTGCAAGGCAGCGCCCAAGTCGGGTTTGGGCCCGAGGGTTCACAGACTCGGCCCGCCGAGCAAGGGGATGTGCTGTTCATCCCCGCCAATGAAACCCATCAGTTCCGCAATGATGGGCCCGGGGTGCTTAAGTTCGTGTGCCTGGTGCCCACCGAGTTCGACTGCGGCGGCAGCGCCGAGCCGACCCCGGGGTCGTTTTGACCGGGCCGGGGACCAGTGGCCGATGCTTGTTTGACGGGCCCGGTTGGCCTAAGTAGTTTTCGAGTCTGGTTGTCTCGTTTTCCTCGATGAGGGTCCACCGATGCCCGAGCAGACCACCCCACGCCGTGCCTTTTTCTCCACCCCCTACGGAAGCTTCGTTGCCGCCGTGCTTTTGATGGTCGCCTCGGCCGTGGTGGCGCTGGCGGCTTCGATCGTGCTGGCAAAAGCCGATTTCGCCAGCCCGACCGCCGAGCTATCGGTGAAATACCTGATGTACAGCTTCAGCATCGTGCTGGGGATGGCCAGCGTGTACGCCCTGATCGCCGGAGCGGTCCGCTTCGGTGTGTACGGCAGTGGTTCCACGGGCGCTGCGACGCCGGGGCGTGAAGAGGACAACGTCCTGCTGACCCAACTGCACGTGATCAGCGATCGGATGCTGCTCAGCGACACGGCCAAGCGTATCGCCTACCGCCAGGAAGACCTCAACGCCCTGCGTGAAGCGATCCGTGAAGACATGCGGAAAAACGACTTCGACGCCGCCCTGGTCCTGGTCCAGGAGATGAGCCAGACCTTCGGGTATCGCGAGGAGGCCGAGGAGTTCCGCGACCAGATCATGACCGCCCGCAGCACCGAGACCGAGGCCAAGATCACCACCTTGCTTGGCCGGCTCGATACACTCATGGGCCAGCACCACGACTACGACCAGGCCATGGCCGACGCCATGAAGATCATGCGGCTGTACCCTGAGAGCCCGCGCGTCGCCAAGCTCGACGAGCACGTCCTGAAGAGCAAAGAAGCCTACAAGCACCAGGTCGAGCGTGATTTCCTAGCCGCGGCTCAGAAAGACGACGTGGACGGCGCGATCGCCCTGCTCGCCGAACTCGACAGGTACCTCACCGAGCGCGAGGCAGAGCCCTTCCGCGAGGTCGCGCGCGGCGTGATCGGCAAGAAGCGGGACAACCTGGGCGTGCAGTTCAAGATGGCCGTCCACGACAAGGAATGGCTCAAGGCCATCCGCGTCGGCGAGCAGATCATCCGAGACTTCCCCAACACCCGCATGGCCGAGGAGGTCCGCGAACGCATCGACCTCCTGCGCGAACGCGCCGCCGGCCAGCAGGCCGCACAGCAGGCACGGTAGGACGGGCACCGATCAGCGATTTAGGGGGCAGCCGTGAATCCCATATGGCCAAGGCCCTGGCGCTCGCTGCTCACCGAAGATGAAGCACCATTTCTGGAGACCCAACTTCAGCGAGAACTCGTTGACGGTCATCCTTTGTTCGGCCAAACTGCCAAGGCGCTGGCCAGGCGTGATGATGTGAATGATGCGTTGTTCGGCCTATCGGGTGGCCGAGTTACAATCGTGCATCTGACGTTTTCCAAGGGTCCGTTTACCCGGCTCATCCCCTGGGCTGAGGTGTATGCTGATATCGAAGCTCTCATCGACGAGCTACGGAACCGGTACTGCAATCCCAAAGCGGCTGCTCCCAGAATAGACCTGCTTCACCCGGTAAATCAGCAACCGCTCAAGGTACTGGCATGTGACGCGTTGCCACTATTTACCTTGCCGACAGAGCTACCACATGATGGCGATCAAGATCTGGGCACGCACCCTGACCTGTGGGATCGCGTTTGGCATGAGTTAGGAGGCCGGTTGCCAACCGATGAACGTTGTCTTGTTTACAACAGGCCCGCATTGGTCTCGCCCGCAGGTGTCCTTCTCGCGGTTGCGAGAGGAACCCACTACGCGCTGCACGTGCCTGAACAGGTCACGGAATGGGCAATCGAATCTGTCGTAAGGGTCCGTGGCGAACAGGCACGCGAAGAACAAGCGGACCTACGATCCAAGTTCGGAGATGGCTGGTTGATTGGCACCTATCTTGACCACGAGATCGGTTGGTGTCGGCAGATGCACGCTCTTTATGCATGAGCGGCGAGGTGCAAATCCCGCACACCTCGCTAAACTACCCCCATGCCTACCATCCACGACGCAGTGATTATCCCCGGTGACGGCATCGGGCCGGCCGTTTCCGCCGCCGTCGCCAAGGTCCTCAGCGCCGCCGGGGCCCCCGTCCGGTTCCACGAGCACCACGCCGGGCTCGCCGCGCTCGAAGATGGCGACGACGTCCTGCCGCAGTCCACCGTTGATGCCGTCCGCGAGCACCACGTCGCGCTCAAAGGCCCCTGCACCACGCCCGTCGGCAAGGGGTTTACCTCCGTCAACGTCCAACTGCGAAAGCGCCTTGACCTCTTCGCCGCCATACGACCGGTCCGCAGCCTACCCGGCGTCCCCACCCGCTACGACGACGTCGACCTGGTCATCTTCCGCGAGAACACCGAGGGCCTGTACTCCGGCGTCGAAAACGAGATCGTCCCGGGCGTGGTCACCAGCCTCAAGATCGCCAGCCGGGACGCCTGCACACGCATCGCACGACGCGCCTTCGTCTACGCCAAACGCAGAGGCCGGAAGAAAGTCACCGTCTTCCACAAAGCCAACATCATGAAGCTCAGCGACGGCCTGTTCCTCGACTGCGTCAAGCAGGTCCACGATGACGAGTTCAATGACATCCCCTACGAAACACAGATCATCGACGCCGGCTGCATGAAGATCGTCCAGGACCCTACCCAGTTCGACCTGCTGCTGATGGAAAACCTCTACGGCGACGTCATATCCGACCTCGCCGCTGGACTCGTCGGCGGGCTGGGCGTTGTCCCCGGCTCCAACCTTGGCGACGAGGACGCCGTCTTCGAAGCCGTCCACGGCAGCGCCCCCGACATCGCAGGCAAAGGCATCGCCAATCCCCTGGCCCTACTCATGTCCGCCGTCATGATGCTCAACCACCTAAGCGAAACCCGCAAAGACGACCGCTGCCTCAAAGCCGCCAACGCCATCAAAAAAGCCTACAACCGGGCCCTGGAAGACAACCAAAAGACCGGCGACCTCGGCGGCACCCTCACCACCGACGGCTTCGCCGACGCGGTGATCGAACGGCTAAACGGCTAGGAGTTCTCTATGCCCTCGGTGAACGATTGGTCCATCTCGGGTTCCGACGACCAGCCCATCCTCGGCAACACGCACATGCCGGACGGCGGGCCCGAGGCCGCGGTCGGGCTGCTGCTGATCTGCCACGGGTTCAAGGGCTACAAAGACTACGGCTTCTTCCCCCACCTGGCGCAGGCGGCTTGCGACGCCGGGTTGATCGCGCACCGTTTCAACTTCTCCCACTCCGGGATGACCAACCAGATCGACACGTTCGAGCGGGCGGACCTTTTTGAGAAGGACACCTGGCGCAAGCAGTCGGCGGACCTGCGAAGCGTGATCGCGGCGGTCGAGTCAGGCGAGCTAGGCGGGCGTGGATTGCCGATCGTGGTGTTCGGCCACAGCCGAGGCGGCGTGACCACCCTGCTGACGGCGGGCGATCCGGATGTCTGCACCCGATTGTCGGGCGTTGTCACCGCCGCGGCGCCCAGCGCGTGCAGCCGGCTTGGGCCCGAGCAGATTCAGATGCTCAAGCGTGCCGGAAAGATCGCATCGCCCTCGTCGCGGACCGGACAGACGCTGTATGTGGGGCGGATATGCCAGGACGAGATCGACGCGGACCCCTCGTGGCACGACCCCTGCCGGGCTGCGGCGGCGATCACCTGCCCTGTGTTGCTGATCCACGGCACGGATGACACGACGGTGCCGATCAGTGAAGCTGAGGAACTTCATCAAGCGCAGCCGGAGGCTCGGTACCTGATCATCGACAGTGCAAGCCACACCTTCAACGCCCCTAACCCCCTGCCATTGGATCAAGCGCCGCCCCCCGAAGCGCAGCAGATGATCGACGCCGCTTGCGGCTTCGCGGTTGAGTGTTGTAAGGAGAAAGCGTGACGAGTAGCGGTTACCGCTTGATCGTGCCCAGGTCCACGATCAAGCCGCCCGCCTGGTAGTAGTCCACGCCGAGCATTTTGGGACCGAGGAAAGTGAAAACGACGGCGCTTGGGCGCAGGTGGTCGGCGAACCCAAGGTCCCCGGGGCCCGGCCCGGCGTAGTCAGCGCCGCCGTGTGTTTGGGCGTGGAAGTGGTAGTGGGCCAGCCCGGTGTACATACGATGGATCAGCGCATCTGACGAGTAGAACTTCTGATCGTGCACACGCAGCACCGGCGGAAACGGCACAGCGACGACACGCCCTGCCTCATACACCAGCACCCCGCCGTACTCCGTGCTTGTGTCGGCGTGGTCGGCGTCGGCCTGACGGAAAAGCTCGGCCACCAACGAGCGGTCAGACAACGCGCCAAGCACCCGGTCGATGACCAGCAGGTCCGCCCAGCACAGCGCCTTGGCGTGGTCGACAAGCGACTCGGATGGCAGGCTCATCATGATCCCCGCTTCGGTGCGGAGCGAGCCTTGCGCCGTGCTCAGCCGGCGCTGAACTCGCGCAAACATCTGCGCCATGTCCCGCCTAAGCACCGTATCGTCAGCCTGTCCGAGCGCGGGCAGGTGCCTCAGTTCAAGGCCTTGCCGTTGCTGATCGGTCAATCGCTCAGCCGCGCGGCGGGCGTCCTCCCAGAAAAGCCGGTCCGGCTCGCTGCGCAGTTGCATCAGCCACAGAACGGTTTCCTTGTTCGTCGGTAGCAGACCAAGCCAGCTTGCTGATTGAAGGTCCGCGATCACCGCCTGGCCCGAAGAGGCATCCGCCAACCTCTCACGGATAGGCTCAGCATCTTCCAGGCGGTTGATCAGTGTCCATGCGCCAACGCATGTGGACGTAGCCACCGCATCGTCATCGCTAACGAACACGGACCATACGGCCTGCTCCACGGTCAGCCCGGGGTTCAGCGCCTCGATCGCGGCGCGCTCTGGGCGGTCGGCATCGGCGTAGACCTGAGACATGCGGGCGTAGCTGCCGACCAGCGCGGCGGTGAACCCAGGATCGTCCCGCTCAACAGCCCGGTCGATCAACGGCCCCAGCACCGGCCAGAGGTCGGTGTCGAGAATCCGCTTGGCCGCGATGTGCCAGAACGTGTCGGGATCGCGTTCGATCAGCCGATCCATCGCCCAGAGCCGAAGCTCGGTCGGCTGGCTGTCGGACCAGAGGACCCGGTGCATGGCCGAGGCCGTGCGCGCCGGGTCGGTGGTAGCATTGATCGGGCCGAGTTGACGCGCCGCCGCCATCCGTTTGGACGGGTCCCGCGAACGGTCGAGCATCACATCAATCGGATCGGCAACGGGCGCAGAAGCGCAGCCGGTGATCAACACCAGTTGCAGCCAGACCGCTGCGCCGATCCAATGAGCAGCGCGTGTCATGGGGTGGATATCGAGTACGACAGCCGGGGCACGCCCATCTCCAGGATCCACGAGCGGACCTGTTCAGCGGAAAGCGTGGGCAGCTCGGAACGTTCAGCTCCCATCAGGGCCTCGACCAGCGTCCGGTGCTTGCCGATGACCGTCACGCGCGGTGTTTCCCCGACGGGGAGCCCGGAAAGCTCGACAGCCTTGGAGATCGCGTCATCGATGTAGCCGATCTCATCAATCAACTTCGCCTCCTGCGCCTGCTTGGCGGTGAAGATACGACCGGTCGCCAAGTCGCGCACCTCCTGCTCGGTCAGCACAGCCGATCGGCTCTGGGCCACAACCTCGACAAAGCGGTCGTAGGCGCTATCCAAAAGCCCCTGCACGACGGTGCGGTCCTGCTCGGTCCACGAACGTGTCAGATCGTTGGCGGTGTCTTTGTCCGGCGAGTCGGACGCCACCATCGTGACCGGATCGACGCCGATCTTCTCCAGTAGGCCCTCGAAGGTCAGGAGTTGGCCCATCACGCCGATGCTGCCGGTGACGCAGGTGGGTTCAGCGTAGATGTGGTCGGCCATGGCGGAGACGTAATACCCGCCGCTGGCGGCCAACGAACCGTAGCTGGCAACGATCTTGATGTCGGGGTGCTTGGCGCGGAACACATCGATGTGGTGCCATATCCGGTCCGAGGCGCCCACGCCCCCGCCGCCGGAGTCGACCCGGAGCACCAACGCCGCAGGCGGGTTGGCGTCCAGCGCCTGCATCGCCTGACGGATGAACACCGCCGTATCCTCGTCGATCATCCCGATCACAGGCAGGATCGCGATACGCTGCTCGGTCTGCCCTTCCTGGTAGGTCTCCTCGACCACCGGGCCGGTGGCGACCTGATTTGACAGGATGACCGCGAAGTAGATGTTCAGCATGATCGACGTGATGAACAGGGTCGTGATCAGCGACGTGACTACCCGCGACGCCACACCGCCGCTGCGAGTCGGAGCGGGTGCGTAGATCGGCGGGGCATAGCCCGGTGGCGGTGGCGGCGGGGCCGAAAACGATGGGTCGACCGATGGCCGGCCCTGGTTGGGAGCGTCTTTAGTTGGGTCGGTCTGATCCGGCATAGGTTGGAACCTCTTGTTATTCACGGGCTGGTGGGGGCTTGATGGATAACACTAGCCCCGTTGTTGAATCGGTCAACCCGTCATCAGGGCTACATATTCGGACGGGCTGGGAATCCTCGGTGTAATAAAGGCTTACGCCGAACGTGGAGCGAGCATCGCTGGCGGACTATGATGGCTGCTATGACAGAGCATCTACATATCGACCCGTTCAGCGGGATCGCCGGGGATATGTTCCTAGGCGCCCTGATCGACCTGGGGGCTCCACTGGAAGGCGTGATCTCCGCGCTAAAGCCGCTGAAGCTAAAGCCGTTTCCCCAGATCACCGCCCACCGGGTCCAGCGGCACGGGATCGGCGCGGTCGACCTGAAGGTCCATGCCCAGCCGCCTAAGGACAGCGGACATCACCACCACACGCACTACAACGACATCCTGGGATTGATCGACCAACTGGACGCACCGGGCCGGGCCAAGGACCGCGCCCGCCGGGTAACCACCGTACTGGCCCAGGCCGAGGCCAAGGTCCACGGGATGGCGATCGAGAAGGTCCACTTCCATGAGGTTGGCGCGGTTGACTCGATCGTGGACATGCTCGGGTCGGCGGTGGCGCTTGAACTGCTGGGTGTGGACACGCTCACCTGCGGGCCTCTGCCGATCTCGCGCGGGTTCGTCAAGTGCGAGCACGGCACGATGCCCGTGCCGGCCCCTGCGACGGCTTACCTGATGTGTGGGCTGGCGACGGCCGGGGTCGACCGCACGGGTGAGCTGGTCACGCCGACCGGCGCGGCGCTGGTCGCGGCGCTGTGCCAGTCTTGCCAGCCGTCACCGCCGATGACGATCCGGACGGTGGGCTACGGCGCGGGCGATCGGGAAGACCCCAAGGTCCCGAACCTGCTGCGGCTGATGATCGGCGAGCGCACGCCAACCGGCAGACTCACCCCAAGTGGAGCGCCGCAAACGATCGGGCACGGCGAGGCGCCATCATGAAGCTGCATCACCGGTCAGACCCGTGCCCGATCAACCGCAAGGAGTTTTCCGTACGGTGAAGCCTGTCATCGTCATATCCGTTGCCGGGGTTTTGATACTGATCGTGGTGTTGGCGGTCTGGTTTGGCGGTGTGCCCGACGGCCCAACGTCAGCAACCGCCCCCAAGACCATTCAGGCACAGATCTTTCCAGATGATCTGCCGAAGATCTTTACCTCGGCCGACCCGCAGTCCGACGCCACAGAGCTGTACGACCAGGCGGTGGCCCTATACGAAGACAACCGCGATGTGTTGACGAAGACCAAGGCCCACGACAAGCTGGTCGCCGGTCTTTGCGAGCTCCTGGTCCGCGCGATGCGGGCCGGTCACGTGGAAGCCGGCTTCATGGACCGACACATCCCGCTACATATCGGCGCCGAGCCTGAATTCGGTGATTCGCTCGAATCGATTTACGAGTTGGTGATCCGAGAGTCGGCGCGCCGGTTCACCGCCGGGGATCGTGAAGAGGCGATGGTGCTCGCGCAGGCGGTCTGGGCGCTGGGCCAAAGGATGTTCGAATCAAACGTCCGGCTGTACAACCGCGTGGTCGGGCTGGACATGATGGAGTCGGCCGGGATGATGCTGTACGAGATGGCCGACGATTCGGGGCCGAAGACACAGGCGTTAGCGGATTGGTCACAGACGATCAAGGATATCCGCCGTGCCTGGCAAGCTAAGATGAAGATCGTCCTGCACCTGGATCCGCAGATCGGCGACCTGATCAATATCGCGCTGCACGACAAGGACCGGACATTCCGCGTGGAGGCGACGCTCCGTCTTGGCCTCTTCAAATACGCCGCAAAGCGCCGGGCCGACCGCCGGGCGGTGCTCGACGCGATCACGTCGGCGATGGGCAGCGAAGATGCGTTGATCGCCGAGGCCGCCCGGGTCGCCGATGCGCTTACCCTGGAAGAGAAACGTCGGTTCTACTGAGCCGAAAAGATCGCGACGACCGTTATGCAGCTACTGATCCTCGCCCTGGCCCTGTGCCTTTTCGCCCACGACCAGTTCCCCGGGCTGGTCCTGGCGGATCGCTCGTGGCCGGTCTTACTGGCGATTGTGCTGGCCCCCAAGCTGGTGCTCACAGGGGCCTACGCCCTTGCGTGCGTCGTCACCCGGCGAAGACTCACAAGTGGCGACGCCTCCAGACGGCTTCGGCGGATCAACTGGATGGGCGGGGGATTCCGGCTGATTGGGATCATCCTGTATGCGACCGATCTGCACGTCGGCTTGCTGGTCGCGGTGCGCGGGGCGTTGGAAACACGGACAGGTCTTTCGCACACGATCCTGCTGGATGAGCTGCTGGTGATACTCCCGACGCTGGTGTACTGGGGCCTGGGGTGGTGGTTCTATTACCCGATCGAGCGCCGACTGCGGGAAGCCGGACTGATCCGCCTGCTGGACCAGGGCCTGCCGGCCTACCCGATATGGACCCGCTGGCAGTATGTCGGGTCGCAGTTCCGCCATCAGGTCGCGTTGATCCTTGTGCCGTTGCTGGCGATCCTGGCGTGGGCAGAATTGATCCAACTCGGCGGGCCCGCCGGGCGGCAGTGGTTCTCACCCGGGGCTGAGCCATGGCTGCTGGTCGGCGGCTGCTTCGTGATCTTCCTGTTTGCGCCGCTGATGATCCGGTTGATCTGGGATACGGCGCCGCTACCAGACGGCGAGATACGTCGGCACCTGCTGGTGATGTGCAAGGACCACCGCGTCGGGGTGCGTGACCTGCTGCTGTGGCGGACGCATGGGGGGATGATCAACGCCGCGGTGATCGGCCTGATCGCCCCGCTGCGGTTTATCCTGATCACCGACGCCCTGCTGGGGCAGATGCCCAAACCTCATGTCGAGGCGGTGATGGCCCACGAGTTGGCGCATGTGCGCAAGCGGCATATGCTCTGGCTGCTGGTCTGGGCGGTGGCGCTGATGGGGCTTGTCGAGACCGCGGGCCTGTTTGCGCTTTCGGCTAACGGGGTTCGGCTGGAGCAGACGGCGCAGGCCCTGAAGCTGACCACCGTCGGGGGCGATCCGATCGCCGTGGGGTTGAGCTTTGAGTCTTTAGACTCGCCCCAGGCGCTGGTGCTTGCGGTGTCGTCGGCGGCGATGGCGGTCTGGGTGACCGGCTTTGGCTGGGTGTCACGCCGGGTGGAACGGCAGGCCGACAGCTTCGCCGCGGCGCACCTGGCTCGGCAGCGCGGCGGCGAGACGATCGAATCGCAGGACGCCCAGACGATGATCGACGCGCTTCAGCACGTCGCCGACCTCAATCATATCGCGGTGGCCAAGCACAGTTGGCGACACGGGTCGATTGCCTGGCGACAGGATTACCTGCGCTCACTGGTCGGCAAACCCATGCTTGGTCTACCGATCGACCGGCAGATGCGGTACATCAACGCGCTGGCGGTGCTGATGGTCGTGGCGGTGGTCGCGATGCAGGCGTATCTGGGTTGAGGTTTGTGGGGATTGCCCGTTCCGATTAACGGACCACGCCGGGGCGCGTATAATCCGTCTTGGCGAAAGATCGCTCTTAGGGTTGGACACGCATATGCGCTTCACCAAGATGCACGGGCTGGGCAACGATTACGTCTACATCAACGGGTTCCAGGAATCCGTTGATGAGCCCGAGGCGTTATCCATGCAGATCGCGGACCGACACTTCGGCGTGGGCGGCGACGGCCTGATCCTGCTGCTGCCCACAGAGGCCGGCGTGGATGCGCACTGCCGGATGCGGATGTTCAATATCGACGGCTCCGAGGGCGAGATGTGCGGCAACGGTATACGCTGCGTCTGCAAGCTGGCACACGACCGAGGTGTCGTGACAGACAACCCGATGAAGATACAGACCGGCAACGGCGTGCTGACACTCGACTACACGCTCGATAGCCATGGCAAGGTCAAGTCGGTCACGGTCGATATGGGTGAGCCCGCACTCGACCCGGCGGACGTGCCGATCGATGTCTCCCGGCTGACCGCGACCGACCAGCCTCAGACGTTTGATCTTACGCTCAATGAAACAGGCGATCGGTTCACCGCAACGTTCTGCTCGACCGGCAACCCCCACGCGGTGATATACGTCGATGATGTACAGGCTGTGGACCTGGCGCATGTCGGTCCACTGTTAGAGCATCACCCAGCATTCCCCAGCCGGATGAATGTCCACTTCGTTCAGGCCGTCTCGTCTGGCGAGGTGATGGTCCGGCACTGGGAGCGCGGCAGCGGGATCACGCTGGCATGCGGGACCGGCGCCAGCGCAGTCTGTGTCGCCGGGGTATTGACCGGGCGCACGAACAGAAAGATCACCGCCCACCTGCCCGGCGGCGCTTTGTCACTTGAATGGAAAGAATCAGACAACCACGTCACCATGACCGGCCCGGCGGTCGAAGTATTCACCGGGGACTGGGCTGAGTGAACACGCAGATTGACTTATAGCCGAGAGGTTACACCTCACGGCCCCACGGCGTGTCGCGCCGCGGCTACAAAGAAATGTGGATTCTTCACAGTCCCAGCAGCCGTTCGACGAAGTTGATGTCGACGTCGCTGCGGATGAAATTGCCGTTGCGCATCAGGTCGGCGTGCAGGGGGATGGTGGTCTTGATGGGATCGATCGTAAACTCGTTGAGCGCCCGCTTGAGCGAGGCGATGGCCTGGTCGCGTGTCGGCTGGTGAACGATGAGTTTGGCGATCATCGAGTCGTAGTTGGGGGGGATGCGGTAGCCGGCGTGGCAGTGGGTGTCTACACGGACGCCGGGGCCGCCGGGGGCGTCGAAGTGTTCGATCGTGCCGGCACATGGCGCGAAGTTCTTCGCGGGGTCCTCGGCGTTGATGCGGACCTCGATCGCGTGGCCCCTTTGCTTAACCTGCTTCTGTGAGAAGGAAAGTTTTTCGCCGGCGGCGATGCTGAGTTGTTCCTTGACGATATCGATGCCGGTGACCATCTCGGTGACGGGGTGCTCGACCTGGACGCGGGTGTTGACCTCCATCAGGTAGAACGTCTTGTCCGATCCCATGAGGAACTCAACGGTCCCGGCGGAGTAATACCCGGCGGACTTACACAGCCGGACCGCGGCCTTGCAGAGTTTTTCACGCTCGTCAGAAGAGATCACCGGGCAGGGAGATTCTTCGATGAGCTTCTGTTTGCGGCGCTGCATGGTGCAGTCGCGCTCGTAGAGGTGCACGATGTTGCCGTGCTGATCGCCGAGGATCTGGACCTCGACGTGGCGGGCGTGTTCGATGAACTTTTCGAGGTAGACGGTGCCGTCGCCGAAGGCGGCCTCTGCCTCCTGTCGTGCGGCCTTGATCCCCGAGCGGAGCGACATGTCGTTGTGCGCCACGCGCATCCCCCGCCCGCCCCCGCCGGCGGCGGCCTTGATGATCACCGGGTACCCGATCTCCTTGGCGGTCTTGACCGCGTTGGCCTCGTCTTCGATCTTGCCCTTGGACCCCGGGCTGGTGGGGACCTTGTGCCTGACCGCCAGTTGTTTGCACTGGACCTTGTCGCCCAGCAGACGCATCGACTCGACACTGGGGCCGATGAACTCGATGTTGCAGGACCGGCAGACCTCGGCGAAGTGTGAGTTCTCGGCGAGGAACCCGTAGCCTGGGTGGATCGCGTCGACGTTGGCGACCTCGGCGGCGGCGATGATCCGGGCGATGTTCAGGTAGGAGTCGGCGGGCGCAGGCGGGCCGATGCAGATCGCCTGGTCTGCGATCCGCACGTGCTTGGAGTCCTTGTCGGCGGTGGAATAAGCCGCGACCGCCTCGATCCCAAGATCGTGCGCCGCACGGATGATCCGTACCGCGATCTCGCCTCGGTTTGCTATCAGGATGCGTGAGAACATAAGTATTAGGGGTTGGGGTTTGGGGATTCGGGATTAGGGAGGCGTACAGAGTCGGGCGGAGCGTTTCAGAGAGATCCGGGGTCGGCCCCCAATCCCTGATCCCCAACACCTAATCCCTAACTACCCCGGCTTCACCGTGAACAGCGGCTGGTCGAACTCCACGGCTTGGCCGGTCTCGACCAGGACCTTTTCGATCGTGCCGGCGACCTCCGCCTTGATCTCGTTGAAGACCTTCATTGCCTCGACGATGCAGACGACCGTCTCGGCATCGACCCTGTCGCCGACGCTGACAAAAGGCTTAGCGTCGGGGCTGGAGGCGGTGTAGAACGTGCCGACCATCGGGCTGTCGATGGTAGCCGAGCCGTCATCGGGGTCGTCCACGGCCTGGGCGCTGGGCGCTTGGGCGGGCGGAGGGGCCTGGGTGGGGCTGTGCGCTATCGGGGGCGCGACAGCCGGCACCAGTTGTACGCCCGGGCTTTGGCTGTTTCGCTTGAGCTTGACCGGCCCGCCTTCGGCTTCGATGTCCAATTCGGTCAGGTCGTTGTCGACCATCAGCTTGATCAATTGCTTAAGTGTCTTGATATCAACCATGAAGCTTTCCTGGTGCCCGTCGAGCGTCCGCCTCGGTGGGCAGGCTCCTGATGCCCACGCTCAACAGGCGTGGTGGATTGAGCTTAGATAATCGCGGATTCCACGCTCTTGGGCAAATCGCTGAGGACCTTGTGGCCTTTGGGCGTCACCAGCACGTCATCCTCGATCCGCACGCCCCCCACTCCGGGCAGGTAAATGCCCGGCTCGACCGTCACGACGTGCCCGGGCTCAAGCTCGCCCTTGGCCTTACCCGCGAGCACCGGCTGCTCGTGGATATCCAGACCGATCCCGTGGCCAAGTGAATGCCCAAATCGCTCGCCGTAGCCGGCCTTGTCGATCACCCGGCGTGCGATGGCGTCGATATCACCAAGCCGTTTGCCCGGGCGAATCGCTTCAATGGCGGCCATCTGGGCATCCAGCACGATCTGGTAGATCTCACGCATCTTCGGCTTCATTTTTCCGACCGCCACCACGCGGGTAAGGTCCGAGCAGTAGCCCCCCCACTTCGCGCCCCAGTCGATCAAAACGATCCCCCCCGCCTTGATCTTTTTCTTACCCGGAACCGCGTGGGGCAGGCTGGCGTTGGCGTCGGTGGCCACGATCGACGGAAAACTCACGCCGTCAGCGCCCAGTGCACGCATACGGTATTCCAAAAACGCCGCGACCTCGTATTCGCTGAGCCCGGGCTTGATGAAATCGCACGTCTCGCGAAACGCCTGCTGCTGGATCGAAAGCGCCTTGCGGATCGCCTTGACCTCCCCAGCGTCCTTGACCGCGCGCTGCATCAGCAAGCCGTCATCGACCGCCACGAGACGCTTTGCCCCCAGGTGCTTGGCCAGCGTCTTACGCATCGAGAGGGTTGTGGAGTCTGGCTGGATCGCAATCTTCTTCGCCTTGATCCGGTCGGCCAGCGTGGCCAATTCCTGCGCGAGCCCTTTCTTCCGCATGACCGCTACGGCGTGGGGCGCTTCGTTTTGTATCTGCTCCTGGAAACGGAAGTCGCTGAGGATGTAGACCTTGCCGCCGCGCATAGGGATCAGGGCCCAGGAGTCGTCGCCGATGAACCCGGTGAGGTAACGGATATCGCGCGGGTTGGTCACGAGTAAGGCCGAAGCGTCTGTGGACCTTAAGCGCTTTTGCATCGTGCGTACACGGTCACGGAGCCACGGAGGGGCAGCCGATTTTCTAATGGTCTTCTTCCTGGCCATCGTGTGGTTCCCTGGTCGGTTGCTGCGCGTGCGGACGTCTACTTGTAGACCTTCTTCGGGTCGAACACTTTTTCTTCGACCACTTTCAAAGACCCGTCGGCATCGGCAACCCGGTAGAAGCACGAGTTGTACCCGACGTGGCAGCACGGGCCGTGTGACTTGCACTTAAGCAGCACCAGGTCCTGATCGCAGTCGACACGGACCTCGACGACCTCCTGCACATGCCCGGAGCTCTCGCCCTTGATCCACATCTTGTCGCGCGAGCGGGAATAGAACGTGGCCTTCTTGATCTCAAGCGTCTGCTTCAGCGCCGCCTCGTTCATCCAGGCCATCATGAGGATCTCGCCGGTGTCGATGTCCTGCACGATCGCGGGGACCAGGCCCTTATCGTCAAACTTGATGTCCAGCTGGTCGGTGGTTTCGCGTTGTGTATCGCCCATGTCTGTCGCTCCTGATCGCTGTATTTCGAGCCGGGCATTATAACGGACATCCGGCACGATGGCGTGTGTTTGAGTCAGGGGACCGGGGCATCCAAATCAACGACCTGGTCGATCTTGAGGGCTGTGCTGAGCGTGTCAAAATCGAAATGGTTGTCGCGGATACGGCTGACGCCGACGCTCGCGTCGCTTAGCTTCAAAATCATCGTCGCGTCTTGGCCGACCACGACCAACTCGACCTTGGCGGGGATCGTCGGCTGTGGCTTGCCTTCTGAGGTATAGGTTTTGACTTTGGTGTCTCCTGACAGCCGACAGATCACGGTTGATCGGCCCTGTGCGTCGATCAGGTCGACCCGGACCGGCCGCGCGGTCGCCGGGTCCAACAACATCCGCAAACCAAGCCCCGGCGGTTCGATCAGGTAATGCCCATCCAGATACTCGACCGCCGGCTCATCGGGCACGGCCTGCGAATCGATCGGCGCAAGACCCAAAACATACAACAGGTCAGCCGGGTTGATTGGGAGAGTAAGCGACTCGGCATCGGGCCCAAGCGCCGGGTCAAGGTTTTCAAATCGGCCGACGTAAGCGGTGCGCGGGTCCTGTAGGTCAAATAGCCAGTAGCGCCGCCCGTCGCCGCCGGCCCAGAAGCCCTTGCCGAACTCCTGGATCTCCAGCGCGACTTTGCCCGGGCTCACAAACATGAACCGGCCGTCGCCGTGCTCGGACTTCCGCTTGCCTTTGTCATCAAGCCAGACAAAGTCGGCGCGGGCTACGGCCCAGACGCGTCCAAGCGGCTCGGTGGTTTTGTTGTAGCGCTCAATCAGCTCGCCATAGGTCGGCAGAGGGCCGGTCGGCTCGATCAATAGAGTCGTCGTGTCAGATAAGATCGGCTGGGCGGGTTGGCAGCCAAACAGCATGCACAGCAGGCTCGCCGTCATGACGCAAGCTATCCACGCGGCTGGCATGGGCATCCCACGCACTGTTTAAAGCTCCGCCTGGAGGATGTCGCCGAGTTGCTGGGTCACCTGCTCAACCTGCGATTCGTCCAGGTTGGGGTCCATCACATGCAGCACCACGTCCGGGTGCCACTTGCCAAGCGGGCCCTTTGCCAGGTCCAGCTTCGGGGTCAGGGCCCACCACGCCTGCTCGACCTGCTCGCCGTCTACCTCGGCGGTGCGGATCTCCTTGCCGTCGTATCGCAAGAGTTTCTTACGCATCATGATCAGCGCCAGGACGTAGCGGAACGCCAGACGGTCCGGTTCGGTCGCGTCGGCAAGGCGCTCCAACAGGTTCATCAGGATCGAATCGTCGACGAAGAGTTTTTTCTTCTCGTTGGGTTGCGGGACGGTGGACTTCCAATAGCCGAACAACCCCTCCGGTCGGTACCCCCCTTCCCATGCCTCGATGCTGACATCCAGCCGACACATGCCAAGCGCCCGTAGCGCCTCGGCGGCCTTGTCCTTGCTCTGTTCATCCACCGGGGCGTTTTCAGGCAGGTCGACCAGCGCCGCGTAGTACGGTTCGCCGGGCGCCAATTCTCGACCGGTCGAGGCACACCGCCCGCTGGTCTTGGGTATCTCGTAACTGGGTGTATTGAACTGTGCCATGCGTCTCTTGCTAAAGGCTAATAGCTAGAAGCTTTACTCGTCAATCTTCACACCGAGCTGTCTTGCGGCGCCGATTGAGGTCTGATCGATCAGGACAGCCAGGGTCATCGGGCCGACGCCGCCGGGGACGGGGGTGATCATCGAACACTTGGGGGCACAATCATCGTAATCGACGTCGCCCACGTTGCCGCTTGGGCTTGGGTTAAACCCGGCGTCGATGATGATAGCGCCGTCCTTGAGCCAATCGCTCTTGACAAAGTTCGCCTTGCCGACCGCGGCGACGACGATGTCGGCCTGGCGGACGATGCCGGGTAGATCGACCGTGCGCGAATGGCAGATCGTGACGGTGGCGTGGGCGGCCAGCAGCAGCATGGCCATCGGCTTGCCGAGGATGACGCTGCGTCCGATGACCACGGCGTGCTTGCCCAGGATGTCGATGTCGTAGGCCTTCATCAAACGCATGATCCCCTCGGGGGTCGCCGAGCCAAAGCCCGGTAAGGCGTAGGTCATCGTGCCGAAGCTGTGGAAGGTCACGCCGTCGACGTCCTTGGCCCCGCCGATGGCCTCGAAAACGGCCCGCTCGTCGACCTGCTTGGGCATCGGGTGCTGGACCAGGATGCCGTGCACGGAATCGTCGTTAGCCAGCTCGGTGACTTTGGCGACGACTTCTTCGGTTGTGGAAGTATCCGGCATGTGGATCTTGATGGACTTCATGCCGTGTTTTTCGCAGAGCTTGCCCTTGCGGTCGACATATTTTTCGCTTGCCGGGTCGCTGCCGACCAGCACGGTCGCCAGACATGGTGTGACCCCGGTCTTGTCGATGATCTGCTTCACGCGCCGCTCGCAGCCCTGAAGGATCTGGTCTGCGATGGGCTTGCCCTTAATGACGATCGGCGTCGTGGTGGTTGTCATGGCGGGATTATAGGGACTCGCGAGGTTTGAGGCACGGAGAGGCCGACGGGCCTACAATCTGCCCCCATGCGGGCAGTGATACTATCGATCGGCGATGAACTTGCGCTGGGCCAGACGGTCGACACGAACAGCGCCTACCTGGCGGCGAAGTTGACCGAGCTTGGCATCGGTGCCCTGTATCACCAAACGCTTGCCGACGATCGGGCTGTGGTCTCCGCGGCGATCGTGCAGGCGGCCCAGCAAGCGACGGTGGTGCTAGTCACCGGGGGCCTGGGACCGACCGAAGACGACCTGACCCGTCAGGCGCTGGCGAAGGCGATGGGCACGGAGCTGGTCGAGGACCCGGCAAGCCTGGCGCAGATCAAGCACTTCTTCGCCGACTGGGGCCGCCCGATGCCCGACTGTAACAAGGTCCAGGCCCTGCACCCGACCGGCTCGAACATGATAGAAAACCCACTTGGCACCGCGCCGGGGATCAGGGCTGTCCTGGGAAAGGCAACGGTCTACGTCATGCCCGGCGTGCCCCGTGAAATGCGAGCGATGTTTGAACGTTCCATCCTCTCCGAGATGCGGACTGCGGCGGGCCCGGGCCCGGTCATCCTGAGCACCAAGATCAACACCTTCGGCGCCGGTGAATCCACGGTCGCCCAGTTGCTGGAAGGCTTGATGGGCCGTCATCAAAACCCCCTGGTCGGCACAACTGTCACAGGCGGGATCGTCTCGGTCCGTATCCGAAGCGAATCCAGAGATCCTAAAGAAGCGAAGACGAATCTCGACAAGATGGCCGACAAGGTCGAATCCCTGCTGAGCGCGATCGTGTTCGGGCGGGATGATCAGACGCTCCAGGCATCCGTGGTCGATGAGCTGCGCCGGTCGGGGCTGACAGCCGCGACCGCCGAGAGCTGCACGGGGGGATTGATCGGCAAGATGCTCACCGATGTGCCCGGGGCCAGCGACGTTTATGCCGGCGGGTGGGTGACGTACACCAACCAGATGAAACAGGATCAACTCGGCGTCTCCGCACAGATGCTCGAAAAGCACGGCGCGGTCAGCGGGCAGACCGTCTGCGCGATGGCCGACAGGGCATTGGCGCAGAGCGGAGCGAATCTGGCCGTATCGGTCAGCGGGGTTGCCGGGCCCGACGGAGGCACACCCGACAAGCCGGTTGGGACCGTCTGGCTGGCGCTTGCATCTCAAGCGAAAGGCTCACAAACGATCGAGACCCAGGCTGTCCGGGTCAATCTGCCCGGCGGACGCGAGATAGTCCGTATCCGAGCAGCGCTATGCGCCCTGCAACTCATCCGCATGCATCTGCTACAGCGCCCCATCACCGACATGTCCTGGGTCACACAAACCCACCCGGCGGCGTAACGATATACTCGGCACGAGCCCCGAAACCCGATTGCCTCAACCATGCCCCCCATCCCCCCCACCGGCCGAATCGACGTTCACAGCCACATGCTCCCGGGCATTGACGACGGTTGCAGTGACATCGACGAGGCGGTGTCCAACATCCAGATGCTGACCGACGCGGGGTATGCCGGCACGATCTGCACGCCCCACCTCTGGCCGGACATGTTCCCCGACAACACCCCGACAAATATCCAACACTGGACCACCGACCTGAGCAATCAACTTGCCCAGCGAGGCATCCAATACCCCCTCTGGCCCGGCGGGGAACTGCGTCTATTTAAAGGTGTGATTGACTGGATGAAATCCCACGGCGTGCCCACACTTGCCGGGTCACGCTACGTCCTGGCGGATTTCTGGGAAGACACCTGGGCCAAATATGTCGACCCGGCCTTCGACTGGCTGTTGGACAACGGGTATCAACCGATCCTCGCTCATCCCGAGCGCATCGGGATCGCCGACACGGAAAACCTTGTCGGCCACCTTGATGCACTGACCGCTCGCGGCGTGCTGTTGCAAGGTAACTTCCGCTGCATGACCGGCGAAGACGGATACCACGCCGATCAGCGGGTCAGACGGTTCCTCCAAGAGGGTCGGTACTGGCTGATGGCGATGGACATGCACCGGCCCGACGCCCAGCCCTCCCGGCTCGACGGGATGCAGATGGTCGCCCAGGAGTTCGGCCAGCCAACCGTCGATCTGATGACCATCGACCGCCCGAGGTTGATTCTCAGCAATGCATAAATCCGTCCAAGCCGCCGGCACGCGATCAGGCATGCCGACGGGTCGCTGTGGGGGCAGGTTCACCCGATGATGGAGCGCTGCCGACTGTGTATCAGCATCAACCCGATCCCGATGAGCACCGCGGTCGCCGGCTCGGGGATGGTCAGCAACTGGAACGCCATGTCATTCAGCCCATGATTGGGCTGGATCGGTCGCCAATCCTGTTGGGGATAGATCCATTCGCCGTTGGGGCCCATCAGCAGGTGCCCCATCGTCGCCACGTCGTTAAACGCTTCGGGGCTGGTGTGCCAACCCCAGAAGTGGCCGTCGGGGTTCAGCGGATCGTTGCCCGGGATGGCGAACTTGCCGGTATCCTGCTCGATCCAGCTGGTGGTCCCGTCGGGGTTGGTCACCGCCACGAGGGTGTGCCCGACCTCGGCGTTGATGGAGAGCCAATAAACCTCGCCGGGCTGCTGGTTGAACCCGATCTGATCGGCGAATCCCGCCACGGCGTGCTCGAGGTGCGTGTCCTGGAAGTTGACCTCGTATTGCCATATCTCGTGGCCGTCCCAGCCCACATGGGTAGTAGGCGTGACCTTCACCGCGCCGAACGGGGCGATGTACGAAGCCAGCAACTCGTCGGGCCGGCTGAACGGGTTGAGCGGGTCGACCGGCTGGTCCTTGAAAAACGAAAGCACGTACCCGTCCTCGGACCCGGGCCCGAAGATCGGGGTGACCGCACCGCCAACCTGCTGGAACGTCGGGCCGACATACGAGCCCCACCACCGCACGGTCAGCACCGGGGTGTTGAACGGGTCGCGGAAGTCATCGGCGATGATCCAGTTCGGTTGAGGCGGCGGCTGTGTCGGCGAGGCCGCATTCAATGCGTTCCAGTCCACATCCGAGGGGATGTTCTCGCCGGAGATCAACATGTCAAGCGGGTCGATAAGGTAGCCTGGGAGCTGGGAGTATTTCAGGACCGTGCCCTGATCCGCCTGGGCGGGCGCCCCCCACATGATTACGAACGCGAACGCTGTCAACGCTGTGATCGAGAGTCTGGTGATGCGTGTCATGGCTATGCTCCTGTTAATGGTGTGTCAACTGTGTGAACAAGCCCGGCTTGGATCACTAATCGTACTTACCATTCGCCCTCAGAAGCTCGCGTCCGTGCATGTGTGCTATGGGTTCATAGGCGTTCCCTTCTTGTATGCATAAGTGATTGGCTGATCGTGATCGTGGCTACGGCGTCGTCCAAGCAGCGACTGCCCGCCGAGCCCCAGCAGCGCCAGTGACGCCGGCTCGGGGACCGGACTGGGTAGGTTATGGGAGTCGGCGAAGGCGGCTATCACGGTCGCCGAATCCGTTTCGGGGGCCTCGACATTGGTAAAGAACAAGATGGCGCTGGACAAGCCGGTGGTGAGTTGGCCTGGGCCGAAATTCCATGACGCGGAGGTGGGGCTGGCACCAACGAACTGAAATGTGCTTGGGTTCACAAGCCCGACGTCGCCGATGAAACCGACCGTACCCAACGACTCATCGCCGTCGAGACCGACCGACATCGTGATAACGTCGGCACCCAGGTTCTCGATCTGATACGCATAGACGTAGTGGGCTCCCCCGCTGGGATCAATACCCGGGAACGCGGCCCCGAAAGAACCGGGCTCGAAGACGGCGAAGTCCACGTTCGCGGTGACCGAGAAGCCGCTCAAGTGATTGTCGAAGAGCTGGGTTCCCGTGAACGCCGGCATCGACCCTTCGCTACTGGCCAGCTTCATGCCCAAGGCAGGCACCGCGCTTGCAACACAGAAGATCAGCCCGAGGATGATTGTGTTGAGACGCATTTCATCGTTCCTTTTGATGGCGTAACTCGGACACACAATCTGGCGGACCCGCGTCATGTGCCTCCTCGCGCCTCCCCCGCCTTCAATCGGGGGGCGGCGGGATGGGTAGGCCATCACGAGAGCGTCATACGGGTCGCCGGCTCCAAGGGCGGCCGCATATCGTCAGACCCAGCGCCATCAGCGCCAAGCTCGCCGGCTCGGGGACCACGGTTGCGACGATGCTGCCGCTGGACGGGTCCGGCTGGATGATGCTGGGCACGCCGATCGAGCTGAGCTGCGCCGCGTTTAAGCCGACGGCATTGATCCAGTCATCCAGCACGATCTCCCATGTCTCGCCCGGCTCGAACACCAGAGCCTGCGTCCCGCCGATCTCCGCTATCAACGGCCGATTGACGCCCACGTTGTCGATCAGCACCGCTTCCTCCCCGTTGATCAGGCCGTCGAAGTTGGAAAAGACCGTGTCCGGGTCTGCCACATAGTGCAGGTCCCTGAAAGAGAGGTTGGTCAGGTTGGTAATAACCAGCAGGGCATTAGGGATGTTCGCGCTGGAGTTCAACGGACAGGCGTCGATCGATGTCGTGTTGGCAAACGCATCGATCAACTCGTCGCTGGGAAAGACCGCTGTGCCCAGTTCGTCCATCACATTGGGCAGTGGCCCCAGCGTGTCGCAGTCGGACAGGTCCTGGTGATTGATCGACGTTAATGAGGCCGAGGCCTGCATGCTCAGCGCCAGCGAGGCGATGATGGCAAAGCAGCTTGTATTGAGGTTGCGTGTCATGGCATGGCTCCTTTGAGTTAGCTGTGTAAACGGCTACGTCGAATCATGGATAGACCGGCGAGGCCCAGCAGCGCCAGTGACGCCGGCTCGGGCACGGCCGTGGGGAACTGCCGGAGGGTGAAAGTACTGATGCCGTCGGGCACGTCGATGTGGAAATTGAAGAACGGGGTGGTAAAGGCCCCGTTCGGGAAGATGCCGCCCGTTGCAAGGATCTCGTTTCCCCCAATATTGGTGAAACTGGGGAAGAAAGCTGCGAATGAGACAGGCGAATTGAAGTCCGGGGCATCAAAGTCAAGCCCATCGCCCGGGGTAGACAGCACAAACCCGGCCCCCATGCCGAACCCCAGTTGGATCTGATACTGGCTAAAGTCCAGCCCCGTGCCGTTGCTGACTCCCTCGACGATGACATACTCGGTAGTGCCCCCCGTCGGCACGACGGTGAACTCGATGTCGATCGGGCCGATGCCTATGTAATCTTTCTGGTCAACGATGAGTGTATTCGGCGAGAGCCCGGCTACGTCATCGTTGATGGGATTGGGGGGAGATACGATGGTCACAGCGGCTACCGAACCGATGCCCGACGACCAGGTATACGAGATGATTTCGCCGGCCTCAAGCGTGCCAACAGAGGAGAATGCCAAGACCGCTGCGAATCCGGCCGTTAAGTATCGTTTGGTAGTCATGAGTTTTGCCCTAATAGTGTTGTGTATTGAAAGATGATGAAGCCGTGGTTTATGAATGCTTCAGAGAGCGAACGTCGGTATTACTCCGTGGCGATCTGCGTCTTATGCCAACGGCCGCGGCTCCGAAGACCATCACCGCCGCCGACGCCGGCTCGGGGACGATGTTGACGCCGCTGAAACCGTCGACGCCGAAGCGCACGGCATCCAGACCTGTGGCCCCGCCGTTGAAGGTGAATTCGACCGTGCCCGCCGTGGCGGTGAACGGAATCGTTTGTGGTATCCAGTCGTTCATCCCGTCGCCGAATACCGGGTCGACAAGGATGCCGGTGGAATACGACGAAATGTCCGCCCCGACGATCGAGACTTCGAACGCATCGTTGTCCGTAAGCCAACTGCCCTGACGCAGGACGGTGGCGAAGAAGGGAAGCTCGTATTGCTGGCCGATAGAGAACCCGGACAGCGAAAGCCGGGCCTCCTCGTTGTTCGCCGACCCGGAGGTGAACTGAAGCATCCAGAGCGCCGCGTCATTGGGGGCGCCCGAGAGCGTCTGGTTGGGGTTGCCGAACAGGTTCACGCCCAAGTCGGGGCTGATGACGACCGTCTCCCAGCCCGGCTGGAAGTTCCCGGTCACCGCCACGACGTTCGTGGTGCCAAAGCCCTGCCAGGAGGGGTCGGTGAATGGGACCGTGGTCTGGGCGGAAGCGGTCGGCGCGATCATTGCCGTTAGCGCTAAGGCCGCGGCACATGCAAAAGATTGGATTGACTTGGATAGCGTGAACATGGATACGTCCTTAGATGTTTAAAGTTCGAGTGCTCCGAAAAACGACTGAGCCTACCGGCGTCTAATGCCCACAAAGGCCGTGCCGAGGGCCAACAGCGCCAGCGACGCGGGCTCGGGCACGGGGATGGCGACGATGCTGGAATTAGACGCGACGACGAGGTCTGAGCTCGCCGCGAACTGGCCTGCCGAGTTGAACGAAGGCGCCGCGAACAGTGAGAAGTTGGTGATGAGGAACTCCCACGTCTCGCCGGGCTGAAGGATTTCATCGATTGGGCCGATCTCGGCAATCAGCGGGTTGTTGACCCCTGCCGTGACCGTGCCATCGATACGAAATGCATCACCGGCACCAAGAAACGTAAGATCATCGATGACACCATCGATGTTACCGGCGTTCACGCCCTTGTCGGCGACGTAAAAGAGATTGGTGTAGGCGATGTTCGAGAGATTCGTGATGGTCACCAACCACTCATTGGCTATCCCGTCGTCACCCACACACCCAAAGTGTGCCGGCAAGGAGGACTGGGTGGTGGTGATCGCCAGCGCCTCATCGATGGGGAACGTGGCGGTATCGCCGAGTTCGTGTGAAAGGGTCTGAGTCCCGTGGCTGTCACAGGTCCCCGGGGTGTCGGTGTACAGCGCCTGGACAGGCACAGCCGAGGCGGCCTGAGTCAGGCACAAGCAAGCGGTGGCGGCGAGGGTAAGGTGGGATGTAGTTTTCAAATGTGTCATGGTGAACTTTCCTTTCGTTTGTCGAGAATGAGGGGTGCTTACCGGTTCGCCCGGCATTGTTTCTGTGTGCTAGTTCAGTGACTGGCGCGACGACGCAAAGCGATCAGACCGCCCACCGCCAACAATGTCAGCGACGCGGGCTCGGGCACCGGCTGGACCGCGAACTGGAAGTTGTCTAGGAACGATTTTTCAAGTCCGGCTGTCGCCACACCGTTGCCGGGATCGGTGTGGGCACGGAAATACATCTGCTCAAGCGTGTTGATGGGCGTGGTCAGTGAAGCGCCGGACGCGATCAGGACCGGCGTGTTGCCTGCGTCGAACTCGATCGTTGCGAGATTGAAATCCCGTGTCCAATACAGATCATAAGTCTGGCTGACGAAATTGAAGTCGACGATGACGTTGTCGAAGTGGCCGCTCCAGGGCACGGCGGTGCTGTTGTAGCTCGTGCCGTCGATGTGGGTGAATTTGGTATCGAAGGCGTTACCGGGATCGCTGTCGGAAAAGCCGATGGTAGCGCCGGGCGCCGCGTCCGTGCCGCCGATGCTCAGCGAGAAAGCGGGCACGTCATTGAAAACCGTGTCGAAGCCCACTGCGAGCGGATCCCAGGTCACGCCAGGACAGATGTCGAACGCGACGACTGCCGACGCCAGCGGTGTCGTCGGAGCCACGCCCAGATCGTCGATGCCGACATCGTATTCGACCGTCATGTCGTAGTTTGGGGCGCCGGCCGGGGCGATGGAGCGTACAGCCATGGCAAAGGGAGCGGAATTGGCCCCGCCGCCGCCGTAGCCGTGCCGGCTCACGTACTGAGCGTCCGTATTCACAGCAGACGAGCCGACGAGCTCATGGAATCGGCCCGTGTTGTATTGAATGGGGGTGAACGTCGCGCCGGTTGCGCCGGCATCGTA
Organism: Phycisphaeraceae bacterium; assembly: GCA_029260655.1. Classification (GTDB taxonomy): domain Bacteria; phylum Planctomycetota; class Phycisphaerae; order Phycisphaerales; family Phycisphaeraceae; genus JAJRRS01. Next base: position 110,618 of record JAJDCU010000034.1, read on the forward strand.
GGACCACACGTCATTGCCGAAGGTCTGTGTGTAACCGTCCGCGACCTCGAACCCGCCGAGAAGTGCGTGTGCAGGCTGCTGACCTGCAAGAACGAGTGTCACCGCCGCCGCGACGATCGAATGGTAGGACTTGACATAACTCATGAGTGAATCCTTTTTCGTCTAGCGACAAATTTGAGAAGGCCGACCGCCAGCAGTGATGCCGACGCGGGCTCAGGCACGGGCACAAAGGTGAGTTTCAGATCCACGAAGTGGCCGTCGTTGTTGACGGCGCGCGACCCGACGCCGGGGTAGTCTTCCGCGGTCATCCCGGGCATAGTGCCAGCGATACCGAATCGGACCGCGGCCTCCTGACCCGGCCCAATCGTGTTGTTGCCGAAGGAGTGAGCCATCAGCCGCTGTGAGAAGTTGAGCTGGACCGATGTCGGCCCGACACCGAATACGTAGTTGGTGTTGATCTCGTTCACGGGCAAATCGACGTTGCCCAACATAAAACCGGTGTCTTCGCTCAAGGCGGCCTGGATCGCGATCGGTCCGCTGGCACCCGGCGTGAAGCTGTACGACCCGAGGTGCTGATCAACCACAGCCTGCGATTGGTAGTCGCTGCCGGGGTCATCGACCAGGGTGAGCGCGAACTTGCGCAGTTGGTCGATCTGCATGGTCCAACTCTCGGCGGGCGCGGCGATGATGTCGAAGTCGATCTGCATCGACAGGTTCGAGATCGTGCTCTGTGTCCCGATCGTGATAAAGGTGTCCGTAGCGGCGAGGCCCGCCAGCCGCGCCGAAAACGTCGGCATCACGGCCGTGGGATTGCTGGACAGCAATGTGGCGGTGCTGCGCCGTTCCTGCTTGAGGCCGATCACCGGGTTGTCGACGAACAGATCCGGCGAGCTGAGGTTCGTGACCGTCAGGTTCGCGATGCTTCCGCCGTGTACCGGAGCAGCGCACAGCAGCATGAAGCCGAGGCCGGCGGCTAGTGCACGGGATGAGTTCAGTGGGTGTTTCATGACTGAGCCCTTCTCCCCCGGATAAGGAAGCCAAGACCACCCAACCCCAGCAGTGCCGACGACACGGGCTCGGGGACGCGGGTGAAGGTCAGGTCGTCGATGACCGCGAAGCCGCCGGAGATGCGGAACACGGCGATGTCATCGGTGGCACGCAGGATCCCGCGGAATGCGCCGTCATTCAGCGCGCCCGGCGTGCTGATCGGCGCAACGGTTGAGATGGTATGGCTCTCCAACAACACCCCGCCGGCGTCGTAGGCCTCGATGAGCACCGGCCCGAAGCCCGGCGCGTAGTTCATTAACCCACCCACGCCCCGGACCGGCGCGGTGTTGAACACGAACTCCATCGCCAAGGCCAAACTCGTCGGCAGGCGGGCGCTGCGGAAGTTTGGATCGCTGGTGCTGTTCCAACTCCCGTTGCCCCCGAGGCTGTGACTGACCGGGCCCACGAACGTGTCGTTACCGATCCCGAACAGTTCCACGTCCTCACCCGCGACGGCGCTTACCTGCACCGGCACTGCACTCGCGAACGCTACGGATGTGAACTGCTGGAAGTCGATGACGGTCGACGGGGCAAGCGGTGCGGCGGTCGTGATCAGCGCCGCGTGTGCGCTCCTCGCGAACAGGGCTCCCGCCATACAGGCCGTGATGGTTGTCTTGATCAAGCGTTTCACAAATAAACCTTTCATAAGAAGCATGTACTGATTGATGTCTCGTCGCTGGAAGCCACCGGCACACCGTTGAGCGTGCCGGCGCGTGTAGAAGGGAGGTATGGTTTAGGAGATCAGGGCGCCCCCTTTCGTCTGCCAAGAACCAGCAGAGAGCCGAGGCCTAGTAGTGCCGCGCTCGCTGGCTCGGGTGTCGGGTATTCCTGGATTCTCAGGATAGGCCCGGTGCCTGGAGCCGGGACGGGGAACACCACGACCTCTTTTTCGATCAAAAGGATGTCGCCGGGCAGTACCTGTTGACTGAAGTTGTCCAGCCACAAGTCCGCCGTACCCAGCCCGGTGGGGGTGAACCCTATCAGGCTGCCGTTGATAGAGAGTTTCACACTGAACCAGGTACTGGACGTGACACCGACCGCGTTGGGGAGGATGTGCTCATGCCAATCCAGCCAGGGCTCGGTCCCGACATTCTGGATGGTCTCGACCATGCTCAGCAGTTCGCCGGCCGGGTCGTTGACCACAAAGTTCGGGTCGGTGATGCTCTTGAGCCAGGGCGGGCCGTTGGGGTCCAGATCGATCGGGATCGGGTTGACCGGATCGCCGATCAGCACAATCGGCCCGGGGTCGATCGTGTGGAGGGTGAATGGCCCGGTCGCGGTGCCCTGAGCAAATGCGCTGCTGCACATCGTGAATAAGGCCAAGGCCAGGGCGGGGACAAGGATCTGTTTGAATTGCTTGATGTTCATGACTCGTTCCTTTCGAATTTCGGGTGTGTTCAATTTGTTTCTAATCCGCCGGCACGCGGGTCGGCGTACCGACGGGGCTGGTGTTAGTGGAGGTTTATCCGACGGCGGCCTTGCGCCTGGCCATGAGAAGCAGCGAGCCGATCCCCATCACCGCCGCGCTCGCGGGTTCGGGCGTCGGGTATTCCGAGATCCTCAGCATCGGGCCGCCGGGAATCCCCGAGCCTAAGGGTGGCACGTCGGCCTGCTTTTGGATGACCAGGATGTCGCCGGGCAGCACCGGCTGACTGAATGTGTCCAGCCACAGGTCCGGTGTGCCCAGGCCCAAGGCGTTGAACCCGATCGAACTGCCGTTGACAAAGAGGCTCACACTCGACCATGTACTTGCAGGGATACCCGGTTGGGCAGGGGAGATGTGTTCATGCCAATCAAACCAGGGCTCGTTCCCGGCGTTGACGATGGTTTCCACGATGCCCAGCAGTCCGCCACCGGTGATCAATCCGTTGGGGTCTGTGATGCTCTTGGTCCAGGGCTGCCCGGCGGGGTCCAGGTCGATCAGGATCGGGCTGGCCGCATCGCCGATGATCACCTCAGGCCCGAGGGTGACGATGTGCGAGGTGAACGGGCCGGTCGCGGTGCCCTGAGCGAAGGCGGTGCTGCACATCGTGAGCAAGGCCACGGCGAGGACGGGAGTCAGGATCAGTCTTGTGAATGAAGCGTTCATGGTTCGTTCCTTTCGAATAACGGGTGTGTTGCAGATCGTTTCTAATCCGCCGGCACGCGGGTCGGTGCGCCGACGGGGCTGGTGTTAGTCGATATTCATTTAATGGCTGCCTTGCGTCGGGCCATGAGAAGTAGTGAACCGATCCCAAGCATCGCCGCGCTGGCGGGCTCGGGAACGGCGGCGTGCAGGATCAGCTTGGGCGATTCGCCGGTCATGAGGTTGATGGTCGCCCCGTCGCCTTCTTTCAGCCACCAGCGCAGGCCGCCGACTACCGCTTCGTTCTGGCCTCTTTGGGAAAAGCTCATAGTCAGATCACTCCCTGAAACCTGACTTTGCACATAGGAGGTGACGTCGTAGTCGTACAGACCTCCGCAGCACGTCGCGTTGACGCTGTCCAACTCGGTAGAGTCGGCCGCCGGCTGGGTATTCCAGGTGACCGTGGTTTCCACCCAGCCGTCGTCCGCCCCGAACATGGCTGTCTGATGTGGGAAGCCGGCGAAATTGTCGTAGACTTTCAGGCGAAGCACCGCGGATGTGATGCCGCTGACCGTGTTGGGCACATCGAACTTATAAAGCTGCCGGCCGATCTGGTTCCCGGTAAAGGCGTTCTGTTGGCCCACGGCACGGTCGCCAAAGCCAAGGCCCGCAAACCCATCGTCGGAATTGACGTTCGCCATATCGCCGCTGGAAATAAATGCGTCGTCCGTCGGCTCGAGTATCACCGTCACCGCGAAACAATCGACTGAGATCGCAACGGCCGAAAGCAAGGCCAGGCAACCGGGGACAGCGTGTATCAGTCTGAACGAATTCATGGGTTACCTTTCAAGTGAAAGTCTGAATGCTTGGTAAGTCATCGATCAAAACCACCGGCACACCGGTCGGCACGCCGGCAGGAGGAATGAGAGTCAGAGTTAATCAGAGGCGGCCCTGCGCCGGACCAGGACCAGCAACGAGCCGATGCCCATCAGCGCCGCGCTCGCCGGCTCGGGGATTGGCGGAGCCGCGATGCTGAAGTTGGCGAAGGTTGAGACCCTGGTAACAGCCAGCGTGGTCAGGGGCTGGTTATTTTTCATGGCGACAGTGATCACCGGATTGCTCCCGGTGATGCCCGATCCGTCGAACAGGTAGGTAATACTGGGTGCCACCCCCGAAACAGTCACACCGGGCATCTCAGCCGGAGTGGGGATGCCGTCCAGCGAATCCACGACGGCATAAGGCTCATCCAGAAAGAACCCAAGCGCCGAAGAACAACTCGTGCAGGTCCCGGTCAGTATGAATTGTTCGAGTGCGCCCGCGCCCATATCCAGGTCGCCGATTCGGAAGATCGAGCCGACAGGCAGGACGCCGGTAGGCAGGCTCGTAAAGTCGTAGACCGTCGTCCCCGAGGGAGACGTGGTGCCCGCGGGGATCGGGCCGGTCGCGGTGAATGTGCCGATCCAGTCCGGGGCCGCCGGCGAGGACCAGGTGCCGGTGAATCCACCCGACACAGTCGCTAACACCGGGTTCACAACACTCCCCGGCGGGATCCCCGGGTTTGGGCTGGGGATGGGTAAGGGGTCAATACTGGCTGCTAAAGGTTGTGCTTGAATACTCACGCACATGCCCAGCACAGCGATCAAGGCGACAAGACAGGGTAGCGTTTTTGACACAGGCATCTCCTTACGATTGATTGGCGTGTCCCCCGAGAGGGCCGGTGAGGTAAACAGGTGCAAACTTGATAGCGGTGCGTTCATGATTCATTCTTCTTTTCAGGTAAAGCGTTCATGGGTCATCGATCAAAACCACCGGCACACCGGTCGGCGCGCCGGCAGGAGGAATGAGAGTCAGAGTTAATCAGAGGCGGCCCTGCGCCGGGCCAGGACCAGCAACGAGCCGATCCCCAACAGCGCTGCGCTGGCTGGTTCGGGGGTTGGGTATTCCTCGATCCTCAGCGTGAACAGAGCGGGCGTAGGGGATGCGTCGAGCTGCTTGTGGATTTCCAGGATGTCGCCGGGCAGGACCTGCTGAGTGAATGTGTCCAGCCAAAGGTTCGCCGTATTCAAACCCACGGCGTTGAACCCAATCGGGTTGCCGTTGATTGACATGTTGACATTCACCCAGATGCCGGGGACCACGCCGGTTGCGTCCGGGAGGATGTGCTCATGCCAATCAAGCCAAGGCTCGGTCCCGACGTTGATGATCGTCTCAACGATGTCCAGTATCCCGCCGTTGATCATCAGGAGGTTGGGGTCGATGATGTTCTTGGTCCAAGGCGGGCCGTTGGGGTCCAGGTCGATCGAGAACGGGTTGGTGGGGTCGCCGATGAGCACGATCGGCCCGTTATCGACGGTGTGTGTGGTCACCGGCCCGGTCGCGGTGCCCTGGGCGAAAGCGGCGCTACACATCGAAAAAACGGCCACGGCGAGGATGGGTGCGAAGAGGCTTCGTGAGAGTCTTGCGTACATGGCTTTGTTCCTTTGTGTGAGAGTGCTTTGTTTCGTTTCGTGGACGTCTGTCAGTTCGTCTTGCAAATCCGTCCGCCGCTTTTGAACGACGGGCGGAGAAGAGAGAGAGTAGGGTCAGATTGAAAAAGAGCGCTTCGGCTCGGCAACAGCGCCAGGCCACCGGTGCTGGTGGGTCATGCCTTAAGCTGCGTGTCCCGCCGTCGGGACGAACGCGGCAGGCAAGATGGCGCTGTGGGTGACAACGTCGGCAAGGGCCCGGCGGTCCAGCTCACGGTCGATCTTCGGTTTCATATTCGACGGCCCAAGGATGGCTAGCAGGAGGAGTTCTTCGCCGCTTGCCTGACGAAGTGATTTTCGGGTGCTGCTGTTCAACATGGCTCGTGCTCCTTCTCCCCCGGATTCTCCCGGGGATCTTGCAGGGGGTTCTACGGGTTCGGGTTGTGTGTACGATTCAGGTGTTCGTTAGCATTTAGAGTCAGCGGACGTGCAATTAGGGCGGCATGTCCTCACCCGTTGCCGGGGGCGGGGCGTGAGGTCCGCCGGGCCCGTCACGCGGGCGCAGCAACTCGATGAACCGGTCGGCTCGTTCGTAACACCCCGAGGTCTCGATACTCAGATACGCGGTCACCCCCAGGCAACGCGCGTCCTTTTCGATAGAAACGTTTTCCATAGGCCCCAGCACGACCACCGGCAGGCCCGGCTCACGCCGGCGTATCGCGGAGATCACCCCCATCATGCTCCCGCAACCTCTGGGTTCGCACGGCCGGCTCAGGTCCACGACCAACACGCTCGGGCGATGCATGCGCACCAGCCGAAGTGCGTCGAGGGCAGACGCGACCGGCAACAAGGCTCGTTGGCGATCTCTCGTCGGCGCGGCGATATGATTCGCCTCGACAGTGCCGTGCACCAGAGTCAGGATCGGGATGTGTCGCTTACAGATCATCGTTTACTCCGCTTGGCTTGCCGACGTATGTGACGGCACCAAAGCCATAAGCGAAGCGCGTGCCGCGCAGAAAGTGCGCGCAAAGAAAGTCATAACTCGCGCATCACCAAGACGATCGCATGGCGTGAGCGCAGTTCACAATAATCGTCGGTAGCACGACCACGTGGTATGTTTTGTTCCACGTTATTGACAACAAACGCTATAGCGCTAAACACGGGAACAAGTTAAAGCACAATGGAACAGTTCGTTCCGGAAGGAACGGTTTGTACCTATGAAATTATTGCGATGGCGCATGGCGCGGCGCTCGACGTGAGGACCGGCGCACCGTTGGTTCATGGATGTGAGATTGCGCTTCAGCCTGGCCGCGGGCGGGTCAGCGCATTTAGGCCGTGACGGTCGATCATGCGCCGCAGCCGATGACGTTCGACCCCGACCAGCTTGGCGGCCCGGGTCTGGTTGCCGTTGGCGGCCCGCAGCGCCTTGACGAGAAGATCGCGCTCGGCCTGTGCCAGGGGGACGATGCCCCCGATCGACGTATCCACCACGGACTCACTCCCGACGCTTTCGGGCAGGTCTTCCGCTGTGATGGAGGCCCCCCGGCATAGAATAAATGCGTGCTCGACCGCGTTGTTCAACTCGCGGACATTCCCCGGCCAGCCGTATGAAATCATCCGCTCAATCGCGCAGGCGTCGATCGGCTTGACGGACTCCTCATAGAGCTCAGCCAATTCCGCGACGAAGTGGGTCGCCAGCGACTCGATATCTTCACCCCTGTCGCGCAGCGGCGCGGTATTCAGCGCAGCAACGTTCATGCGGTAGTACAGGTCCTCACGGAACGTCCCCTGCCCGACCATCGCCAGCAGGTCCCGGTGCGTCGCGGCGACGATACGGATGTCTACCTCGATCGGCTTTGTTGATCCCACCGGGACGACCGCACGCTCCTGGATACAGCGGAGCATCTTCGCCTGCGCAGCAAGCGGTAATTCGCCGATCTCATCGAGGAACAGCGTCCCCCCACCGGCCGACCGGATGAACCCAAGCGTGCTGTGTTGAGCCCCGGTGAACGCGCCGCGGACATGCCCGAACATCTGCGATTCGAAAAGCGTCGGCGGCAATGACGAACAATCGACCGGCACAAACGGCCCGGCGCTGCGCTTACTCAAGGCGTGGATGTGGCGTGCCACCAGTTCCTTGCCCGTACCGGTCTCCCCTTCGATCAGCACCGTGCACCGCCGATGTGCGACAGCCTGGACCTGCTCGCGAAGCGTCTGCATCGCCTGGGACTGGCCGATCATCGTCGGCGCAGCACAAGAGCACGACCCGGGCCCTACCGATCGACCGGTTTGATTCTCCGTCTCCGAGATGTCCGCCCCCACACCCGCCCGGTGCTAATAGGTCTTCAAGTGCCGTGGCACACGCTCGCCGAACAAAACGCGCGCTTGCGGCGATCTGCCCTCAAAGCCCGTCGTTGCGTGGTTCCACCCACGCGGTCAACATTATACCGGGCTAACCCGCCCGATAGCAAGACTTTTTATCCACTCTTACGCGGATGGGCGGTCTACTTTCACAAGAGAGCACCCTCTCTTTTCAACAGACCTCACAATAGCCCCCAGAGCGTTTGCATGGCCCTATTCCGCTGCTTGTGGCCTTCTCGGGATGATTTCTCAGCTTCCTTTTGTGTCGATCTCGCCCCGGACACCGATACGAACATGCCCCCTTGCCGGTCCTTGCAAGCGGCAACAACACAAATACACACGACAGGATTTGAACCTGTGACCTACTAAATAGAAGGCGTAGTGGTTTTCCACTCATCCGACAATTAGACGGCTACTGTCACCAATCATGCGGCACGGCGGTTATAGGATCGGTGCGTGTGATTCAGGCGCGGCGTCGCAACGTCAACAGGCTGCCGGCGGCTAACAACGCAAGGGAGGCGGGTTCGGGGAAGTCGACGGGGCCGGGCACGGGCAGCGGGATCGCTGCCGCGAAGCTGCCGCCATTGACCACGAGGCCGAACAGCTCGACGGGGAGCCTGATTGATGAGAACGCCAGGCCGTTGCTGTTTTCACCCGCATTCAGACCCGCGAAGTTCCACACCGCCTGGATGCCCAAGGCGGCCGAGGTCGGGACTTCACCGGCGAGGTCTGAGAATGAGCCGATGTTGTTGGCTGTCCCACTGGTGTCGTTGATCGACAGCGAGGATATCGCATCCGCGCCCGTGGAGAAGATCTGGAAGGCGTAGGTCATTTCGCCAGCGGTCGGCGAGTAACCCGCAAAGGAGAAGGCGCCTGGCGCGAAGACGGCCCAGTCAACCGTTCCGCTGAGGTCTGAACCGTTAGTAAAAGCGGTGGTGCTGGTCCAGGCACCGCCGACGCCTGGTCCGTTGCCATCGTTGAAGGCAGACGCATGGCCGTTTAGTACACCGGCGCTAGCCGACGACCCAACCGACACAGCACCAATTAGAAAGAACACAAGCGCACCTGGACGTGCAGCCCGCAAGAACCCCGTGATCGGTCCCATTGATCCTCTCTCCTCTACCAGCTTGTTTGATACTAATCTGACCTGTGGGTCAGGTCAACAAAAAAATGACCTCGATTGATTTTTGTCCCTCCGCAGACCCGGGTCCAAGGCGGCTCATCCTTGGACTTGATGGCGAATAGCTCATAATCGAAGATAAGTACTGACTGAGTAGATAGTCACGCGCAGCCGCATCCGCGCACATAGCCCCTTTATACGGCCGGCGGGGCGCCCTCGGGCTTAACGTCGAGCGGGCAGATCCGATCGGCGAAGAAACAAGTTTCCTCTTCACGGATGTCGAAATCAGCATTCTCAATCAACGTGGCGCTGTGACCGGTGACCTGGACGGCGACGGGCTCGCCGACATCGAAGACCCGAACATCGTGCTGCACATGAGCCAGCCCCCCCACCACGCCGGGCCATCATCGCGGTCATTGAATTGTAGAGCTATCGCCGCCTCATAACCCGGCACGGCATAAAGAGAATCAGGAGGTGTGTTCAGGCCCGGTGACGCTTGGCCACAAACACGATACCGGCGCCCAGCGCAACCAGGCTGAACAAGCTCGCAGGCTCGGGGACCGGACTGGGCAGGTCATGGACGTCGGCAAACGAGGCCAGAACCGTCGCCGAATCCAGTTCGGGGGCATCGGCGCTGGTGAAGAACAAGATGGCGCTGGACAGGCCAGTGGTGAGTTGGCCGGGGGTAAAGGTCCATGCCGCGGAGGTTGGCTCGGTCCCGACGAACTGAGATGCGCTAGGGTTCACAAGCCCGACGTCGCCGATGAAACCGACCGCCCCCAACGTCTCATTGCCGTCGAGCCCGACCGTCATCGTGATAACATCGGTGTCCAGGTTCTCGATCTGATACGCGTAGACGAAGTCGGCGCCCCCGCTGGGATCACCCCCCGGGAACGCGATGCCGAACGCGCCGGGCGCGAAGACGGCGAAGTCCACATTCGCGGACACCGTAAAACCACCTGAACCATTATCGAAAAGCTGGCTACCGGTGAATCCCGGCATCCCCCCGCCTCCACTGACCAGCACGCCGGCGCTAACCGACGACCCAACCAGACCCGACACGAGCGCACCCAGCCATGTGGCTCGCACAAACTCCCTGACTGAATTCATAGTCGTTCTCCGACCTTAGCTCTTTCTCCTCTCCTTTGTTAGTTGTAAACCTACGGTAAACCGTGAGATGTAAACGCTACATCTACCCGCATCACTGCAGCAGGTGAACTCTAAGCGGATATATGGGTCAGGTCAACAAAAAAATGACCTCGAATGCTTTTCCCGTACGAAAGTCCCGGAGCCGTGCCGATCCATAACGGTGGACTTGCGGGCCGGAAAAGGCGTTACTCAAAGGTAAATGCTGACCGTATAAACAATTGACCCCCTCCCATGCTATGTACCACCGTGCGTGAGAGCCTCGAGGTGTGGTCCCGCCGTTCCCCCGGGCTGCGCCCATACCGTCCAAAAATAGCCGTTTCGTTGCGCCGGGTAGCGGCCTGTATCCCGGCCCGAATTCCGGCCTATGTAACCTGCGAAGGCGGAGAGGGCCAGTTTATTGACACGTCAACTTGCCGCAGAGATGATTAGCCGACATGAGACGGGCGCTCAAAATCTGCATGCTGACGGCCTTTATAATAGCATTCGTACTAGTGCTAGACGTGTGGGTGCGGGCAGCTTCTTCGCCACTATCCACAAAGTTCTACATTCAGTTAACAGGTTTTCAGTTTACCTTGCAAGCATCAAACAGCAAACTGGTGGCAATCTGGATGGAAGGAACAAAGTCTACCGATGGGCGTTTCAGAGCCCCACCAGGAACATTTTGGTCTACCAAGTATACTTCCACATTATCCTTTGCCGGCTTTGCGTACAAAGCCGCCCCCTCCGGTGGTCAGTGGGCAAAACATGGCATTCTAACGGTACCATTCTGGCTGCTTACGGCCTTACCAGTGATCGCAATTGGTGCTCTGTGGCTGACCTCCAAGACACGCATGCGACTGCGACGCATTAATCGTGGCTGCTGTCAACATTGTGGCTACGACCTGCGCGGCAGCGGGGATTCGACCACCTGCCCCGAGTGCGGAGATGTGATCGGACTACGAGCGAGACGGGTGATGGCGATGGTGAGAACATCCGGTAACGATGGCTGACTTTCACCGCATTCAACTATTCGCGGGGCCGAATATGGTGCAGGAACCTTATTGGGTTCATTCATTGCTTGCCGCCGCGGCCTGTTCGCCCGGCGGCAGCCACCCACATTCGGGACAATGATCGGGCGTGCCGCGCAGGTCGTACTTGCATTGCGGACAAAGACCGGCACGCGGGGGCCGCAGCCACCACGGCCGCCACTCGCTTGCACTCCATACAACAAATACGAATAACGACGCGTAACTCACCAGTCCGAACACAACGCCTTGGACACGCTTCGGCGTGTAACCCATGGTGAGCATGTAGCGCAACAGGTCATAGAACGTCGCCGTCAACACACAAAGGGCCGGCATCAAACACAGCACAGCCATGATGCGATAGACGATACGGACCCGACGCCGACTTCGATCCACAAGACAGCGAATGATCAAGAGGTATAGGCCCGTGGCGACGGCAAAGAGACAGAAAACGAAAAAGCCTTTATGAAGGCTGGGCTGATCGAGCGCGCCACCCGTGACAATCGGCCGCGCGGAGAACACATCGCCGCTGAAAACAAAAACCACGACCCGGTAGGAAATCGGCCAGAAGCCCCACATAAAGAGGATGGCCCCCACGAGCGACATCACCGTGGCCCCAACGGGCCCAAACCGGCGCACTGGGCTTATCACAAGCCGGACCCCGCCGGCTTTCAGCACGCCGGCAATCGCGCCCACCACCGCGCCGATCACGTAGCCGGAAACGGGGAGCCTGTCGCCGAAAGACATCTCAAGGCCAAGTCCGAGAAATACCATGCCCACACATGCCGCAAGCAGGGCGAACGGGAACACGAAAGAAAAGACTTCCGCCGCCTTCCGTCCCGGCAGGTATACCCCGCCCCGGCCCCGGCCAAATAACACCGCACCAACCGCCACAAGGCAACCGACCGCCGCCGCCGCAACAAGTACGATCAATATGGCCAAGATCAATATGTAAAGTGGCGACATGTCAAGAGCACCCCGCACGGTAACCGGCCGCCCAAATATCAATCAATCGAAAGACAGTAGCCCATCTTACGACAAGCAAGCGGCACGGGTTCGCGTAGAGTGAGGGCAAGATAAGGGGCCAGGAACCTTAGATCGGCCTCATCGTGTTTCCTCCTTATCACCGAGGCTCTGTGCTCTCCGTGAACAGGATCTGCCAAGTTTGTCACCCTCTCCGGCCCCTGGCTTGAATACCCACGACAGGATTCGAACCTGTGACCTGCGGATTAGAAGTCCGCTGCTCTATCCAACTGAGCTACGTGGGCGGCTGATGGCATTCTACCTAGACGGGTAAAGGTCGGCGATTGGAGGTGAAACGCCCTCGATAGGATTCGAACCTATGACCTATGCTTTAGGAAAGCATTGCTCTATCCAACTGAGCTACGAGGGCTCTGGATCGGATGATACCGGCTGGTCTAGCGGATGGCGAGATCGGCTCAGTCGCGCCGGGGGCGGGCGGCCCATTGCATTTTTTGGGCGAGCATGGACCAGTAGCTGTAGTCGGGGTTGTGGACCAGGCGGACGGTCTTGGAATGGCGTGTGACCAGGACCTGTTGATGGGCCTGAAGTTTCCAGGACTCCTGGCCGTCGATGACGAGTGTGGTCCCATCGTTGGCCGAGTGCAGGGTGAGCCAGACCTCGAGGTCGGCGTTGAGGACAATCGGCCGAAACGCCAGGGACTGTGGGCAGATCGCGGTGATGGTCAGGGCGTCGACCCCGGGGCTGACGATCGGCCCGCCGGCCGCCATGTTGTAGGCGGTGGACCCGGAGGGGGTCGCGATGATCAGCCCGTCGCCGGCAAACTTCGTGGCGCTGCTATGCGAACGCCTGGGATCGATCGCCAGGCCGATCTCGACCATCCGGTACGGCGGCCCCGCGGTGATCGCCGCATCGTTCATCGCAACCGCCTGAAAGATCGGCTTGGGCATCGCCTGGTCTGGCTCGCCCCACTGCGGGCTGTCCTGAGCGAAGACCCTGACATCGACCATCATCCGCTGAGTCGTCCGGCACTGCCCGGCAAGGATCGCGTCCCAGTGCTGCTTGAAACTTTCGATAGTGAACTCGGCGAGGAACCCCAGCTTCCCGAAGTTGATCCCGAGCAAAGGCACATCCAGGCCGATCATCGCGCGGGCCTGGGAGAGGAACGTGCCGTCGCCGCCGAGGACCAGCGCCAGGTCGGCAGGCGGTAGCGACGCCGCGTGGGCTTGAGACATCTTCAGCGTGTCGACCTCGGCCACGACCTCGGCCCGCTGCTTAAGCCAGGGCCCAAACGCCTGCATCGCGCGGGCGACCTGCTCCTTGCCGCGGTTGGCCAGGATCAATAGCCTTGGCCTGGCCGGGAGCGGTTGGCCTTCGTGGGGTGTGGGGGAGGTTTGATCGCCAGGGGTAGACATCGGTGATAGTTATACCCCCTGCCGATCCGCCTTCGCAACATAGTGTTGACTGGCCTGGATTTAGCCGATGCACAGAAGGTATCACTGGGGCTATTCCGGGAGGGATTCCGGGGGGGCCAGGGGTAGCCTTGCGGATCATCCCGCCCGCGTCGGCCAGATCGACCGGGCCTTAAACCACGACCCTAGAGGGGCCAGCAAACCCGTGTTAGCACTCACGCTTGATGCCAGTCAGATCCAGTTGCAGCCTAAGCACGCCGAGCCCCAGCCCGGCCTAGGCGATGCGTTGATCCGCCCCACCCGCATGGGGATCTGCGCGACCGACCTTGAGTTGTGCAAGGGCTACATGGGCTTTGCCGGTGTGCTGGGCCATGAGTTTGTCGGCGTGGTCGAATCGGTGGCGGACCGCAAAGACGGCAAGTGGGTCGGCAAGCGCGTCGTCGGGACGATCAACTGTGTCTGCGGCAAATGCGATATGTGCAAGGCCGGCCTGCGTGAACACTGCCGTGACCGAACCGTGCTGGGGATCGCCGGTCGCGACGGCTGCTTCGCCGAGCGGTTCACCCTGCCGGTGTGGAACCTGATCGAAGTGCCTGAGAATATCGACGACGACCACGCGGTCTTCACCGAGCCGCTGGCGGCGGCGTACCAGATCGTCCGTCAGCTAACGATCGAGGGCCGGCCTTACATCACCGTGCTGGGCGATGGACGCTTGGGCCTGCTGTGCGCCCAGGTGATGAGCCAACTCAACGCGACCGTCCGCTGCGTCGGCAAGCACACCGAGAAACTCCAGCTCTGCGAGAAATGGGGCGTCAAACACCGCCTGCTCGAAGATGTCGGCCTGCGCAACGACCAGGACATCGTCGTGGACTGCACCGGGTCGCCCAGCGGCTTCACCACGGCGCTTGGCATGGTCCGGCCTCGCGGGACGATCGTGATGAAAACCACCGTCGCTTCGCAGGCTTTGAAAGAGCCGGTCGACCTGGCGCCGCTGGTCGTCAACGAGATCAACCTGATCGGCAGCCGATGCGGCCCGTTCAGCGAAGCGATCGCCTCGCTTTCGGGCGAAAAAGTCGACGTCCTGAGCCTGATCAGCCGACGCGCCAAGCTCGCCGATGGGGTCGATGCGCTCAAGACCGCCGCCAAACCCGATGTCATCAAGGTGCTGCTGGAGCCGTGATCGGCTGATCGATCTGGCCGCTGATCACCCCGGCTAGCAGCATCGCCGCCACCACCACCGCGACCGCGATCCGGTAATACCCGAAGACGGCCATCCCGTGCCGCTTGAGGTAATTGACCATCCACTTGACCGCGATGACGGCGGAGATGAACGCAAAGAGGAATCCCAGGATCATTTCCATCGGCCCGTAGTGATCGAGCATGACCCGGCCGTGCTTCAATCCGTCGTAGCAGGTCGCGGCCCCGAGCGTGACCACGCCCAGCAGGAAGCTGAACTCGATCGCCGCCGACAGGCTCATCCCGACCAGCACCCCGCCCACGATCGTAACGAGGCTGCGCGAGACGCCGGGCCACATCGCAATGCACTGGGCAAAGCCGATGACCAGCGCCATCCGCCAGGCCAGACTCTCCAGGTCAAATCCGCCAACCGATGCGTTGCCCCCGTTCTTACGCCTCCGTGAGACAACCAGGATCGCCACCCCGCCCGCTAACCAGGCAGCGACGACCGGCCAGGGGCCAAAGAGGTAGGCCTTGATCAGGTCGTTCAGCGCCAGCCCGATCACCGCCGCCGGCAAAAACCCGGCCGTGATGTTGATCAGCAGACGCCGCCCCGCCTCGTTTCGCCCCGTCAGCCCGGCGAACATCTGCCTGACCCGGCCAAAGTACAGGCCCAGCACCGCAACAATCGCCCCGGCCTGGATGCAGATCGCGTAGGCATCCGCCGCCTCCTTTGCCGAGGCCGAGCCCGTTGCCAGACCCAACAACTCCTGAACCACCAGCAGGTGCCCCGTCGAGCTGATCGGCAGGTACTCGGTCAGCCCCTCCACCAGCCCCAGTATTATCGCTTGCCACCAGGTCATACGCACTCCCAAATCACGATTCGATCCATCACAGGTCGATAGTCTCTATCGGCCGGACCTGAGCTAACCGCCCAACGGACGGGAGCATAGGCCATTTGGTCGGATCGGCTTGCCAGACCGAGGCTGGCCGCCTATTATCTGTTAATCCGGATTAACGGATGATCTGTGATATCGTCAATACTGCAAGGATTGTGACCCAGGTATGAGCCAGTTCACCCGCCAACTCGAAAAACGTGTCCTGATCCTCGACGGCGCGATGGGCACTTCGATCCATGCGATCGATGACCTGGACCTTGAAAGAGATTACCTCGGGCGAGAGAACTGCACCGAGGTGCTCTTGTTGACCCGTCCCGAAGTGATCCAGCAGATCCACGAATCGTTCCTGGAGATCGGCGCGGATGCGGTCGAGACCGATTCGTTTAATACCAGCGTTCACACGATGGGGGACCAGGATCTCTCTGATCGTGTGTACGAATTGAACAAGCTGGCAGCGGAAGTCGCACGCAAGGCCTGCGAGAAGTATTCGACAGCCGAAAAACCAAGATTTGTAATCGGCTCGATGGGGCCGGGCACCAAGCTCATCACGCTGGGTAATATCGGCTGGGACACGATGCACGCCAGCTATGCCGAACAGGTCCGTGGCCTGATCGATGGCGGCGCAGACGTGCTGTTGATCGAAACCGCGCAGGATATCCTGCAGGTAAAGTGTGTGATCGATGCGGCACTGAGCGTGCTGAAAGAGAAGGGACTTAAGCCTGACACGGGCGATAACGATGGTGACATCCCGATCATGGTGCAAGTGACCATCGAACAAGGGATGGGTACGACCCTGATCGGGACCGACATCGCGGGCGTCGCCGCAACACTGCGCGACCTGCCGATTTTTTCGCTGGGTATGAATTGCGCGACCGGCCCGACGGAGATGGCCGAGCACGTCAACTATCTGGCCAGGAACTGGCCTCGCAAGATCAGCCTGCTCCCCAACGCCGGCCTTCCCACCCTGGTTGAAGGCCAGACTGTTTTCCCGCTGCAACCCGAACCCTTCGCGAAGAAGGTTGCCGAGTATGTCGACACCTGCGGGATCAATATCGTCGGCGGCTGCTGCGGCACGACGCCAGGGCATATCGCCGCGCTGGTTCAGGCCGTCGGCGACCGCGCACCGGCCAAAGTCATCAAAGAGCCCTGGAAGTCGGCGATCTCGTCGCTGATGGGCGCGGTTGAGTACCGCCAGGACCTGTCGATCCTGAATATCGGCGAGCGGACCAACGCCTCGGGCTCTCGGAAGTTCAAACGGCTCCTTGAAGAGGAAAACTGGGACGAGATCATGAGCCTGGCGCGCGAGATGGTGCGCGAGGGCTCGCACGTGATCGATGTCAACGTCGACTACGCCGGGCGAGACAACGCCAAGGACATGGCCCAGGTCGTCGGGCTGCTGGTCCAGCAGGTCAACGCGCCCTTGATGCTCGACTCGACCCAGCCTGCGACGATCGAGGCCGGCCTGAAACGAGCGGGCGGTAAGTGCATCATCAACTCGGCGAACCTCGAAGACGGCGAAGCCAAGTTCGCGTTGATGTGTAACCTCGCCAAGAAATACGGCGCGGGCCTGGTGCTGGGCACCATCGATGAAGACCCCGAAGAAGCGATGGCGCGTACCGCCGACCGTAAAATTGAAATCGCGCAGCGGATGTTCAAGCTGGCGACACAGAAGCACGGGCTCGCCGCCGGCGATCTGATGTTCGACCCGCTGGTGTTGCCGATCTCCACCGGGATGGAGAAGGACCGCCGCAGCGCGTTGGAAACGATCGAGGGCACCCGCCGGATCGCCAAGGCGTTCCCCGAGTCTCAGATCACCTGCGGATTGAGCAATGTCAGCTTCGGGCTCAACCCCGCGGCGCGGCAGGTGCTTAATAGCGTGTTCCTACACGAACTTGTCGAGGCAGGTCTGACCAGCGCGATCCTGCACGTGACCAAGATCCTGCCCAAGACAAGGATAGACGACGCGCAGTGGCAGGCGGCCCTTGAGCTGATCTATAACCGCGCACCCGACCAGGCGGTGACGTTGGCCGACGGGACGGAAACCACCGACCCCTTGCAGATATTCATCGACCTGTTCCCCGACGGGTCCGAGGCGCAGTCCGTCAAGCAGGATATCGCTGATTTGCCGCTTGAGGAGCGGCTACAAAAGCACATCATCGACGGTGAGAAGAAGGGCCTGCCCGAGACACTCGACGAGGCGAGGAAGAAGTACCCGCCGCTGGCCATCGTCAACGACCACCTGCTAGCCGGGATGAAGGTCGTCGGCGAGCTGTTCGGCTCCGGGCAGATGCAGTTGCCGTTCGTGCTTCAGTCGGCCGAGGTGATGAAGATGGCGGTCGCGCATCTCGAACCCTTCATGGAGAAGGCCGAGGGCCAGACCAAGGGCACGATCGTCCTGGCGACCGTCAAGGGCGATGTCCACGACATCGGCAAGAACCTGGTCGACATCATCCTGACTAACAACGGCTACACCGTCCACAACATCGGGATCAAGCAGCCGATCAACAACATCGTCGCCAAGTGGAAAGAAACACAGGCCGACGCGATCGGGTTGTCGGGCCTGCTGGTCAAGTCGGTGACGGTGATGGAGGACAACCTGCGCGAACTGAACGGCCAGGGCATCGGCGTCCCGGTGTTGCTCGGGGGCGCTGCGCTTTCCAAGCACTACTGCGACAGCCATCTTCGAGAGGTCTACGACGGCAGGGTGTACCACGGCAAGGACGCCTTCGAGGGCCTACGGATCATGGACCTATTAAAGTCCGGCAAGGCCGACGACCTCGATACCGAAATCGAGGCGAGGCTATCCAACCGCGCCGATGCCGAGCGGAAAGTCGAAGCGTCCAAAGCGGAGGGCGGTTCATCGGCTGTCGCAACCGCCACCCGCCCCACTGTTTCAGCCGACATCGCCATCCCCACCGCCCCGTTCTTTGGCAGCCGGGTCATCGATAGCGTCGACCTCGACCAGGTCTACCCGTTCATCAACAAGGTCGCCCTGTTTCGGGGGCAGTGGCAGCTCAAGAAGGGCAAAAAATCCGACACTGAGTACCAACAGCAGATCGAAGACGAGGTCGAGCCGCTGTTCGACAAGCTAAAGAAGCAACTCAAAGGCGACGGGATCCTCCAGCCGAAGGTGGTGTACGGCTACTACCCCTGCAACAGCGATGGCGATGATCTTGTCGTCTATGACACCGATGACCACGACAAGGAAATCGAGCGGTTCAGCTTCCCGCGCCAGACCGGTCGAAAACATCTGTGCATCAGTGACTTCTTCCGCCCTACCGGATCAGGTGAAAAGGACGTGCTGGGCCTGTCCTGCGTCACCGTCGGACCTAAAGCCAGCGAAGTCACAGCCAAACTCTTCGCCAACGACAACTACACCGACTACCTCTACACCCACGGCCTGAGCGTCGAGACCGCCGAGGCGCTCGCCGAACTCTGGCACAAAAGGATGAGGCAGGAGCTGGGCATCGATGGCGACGACGCCCCGAGCACCCGCGACCTGTTCACACAGAAATACCGCGGCTCGCGCTACAGCTTCGGATACCCCGCCTGCCCGGAAATGTCCGACCAGGACAAGCTGTTCCGCCTGCTGGACCCGTCACGCATCGGCTGCACGCTCACCGAAAACTGGCAGATCGACCCCGAACAGTCGACCAGCGCGATCATCGTGCATCACCCGCAAGCGAAGTATTTCAACGTGTGACTTATTCCATTTGATCCACATCTGCGATATAGTGCGGTTGAGTTATCGCGTTGCAGGTGTCGAACGGCATGGACACTGACCGACTTTTATCAGCGTACGTCAACGACCGGGATCCGGCCGCTTTCGAGCAGCTTGTCCGCCGCTATCAACCACTGGTCACCTCGGTATGTCGACGATATCTCGCTAACGAGCACGATGTCGAGGACGCGGCCCAGCAGGTGTTTGCCGCACTTTCTGATCATGCTGGAACGATTCATTCAAACGTGGGCGGTTGGCTGCATGGCTGTGCGGTCAACACAACCAAGGCGATGATCCGCGCGGATGCTACCCGCCGGCGGCATGAACGCAGTTTTGCGGCAAGCAACCACAAGAACCAAAGCCCGCCCGATCAGTCTGAAACCAAGCGACACATCGACGAGTGCCTCGCGGAACTTAATCCCGATGATCGCGAAGTCATTATCCAGCATTTCATGATGGGCCGTACACAGGCGTCGATCGCTGGTGACCTTAGTATCAGCCAACAGGCTGTTCAGAAGCACGTGGCCAAAGCTTCTGAGAGTTTAAGGGCGCTTCTGCGTCAACGGGGTCTTGGGTTACCTGCTGCCGCGATCGCGACGAGCCTGCTGGACATGGCGGTCTCGGCCAGCCCAATGCAAGGGCTCGTTGCCCCGGTTTCAACCTATGGCAGCGCCGCAGCCTATATGGCAGGCATTTCGATCACCACAAAGGTGTTAGCTCTCGCGGCGTGTTTGGCATTCACAAGTATTCTGGGTTCATTCATCATCAGTCACGCAAACACCACCACTCCCCCTCTGCCGGCGCAGGGCAGCAAACAATGGTTCCGCGTAACACTGACGCCAACGCCCTCCAGCGTCCCGTTATTACGCGCCAGTGCGGTAGCGGAACGTGATGGCGCGAACCAGCCTGCAAGTGAGGTGATCGATGGGCGCTTTGTCGGGAGTCTGATCGCCGAAGTAGAGGTCGAATTTACGTCGGCTTCGCCTGTCATCACACAGAGTTCGATACTCAGCGGTAGGTTTGACACCGAGTTTGATGATGATGCAATTCGCGAGATCGAGTTTATGGCTCAGGAGGACATCGATACCGCTCGGCATACGTATCCTAATACCAACCGGATCTTCCCAAGGATGCCGATCAGACCTTCGCGGGGGCCGATTCCGATCCTCGATGGGAAGCTGGTACTGAAGGATGAAGACCAGCGGTTTAAGCTGCTCGGAGCCTTGCAGATGCCGTGTATTACCCTGATCGAGGTGCCCAGCAACGGGCCCGAGCAAGCGTACGATGTCGTCATATCACTTGATTATCCACAGGTGGTTTGCGATCAACCCGACAGGCCCTCACTTTGGCTCGAGGGTCCAGGACTTCAAATCGCCGACCGCATCACCGTGTCGAGGTAACCGCATTCAAGCCCGTGACCCGAATTCGTGCGTTTATCCTCATTAACTGGTTGTAAATCACAACCGGCGCGCAACTACATGATCGGTAGGCGACCTTACCGCAGCCGTGGGACTCACTATTACACCGTTTACGCAAATAGCTCACGCGGATTGGGGGTAGACGAAAGGAGTACCAGCATGGTGGGTCACATGACAAGCCCTGCCCGGACCAGGAATTACTCAAAATACTGTCAGATCTTTCTTGACAGTCACACGCTGGCTCAAATACGCTACTTATGGCCTACCTTGTTGTAACTTGTATCTCACCGACATCCTGAAAGGGGACACCATGCCACGAATTAGCGCCGGCTATGTTGCGTATGTTGTGATGCTATGCCTTGCAGCCTCACCGCGGGTGGTGTCCGCAGAGATGGTGAGCGTAAATCTCGAGGCGGTGAACGACGGCGTGTCGAACATTATCGCGTCAACTTTGGAGGCAACCCATGAGACCCATGAGGTTGACTCGGCGCAAACCATGTTCATGGGTACCGTCATCGGCGAGTTGGATATTGATTTTTCCGGCCCAGACCCGGTCGTGAACAATCCTGTCGTGATCGGCGAGTTCGCCGCCGATTGGGAGCAGACTTCTCTCCAGGTTCTCCTGGGCGTACGGCTGGATTCGCCGATTACTGTCCTTACCCACCTGCCACCGTACCGCGTTCCCATTGGTATCCCCGCGGACCCTGAGAATAGCCTGTTAGTCACCATAACGACCGAACCTTTCCCATCACCCCCGACCGAGCCTCCCGACCCGTACGTGATCCCGCGTCAGTCCAGCAACGCGAACTTCAGCTTGAATCTCATCGGCTCAACCCAGACTACTGAAACCTATCAGGTCACGATGAACTTTATACTGAAGCAACCCGGCACTCATCTTGCTGATGAGATTAATTGCTCCATCTGCAACGAAGATGCACCACTATCTTACCTGTGGGTGATCGATTTACCGACTGAGATTGTGGCGACCGGAGAGTTCACCCGCGTGGTCCCGGAGCCGGGGTCGTTGGCTTTCATCACGATTGGAGGGGCTGTGTTGTTGCGGCGACGAAGTACTTCAATGCGTGAGCTTGGCTGGACGCCTTTTTTTTGACGCTGGCTAAATCAGGATCTCATCGTAGACGCGCTTAAAGTTCTGGCCAAATATCTTGGCAAGATGATCTTCCTTGAAACCTCGTCCCAGCAGGGCTTCCGCTACATTCCCCCAACGTTCATAACAGCGCAGAGACGGACCGCACTCGTATATGTCGGCCTTGTTCAAACCATCCAGCATGCTGTCCGATGAGACACCGACATGATTCATGCCGATCCGCCGGACCAGGTACTCCACATGCCCGGCGAAGTCGTCGGCCGTGGCCTTGCCCTCGGTCACCAGAAAGCAGTTGATCGCCATCACGCCGACCACGCCCCCGGTCCCCGCGATCGCCCGGAGTTCGGCATCAGACTTGTTGCGCGTAGACCGACGGCGGACTTCGGCGTTGCAGTGATTGGCTGTGATCGGCTTACGAGCCAGCTTGGCAACGTCGAGCGTGGTCCTCTTGCCGCAGTGCGAAACGTCGAAGACGATCCCCAGGTCCTCACACAAGCGAAGCGTGTCCCGCCCAAGCGGGGTCAGCGGGGCCTTATCGTCCAGAGACCCACCGCCGAGTTCGTTCACCTCGCTGTAGGTCGGCTGGAACGCTCGAAGCCCCTGCTCGTACCATGTCTGTAGCTGGTCAAGTCCATCGGTCAGGTTAAAGTCCTTCTGGACGTATAGCCCGACGCCGTAACGGCCGGTGCGGTAGGCCTCGTCGATGTCGTCGGCCGTGCGGGTCAACAGGAAGCGGTCAGGACGATCGTCGACCGTCTTGGCAAACTCCGCGATCCGGGCAGGCGTGATCGTCATGAACGCGGTGTTGATACCGGTCAGCCGCTTGATTTCACCCGGTTCAACAGGCATCGTCCCGCCCTTCGGGGCCGGCTGCACAACCCCGTCAATGACGAGATTGTTCTCAAAGAAATCCTTGACACGCTGTTGGCTTACCGTCGAATCGTCGACAAAACCATAGATAGGGCCACACACACAACCGGCTGCCGCCAGGGATGTCGCCGCCAGGAACTGACGGCGCGAAATCGGCACATCAAACATTGCTGATCCGAATCGCTTATCTCGACTCATCGTCCCGCCCATGAAGCCTCCAATAATCGGGTCAAGTCCTTATGGCTGTGTCCCCATCTGCCGGATAAACGCGTCCGCCTCCTTGATCGAAACCTCCATCTCGGCGATCAGGTCGGCGACGTCGGTCTCAAGGTCCCCGACCTGCCCTTCGATCGAGGCGATGGCCCGGGCGTTTAGGTTGTGCTTGATGAACAGGACCTGATCGCGGAACGCTGAGAGCACCGGCTGCATCGACCGCTCGGCCTTGCGCATCGCGGCGATCATCTGGTCGTACCGGCCGCGGGTTATGTTGAACTGTTTCTCGCTGGCGGCTTTCAGGTCGGCGTTGGTGTATTGCTCTATCTCGGCCGTCCACTCGTCAAACAGCGCCTCGGAGACGCGCTGAACCGAATTGATCCGGCCGGTCACGGCCTTGGCCTTGGACTCGCTGGCGTCGAACGCGGCCTTGAGCGTCTTGTACCTCGCTTCGAGGTCGCCGCCTTCAAAGTTAAACATCGCTGAGAACTCTTCCAGCGCCGAGGCGAACTGCTCTTTGGCCTCTTCCTGATCGTCTCGGGCGTCTTCGACCCGGTCGACCATGATGTCGCGCTTGTGGATGCCCAGCGCCTCCCACGTGCCGTAGTAGACCTTCCCGCAGGAACTCAGCAGCAGCGCGGTCGTGAGCAGCACCGCCAAGGCCCGGTGTGAGCTGTGAGCGCATCCCCGAATATCCCGATTCATACGCCTTACTCCTTTTCCTGAATTTCTATCGCCACTTGCCCGGGCGCTGCCGATCCGCCTATCCTACCAGCAACCCCGTGAAATAGAACCGGCCGGAAGGTTGTTTCGTATCGGGGGTATCCGCTTTAAACCACAACACCAGATCAGGAGATGCTCATGACTCATGTTTCAAGATACCTCGCCATGCTGACCGCCGTCGTGCTTGCCGGGGGCGGCTCGGCCCTGGCCCAAGAGTGGAAAGTCGATCCCGACCACACCTCGATCAGCTTTAAGATCTCACACCTTGGGATCAGCACCACCCACGGACGATTCAACGTGATGGAAGGCTCGTTCTCCACCGGCGAGGCGGCATCGTTCGATGTCAGCGTCGAAGCGGAGAGTGTCGATACCAACAACAAGAAGCGCGACGATCACCTGCGCAGCCCCGACTTCTTCAACGTCATGCAGTTCCCGACGATCACGCTGAAAACCACCGAGGCTACGGCGACCGAGGACGGGTACCAACTGACCGCCGACCTCACCCTGCACGGCGTCACCAAGTCGATCGTCGTCGACCTGGTCAAGGTTGGCGAGGGCGAGGACCCCTGGGGCGGATACCGCGCCGGGTTCGACGCCGCCTTCAAGATCAACCGCAGCGACTACGGCATGGATAATATGATCGGCGCGGTAGGTGACGAGGTCGAATTGGCCATCAGTATCGAAGGCGTACGCCAGTGATCGAACCCACCTGGTGGCTGCTGGGTCTGCTGCTGCCGGGCGCGATCAGCGCCCTTGGCGTGTACCTGGGGCTCCGCCTGGCCGGATCGGGGCGCGGCGGCGCGCTGATCGCCTGGACACTGGGGCTGAGCGCCGCCTTTGCGACCGGTTTTTATTTCACCGCCGGCTGGCCGACTCTCCCGCCCAGCGAGTCGCACGACTGGCTTGTGCTTGTGCTCCTGCCGGCGGCCGCGGTGCTGGCGTTGCTGGACGCGTCAGATAAAGTGCCGCGCCCGGCCGTGTGGCTATTGCGACTGATCATCGCCGGCGGCGCTGCTCCACTATTGATGCAGATCTATCTGACACACCACTGGACGCCGGCGCAGAGCGGTGCGTGGTTTGCCGGGCTGGGCGCCGCGATCTTTCTGGTCTGGGCGCTACTGAAGCGATACGCCGACCGCCACGGCGATCACGTGCTGGCTTTGATGATGCTTATCGTCGTCGGCGGGATGGCGGTCGTGAATATGGCAAGCGACAGCCAGATGCTCGGGCAACTGGGCGCGGTCCTGACGGCGGCGCTCGCCGGGGGCTGGCTCGCTACGCTGCGCTTTAACGCGCGGGCTGGCCGAGGCCTGGTCGACGTGACGATGGGCGTGTTCGTCGGGCTATTGATCAGCGGGCGGTTCTACAGTTGGCAGATGGATCAGCCGTGGGCGGCCGACCTGTTGGGCGTGCTGCTGCTTGCGGCGCCGCTGGGTGTGTGGGCATCTGTCTTACCCGGGTTCCGAGGTGACCGGGGCCCAAAGGGCTTCAAGGCGGTTGCGCTGCGGCTGCTGGTGGTGGCAGTCCCGATCGCGGTCGCGGCTTGTATCGCCGGCTACATCGCCTACGTGGAATCTACACAG
The DNA here is from genome assembly GCA_029260655.1 of Phycisphaeraceae bacterium. Lineage (GTDB taxonomy): Bacteria > Planctomycetota > Phycisphaerae > Phycisphaerales > Phycisphaeraceae > JAJRRS01. The sequence goes on from JAJDCU010000034.1 coordinate 135,933, forward strand.
GCCGGGCCCAGCTATTATTAACTGACTTGGCTTGGGCGGTCTGGTCGATATACTTACCTCCCCCTTGGGGCCATAGCTCAGTTGGGAGAGCGCCTGCTTTGCAAGCAGGAAGTCGCCGGTTCGAGCCCGGCTGGCTCCATTCAAGCACCCGCGGTATTCATGCCGGCGGGTGTTTTTTATCGATCACATCTGATCCGCCTGCAGGCCGTACAATGATGTCTCGCCTCGCGGTCGATCCGGGCCGGGAGGGTGGTGGACGGGTTAAGATAGGGATCGAGGGTGTGGGGCCAGATAGCGTATCGATCATCGTGCCGACCTACCGGGAGGCAAAGAACCTGCCGCTGCTATTGCCGCGCGTGCTTTCGGTGATGGCGGCGCACGGGGTTGCCGGCGAGGTCATCGTGGTAGACGACGACAGCGGGGACGGGACGCAGGAGCTCTGCCAGCCGTTCGTCGAGGCCGGGCAGGTCCGTCTGGAAGTGCGCAGGGGCGAACGTGGCCTATCGAGCGCGGTGCTGCGCGGGATTGAGCTTGGCAGATGCGCAACGGTCGTGGTGATGGACGCGGACCTGTCGCACCCGCCGGAGTCGATCCCGGACCTGCTGTCGGCCCTGGAAGACGGAGCCGATATGGCGCTGGGCAGCCGATACATCACCGGCGGGAGTACGGCCGACGAATGGACGACTTGGCGGTGGATCAACTCCAAGGCGGCGACGCTGCTGGCGCGCCCGTTCACGTCGGCGAATGATCCGATGGCCGGCTTCTTTGCGGTCCGCAGATCTGACGTGCAGGCGGCCTGGGATTCGCTGAACCCGCTTGGGTACAAGATCGCGCTGGAGTTGATCGTCAAGTGCGGATTCAAACGGATCGACGAGGTGCCGATCCGGTTCGAGAACCGATCGCATGGGCAAAGCAAGCTGAACTTGCGCGAACAGTTCAACTACCTGCGGCACGTTTTTCGGCTGTACCGCTACTGCCTGGCTCGAAGGCTTAAGGGCGCAGCAGGCCCGGAGCCATCGACGGCGAGTCAGACCGCCGCGCCGCCTGAGGATCGTAAGTAAAGCCCGGACCGGCAGGCTCGAAGGGCCCTGAATGACCTATTTGATGATGGCGATTGTGGTGTCGATGATGGGAGCGCTGCTGTGGGCCCCGGGGCTCCGCCGGCTTGCGCTAGGTGACCCGCCTAAGGGGCTTGGCCGACACTTGCACGCACTTAATTGTTTCACGCTGATCGCGATGGGCGTCTGGTGTTATATCGCGATCCGCGCCGGGGCCCGGATGGACTACGAGGCCTACCTCATCCAGTGGGACATGGTCCTGGCTGGCGAACAGATGCCCTGGGGACCGCACTCGACCAACGCCTACGGCCCGTTGTACAACCTGATAGCGCCGCTGACCCTGGTCGACCCGTTCTTTCCCAAACTGCTGTTCGTGTTCGCCTGGATCTGGGCCTCGGCGTTCATGATCGGCCAAGCCCTTAGGCTCAGTCATCCGATACGGACCGCCTGGGCCATCGCGGCCCTGATGCTGGTAAGCCCCTTCTGCGCGCTGCAGATCGCCCACTACGGCCACTTCGACATCCTCCCGGCGGGGCTGTGTCTGCTCGCGGTGCATCTGCGCAGAAAAGACCGTGACGGCTGGGCGGGGGCGGCGCTCGGCGCGGCGGTGCTGTTGAAGTTCTACCCGCTGGCGATGCTCCCGTTTTTGATGCTCGACGGCCGGAGGCTGCGACTGCGGGTGGGTGTGTGGTGCGTCGGGCTCATCGCGCTGGGGATGCTCGCAAGCTACCTGGCATGGGGTGAATCGACCTGGCACCCGCTGATGTTCGCCGCCGAACGGCCGTCGCGGTGGATGTCGATCTTCCGTTTCCTGCGCGGGCCTTACTCACCGCTTGGCCTGTTTATGGATGATCCCAACGTCGACTTCCTCTCGGGCCCGTCGGTGGTCGTGTTCGGCGGCGCGGTCTGGTTGGCCTGCTGGTGGAGGCGTGTCGATGTCGTGTCCGCCAGCATCGCCGGGCTTGCGACCGGTCTGCACTTCTACAAGGTCGGCCATGCACAATTCCTGATGGTCCTCGTCGTGCTGATCGGGTACTGGATGGCGATCGGGGAAGGCTCACCGACCCGGCGGCGCGCGGCGTTCTGGGCCGCGTTGGTCAGTGTGCTCTGGTGGACCGCGTTCATGATCGTCTGGGTCATCATGAGGCGCTTTGCACGCCCGTCGATCCCCCCCTATCACGACCCGGCCAGCCTGATCGCCCTGGCTCAGACCGCCTGGCTGGTACTGGCCATGATCGGTCAGGGGGCCAAACCGCAAGACCGCGGATCGGCCGATACCGCGCGCCCGGACGAGCGCTTGTCTTATCAAGCCCAAACCCCCTAAACCGCCTACCTCCATCCACTTCAAGTACGCGCCTGCAAGTTGTAAGCGTGTTGCTTTTCAGTTGGTATAATGCGGCAAGCATCAGCGGGCCACGCCCGCCCCGGCCACGGAGTGACAGCCGGACGATGCCTATCAGCAAGGACGCCGCGACTGGTGAGGGCCAACAGCCAAGGCCCAACGTGCCTTCGGTCCGGGGATTTTGGACGAGAAGGAGAAAGCCATGACCGACCACCCGCAGGACCCGCCGACTCACCCCGACCACGACATGCCAAAGCCCCCACTCGCGATCTGGTCCCCACTACTGACACCCACACGCAAGCCCAACCGGCTCAAGCCCGGCAAGCTGCCGCCTTGGAAGGTTGTCCTGCACAACGACGACCTCAACGGGATGGGCGATGTCGTGGTGACGATCACGATGCTCACGCCGCTGAGCCAACAGGCCGCCGTCCGCCGGATGCTCGACGCCCACTCGCGCGGCAGGACACTGCTCTTGACCACCCACCGCGAACGCGCCGAACTCTACAAAGACCAATTCGCCAGCCGCGGATTGACGGTGACGATCGAGCCGGCTTGAGATATGAGCATGAAGCTCATGGCGATGTCGGATCCGTATCAGACTTCTGACCTGTCTTCACTTCTGTCTTCTCGTGCCCACTGTCCGTAGCCAGATGACCGACTTGGCTATCCTTGTCACACCAAAGAGTAAAACCAAACCAATAGTCAGGTTCAACACCGCGTCGGTGATCGACGTGCTGCGGTACTCGTCTCCCATGCCGATAAGAACCGACACCAGAATCCAAGCAACTCCAGTCATACCATAGATGACGTATAGGACGCCGATGATGCCCAAGGCCACTGACATGATCTGGCGCGTGACCAGACGCCCGCTAAGGGAGATCGGGCCGTCTGTTTTGATCGCTAGCTTCGCCAGTAATTCGGCCTTCCACCAAACGACCGCTACAAGAAGAACTGATACACCGGCGCCGAGGATTATTGACACCGTCTGAATCAGGCTGCTGAAGAATAAGCTCCAAATTGGTAAAAATTCCGTGATCACCCCCAAAGCCATCCAAAGAGCCGTTACACGAAACGCCAGTGCCGCCAACTCCCGCTTGGTCATGCCTTGTCGGGCAACGATCGTCCGCTCGATGGCAAACCCGCACTCCGGACAACTACCCTTGTTAGTCAACCCACGAAGGTTGTAACTACAGGCCAGGCACATCAGATCATCTGAGATCGAATGAGGGTCGGGGGATACCGCTTGCGTGCTTGTTTCCTGATCTGACAAGGTGAACTCCCGGTGAATGTGCTTACCGTAATCCAGTTACTCCCCTGAAACCGTCAGCTTCGTCACCTTCTCGACGTTGCCCGAGGCGATCTTTTCGACGCCGGAGCCCAGTTCGCCGATCGGATCGGGGGGGATGATGTCGACGGTTTTTTCGCCCAGCTTCGCGTCGCCGCGGCTGACCTTGTCCTGGAACTTTTTACACTCATCAAGCAGCGCGGTGAGGATGTCTTCCTCGGGGACGTTGGCGACCTTCTCACCCTGGACGTAGATGATCCCCCTGCGGTCGCCGGCGAAGATGGCGACGTCCGCGCCCTCCGCCTCGCCCGGGCCATTCACAATACAGCCCATCACCGCGACCTTAATCGGCAGCTCGATGTGCTTAGCCAGGGCGTGGCGAACCTCCTGCACCAGCGTAAACAGGTCGACCTGGATCCGCCCGCAGGTCGGGCCGGCGATCAGGTCCACACCCTTTCGCTCCCGCAGTTCCAGGCAGTAGAGCATCTCCAGCGCATCTTCGACCTCCAGCGCCGGATCGCTGGCGTAGCTGATGCGGACCGTGTCGCCGATCCCGCTTGCTAAGAGGTGGCTCAGCGGCGCGACCGAGCGGATCGCCCCGGTCTCGCGCGGCCCGGCGTGGGTCACGCCCAGGTGCAAGGGGTGATCGAACCGCTTGCTGATCTCGGTGTAGGCCGCGATACACAGCATCGGGTCCGGGCTCTTGGCGCTGATGACGATGTCATAGAAGTCTCGCTCGTAGAAGATGTCCAGGTACTCTTCAAGCTTGGCGATCATGATCGCCAGGAACCGCCCGTGCTTGTCGTCGGCGAAAACCTCGCCCAACTCGCGCATGCGCTTTTGCTTGTCCTTGCGCTCGATGATCGAGCCCTCGTTGACTCCGACACGGATCGGGAGCTTGCGCTCCTTGCAGGCGTCGATGACCTTTTCGACCTGCGACCGGTCGGAGAGGTTCCCGGGGTTCAGCCGGATCTTGTGCACGCCGGCTTCGACGGCCTCGAGCGCCCTTTGAAAGTGAAAATGCACATCCGCCACGACCGGCACACTGACCTGGGGGATGATCTTTGTAAGCGCCTCGGTGTCTTTCCGCTCGGGGACCGCGACCCGGACGATATCCGACCCGGCGGCGGCGAGCCGGTTGATCTCGGCGACGCAGCGGTCGACGTCGTGGGTGTACCCGGCCGTCATCGTCTGCACCGACACCGGCGCACCGCCGCCGATCGTTAGATGCCCGTGCTGCTCGTCGCCGAGTGTGACCTGCCGTGTGGTGCGCCGCTTTATCATGCCGTGTCCATGGGTTCGCCGATCATTGACGAGGCATTATAGCGGCCTTGGGCGAAGCGGCCCCTGCCCATCGTCACCACCCCCGCCAGCGCGTATACTCGATGCACCGTCCAACTCTCCTGTGAGGCAAGCCGATGACCGAATCCCACCCGCAGGTCTACCCGCTGATGTTTGAACCGATCTACAAGGAAAAGGTCTGGGGCGGTCGGACCCTTGAGAAGCTAGGCCGATCACTGCCCGGTGACGCCGGCACGCCGATCGGCGAGTCCTGGGAATTGGCGGACCTGGCGCAGACCTCGGTGTCCGGCGGCGGCGGCGGGTCGGAACGCTCGGTGATCGCCAACGGACCGCTGGCAGGACGCACCTTCGCCGATGTCATCGCCATGGCTAAGTCCGCGGTGCTGGGCGACCTGCCCTTAACCGACGACGGCGGGTTCCCGATCCTCCTAAAGTTCCTCGACGCACGCGAAAACCTGTCGGTCCAGGTCCACCCAAGCCCCGACTACGCCGAAAAGCACGCCGACGCTTTCTTAAAAAGCGAGGCCTGGTACGTCCTGGACGCCGACCCGGGCGCGGTGATTTACAAAGGTGTTCAGCCCGGTGTGACGCCCGAACAGTTCCGTTTGGCGATCGAGCAGGACCGTGTCGAACCATTGATGATCACGGTCCCGGTCAAGCCCGGCGACTGCCATTACCTGCCCAGCGGGACCTGCCACGCCCTGGGCGAAGGCGTGCTGGTGGCCGAGGTGCAGACACCAAGCGACACAACGTTCCGCGTGTACGACTGGGGCCGGACCGGACGTGAACTGCACGTCGATCAGGCGATCCAGTGCATCACCTTCGGCCCCGCGGAGGTGAGCCGATACGAGTCGAATACGAAGGTTCAAGGCGCGTTCGCTCAGATCACGCGCCTGGTTGCCTGTGAGTACTTCCGTATCGACCGGTTCGAGGTGGAATCATCGCAGCGACAGGACCTGTCGTACACACAGCCGGCGGTCTGGATGGTGCTTAACGGCAGCGGGTCGATCTCGTGTGACGGCACCCCGGACGTGAGTTTCGGCCAAGGCCAGACGCTGTATCTGCCGCCTGGGATGCGTGACGGAAAACTAACCGTGCAAGCCGACACAACCTGGCTGGAAGTCACTTTCCCTCAGGCGGACAGCAGTCGGATCGCGTGAACATGGGATAGGGCCATGTCAAAACGGAATCCGCATCAGACCGCTTTAGTCACCAGCGACTCGATAACCGCTTCCCGGCTAAACGCGGTGACGCCGACGCATTCATCGGCCGCGCCGTAGTAAACCAGCAGTTGCTCGTCCCGCTCGACGATCGCGGTGGGGAAGACGACCCCGCCGAGGAACCCCTCTTTCTCGAACGGCTCGCTCGGGGCCATGATCGGCTCTTGCGACTGGCCTAGCACTTTCAGCGGGTTGTCCAGGTCCAGCAGCAGCGAATAACCGCAATACTCACCGGCCACGTCGCCGCGGTCGGCCTTTCGGCTTCGGTGGTAGATGCTCAACCAGCCCTCGCGTGTGCGGATCGGTGGGGTGCCGCCGCCGATACGATCCTCCCCATCGGTTGCGTCTGCGCTGAGTAACTGCGTGTGCGAGCCCCAGTGGATCAGATCGGGGCTGCGCGCCAGCCAGATCTGTGGCGGGGTAAACTTCATCGACCCCGATGGCCGGTGCAGCGCGGCGTAGTTGTCGACGATCTTCTCGGGGAACAGCACCACGTCCTTGTTTTCCGGGCAGAAGATCAGCCCGTGGCGGCGGAACGTCTCGAAGTCGGTGGTGGAAAGCAGGCCGGTGGCGATCCCCTGCGGGGAGACGGCGACGTAGGTGATGTAGTACGTGCTGGCGATCTTCGTGATCCGCGGATCCTCGATCCCGTAGGATTCATACGGCTCGCTTGGCCAGACGACCGGGCCATCGAAACCATCGGGCTTGGTGCCGTCGGCGCTGTGGACGACTTTCAGGTAGGACAGGAACCGCAGGCGTGCCTCCCCGGTGTGCTTGTGCGTGACCTGCCTGGGGTCTTTTGCGTGGTAGTCGCTTTCATTAAGCCAGTCGACGACGACGCCGGCCTCGGGGTCGACACGGGGTGAGGCGATGAAACCCGAACGGGTCTCGACCGGCTGCTCGACGACACGGATCAATAGCGCTACGCCATCGCCAAACGCCGCCCCGCCGGGATTGAGCACGCCCACCACCCGCATCGACTCGCTGGACGGCTTGATATCCCCCGGCCGGATCATGCAATGGGTAAACAACCGATCGATCATGGGTCAGGTCCTTGGGGTCAGTGGGGTACAGCCGTGCTCAGCCAGGGAGCGGGTCTTGCTGTATCGGCGGATTTTAGCGGTGGGCGTGGAAATTTCGGTCAGTCAGGCAGCGTCCGTCGGAGGAAATCCAACCAGTTGCCATGGAAAAACCGGGCGATGTCTGCGTCGCTGTAGCCCCGGCCTTGGAGGATCGGTCCGAGCTTGTGCATATCCTCGCAGGTGTCCAGGCCGACCGGGCAGCGCTCCGCCCCGAACCCGCCGTCAAGATCGCTGCCGATGGCGATGTGCTTAGTCGAGCCCGCCAACTGGCAGATGTGGTCGACGTGGTCGGCAACGTGCTCCAGCGTCACCGTGCTCGGACCGACGCGGAAGGCTTCCCCCGTGAACCCGCCCTTGATCATCGCAAAATGCATCGACAGCCCCAGCACGCCGCCGCGATCAACGATGAACTTGATCTGCTCGTCGGTAAACTGCCTGACATCGTCGGCCAGGGCCCGGCAGTTGGTATGGCTTGAGTAGACCGGGCCGTCATACGCCTTGGCGGCGTCCCAGAAACTGGTGTCGGACAGGTGGGTCATATCCAGTGGTATCTCCAGCCGGCTCATTTCCTTGAATAGTGCAAAACCCTTGGCGGTAACCGGGCCGTCCTGCTCGTGGCTTTGGGGCTGATCGATGGACGGTGTGCCCGCGGCGTAGTGGCTGTGGCCGTAGTGCGCCAGGAAGACCGAGCGCAGGCCCATGCCGTACCAGTGTTCTAATCGATCCGGCTCGGTGATCGGGTCGGCGCCTTCCATGGTGAGGATCACGCCGATCGGCAGGTCGTCTCCCCCGGATTGCCCGGCCTCCCAGCGGGACCAGTGCGCATCCAGCCCGGGTCGGTCGGTGATGATGCTCACCTCGCCGCGGCGCTCAAGCTCGCGGTAGTAAGCCAACTGCCCCATCGCGAAGGCGTAGGCCATGTCCTGTGCCGGGAAGTCGCAGTCCGATCCCTGGCTCGTTCGGCCCGGCTCGATCCAGGGCTTGGCGCGCGCAAGCACCGTTGTCATGCACAGCGGGATGCCGCAGCGACGCATCTCGGAAAACGAGACCGTGCAGGTGCCCAGCTTGTCCTTGGGGATGTCCTTTTCACGCTCACGGATCGCGGTGACCGGGAGGGTCTGGTCACGCTCCTCTCGAAGAGCGTTGATCGCCGCGTCCAGGTGCCCGTCGATGATCAGGTGCTTCATGGCTACAGCATAGCCGCCGGCGAACCGGCAAGCTCGCCGAAGAGCGTCAGGGGCGTGGCGCGGTGAATCTTGACCTCAATGATCTGGCCGATCAGGTCGGGATCGCCGTCGAAGACCACGATGATGTCCCCACCGGTCCGCCCGACCAGCTGGGTGGTTTCGGTCTGTGTGGTCTCGCCGGGTTTCTCCCAGCCAAGCTCGACGCCGCCAGCCCCGCCGTTACCGGGGGTACCCGACTTACGCTCCCGGGCGCTGATGGACTCGACAAAAACGCGGACGGTCTTGTCAACGTAATACCGGTGGACCTGCGCGCTGACTTCGCTTTGTACTTCCAACAGCTCGTTGTTGCGGCGCTTCTTCACCGCGTCCGGGATGTCGTCTTCGAAGCGGTCGATCGCCGTCGTGCCGGGCCGGGGCGAATACTTGAAGATGAACGCGTTTTTAAATAGCCCACGACGCAGCAGCTCGGCGGTCGCCCGGTGATCGTCCTCCGTCTCGCCGGGGAACCCGCAGATGATGTCGGTCGCCAGCTCGGCGTCCGGCAGGAACTTTCTGACACGATCAACCAACTCGAAATAAGTCTCGACCGTGTGGCCGCGATTCATGCGCCCAAGCACCGTGTCGGACCCGGACTGGACCGGCAGGTGCAGGTACCGGCAGATACGCGGCTCGTCGGCCATCACCTGCAGGATGTCATCGCCGAAGTCGCGCGGGAAGCTGGTGACGAACCGCAGCCTCGGCAGGTCGGGCACCTGGTCACAGATCATCTTCAAGAGGCCCGCGAAACTGGTCACGCCCGCGCCAAACGTCGGGCTGGGCCCGCCCGTCCCCCGGTTAGGGCCAATGACCGCCCCGACCTGCGGCTGAGCGACGCCCCTGACATGGACCGCCGCGCCGCCGTCGTAGTGGTAATGATTCACGGTCTGGCCAAGCAGCGTGATCTCCTTGACCCCGCCTGCGACCAGTTGCCTGCACTCGTCGACGATGTGATTAGGCGGGCGGTGGACCTCGGCGCCGCGCGTGCGGGGCACCACACAGTAGGTTCAGAACTTGTTGCACCCGCGCGTGATCCGGACATACGACGAGCCCTGGTGGTCGTCCGGCGAAAAGCTGCGCGCAAGGTCCAGCATCTCCAGCTTGTCCTCAGCCGCAGACAGCGTCCCCGATCGACGGTGGGTGTCGCCCTGCAAGGCGATCTTGGCTGACCGAAGCCCGCCGCGGTCTGTTAGCGATGTCTTCACCGCGTTATCGATCAGCATCGGCAGCTTGTCCAGCTCGCCGGGTCCACACAGTAGATCCACCTGTGGGTACTTGCGGACCGTGTCTTCGCCGTCGCGCTCAGCCATGCAACCGATCACGCCCAGCAGGACTTCCGGGTGTTCCTGCTTATGAACCCCGACCTCCCCCACCCGGCTCCACACCTTCTGCTCGGCGCGCTCGCGCACCGAACAGGTGTTGTAAAGCACCACGTCCGCCAGCTTCCAGTCATCAATAAACCGATACCCAAGCCCGCGCAGCTGCCCCGTCACAAGCTGGCTGTCCAGCACGTTCATCTGGCAGCCAAACGTCTCCAGGAAGACCGTCAGGCCGGCGGGCTTGGGGGCAGTTTCCGGGGCGGATTGTGGGCTTTCGTGGCGCGTCATAAGCGACAAATCTTACGCGATCCCCGCCCCGATCGACAGCCCGGCCCCTGGGAAACCTTCAGGCCTCTCATTCAGCATTTGTTACACTCGTATGCTTGCCAATCACTTGAAGAAACTGATCAAGACTGAGTAGACATGCCCATCCAGAAACAAATCATAGCACTTGGCGGCGGGGGCTTTTCGATGGAGCCTGACAACCTGGCTCTCGACAGGTACATCCTCAAGCAGGCGAGAGTTGCTGAGCCGAAGGTCTGTTTCGTTCCCACCGCAAGCGGCGACAGCGACGACTACGTACGCCGGTATTACGCGTCGTTTGACACTCTCCCCTGCACGGCATCACACCTGTCGTTCTTCCATTCACCAAGGTCAGACCTTGAATCATTCATCATGGAGCAGGATGTGATCTATGTGGGTGGAGGAAACACCCGCAACCTCCTGGCCATCTGGCGGGATTGGGGCCTTGATCACATTCTTCGATCAGCCCTCGAACAAGGCGTTGTTCTTTCCGGTGTCAGCGCGGGCTCAATCTGCTGGTTTGAGCAGGGGGTCACCGATTCGATGATGCCCACCGGCTCGGCGGAGCTTGCTTCTATTCCTTGCCTCGGATTCCTGCCTAACAGCAACTGCCCGCATTACGACGGTGAAACCTATCGCCGTCCTGAATACCACCGGTTGCTACAAGCCGGAACAATCAGCAATGGGTGGGCGGCCGACGACGGGGTTGGCCTCCACTTCATCGACGGTGAACTGGATTCGATCATCAGTTCACGGCCAAACGCATCTGCCTATTGGGTCCAGCGAGAGGGAGATGGCGTTCAGGAAGTGAAAAGACAACCCCGCTTCATCGGCGCTGACTAGCCGAGATCGGACAAGGGGCCAGACGCCATCGGTGACGCACCCGCGTAAATCCCTGCTTCAGCCCACCATCATATCGTTGGTGGTCCCACGAATGGAGTTGGTCCCACCCCTAGGATTAGGTGGGTTTGGAGGATATGGGTTATAAAGTGAAGCTGACCGCCGATGGGTGTAATCCTGCAACACTACCTTACACCTTATTCGGCCCTTTTCGGATCCTAAAGCTACAACTATCAGGGCTTAACCCACTGTTGACCGCTACCTCCACAAGCAGGACATGGCGATCCTCCTTCCCGGTAGTCTTGACAGTCACGGGAAACGCTTCCCGAACCATTGCAATGAGCGCATTTTACGATTACACCCATTGATCCTCGATTCTCCAAATCGAGTCGAACACCACAATTGGGGCAAAACTTGCTTAACGATCTAAACTTATGCCCACATTCCACACAAAGGTAGCCATCTGGCATATCTGCCTCCTTACAATATGAAGATGTCCTATCGTGCTAGGCGTTGCTATACATTATATTTCTATCAGCGATCCAGCCAAGAACACAACCCACAAAATGGTTTCAAGGCTTCAAGATTCCAAAGTGTTCTCTCGCGGCACTATTATGCTCCAATCGGTTATAGGAAGATGCCACCTTCTGATCCTACCGAGAGCCCGTCTTTCATAGTTGTTGTTCCTCCCTTTTCCGTTCCAAGTTGCTCGTACACGAATCAACCGAGTCCGGCGCACTCTTGACTCCCAAGGCCCAGTCCGGGCGGTAGCCTCCGCACATCCACTTATGCAAGGAAAACATGATGGCTCCGTTTCCCAGTAAGCCCACCACTAGTGCCATGAATATCAGAACGAACAGCACTCCGTTCCACTGTGAAGCCCCGAGAAGCATGCCGATCAACCCAAGAGTTCCTAGCGAGAAGAAGATGAGCGGCTGTGCGTAGGAAACGATCCGAACTGATAGCGCCACTGCAGTTTGCCGAGGGTCAATATTCACATCCTTCATCCCGCGCCCCTCTCTCTCCCAACCGATTAGCGACTCCTCTTGCACTACACTAAACCGCTCTTTCAACCGATCATCAAGGCGCATCAACAGAAGTGACAGCCGGAATATCTGGAATAACTGATAGGCCCAGAAGCTCAGCAAAAGTTCAATACCCAGAACGAATCCCGCACAGAGCACAGCAAACGCTTCTAGTGAGTCAGCGTTTCCCGCCAAGAGAGTCACAATCAGAGAGGATTCTTTTTCGACTCGGACTGCCGCCAGGACGCCTATGAAGCCGGTCACAAGTGCAACCGCTCCAGCCGCCGCGCGGGCTTGTCCGCTGATCCTCGCTAGAATTTCGGATCGTAAAGCTGTGAATGTAGCCAACGCCGTCTTGAAGGCGACATCATCTTTATCATCCATTGATTGCCCTTTCTGCGTAGATCAAGGGCACTGCATAGTTGACACGAGGAGTAGTGTACCACTCCCTCCCCTGAAGATACAAGGGGTGTGAGTCAAAAAGACAGATGAGAAAGTCGGCTGGCCCACGTCCTGGATAGGGCTGACAAGGTTCCAGGAACATCCGGTGACGCACCCGAGCGCATCCCTGCTTTACACTTTTTTTGGCTGGCCCCACGTCGCGGACGCAGGGTAAATCTTAGGCGGAGACCGGTGGTTGGTGTGAAGGGGGATGGTGGGACGCATTGTGTAGGTTGGGGGGCCGGGAAACCGATAATCAGGACAATGTCGAGCCGTCCGAACCCCCTTGAAACACTGTTGGCCAGCCTGGCCGGTTGGCTTCCGATGCTGGCTGGGGTGGGGCTATTAGGGATGACGCTGATTACGCCGGCGTGGATGGGCTGGCGGGAGCTTCTCTGGCAGCGGGATATGCTCGAGCTGCAAGCCAATGGGCTTGAAACGCAAAAGGACAGCTACGCCGCGTTCCACGACGCCCTGGCCGACGACGACCCGGTGCTGCTGGAGCGGTTGGCGTTCACACACCTACGTTACAAGCCGGTCGGCAAGCGCTTGATGGACGGCGCGTCGGCGGACAGCGGGCGGGTGGTGGCGGTGAGCGGTACGGGCAGCCGGATCTACGGTGCGGGCTTTGGGTCCGAGATGATCGAGGACTGGCTGGCGGCGCCGATGCCGGTGGTCGGCCGGGACATCGCGGCGCTGCGTCCGATCAATTCACGTTTGACACGTCTGACCCGCGGACCCAGCCGGTTCGTGCTGATCGCGGTGGCGGTTCTCTGCCTGATCGCCGGGTTCTGGCCTGAGGAATCGGACGAGGTTCGGCGGGCGGACACCGGGGATAGGTCGGCGCGTTTGTTGTAAGGGCTAGGGGTTATCACCCGACAGGACCTCGCCGCCGCTGTCACGCCAGAGCTGATACCCCCCTCGAAAGTCCGATACCAGGACCCGCCCCCCGGCCAGCAGTTTCTTGGCCGCGGCGTGTGACAGGGCGTTTTGATAGCCTTCGCCGTACACCACGACGTGCTTGGCGTCCGCCAAGCGTGGGTCGGTCGGCTTTAACTTCGGAAGCGGGATGTTGATCGCGCCGCGGATGTGGCCCAGCCCGTAACGCTTCTCAGATCGGACGTCGACCAGGATCAGGCCGGGCTCATCGTCCCGTAATTGCTTGAGTTCGACCTCGTCGACCACGGCCACGTCTTCATCGGTGACCTGTGGCGAAGAATCACAGGCACACGCCAACCCCGCCAAACCGACGACGAGAAACATTTTCAACAGCCCCAACGTTCTTGCATGACCTGTCATCCACGCGACCTTCCTGTTCCTGTGCGAACCTGATCCGATTACCCAAGTCACAGCATACGCGAAACCGGCGTGAACCGGAAAGCGCGAAGAGATTGGGATATTCCGTTCGATCCGATTAAGCCGGGCACGCGCCGGGCCGATCATTAAGGCAGGAAGACGAAGCGTCCGCGGCCACGACGGGGCGGACGGGAGATAAGTTCGATGCATGACACAGAGCACGCAGACCCCGCGGTCGCTCGTCTTCTCGCCGAATTGCCCGCCTTCGGTCGCTGGGCCAACCGGCCGCTCAACAGGCAACTCAAGCAGTTGCTCACCGACATGGACGAGCAAACGCTGATGAGCCTGTCGGCCCATGCGCTACAGCGGGTCACGGTCGGGCAACGACCTGTGCGTCGGCCACCTATCTAACCCAGCCCAAGGTCCACATACAACGCGCCCAGGACGCCATGCATCCGCTTGCGGTGCGCCGCCTCACCGGGCATGCCGTTGAACACCACGGCGACCGCCAGCCCGTGCGCCGGGTCGGCGAAGGCGGCCGACGACTGATAACCCGAATGGCCGTAGGCCTGGTCCGACGCGTGCGGGCCGTAGCCGTAGGGCACGGTGTCTGCCCCGTGGTGCGCCGAGTTGGGGATGAACCCCAGGCCCCAGTCGATCACGTGTTTGAAGCTGCGGTCGTGCATGTCCACACGGTGGCGGTCGGTGAACAGCTCGACGGTCTGCTGCTCGATGATGCGTGTGCCGTTAAGCGCCCCACCATCTAAGAGCATCTCGTAGAAACGGCCAAGCTCTCGGGTCGGCCCGTAGCCGTTGCCCCCCGGCCGGCAGTCGACGCACCAGCGCTCCTGGTCGTAGCCGCTTGGGACCGGTGGGTTACCGGCCGTGCTGGGCATCGAGCCGATACGCCGGGCATTCGCGCGATAAACCTCCGTCGGCATCCCGATCCAGGCGTCCAGCATCCCAAGCGGCTGGAAGATGTGCTCGCGGACGTAGCGGTCAAACGGCTTGCCCGAAGCAAGACGGACCAGCTCGCCGAGGATGAACCAACTGGTGTGTGTGTGGTAGCCCGCCCGCTTACCGGGGACCCAGTTCGGCTCCAGGGGTGTCGCGCAGATTGCGGCGATGATGTCATCCCAAGCCACGCCCGGTGACTTGAACCGGTTTGGGCGAAAACCCCCGGTATGTGTCAGCAGGTGGCGCGGGGTCACCGCTTCTTTGCCCCCCTGCGCAAATGTCGGGATCACCTCGGCGACGGGTGTGTCCAGATCCAGCCTGCCCTGCTCCCACTGCTGGGCGAACGCCACGGCGGTGACCGGCTTGGTCGCGCTCATCCAGGTCTGGACCGAGTCGCAAGACATCTTGAAGCCGGGCTTGACCTCCCCCTGCGCCGTGTCCGCGACCACCAAGCCATTGCGCGAGACGTACACCTGCGCGCCAAGGTGCTGGCCGGATCCGATGCCCTGTTCGATGAGTGATGTGACGGTCGGGAGTGCGTCCAAGAAACCGCCTCTAGTTCATCGTCGGGTCCGGGGGGATCAGGTTGGGATTGATCTGGCCCTTGAGTTCCTCTCGGCCGCGGTCCTTGAGCCGGGCCGTCCACGCCTGCGATCCCATGTCCGGGTCGAACACGCTCTGTGTGGTCGCTTCGATGGTCAGCCAGCCCCCGGCGCTGAACTCGGCGTCCAACTGCCCCGGCGCCCAACCGGCGTAGCCGTGGAAATACCGGGCCGTAGCTTCGCCGTCGGCTAACAGATCCCGCACCAGATCACTTTCGACCGTGAAGTACACGCCGGGCACAACGGTGTCCTGCGCCGACGCCGCTTGATCGTGCAGCACCATCAACGGCCCATCGCACGGCCCGCCGCGGTGCAGCACGGCATCCGTCTCACACGTCACCAGCCCGTCCCCGTCGATCGCCTCACGCACCGTCGCCCCGGTCGGTCTATTCAAGATCAGCCCCATCGCCCCCTCGCCGTCGTGCTTGACGACCAGCACAACCGCACGCGCAAAGTTCGGGTCCTCCATCGCCGGGGCGGCGAGCAGCAGTTTGCCTTGCAGGGAACTCATGGACATATGATAACAGGGGGCGAAACCCGGGTCATCGCGTTGCTCAGGCCCCGGTCTAAAGAATGGCTACCCCCCCACCACCGAGAGCGAGACGTAGCGCTGCTTGCTGACCTTGGCTTCGAACTCGGACCAGAACTTGTTGACAATGGTTCGGATGGCCCAGTTGGCGCCGTCGGCGAGACCGCAGATAGTCGCGCCTCGGCCGGAGGGCAGCGCGCCCATGGAGCCGGCGATTTCAAGTAAGAGGTCCAGGTCACGGGTCGTGCCGTCGCCTGCCTCGATCCTGGCGAGCATCTTAGCCATCCAGTTGGTGCCTTCGCGGCAGGGCGTGCACTGGCCGCAGGACTCGTGGCCGAAGAACCGGGCGATGTTGCGTGCGACACCGACCATGCAGGTGTCCTCGTCCATGACGATGACGCCGGCGGTGCCCAGGCCGAGGGTGTCGTACTTGGTGATGTCAAAGTCGAGTTTGACATCGTAGTCTTCCGTGCTCAACACGCCGGTGGAGATCCCGCCGGGGATGGCGGTCTTGAATTTCTTGCCGCCGCGCATGCCTTGACACAGGCCCTCGATGAGGTCTTTGAGTGTGATACCCAGTTCCTCTTCGTAGACGCCGGGGCGGTTGACGTGGCCGGAGACGCCGTAAAGCTTGGGCCCGAAGCTGGCCGGGACGTGCGGAGGCGCGCCTTCCGGGCGTTGGGTGCCCATCGATTGGAACCAGGTCGGCCCATCTTCTCCGCGCTCGAGGATCGGTGCACAGACGGCGAGGGTTTCGACGTTGTTGATGATGGTCGGCCGACCAAACGCACCTGCGACGGCGGGGAACGGCGGCTTGATCCGGGGCCAGCCGCGTTTGCCCTCAATCGATTCCAGCAGCGCGGTCTCTTCGCCGCAGACGTATGCCCCAGCCCCCCGGTGCAGGAACAGGTCCGGCCAGCGGTCGTTGATCTTGCCGAGTCTGGAATCCTTGCCTAAGACCTTGTTGTCGTAGGCTTCCTTGATCGCCGCCTCGAAGACCTCGCGCTGGTGGTGGTACTCGCCACGGATGTAGAAGTAGGCGGTGTCCAACCGGCAGGCGTGCATGCAGATGGCGATGCCTTCGATGATGATGTGCGGGTCGAAGTCGATCAGCAGCCGGTCCTTGAACGTCCCGGGCTCTGACTCATCGGAGTTGATCGCCAGGTAACGCCGGCCGCCGTCTTCCGGAGGCAGAAAACTCCACTTCATCCCCGCGGGGAAACCCGCGCCGCCGCGGCCTCGGACCTCGGCCGCCTTGACCAGGTCGACGACATCCTTGGGGTCCATCGCCAGCGCATTACCAAGCCCCTTGTACCCGTCGGTCTTGACGTATTGCTTGTACGAAACCACCTTCCGGTCGGCCGGGTCGCCAAAAGGGTGCGTCGGGATGCGCTTGGTCAGGACGGGTTCTTTGAGGATCGTCATGGGGTCGTTCTCGTGCGTGCGGCCGGTCATCGTGGGGACGCGTCGATCTTTGATCGACCGCTAAACGCTGTTGTCATCCGTGCCGTTGGGCTTGACTTCGATCTCCTCGATCGTGGTTCGCCGCAGGGTCACGCTGTCGCTGACCTTCTTTTCCTGCGTCTTGTGGCTGACGACCTGCCTGCCGCCTCTGACAGGCTTGGCGGCGTGATGAATCATCAACCCGGTGTTCCGGCATAGCCGGGTGAACCAACTCATCGTGTTATTCCAAGGCGTCCAGAACCTTCTGGAAGTTGTCCGCGGTAATGTTCTCGTGCAGCTTGTGGTTGACCAGGGCGCAGGGCGCGGTCCCGCAGGAGCCCAGGCACTCGACGCTCATCAGGGTGAACTTCCCATCCTCGGTCGTCTCGCCCGGCCCGATGCCCAGGTGCTCGCCGATCTGTTGCGTCAGTCCTTGCTGTCCCAGCAGTTCACAACTCAACGACTGGCAGACCCAGATGACATACTTGCCGTGAGGCTTGAGCCAGTACTCTTCATAAAACGTCGCGGTATCCAGGACCTGGCTGGCGGTGAGCCCGAGAAACTCAGCGATCTCCTCGATCGCCTGTTGCGGCAGCCAGCCGTGGGTGTCCTGCACCAGGTGCAAGGCCGGCATGGTCACGGCCATCCGCGTGTCGTAACGCGGGACGACCTCGTCTTCGAGCTTTTGCTTTATCTCGTCGGTGAGGTAGGGCTCGTCCCGGCGGTCGATCTGCATCGTGCCAGAGTTTTTGGTGATCCATGCCATGGTTCTATTTCCGTATCAAACCGGCGGTGGCATCGCCGACATTGCTGATAAATCAGCGGTCCAGCTCGGCGGCGATGATGTTCAGGCTCCCAAGGATGGCGACGGCGTCTGCGATCAGGTGGCCTTCCATCAGCTTGGCGAAGACCTGGTAGTTGATATAGCTCGGGGGTCTACACCGTGCACGCCAGGGACGCGGCCCACCGTCGCTGACGATGTAGAAGCCCAACTCGCCGTTGGCGGTTTCGTTGGCGGCATACACCTCGGCGACCGGCGCTTCCCAGCCGCGGTTGGTCATCACGATCTCAAAGTGCTGGATCAACCCTTCGATAGAGCCGTACACCTCGGCCTTGCTGGGCTTGACCGCCTTGCCGTCGCTGTCCACGTTCATCGGCCCACCGGGGATGTTGTCGATCAACTGCTCGATGATCCCGATCGACTGCTCGACTTCTTCGAGCCGGACCAGGTAGCGAGAGAAGGTGTCGCCCTTGGTCGCGATCGGGACCTTGAACCGGACGGCCTTGGCGCCCATCCCGTCCCAGTTGTCGGTGTAGCACAGGTAGGGCTCGTCCTTGCGCAGGTCACGCTTGACCCCCGCCGCCCGCGCGACCGGCCCGGACAACGACCAGGCGACCGCGTCCTCCCGGCTGATCTCGCCGATCCCCTCGGTCCGGTCTCGGAAAATCCGGTTGTTGGTCAACAGCGTGCGGATGTCGTTCACCGCCGGGGGGAGCTGGTCGAAGATGAAATTCTTCACCATCTTCCGGAAGACGGCCTCGTCCGGCAGCTCCTGCATCGTCCCGCCGACGCGGGTGTAGTCCGGGTGGAACCGCTGCCCGCAGATGTAGTCCATGATGTCGTTGATGCGTTCGCGCTGGTTGAACCCGTAGAGGAACCCGGTGAACGCGCCCAAGTCGATCGCCGCCGCGCCGATGCACAGCAGGTGGTCCTGGATCCGCCCGAGTTCGGCGAGGATCGTGCGCACCGCTTTGCAGCGCGGGGTCAGGTCGATCCCGAACAGCTTTTCGACCGCCGTGTGCCAGGCGATGTCGTTACTGATCGGCGAGATGTAGTTCATCCGGCTGACGATGGTGACGTACTGGTTGTAGTCCAGCGTCTCGCCGAGCTTCTCGAAGCCCGAGTGCAGGGAGCGGATGTGGGGGGTGACCCGTGCGACGCGCTCGCCGACGAGCTCCATGACCAGGCGCAGGGTGGTGTGGGTCGAGGGGTGCTGGGGCCCGAAGTTCAGCGTCCAGCGATCGCCGGGCTGCTGGTCCTCGGGCTTGAGGTATGGGGTGGTTTCGACGTCCAGGTCAATGGGCTTGAGGTCGTATGGCATCGCGTTAGGCGTCGTAAGGGGCTTGGTTGGCTCGGATTGTAGTCATGATCGGCCCGTCCGCCAACCGGCCCGCGCTGGGGCGAAACCGGGGGCCGACCCGACCACGGCGATGGGGATAAACTAAGCCCGTGCAAACGTCTAACTCACCCAAGCCGATCGATGCTCAGCCGGTACTGGACCTGGCTCTTAGCCTGGGTTTCGGGCTGATCGGGATCGCGCCTGCCAAGCCCAGCGAGAACGGCGACTGCGTGCGGCACTGGATCGGCGACGGCCGGCACGGGGAGATGGCTTACCTTGCAAACCACCTGGACGTTCGGCTGGACCCCGGCAAGCTGCTGGAAGGGGCCCGGTCGATCATCTGCGTGGCGGACAAGCACCCGGCCAAAACCGACCTAAACCCAACCGGAGCCGCCCCGTACGGCAAGATCGCCCGGTACGCCTGGGGCGATGATTACCACAAGACCCTCAAGAAACGCCTGCATCGGTTAGCCGACGCGCTGGCAAAGGCCCACCCCGGGCAGCGGTTTCGATCCACGGTCGATACCGCCCCGATATTGGAGCGCGAGCACGCCGCACAGGCCGGGCTGGGATGGATCGGCAAGCACACCCTGCTGATTCACCCGGCGTATGGGTCGTACTTTATGCTGGGCACGATCCTCACCACGCTGAATCTCAAGACCACCCAGCAGGCAGGCTATCCCGAGCCGACCGTGCCCCCCACCGACCACTGCGGGACCTGCACGCGCTGTATCGACGCCTGCCCGACCGGATGTATCACCGACCCAGGCCCCCCGGACTCTGGAGGGAAAGACTCCGGGAGGGCTGATTCCGAGGGGACCGACTTCGGGGGGATTGACTCCGGGGGTCGCTCGGTCGACGCGGCCCGCTGTATCAGTTACCTGACCCTCGAGCACCGTAGCGCCATCGACCCGGCCCTGCACGCGCAAATGGGTGACTGGATCTCAGGCTGCGACATCTGCCAGGAAGTCTGTCCACACAACAGAGAGCAGGGCTCAGGGTTCAGCAACCCGGACCCGAGGCCTGGAGATCAAAGCCGCTTGCGGCTTAGCGAACTGCCGATCGACGACCGCTACACCCCGCGCCCCCCTGCGCCGGGTTTGAGTTTGCGGGACATCCTCGCCTGGACGGAAGACGACCGCCGCGAAGTGTTCAAAGGTTCGGCGCTCAAGCGCATCAAGCTGGACATGCTCAAACGCAACGCCCTGATCGCCGCCGGCAACGCACTGGCCCAGCGGGAGGATGCCCAACTGCGTAAGCGAATCGACGAGATCGAATCAGATGCAGCCGAGCCGCCGATGGTCCGGTTCACGGCCCGTCAGGTGCTTGATCGGCTTGAGCGCGGTAAGCATCACGCCTCTGAATAACCTGCCGCCGAAGTAACGGGTCCGCCGCCGCCGGATCAGATACCCCCGCCGGCCCCGACTCAGCCTCTAACGACGATGCCAATCCCCGGTCCAGGCATTCACCTGCATCACGGAAACGCCCCAACACCTCGTAGGTGGTGGCGAGGTTCAGCCAGAAACCCAACTCCGCGGGTGCGAGCTGCGTCGCCTTAAGGAAGTGCTCCAAAGCGCGCTGCGGGTCGTTGAGCCTGGCGTGGACGATACCCAGATCGTCGTAGGCCTTGGCGAACAACGGGTCGAGCGCGACGGCTTTTTCCAGGTGCTCGCGTGCCCGATCAAGTTGGTCGTCGACTAACAGGGCCCTGCCAAGCTCCCGGTGATACACCGGGCTGTCGGGCTTTAGCTCGACGGCGGTTTCCAGTTCGACGATCGCCTGGTCGGTCTGCCCCTGGTCAAGCCAGATATTGCCTACGCCGTTGTGCGCCCCCGCGTGGTCGTGATTGATCGCAAGCACCTCGCCATACGCCCGCATCGCCAGCTTGTCCTCGCCCTCGCGCTGTAGCGCCGACGCCAGGTTGTACCAGCCCCGGCTGTTGCTTGGCCGACGTTCCGCGACCGTCCCCCAGATCGAAACACGGCTGCGGTATTCCATGTTCCGGTTGAACGTCATCAACCCCAGACTCAGGGCGCAGGCCGCTACGATCGTCAGCCCGTATGCCTCCGGCTTGTCGGGCACGGCGTAGCGCAACAACGCATACCCCCCCGCCACAACCACACCAATCACCGCGATCAACGGCAGGTACATCCGGTGCTCGACCGCGAGGTCGGCGATCGGCATCAGACTCGACGTCGGGCCCAAAACCAAAAAGAACGACAGTCCAAGAAAGCCCCACCACGTTTTCTTGATCACGCCCCACACCGACGCGCCCAGCAGGCCGACCAGCACCAGCCCCTGCCACAGCACGTTGGCCATAAATAGCCGCGCCACTTCGCTAGACGGGGTGTCTTGCGGGATCGCCGGCCGCCACTGGTAGTCCAGGATCAACGGGCTGGGCCAAAGCGCCTTGCGCAGGTAGACCTCCACGATCACGCCGGGCTGGGTCAGCAGGTAGGTCCACCTCGATAACAGCTTGTCGTCCAGCGCCCCGCCGACAGACTCCGCATCGCCGGATAGCGTGCGGTAGACGATCCACCCCATCGGCACCCACGCGGCAAACAGCCCGACGTACAGCTTCCAGCGCTTTGTTAACAGATCCTTCCACGACCGGCCGACCAGGCAGTAGTCGTACAGCAGCACGACCAGCGGCGCGGTCGCCATCACCTCCTTGCAGCCCATCCCGATCAAGCAGACCGCGACCGACAAAGCAGCCCACGCTTTCGAACCCCCGCCGGCGTAGCGCACGAAGCTGTACAGCGTAAACAGGTAGCACAGGCCCGCCAGCGATTCGCCCCGCTGGATCGTGTAGGTCACCGCCTGGGTATTCAAAGGGTGCAGCAGCCACAGAAGCGCGACCGCCGAGCCGATCCAGGACGCTTGCTTGCGGAACCTGTCACTAAAGGTCGGTAGCTCAAGCGTGCGGCGCACCAGACCAAACAGGGCCAGGGCCGCGAAGATGTGGATGACCATATTAAATAGGTGATACCCCGCCGGCTCGCCGCCGCCCAGCGCGTAGTTCAGCGCCAGCGTCAACTCCGTCACCGGGCGGTTCGAACCCCCTGACTCGCCGGAGCCCAGCAGGATCGTCCGGACGCCGGCCAGGTCGCGGATCTGTTCGTTCAGCAGGATCGCCGGCTCATCGTCGAAGACGAACGCGTTGGGCAGGGTGTTGAGGTACGCCAGTGTCCCCGCCAGGATCAGCAGCAGGGGCATCAGCTTCGCCGGATCAAAGCGAAGACGATCACCCGGCGTGGACTGATGTTCGGCTGTGTTGGCAGAAGCGGTAATGGCGCGTAGGCTCCGGCGGTCAGTGACTTCGCCGACGATCTTAGCCGCCGACCCGCTTTAGGGCGATGTCGCGCACCGCCTGGGCGATCTCGCCGACCGTCCAGGTCACCGCCACAAGGGTCAGCCCGGCGAACAGCACCAACAGGCTCACGACCGCGCTGTGGCCCTGGTCGTCCGCCAGCAGCATCGCCTTGAACGCAGGCCCGATCAGCATCAACGCCGTCAGTCTCAATACCCACGGGATCACACGCAGGAACGGGTAGGCCTCGGCCGAAAAATCAAACGTCCAGCGCCCAAGTGATTCCTGCTCGTCCTCGTACGCATCGGACGGAGCCACCGATAGCGCAACGGGTTTATGTGCCTGGTCCTCCCCGGTCGGCGCTGCGGTGTCATAGTCCCCGGCCTTGTGGTGATCTTGATCTCCGGCCAGCCGACCGTCCATCTCGATCGGCCTCGGCGATCTCGCCGACACCGGCTTGGGGGAGGCAACGTTCTTGGCGCTGGTCTTGCAACCCGACCCGGGCTTGCTGGACGAGGTGGCGAACAGGTCCTGGACGCGCCTGCGTGATTCGGCGATCTGCTCCTGCGATTGCTCTTCCGCGTGGTCGGGCGCTTCGGCCCCGTCGCCGGGCGCATCGATCGGCGGGATGTTCAAACCCCCGGGCGCGCCGCCGCCTAAGTGGTATTCACCCTCGTCGTGGCCCCCCGCGCCGACCAGTGCTTCCTTGCGCTTGGGCGACTTGTGCGGGTGCATCGACCCGACACGGGTATGGACCGACAGGTCGTTGCCGTGCCCGTTCTTGCCCGCCCGGCGCGGCACCGCCTGGATACAACCACAGCGCGGACACTTAACCTGTTTGCCTTGGGAACCCTCCGGAACCTTGACGCGGGAATGGCAGTCCTGACAGCGGAATCGGATAGGCATCGCGGCGCCTCCGTGCGTGGCGTGTGCGTGGCGTCGGCGACCTTGCCGGCGCGGCCCGGGCTACGGCGTCCGTCCGGGGACCCGTGGCCAGCCTAGGCCTATCCCGTGTATCGGTTTATATCCCGACGATACTAAAACCGGCGTCCACGTGGATGTTCTCCCCGGTCACCCCAGACGCCATCTCACTGAGCAGATAGACGGCCGTATTGCCGACCTCCTCGCCCGTTATGTTCCGCTTCATAGCGGCTTTACGCTCCTGGTGCTCGAACATCTCACTGATCCCCCCCACCGCCGACGCCGCCAGCGTCCGAAGCGGCCCGCCGCTGATCGTGTTCACCCGGATGTTCTTTTCCCCCAAGTCAAAGGCCAGGTATTTGGCCGTGTGCTCCAAAGCCGCCTTGGCGATGCCCATGACGTTGTAGCCCGGGACCACCTTCTCCCCGCCGTAGTAGCTCATCGCCAATATAGACCCGCCATCTGGCATCACCTTCTCGGCCCGCTGACCCATCGCCAGCAGCGTGTACGCGCTGATATCCAGCGCCTGGGTCCACGCCTCCCGGGTCGTCGTGTAGAAGTTGCCAACCTTCAAAAACTCACGGTCCGCATACGCGATCGAATGGACGATGAAGTCAATCGTGCCAAAGTCCTTGGCGATCTTCTCGAACACCGCGTCAAGGTCCGCGTCCTTCGACGCATCGCAAGGCACCATCCAAGGGTCCTTCACCCCAAGCTCCTCAACAGCCATCCGGCAGCGGCGCTCCATCTTGCCCTTGGGATCCGGCAGGTGCGTGAACCCACACGTCGCCCCCTGCTCGATCAGGCTCTTGGTGATAAACGTCGCGTAACTTCGGTCGTTGGCGATCCCGAAAACAACGCCCTTCTTGCCGTCCATTAAGCCCATGGTGGGTGCTCCTTCCCCGGGTAGATAGTCGTGTTCAAACCCCGGCTAATCCGACGTCAGAGCCGCAAAAGGTAGCAAGGATCGCCTCTTCAGACAAAGCGGGCCGCCAGGCAGGTTCCCCCGCCCCTACTCAAACGAATAACCGCATAGCTGCTCAAGGCACATCAGGAACAGCCTGGCATTGGCCATCTTGGCGTAATCAAACCCGTACTTTCCTTTGCCCCCCAGCCATCCCGCATCCTGACTCTTGATCGAGAAATGGCCCCCGCCCACGCGCAGGTCCTTGATCTCATCAACAGCCAGCCGCGAGGTCTTGCCCTTGAAGAAAAACTCCAGGAACCCCGGCCCGACCCGCACCCAGTCTTTCTTGTTCACCTTGAAGTGGATCGCGCCCTGATCTTTGAGTTCATCGTTGATCGCATCCCCAAGAAACGCCGTCCACATCATCTCGCCGGCCGCCGCGATGTAATAAGGGCTGCTCGCCTTGGGCGTACCCTTCTTGCTGCTGTGACTGCCGGAGAGCTTAAACACCCGCTTGTCGTCGGCGTCGCGCCACTCGTAGTTGTAGGTCGTGCCGGCGTAAACCCCATTGACGTTCGAATTCACGGTATGGGTATATAGATCGACCGCGTTTACAAATTCAAACAGCTCGGTTGTTTTGACCTGGGTCCGCTCCGCGCCGAGTTTGTATTTCACCAGGCCGATCTCACCGACATACGCCAGCCAGCTCGATCCACGGGTAAAATAGAACGTAAACGGCACAGATAACAGGCCCAGCAGCACCCCCAATGTTGCGCCTAGAACCCAGGGGTGCGAATCGGGACTGGTCATCCCGACAACGACCATGACCGGCACCGCCGCCAGCAAGAACACAAGGCCGATGATCGCAAGACGTTTCTTTATAGATCGCAGCGGCTTGCCCACGGTGCAGGTGGAATACATGGCCTTGACCTGCCCGATCTCGGGCGGCGGGTCTATCGGGAAGTCCATCGCCGCGGGGACCGGATCCCCGTTGAGTAACACGACTTCCTCATCGCTTTGCACTTCAGGTTCATCATTCATCAAGATTCCTCCGCGGAAGGCTGTACGGTTGAGAATGAATACGGTCACACGGACAACGGGAAACTCCCCCGCCGCATAAAAAAACCACCCCGGGTTTCATCCCAAGGGTGGTGGTGGTTGCTGTCATCGAGCCCCCGTGATCGGCCTGCGGTATTTAACGGTAGAATTCGACGATCAGGTTCATGTTCACGTCGAAGGGGATCTCGTCCGGCGTCGGGACCGCGATCACCTTGGCGATCAGCGTCGACGGGTCGAACGTCAGCCACGCAGGCGCGTTGTGCCCGGGCAGGTTCTCCATGTTCTCACGCACCACATTCTGGATGCCCGGCTTGAGCGTGATCAGGTCGTCAACCTTTACCTGACACGACGGGATGTCGGTCTTTCGGCCGTTCAGCAGCACGTGCCCGTGATTGACCAGTTGCCGTGCCGCCCAGATCGTCCGTGCCCAGCCAAGCCGGCGGATCACGTTGTCCAGCCGCTGCTCCAGCGTCTGCATCAGCACCTGGCCCGTGTTGCCCTTGGCGGTCGAGGCCTTGGCCATATACCCGCGGAACTGACGCTCCAGCACGTTGTAGTGATAACGCAGCTTCTGCTTCTCGTTGAGCCGGATCCCGTAGTCGCGCAGACGCCGACCGCGGAACCCGTGCATCCCCGGGGGGTTCAGTTGACGCTTGGCGGTGTGTTTGGGGATGTCAGCGATCGGGACGCCGACACGGCGGGAGAGCTTGACCTTCGGACCGGTGTAATTCGCCATCTATCTATACCATCCCGAGTTACCGGGACGCCTCTTCGGTGCTCGGCCGTGCCTACGGCTCCGCGGGTGCCAAAAAAGTGCAGGACCCACGGCCCTGCTAAGTGAGCCGCATATTGGACCCGATCCACCGCCAACAGTCAAGCCGTCACCGAGCATGCCCAGAGTGATCAAAGGGTGAGTCCCAAACCCAGCCTATCGCTCTCCACGGGCCATGCCAAGAGCATATCCGGCACCGTTTCCGAACATAATTACTTAGCTGCCTTTGGTGGCTCAAGAGCTTCAAGAATTGAACACGCCACACCTAATCGACGACGGCGAAGGTTCAGGATCTTTATATCTTTAGGCAGGGCAAGGTGGCTTCCGTATTCATTCAAACTGGCTACTTTGAAGTCATTGCGTATCAGATGGATCAAATGCGGGTCTATGAAAGATTTGATCATATAGGCGATCTGCTCACGACCCGTATCTGACCTAGCTGCGTGAACATACCTATTCCGCAGGACTCGCAGTGAACTGAGTTGCTCCTTCTTGAGGACGTGGTTTTGAAAAATCCATGACGCTCGTTTCACTGTATCATCGTACCTGCCGCCGACTGTATGGGTAAGTGTCTCTAGAATGCTCCACATCTGCACTAGGGCCAGGTCCATATCACTTTGGTCTAATGCAATCGTGTATAGGGCAATAAGGTTCTCCAGTTCATTACGGTAGACCAATCGATGCACTTTGCGCATGGCCCATTTACGATCCCTTTCTATCCCTTCCCAACCATTCTTTGGGGAAAACAATTTCACGTCCTCTACATAACCTGTCTCATACCAATACATCCTATCCACAATGCTGCCGTCATTATGGTGTAGCGTATGTATGGGACCAGTGTGTACGACGCCCAATGACTTGGCGTTTCTCGCCCCAAAGCTCATAGACCATGATCCAAAAGTGGCAACGAGATTCCAATAGCCTCTCAACAGATTCAGAGCTTCAAAAGCGTTGTCGGCACCCTCGTTAACCGTTCTGCCGGACGTCCTAACTCGAACGTGCTGATATTCTGTCGACTCGAGATGCGCTCTATATCTCGTGTTTCCGAACATAATAGCGACGTCGTCAGGTACTACATACCTTCTCCGGCGGTCCATAATTGGGGCAATGACACAGTTTCGAATTGTTATCTGTTTCGCTGGAAACTCGTCTATTGAAAGTGAAGTAACTAAAGTGTATGTACGATGTTTACGTCTGTAATGCTTGGACGCTTCGATATTTGATAATTCAATTACATCTTCCGGATTGATCGAGCATTTTCCGCCTTTCTCTCTGATGATCGAGCCAATAGCCCGCCTGACAATTGACCACGTGTCTCTCCGATTTAACTCCCTCTTGCTGCCATCAATGATGGTCACTGTCGCTCGCACCGCCGCTTCGAGCTCAAGGAGCTCAAAACCATGCCATTGAGGCTTGCCATCTTTATTGATTGATGCTGTCCTGCCTATTTGCTCAAGTAAATGCCGGGGCGCGAATTTATCGCCGGACTCTCTACAGGGGGTTCCTGCCGGAGACCTCCAGAAAACATAACGCTTTGCCATCTGTTCTGCCCCCTCTTAACTCTTGGGATCGGAAAAAGGGATCGGAAAAAGTGTCGGGAGTCGATACGTGGTTGGTTCGTGCATCTGCGTCGTTGACAGCCGAGAGATGGCCGGAATCCGGAACATGGCTTGGATGATAGCAGGGCGTTGGGTTTTGGGGGTTGGGGGTTAGGGGTTGGGGGCCGGGGGTGTCAGAATGTCGGGTTTGCGCGCACAAAGGGGGGTGGGTTTGAGGTACAAAATGGGTGCGGGGCGGAAAAATCGTAGTGGCTTGCGGGGTAAGGTGTTGCGGCGGATCGGCGGGCTCGCCGCGACGGGTCGGTGCGCGCAAACGCGACTTCCCGCCCCCTAGTGGAGGCGCGATTAATCCTGATCGCGTCTGCCGACAACCTCACGATGGCGGTTAACCGACTCCCCTGAGCATCCAAAGATTAAAAGGACCTGGACTCGCGGGCTGCCCCCACATAAAGCCGCGCTCAAAAGGCGTGTGCCGGTGACGGGACTTGATGGAGCGCACCGCCCCGGCTTATACGCGATCATCAGTACACGGGCCCGACCAGGTCCCGCTGATCCCGTGGCTGCCGCTACCGCTGGAGACTCGTGGGGATTTTGAAGTCTGATTGCTGAGTGCTGAAGTATGAAGTGAAGAAAAAGAACTAACCGCAGAGGCGCAGAGAGCGCAGAGGAGACAAGGCAGAGAAGAGCAAGGCGCGTGATCCGCAGATGACGCAGATTACGCAGATGGGAATGTGTGTGTGCGAGCGCGATGCTTCCTAATCTACGACATCT
Organism: Phycisphaeraceae bacterium; assembly: GCA_029260655.1. Lineage (GTDB taxonomy): Bacteria > Planctomycetota > Phycisphaerae > Phycisphaerales > Phycisphaeraceae > JAJRRS01. The sequence continues at coordinate 164,619 of JAJDCU010000034.1, forward strand.
GCGCAATCTGCGGATACCTCCCCCTCCGCGGTTTTCTCTGCGCCCTGGGCGCCTCTGCGGTTAAATCCGGCACCGATCCCTACTCAACGGCAATCGCGGCGTAGCGGCCGATGCCGTCGTGTGTGAATTGGCGTGAGGAATAGAACGACAGGCCGGCCTGCTTGACGCCGGCCATCGCGGTCCGCCGGTACGCGTGCTTGTGGATATCATCGAGGACCACCAGCCCGCTTTTGTCACGAAGACCCAGGACAAACCCAAGCGCCTCGGCGCGGAGTTGCATGCTGCCTAAGTCGTGGAAGATCAGGTCGTAGCTTGATGGGGGTTGTTGCTTGAAGTCTTGCCAGGACAGCACGTCATCCACCGGGAGGTTGTGCCCTTGAAGGTACGACCTTGTTTTATCGAGCCAGTGCTCGTTGTCATCGACGGAACAGACGGATACGTCGTGCTGAGCATCGCGGGCATAAGACCGCAGGACGTAGGAACTGAAGCCGCTGCCCAGGTCCAGGACCCGGGCGGGTTTGAGAAGGTTTGCGAAGGTGAGCAGCAGCGCGGCGGTTTCCAGCGACACGGCCATATCGCCGCTGGAGACATCTGCGATGTACGCGGTGTATGCGGGCTTGAGGGCGTCGAAGGAGGCCTTTGACAGGCCGGGATAATCAGCGAACGCGGGGAAGCGTTTGATGATTGATTCCGCATCTACCCGTGCGGTGGAAGCGGCCGATTTTTCCCGGGCGCGTTTGCGTATGTTTGCCAGCAGGTTGGCCATGAGCAAGGGTTCCCGATAGCGATAGCGTGGGTGTCAGTAAGCAGCGTGCATGATAGTAGATCGGGCGCGGGCTTTCCGGGGACGCGTCTGGCGTCCAGATGGCCGGGGATGGCGGCCGGTGCATCCCGCTACGGCTGCCTGCGGTTTTGCCTGACGAAATCGGGTCGGCCCGTCGCGGTTTACGGCAGCCAGGGGTTGTCCGAAGGCGCATCCAGGCCGGGCAGTTCCAGCGGCGGGAAGTCGTTGGAGCCGCCAAATGGGTCGTCCTGCCCTAAGGGTTGCTGAGGCTCTTGCTCTTGCTCGAGTTCGCGCTGCCGCTGGGCGTCCAGTTCCAGCCCCTCTTTCAGCGCCTGGGCGAAGGTGCGGATGGTCGGGTCGTCGTGGCGCATGGCGTCGGTCAAGGCGGGGGAGTCCGGGCTTGTCGCCTGGGTGACGAGGTAAACGATTCTGACCATCGGTTCGTTGCTGCGCTTGGCCAGATCGATCACGTGCCTGGAGACCGGCTCGCCGTCGGCGTCGGGGGTCATGAAGCGTGTGGTCCACGCCTGCATCAGCGGGTCGAACGTGGGGAACCTTTGGCTGACAAGCTCGCTGATTTTGGTGCGGAGGTCGATGGCTTCGGTCGACTCTGCGGGCTGGCCGGCGACCACCAGGAGTCTGGCGATGGCGACGGCGCGCGTGTCTTGATCGGTGGCGTCGAGCTCGGCGATCCAGATCTGGATATTGCTGGGCGTGGCGGGCAGTCCCCTGGCCTGGAGCGAGCCGACGGCGAAAGTTGCCCCCAGGGGCCCGGGGAGGACCCCGCCGTTGGGCAGCGGCCTGGGGTCCAGCATCGCCGAGGCGGAGTAGGTGATCGTGACGGTTGGGTACAGGGCGGCGAGTTGGCCCAGGTCGAAGCGGTCCAGGCGGATGTCGGCCTCGATCGCGGCGCCTGGCTCCAGGGAGAGACGGCGACCCATGTTGAAGAAGGTCGGCTGGAGTTGGCCCAGCGGCTCGGATCTGATCGACGGCGCGTTGATGATCATCAACGGCGCCTGAATCGCCCCACCGGGTCCGACGGACAGAGGTATCCGGGTGCTGTTACGGACGGTCACGTGTCCGAACATCGGCTGGAGATAGCTGAAAGACCCGGGGGATACCTTCAGGGTCATCCTCACCCAAGGCGCGGCGGCGAGCGCCGGGGTCCACAGTTGGCGGGGCAGGTCGTCAACCAGCACGCGCAGGGGCACGCCCTCGCCGGTCGGGCTGACCGGTTGGTCCATCTGATGGAGCTTGTGGGCCACGACCACCGCCGCCATCGACGTCGGATCACTCCAGATAAGCTCCTGGTACGCCTGGGTGCGCTGCTTGTCGGTCAACCCCGGCATCGACGCCAGTCCCAATCGTGCGAACGGGTCTTCCTCACTCAACTGCTCGAAGAGCACGCGGGCCCGCTCAGGGTCATCGCCTCGAAGCGCCAGCCAGCCCCGCGCCAGCAGCGCCTGCTTGTCGTCCTGGGCCAAGGTCTTGACTTGCTCCCGGGCCCAGGCGAGTTCCTGATTGAAGACCGAGGCGACCCACACCAGCTCCCCGGCCGGGTTTCCCTCCTCGCTCACGGCTATGCGCAGCTTCTTAAACGAGTCGGCGGCGGCGACCGGGTTGTTGTCATACATCAGGATCAAACGGGCAAACTCAAGGCTAGACGGCAAGGCCGGCAGGTCCTCGAAGTCCAGCGTCTGCTCGGGCTCGGCCTCGGGGTCATCCCTTGCCGCCTGGGCATCGGCCATCCGCTTGAGGAACAACTGTAAGTCCTGGAGGATCGACGGCACCTGGTCGCCTTGGCCCGAGGCGATCAGGCACAGGGCGTAAGGCGCCAGCAGCTCCATCCTGGACTGAATATCGCTTAGCTCCATCGCCACACCGAACTGCTCGGCCGCCTGCGCGTAGACACCTTCTCGCATCAGCACTTCACCCAGGGCCACGCGGACGGATGGCTCGACCGGGCTGGCTTTCAGCATCCCGACCAGGGCGGCGCCCCGTTGACGCGACGTTCCCTCGCGGTCGAGCGTCAGTAGATAAACCATCCGCGCCGCGTCGGGGTTGACCGGGTCTAGCTTGACGGCATACCCCAGCCAGGCGGCGTACCGCGCGTTGTCGCCGATCTCCTGTGCCGCCTGCGCAGCCAGGGTCGCCAGCCGAGACCGCAGCGGCGCGGAAAGTCCCGACACAGATTCGGACCGCAGCATACCCTCCAACATCCGCAGGTAGTCGTCCAGCGCCTCGACACCACTGAGCTTGGTGCGGATGAGTTCCAACTGCGCCGTATCGTCTTTGGGCACCAGGCGGAGGTAGGCGCGCAGGGATTCAGTGAGCATCTCCTGGTCCTCGATAGCGCGTGCGAGGCTGGCGCGGAGCTGCCACATCCCCTCGTCCTGAGGCGCGAGCTTGACGGCCATGTCCAGGAGGATCTCGGCGCGGACGAGTTGGTCCTCGCGCGGCTCCTGTTCACGCCCAAACGCCGACCACGCCATCGCTATCAGTTGATCCGCCATCAACTGCTCGGTGCTGACGCTGTCGCCGAACGCCAGGTCCTGCGCCTGCGCCGGTGGCAGGCAACACGCCCAACACAGTTGGGCGACAACGGCGGCGAGTAAGCCCCCGCGCCCCCACCCAAGGCGGCGGGCGGCGGGTGTGTTTGAATCGTTCCTGACATGCTTGCTCATCGGTCTATCACTCCGGGCCGAACGTGCTCGGCGTCTCTATTTTAGATCGGCGTGCCGGTCCTTATCGACCACAACGCCAGCAGCGCCGAACCCCAGAACACCAGCCCCGCGGTCAGCTTCATGAATCCCGTCGCCAAAGGCGACGCCCCCGGGACCAGGTCATCGGCGACCAGGTGCATCAACACATACTGCCCCGCCGCAATCGGTCCTACGGCCAGGGCCGGCGAGTAGTTCTCCAACACCCAAAACCCGCAGACCATCCACCCCCCAGACAACAGGGCCCCCAGGGCCAGTTTCGACGCACGAGCCAGGGTAAGCCATCGCATCGTCCGCAGCCTCCTTGCCGGCGGGTGTCTGTCTGTGCATCGGCCAAACCCACCGGCAGGCATGACCGCCAACCCGTCCGGGGATCACTCTTTATGCGGACGCCGGGCACGCTCGAAATCAAGCCCTTACCCGCCCGCCGAGGCCCCGGCTGTGGGCGACAGACCCGACGCCAACTCTCGCGTAAATTCCCCGACTATCTTAACCGCTTGATCCTCGGACTTGGCCCGTGCCTGGGCCACACGCCGCATCATCCCCGAACCCACGATCGCCGCGTCCGCCACCGACACCACCTCACGCACGTGCTGGGCGCTGCTGATCCCAAACCCCACCGTGATCGGCAGGTCGGTCACACCACGCAGACGCTGGATACGCTTAGGCAACTCCGGCGGCAACTCGGCCCGCTCGCCGGTGATCCCCGAGGTCGACACGACATAGACAAACCCCGTACTCGCCCTGGCGATCTGCTCGGCCCTGTCGTCCGGGGTCGTCGGCGCGATCAGCATGCTCAGGATCAACCCGGCCTTCGCCGACGCCTCGCGCGCCGGGCCCGACGCCTCTAACGGCAGGTCGGGGAAGATGAAACCATCAAACCCCGCAGACTTCGCATCATCTACAAACTTCGTCAACCCGATCCGGTGCACGATCGAGAAACTGACCATCGCCACCAGCCCGATCGAAAGGCTCGGGCGGACTCGCGACACCATCTCGAACACCTGCCCGACCGTCACCTGATGGTCCAGCGCATAGGTCATCGACGCCTGGATCACCGGCCCGTCCGCTACGGGATCTGAAAACGGGATCCCCAATTCACACACCGACGCACCGGCATCCTGGATCGCCGTGAGCATCCGCCCGGTCGCCTCGACGCTGGGGTCCCCCGCCGTGAGATAAGGCATCAATGCCTTGCCGCCGCCTTCATTTGCTGGGGCCCGCAAGTCCTGAAATATCCGGTCGATCCGATTCATAAAGGTAGGATAATGCGGTAGGTCAAGACGAGCAATCAGCCTATGTGGTGATCTGCCTAATAGAAAACCGAGATTCCCTAACGACCCTTCACATCACCTCCGCGACCATCCGCGTATCGGTGTATTGTTCGAAGCGGGTGATGCGGCCGTTTTGTAAGTAGTAGACATGGGCGAAGGCGGCGGTCATGGACTTGCCGGTGGTCTTGTGCGTTCCGTGGTATTCGCCCAGCGCGATGACTGCGTCGCCGGCGTCAAGCCAGTCGCGTACATCCGCGCGCCAGGCGGACCAGTCCACCTTGAACCGGGCGAATACCTCGTCGAGCACCGTCTGAGCGCCGACATGTCGGCCGCCGCCGGGGAAGCCTTCGTTCTGGATCCACTCGATGTCGGGGTCAAAGATGTCAAGGATGCGCTCCCGATCACCGGCAGCGAAGGCGTCGTAGAGGTTCTTAACGGTTTGGAGATTGGTCATGGTCGTGGCCGGTATTGGGTCTTACCTTTACGTCTCCACCCGCTGGAGGATGATCGCTGAGATGGGGAGGTAGATCACAACCGGCAGCCAGGCGGCGGCAACGGGGTTGAAGGCGCCGGTGACCAGTTCGGGCAGGGTCATGCCGGCCGCCCAGACCCCGATGCACAACACGGTCGCCTTCATCGCCTGGATGAGCATGTTACCCGGGGCGCGCAGCAGGAAGTAAGGCAGGCCCATCACCAGGATCAGGACGTTGACGATCAGCAGGCTGACCCGGCCCCACTTGCTGCGTGTGACGTCGTCGCGCAGCGATGCGGGGACGGCCTGGTTGTTCTGCATCTTCTGGAGTTCGCTGACCGGCAGCAGCCGGACGTAGTCGGTGTTCCGCCGGGTCTTGATCAGCGTCGGGGAGAGGTCGGTCTTGAAAAAATCAACAGGCGTGTGGCTGCGGTCCAGCGCCTCGACGGGGGACTCACCGACGGGCCCGGCGCTGACCTCGTAGCCGTCGATCAGGTCCCAGCCCTGCAGCTGCTCGTCCCATCTGGCCCCCCCGGCGGTGATCCTGCGTGTCTGCAAACCGTCGGGATTGCGGATGACCACGCGCAGGTCGGTCAGTTGTCCGCGGACGGCGTCGAAGCGCGAAGCGCTGATGAGACTGCCGTCGCCGTCCGGTGCGTAGTGGAAGGCGTACTGCTCGACGGCGACGTACTTGATCTGCGACTTCTTGCGTCCGAGCTTGGCAGCCAGGTGCGGGATAATGAACTCCTGCACGGGTAGTGCGAGGATGTTCAGGGCGATGCCGGCGACGATGATGGGCATGGCGACGCGGTAGAGGCTGATCCCGCTGGAGACCATCGCGGTCAACTCGCGGTGTCGTCCCAGGCCGGCAAGGGTGAACCCCATCGCGGCGGTGACCAGCAGCCCGGAGAAGAAGGCGTAGACGAGGATGATGATCGGGACGTAGTAGTCCACGACGGTCCGCAGCACACCGAGGTTGACCATGATGCTGCCGGGGGTCGCCTGGTCCAGGAGGTTCTTGGCCTGTGTCTCTGTGATGCGAAGCCGGCGGGCGACCTGCTCGGGCTCGGCGTCGTGCTCGACGAGGTCCAGGACCGTCGACGCGGGTTGACCGATGCGCTCGGCCTGGCGGGCGACCGTTCGGCGCTGGGCCCAGTTGCGGCCGCCTTCGAGAAACTCATCGAAGTCCACGATCAGATCGACCACGACGAACAACGTCATCAGCACGACGTAGAGGATCGCGAAGTTCACCACGAACTGCCGGATGATGTAGAGGTCGAGTGTTTTCATGAGCGGTGGGATGGAGTCTTAGGTTCGGGGTTCGGGTAGATCGTACTTCCGACTTTTCTGCGTTTAGCGGCTGCGCCGCTGTTGAGGCCGTCCTGCTTTTCCTAATTCCGCGCCAGTCGGCGGTAGACCATGAATGTTACGAGCAACATCGCGGCGTTACCCGACCACAGCACCGCCAGGCCTCCGGCTACGGGCATCCGACCGGTCGCCGCCAGGCTCTGCCCGGTGTGGATGATGATGATCGACACGATCGCCAACAGGAAGCTCCAGAAGAACACGACCAGCGGGAGCTGCCCCCTAAGATGGATAGCGAGCACGGCCCCGAAGACAAGCAACATCAGGCAGGTGATCGCCGATGCGGCTCGCTCATGCAGTTGCGAGACGATCTTACGTCCCAGCTTCTGGATGTTGCGCTGCAGCCCCAACCCGGCTTGGGTCACGTTAGCCGAACGGGTGTAGTGTTTTCTGGCCAGCTCGTTGAGCTGATCGACCGGCAACTGTTCTGCTTGCTTATCAATGATCGGCGTCGGCCAATTCATCGGCGGGAGCGAGTCGGTCGGCTTCTCCGTGATCGGGTCGGCGCCCGGGATCTTGAACACGCGCACCTGGCTCAGCTCGGTCGAGGCGGTCGGCCGCCACGGACTGTCGCCCGGCTTGATCGTGATCAGTCCGGACACCGCCTCCAGCCGGCGCTGCACCGGGCCGTCGGCGGGATACTCGATGGTGATCGGTCGATTGGGACGTGACTCCAGCACCAAGGCCCCGTCCACCGTCCGCACCGACGGGCTGGTAATGCGGTATTGCTGATGCCTACCTTTCAGCACGACCCCTGTCCGGCCTTGCTCGGCTTTCATCTGCTGGCGGACCGATGTGCGCAGCTCCGCCACCGCCATCTCCCGGGCCAGCGTGGTCTTGGCCTCGCGCACATCACCGAAGCCGTCGGGTTCCCGTCCAAGCCGGTGAAGTTGTGGCCATGAGAGGAACTTGGGGTCGTCCCCGAACGGGCTGGGCAGGTCTCTGGGGCCCAGTGTCAGTTCCTCGAAATACTCAAGCTCACCCACGTCCGCCTGGTAGCGCATCGCCTCGAGCAACTTGATCGTCACCCGCGAGCCCTGTTGGTCCTGGAACAGCAGGATGTTGGCGATCTTCGCGGTGCTGTCGGCGCGGACCCGGCTTTGATCGTCCAGCTCCCCCACCGCCACCCCGGTCAGCCGGATCAGCTTCTTCGCGGTGCCGGCCTGGGGGTATTTCGAGGCGTCGTCCTGTACGGCCGAGTCGGCGTAGAGCACGTACCCATCGATCTCCGAGAACGGGCGGTTCTGATTCAGCTGCGTCACCAGGACAGACATCAGGTCGCTCTCGACCGTCTCGGCGGCCGCGCGGTAGAAGCCGGGGACCACGAAGTTCGACAGGTAAAACAGCCCCATCGTCAGGCACAGCCCAAGCACCGCGACCGGCGCCAGGATCTTCACGTAGCTCAGCCCGCTGGCCAGGCACGCCTGCACCTCGTTGTCCGCCGCCATCCGGATGAACACCAGCGTGCTGGCGAACGCCCCGGCGAACGGCAAGACGAACCCCAGCATCGTCGGCGCCGAATACCCCACGAACTTCAGCATCGCCCCGGCGCCCAAGAGCCCATCGGACATCGGCTTAATCGCCGCCGCGAAGCTGACCATCGTCACCAGCACCAACGCCGACAACGCCATCAGCTTGACCAACTCACGCAGGATGTAACGGTAGATCGTCCAGGGCATCGGCGGTAAGGATAACAGCCTGCATCACTGACCGCACAGGGGCACAGGATCGGGCATTGTCAAGATGGGATAGCCGGGAAGAAGTCCTAGAAATCGAGGGCAATGCTGGTACAATAGTTTCGAGGCACAAGGGTGGGTGGCATTTTTCTCTACCTCGCCCTATCACCTCCGATGATCTTGTTATTGACCTGTCCTAGAGGGTGAGGGAGTGCGACTCATGAGATTGAAAGAAACATCTGGGTGGAAGCTGTGGGTGTGCGCGGGTGTGTTGCTGGCAACGGGGATTGCTTTTGAGCCCCCGCCAGCCAAAGCGGCCCCCAACTCTTGGGCTCTCCCTGTCAGCGGAGACTTCAATACCGGCGCGAATTGGAGTACGGGCATCGCCCCGGACGTAACGAATGACGCTCATTTTCTTACCGGCAGTGCTGGGATTACGGTTGATTTATCCGCCGCCGTAACAACGAATAACCTCGCCGTTTATCAGGACAGCGTTACGCTCGATGTCCAAGGCTTCACATTAAACCTGATACAACCCGGCACCAATCTCTTAGTTGGTCTCCCAAGCGCCTCTGCTTCCTCCGCGATCTTCCAGAGCAGCCTGCCGGGTGGGATGGTCACCACCAACGATATCCTCGTTCAGTCACAGGCCGCGGGCAACGCCGACATGACCCTGACCGGCGCCAACTTCGCCATGATCCAGAACCTCGCCTCCAAGCTCACCGTCGGTGACGCCGTCGGCGGCACGGCCTCGCTGGCCATCAACAATCAAGCCACCCTCAACACCGGCACGGGTTTATTCACAGTCAACCCCACGGGTGCCGTCTCGGTCACCACAAACGCCGTCCTCAATGCCAGCGGTGATATCCTCATCGACGGCGGGTCCATCACCGGCCTCGCCGCTTTCACAACCTTCAACTGGGCCGCAGGCAAGACCTTCACCGTCCAGAACGGCGGCAGCGCCTTCAACAACTTCTCCGTCGCCTACACCAGCCCCGCCAACAGCAGCTTTATCGTCACCGGCGCCGGCTCCAGCGTCTCCGGGGCCGGCAATAGCCTTACACTTGACGGCGCCTCCTCCATCGACGTCAGCAACGGCGGGTCTTGGACCAAGTCGGTACTGGTCGAGGGCGGCTCTACAGTCACCGCAGACGGCACCGGCTTGGGTGCGACGCTCGGTGGCGGGTTCGGGATTACCGATGGCAGCGTCACCCTCACAAACGGCGCAACCGCCTCATCGTCTATCCACACCATCGGCGACTTCGGCGCCGGCACCGGCACACTAGACATCCAGACCGGCTCCTCCCTCACCAGCACCTTCTTAAGCGGGCTGCGGATCTCCGACACTTCCTTTGCTTCCACCGGCGTGGTCAACGTCGGCGGGGCCGGCTCCACCCTGAACGCCATCAACGCGGCCATCGGTAGCTCCATCGGCACGACCGGCACGCTCAACCTCACCAGCGGCGGGTCCTACAACCCCACCGGCACCACCACCCTCAACCCCACCGGTACGATCAACGTCGGGAGCGGGGGCGTGCTCAACGGCTCGGGGCCGATCTCTGTCACCGGCGGACTGCTCGACGTACAGGCCGGCGGGGTCTACAACGTCGATGCCGATCTGACCGTGAACGGCGGGACGTTCCGCAAAGACCGGCTGGCCTCGATGCCCCTGGGCACTGGCGTGAACCTGAACGTCAGCGACAACGGCTTGGCCGAGTTCACCCACGCATTCAGCAGCTTCAACATCAGCAATACCAACACCGTCAACATCGACGGGGTCAACGACGGGGTGGGTACGCCTTCCGAACTGCATGCCTTCGGTGACCTGTCCGTGTCCGGCGGCAGCATCGTCAACGTTATCAACGACGGCGTCCTGACCGTCGACGACCAACTCACCGTCCAAACCACCGGCGTGCTTCAAATGGGATCTGGCGGCACCCTCAACGCTAATGGCAACATCCTCGTCAACGGCGGGACCATTTCTGGGATCGCCAGCTTCGCCCCCTTCAACTGGGCCGATGGCAAGACCTTCACCGTCCAGAACGGCGGCACCGTCAACAGCTTCTCCGTCAGCTACACCAGCCCTGCGGCCAGCAGCTTCATCGTCACGGGTGTCGGCTCCGCCGTCACCGGGGCCGGGAATACATTTTCACTCGTCGATTTTTCGACCATCGACATCAACACCGGTGGGTCATGGACGAAAAACATTGACGTCGATGATGGGGGCACCGTCACCGTCGATGGTGCCGATTCGACACTCGGCAGGTTTGACGTCATCAATGGCAGTGTCACCCTCACCAACGGCGCGACCGCGTTGTCATCTTCTTTCAGCGTCGGTGATTTCGGTGTGGGGACCGGGACGCTGAATGTCCGCTCCGGATCGACGCTGACCGCATCAAGCTTTCTTAATGTCGCCAGCGGAACCTCTGACTCCGATGGTCAAATCTTCATCGAAGGTTCCGGCTCGACCGTCCAGACTGTAAACACCACCATCGGCACCAGCCTGACCCCCACGGGGCTGGTCGACGTCAGCAACGGTGGGTCGTTCATCGTCACGGGGACCACCTCGCTACGCCCCAACGGCACGATCAACATCAACGGCGGCACGGTCCTGCTGGGCAACCTCGCTGACAACTCCGGGACGATCAACTTCAACTCCGGTACGTTCGGGCATGACGGCGATCTGACCATCGGCGCCGCCGGGGCGTTCGGGGCCAACATCACCACCGGGGTTAAGAGTTATCAGTACGGCGGGATCGTCACCGTCGAACCGGGCGCATCGTTGACCATGAACGGCGGGAAGCTGTCCGCCGGATCGCTCCAGAACTTCGGCACGTTCACGTTCAACAACGGGATCCTCGAACTGACCAGCGACAACCTCGAAGTCGACTTCGGCGGGCTCCTGGGCAGGACGCCGACGATCACCACGGGCCAGAACGTCATCGTGACCAACAGCGTCAATGTCTCCAGCGTCGGGCTGCTGACGATGAACGGCGGGTCGGTCACGGCCGGCACGCTGAATAACGGCGGGATCATCCAGATGAACAGCCTCGCCGCCCTGCTTGACGGGGGGTCTGTTGTGAACACTGGCACACTCGCCGGGACCGGGCTGGTGGATTCAACCCTGACCAACAACCTTGGCGGCGAGGTCCGCGTCGGCACGGGGGAGACACTGATCTTCAACGCTCTTATGAACACCAACGCCGGCCTGATCGACAACCTCGGCGGGTCCCTGCAATTTAACGGCGACCTGAACAACAGCACGACCGGCGTCATCACCAGCCGCGGTCCGCTTCGCCTCCTGGGTGGCCTGGTCAATAACGGCAACCTGTCGATCGGAGCAGGGATCAACGACGTCTTCGGCAACATCACCAACAACGCCTCAGGGCAGGTCAACGTTGCCGGCGGATCGACCACCAGTTTCCACGGCACGATGACCAACAGCGGCGACGTGTTCGTCGGGTTCGACAGCCGGGCGACCTTCTTCAACGCTGTCTCGGGCGCCGGCTCGTTCAGCGGGACCGGCGTCGTCGAGTTCACCAACGGGTTCAGCCCCGGAGCAAGCCCGGCGATCGTTTCCTTCGGCGGGGACGTGATCCTGGCTGGCTCGGCCGACCTCCTGATCGAACTTGGCGGGCTGACCGCCGGCAGTGAGTTCGATCAACTCGCGGTTGCCGGGGATGTCACGATCGGCGGCGTACTCGACGTGACCGATCTCAACGGATTCATCCTCTCGCCCGGCATGGCGTTCGACCTCATCACCTTCGGCGGCAACCTCACAGGCGCGTTTAACAACGTCGTCAACAGCACCGGGCTCGCAGGCTTGATCCTCAACGTCACCAGTGACACCGACAGCGTCAACCTCCTGCTTAACGGGCTCGCGGGTGACCTGAACCTCGACGGTTTCGTCGGCATCGAAGACCTGAACATCGTGCTGGGCAACTGGAACCAGAACGTCACGGCCGGCATCTGGCAACTGGGCGAACCGACCGGCGATGGGTTCGTCGGCATCGAGGACCTGAACCAGGTGCTGGGCAACTGGAACGCCGGCACCCCCCCCCCACCGGCCGCGCCCGTGCCAGAGCCGGGGACGATCGTGTTTTGGACTTTGGCCGGCCTGGCTTCCTTACACAGGCGCAGGCAACGCTCCTGATCTACAACGCATAACAAAACCCACCTTCAGCGACCCGCGGATCAGACCGCGGGTTGCTTTATTGTGTGGCCGATGAACGACCAGCCACCGTCATAGCACCGGGGGAATAAGCACGCCGTGAAGCTGATTGGTACGGTAAGATCACCGGGGCTCTATCAGCGTTCCTGGAGCCGAAGCGGCAGACTCACCCGAACAAGGACCCTATCCATGCACAAGATCGCGATCGTTTTGCTGGCCGATACTGTTACCTCAGAGGGTATGGGCCGGATGGCCAACGCCCTGATGGCCGCGCAGGAGTTCGTCGAGGCCGGCGACGACGTCCGGTTCATCTTCGACGGCGCCGCCGTCAAATGGGTCGGCGAGCTGGCAGACCCCGACCACCGATACCACAAGGTCTTTGAGAAGGTCCGCGACAAGGTCACCGGCGTCTGCCTGTATTGCGCCAAGGCCTTCAAAGTCGCCGACAAGGTTTCGGCAGCGAACCTCCCCTTCGCCGACGGATACAAGGACCACCCCAGCTTCCGTGACCTGATCGCTAACGGCTACCAGGTACTGACCTTCTAAATGGAAAGCCTCGCCACACACACCAGCCCATGAAGCCCGACCGTTCGATAGCCCTATCCTCAACAATCCATCTGATCTGATGCCCAGGAACACCACGATGCTCAAGGACTGGCTATCACTGGCGACACAACGCACCGTCGTCCGCCGCGCGATCTGGTATGCCGTGATCGTCGGCACGATCCTGATCCTGATCAATCACAGCGACGCCCTGATGCGCGGCGACCTCTCAACGGCACGCTTTCTGCGGATGACCCTGACCGCGCTGGTCCCCTACGTCGTGTCGACCCTCTCGAGTGTCGGTGCTATGCGGGCCGGGTAGTCAACACAATGCCCCCCCATTCAAGCACATCACCGCGGTGCCCCGGGCAGGGCATTCGAGACCGCCCTCGCGAAGCCGCAAGTGGCTTTTTCACATCTGAAGTTCTTTTATTTCGAGCAGTTGCGATCCAATCCCAGCGTATGGGCATCCAGGCGTGCGGGGGGTAGGCCGATGTCATGCTTATTGTAGCCGCCGCGTGACACGCGGCGGGCCCCGCGGGCCGTCGGCCCGCGGCTATCAAAGACCGCTACGGTTGGATTAAGACGCTCCAGTGGCGCCCTGATGTCCGACGCGATCACACCGGGGCGGGCACGGTCTCGAGGACCCGCTGCATGATCCGGGACGCGGCGACGCCGTCGGCGTCGTGGGAGTAGGTCTTGGGGATCACGCGGTGTGCGAAGACGGGCACGACGTTGGCGGTGATGTCTTCGGGAACGACGTAGTCCCTGCCGCTGACCAGCGCAGCGGCTTTGGCGGCGTGGACCAGCGCAAGCGCCCCGCGTGGCGAGACACCCGTCTGGATCTGCTCGTGCCGGCGCGTCGCGTTGGCGATCTGTACAACGTAATCCACCAGGGTCTGATCGATCTTCAGCTCCTGCACCTGGCTCTGAAGCGTGATCAACTCCTCGGCGGTCAGGACCGGGCCGAGTTCAGCCAACGACGTGCGCGACGGGTCCAGCGTCAGGATCCGAGACTCGTCCTCCGGGCTTGGGTACCCCAGGCTGATCCGCATCAGGAACCGGTCGAGCTGGCTCTCCGGGAGGAAGTAGGTCCCCTCGAACTCGAAGGGGTTCTGCGTGGCGATCACGATGAACGGCTGCAGGAGCTTGCGGGTGTGCCCGTCGATCGAGACCTGGGCCTCGTTCATGGCTTCCAACAACGCCGACTGGGTCCGGGGCGTGGTCCGGTTGATCTCGTCGGCCAGGAGGATGTTGGTGAAGATCGGCCCGGGCTTGAAGATAAACTCGCTCTTGCGCTGGTCCCAGACGGTGACGCCCAGGACGTCCGACGGGAGCATGTCCGGGGTCATTTGCAGCCGGGCCATCGAGCAGTCGAGGCTGCGCGCCAGCGCGGTGGCGAGCATGGTCTTGCCCACGCCCGGCACGTCCTCTATGAGCATGTGGCCCCTGGCCAGCAGGCAGATGATCAGCTTGTCGATCGCCTGCTGGTTGCCCAGGTAGCACTTCTGGATATTCAGCCGCAGGCGTTCGAGGCGCTGCATAGGTTGATTCCGGGAACCTGTTGGAAACCAGTCGAGTATAACAGTCGTGGCAGGCGGTTGCGTGCTCCGGCCCGGTGTGCCTGGGCCGGGCATGACAGCCCCGGTGAACGGGGGCAGGGATTATCGGCCGCTTGCGGGCCAAGACGTGGGGCCAAAGTCTTTTCGGCTGGGGGGGGCGGGTCAGCCGATACAAGGCCTTGCGCGTGTGTACGATAGGGCGCGCCAGCTTCACACCGGCCAAACCAGGGCCGGTGCAACTTCCAAGGAACCGCCTTTGCAGTTTGAACGGCTCTACGAACTACTGGCACGGGTGCAGGGGCACATGCAGGAGGGCCCGTGGGAGGTCGCCGTCGAGCTGGCGGTGATCTGGATCGTGGTGCTGGTGATCTACCGGTTCCTGCGCGGGACGCGTGGGGCGCGTGTGATCAAGGGCGTGGCGCTGATCCTGGTGGTGGCGGTCTTTTCTATCCAGATATTCGGCCGTGAGGGCGCATTCGAGCGGCTGAACCTGCTGTACGCCAAGAGCCTGCCGATCGTGTCCCTGATCCTGATCATCGTGTTCCAGCCCGAGCTGCGCCGGGCGCTGGTGAGACTCGGTGAGGCCAGGTTGTTCAGGCAAAGCGGGCTGCGCCGCGCTCAGGTGATCGAGGAACTGATCTCGGCGATGGGCTACCTGTCACGGAACAAGATCGGTGCGTTGATCGCGATCGAGCGGCAGGTGGGCCTGCGCGGGATCGTCGAGCTTGGGACACGTCTGGACGCGCAGGTGACCAAACAGTTGCTTGACACGATCTTCTGGCCGGGCTCGGCGCTGCACGACATGGGCGTGGTGATCCGCGGGGACCGTATCGTGGCGGCGGGCGTTCAGTTCCCGCTGGCGGACGGGGAGAACCTGCCTCAGGAACTGGGCTCGCGGCACCGCGCTGCGATGGGGCTGAGCCAGGAGGCCGACGCGCTGGTCCTGATCGTCAGCGAAGAGACCGGGACGATCAGCGTCGCTGAGCGAGGTGAACTCAAGCGCGGGATGACCGCCGATGAGCTTAGGCCGATCCTCAGCAAGGGCCTGGGCAGCGTGACGATCACACCCAAACCCCCGTCGACCCGCGAAACCGATCCCGAAGACGTGTCCACCTTGCAAGGGGACTTCGGCGAGTAGCCGGACTGAGCGATCATGAAGAAGACAGCCCTGCTGGAAAGCTTCGAGACGGTGCTGGTGGTCACGGTGATCACCGCCCTGATCTGGCTGTACGCCGAGGGCGAGACGATGGAGCCGATCACCAAGACGGTCAAGGTCCGTTTCGTCGAGCCGCACGAGGGGGTGGCGGTGTCGCTGGCGGACCAGGCGAACGGGTCGACAACTCGCGAGGTGGAAGTCACGTTCCACGTCTCACGCAGCAACAAGCGCAAGCTCGAGGAGCTCATCCGTGGGCAGGAGATCGAGATCGAGGCGGGCGACCCCGCCGAGGCCGGGACCGAGCAAACCCTCAATCTAAAAGATGCGCTGGCGCGGTCGTCGCTTGCGGACCTGGGCGCTTACCAGATACAAAAGACCGAGCCGCCGACGATCATGCTCCGGGTCACGACGCTGCAGGCGGTGACGCTGGGGATCAGGGAGGAGTTAGGTGAGCTTGAGCTGTCTGACCGTCCCGAGGAGGCGCCGACGTTCTCCCCCTCACAGGTCCTGGTCACACTGCCCCAGGCGTTGGCGACGCTGGTAGAAACCCGCGACGACCTGAAGATGATCGCGCACATGGAAAGCCTGGACCAGGACCCATCCCTCCTGGAGGACACGCAGAACGTCCGCAAGGTCAGGCTGGGGCTGCCGCCGGAACTGGATGGCCAGCCCCACGTCACGTTCAGCCCCAAGGACGCCGAGGCCACCTTCGTCGTCCGCAAGCTCACCAAGCAGATCACCCTGGACCGGGTGCAGGTCCGGCTTACGATCTCTGATAACTTCACCGGGCAGTACCAGATCCAGATCGACCCGGAGCAGCAACGGTTCACCGAAGTCACCCTCAAGGGAACGATCGAGGCGATCGACCAGATCAGCGAAAGCCCCGACCTGGTGTGGGCGCAGATCAGG
>JAJDCU010000035.1 GCA_029260655.1 Phycisphaeraceae bacterium
GGCAGTTCCGGGGTAACTCTGGGGGGGACTCCGGGGGTGGCTGCGGGGGTCAGGCGGGTCGATAAGGGGGGTAGGCGGTGCTATACTAGCCGGACTGCCCGTATTTTTGCCCGCTTCGGTGAGGATCCGCGATGACGACCAGCTACGGCGCCTTGTGCACCGATTTCTATATAAATCAAAAGCTTGCGCTCAAAATGGACCTGCCCAGCGAGCGTGAGACGCTGTTGCATTTCTTCGATCAGGTCCGCAAGACCCACCCGGGGATGACCCGGTTTCGGCGGTACGAGGACGAGCTGTCGCTGGAGTCCAGCCGGCGTGAGGCCGAGTACACCTGGCTGTCGCTGAGGCAGGGCAGCATCCGTACCGGGCACGTCAACCCCCAGACGCTGGAGGACGCCTACGCGTTCCATCAGCGGATGCTCGAGGTCACCCCTTACTACCTGACGATCAGCCCGCTGGATATCGACTACCTCGAGCTGATGTTCGGGTTTGACTTAGAGTGCAAGGGCAACCACGACGAGGTGGTCTTCGATGCGTTGATCGCGGACTCACCTTTGGGCGCGTTGATGACGCCGACGGACGCCGAGCCCGGCGCGAAGATCCTGGACGTCCAGCCGGTCTTCGGCATGAACCTGGCGGACGACGGTCGGCTGCAGGCCTACTTCGAAGTCAAGACCCGTCGGCGCAGCCGACGCGGCTCGGGCAGGCGCTACAGCGACGAGCCGATCAGCTTGTTCGTCACCCTCCGCCGCTACGGCCCGATTGACAAGCTCGACGACTTCGAGCCCATCTTCCAGACCCTCGCCAGCCATTGCGAGACACTCGCCAACGAACGGCTCGTGCCCAACCTCCTGAACCCGATCGTCCAGCACATCACGCCCAGCAGCCGGTAAGCCGTCAGAAGCCGCGGGCTTTGGTGGATGGCGTATCGTGGTGGTTGACCGGTGGTCGTTGGCGGTTGGTGGCAAGCGCGATGACATTGCCACGGCCTTCGATCGCCCTCCCGTACAGCCCCTGCGGCCACGCCAGAGTCCGTATGTTCCCCGCCATGGCGCTTTGTGTCTAATTATCGACGACGCCTAAGCATCGCCGGCCCGACCATGCCCAGCAGCACCGCGAGTGTGGCCGGCTCGGGGACGACCGATCCGGGCGGTGGGGGGGTGCCTGCGTTCCAGTTGCCCAGGACGATGTTCAGGTCTTCGATCCCGATGAACCCCGGGTTCAGCGGGTCGTCGAAGCCGTCGCCTTGCGACAGGTCGCCGGCGGGTGTGATGGTGTCGTTCCAATTGCTTAATACCAGGTTCAGGTCCTCGATCCCGACGAAGCCGTCGCCGTTGTAGTCGCCATCCAGCGGGGGTCCGAACAGGTAACCCAGGTCCTTAAGGACCGCGAATTCTCTGGGTGACCAGAATTCATTGATGGTGCCCACCGGGGAACTTGGAAACATGACGTCAATGCTGATGGAAGTGTGGCTGGGGTCGGAAGCGGCGAGACTCACCCCGCCTGCCGCAATTGCGTTCGGACCCGAGAAGGCGATATCACCCGCGAGAATTGCGGGGAACGCACCCGGGCCGAACGCGGGTATCCCGCCGGGGCCGATCAGCGGCGTGCCTCCGCCGGTTGTCACGAATGAATCGAACTTGGTGTACACGTCCGGTGTCGTTCCGTTGAACCCGGTGCCGTCAGACGCGATGAAGCTGCCGTAGCCCAGGATGTGGGTCAGTTCGTGGAGCATGACGCTGCGGAAGTGGATCTCGGCAGGCTCCGGGGAACTATCCACACTCCAGGTGTATCCCAAGTCGACCACGAGTGCCCCGTCGCACTCCACGCCGCCACAGGCGCCGACGGTCCCCGGATGCGGTGTACCGTTGACGATCCGGTCGATCACCTCGCCATCGAAGAAACCCGCGGCGGGAAAAGCGGTGCCCTTGAACGTCGCGCCCGCGGAAGCCGCAAAACCCGTCCCGTCGAACTCCGATGGCGCCACGCCGATCTTCACCGTGGCGGTCGATGCCATGAAGCCGCCGATCTCAGCGGCGATGTCCTCCAACAAAAACTTGAAGGCGTCTCCCGTGCCGGGCGCGTTGAACCCGGTGCCGGGGGTGTCGAAGTAAGTAAACTCGAAGGTGACCACGGCCTGCACCGGCGATACGCATGCCGTCAACACCGCAACCACGATACTCAATCGCAATCCGTTAACACGCTGCATTGTCGTTCTCCCCTGCTTGTTTTTCTGGGCCTTTTCACCCAGAATAGAAATGTGTCTGCCATCTGACCCTCGCGGTCAAGCTGTCATACTAACAGCTTGTCCTACGCTGCGCCCATACTTTTTTCTGAGAATATTGTGTCCGCGGCACCGGCCGGGCAATCCGGAACTCCCTGAACCGTGGATAGCAAGGGGTGAGGCATGTTTTTGCCAGGTCTGAAAGTAGCGGAATCATTGCTGAAGCGCAGTGGTGACCCGGGGGGGGCGAGGCGTATACGCAGCAAGTTAGGTAGGGTTCCATGGACGGAGGCCATGGTCTTGGTGTGTGGGGGGAGAGAAAACTTCGGTTGCGAACTTGAAACTCCCAGCCACACGGTAGACGATGATGTAGCCGGGCTGATCGTTTTTTCACAGGGAGTTTGGCTGTGACATTCAAGGTGCTGCGTGTGCTGCGTGTGCTGGTGTTGGCTGGCGGTCCTGACCGTGAGCGGGCGGTGAGCCTGGTCGGGGGCGGGCAGGTGGCGGATGCGTTGCGTGAGGCGGGGCACGAGGTGAATCAGCGTGACGTGATGCCGGACGACCTGTCGGCGTTGGATGAGTTTGTTACGTGGGGCGGCGATGTGGTGTTCCCGGTGCTGCACGGGCGGTGGGGCGAGGGCGGGGGTTTGCAGCGGATACTCAGCGATCGCGGCCTGGCGTACGTCGGCAGCGGGGCGGGCGCGTCGGAGCTTTGCATCAACAAGCACCTGACGAAGCTGACCGCGGCGCAGCACGGCATCCAGACGCCCGAGTCTGAGCTATTAATCAAGGGCCAGCCGCGCACGCTCGAAGCGCCGGTGGTGATCAAGGCCCCGGAGGAAGGCTCGACGTTTGGGCTGGCGGTCTGCAAGACTGAAGCGGAAGCGGAAGCGGACGCGGCGCGTGAGGCGCTGTCGAAAGATTACAACCGACTGCTTGTTGAGCGGTACATTGCCGGCAAGGAATTGACCGTCGGTGTGATCGGCGGCGATCCGGACGAACGAGGTGGCGGCGGCACACCGGGGGCGGGCCCGGTTGCGTTGCCGGTGATCCAGATCGTCCCGGCGGGGGAGCTCTACGACTACGACGCCAAGTACGAGCGCGACGACACGCAATACCTTTTCGACATCGACCTGCCCGATGAAACGTTGCAGCAGGTGCGTGACTGGTCGCTGCTTGTGTACCGGGCGCTTGGCATCCGTCATCTTTGCCGCGCCGACTTTATGGTTGACGAGCTTGGCCGGGCCTGGTTTATCGAGGTCAATACGATGCCGGGGTTCACAGCCCATTCGCTGTTGCCGATGGCGGCGCGTCAGGCGGGCCTGAGCCTTGCGCAGCTTACCGACCGGCTGGTGCGTCTGGCGCACTTGGGTGTGGATGTCAGCGACGTGACGCCTGGGTAGATCCAAGCGATCTGAAACCCGCGCCTTCCTTTCACTTATGTCCTGCGTGTGATGTGGGCAGAGGTGCCTTGAAAAGAGAGATTCCCTGCCATGGCGGGTTTTGGTGCCGGGCGTCATGGGTAGCCGATACTTGGGGTCTATGGGTTGGTTTCTGACGAAAAAAGAGAAGCGTGCCAAGCCGCGTCGGCGGGCGAGCCTGGTCGATCCTAAGCCGTGGGACCCCAGGCGGACACTCGCGGGGCTGAAGGTGCTGGGCGTGTTTGCGCTGGCGGTGGCGCTGGTGATCGGGTGGCGCTACGCCGACAGGGCCTTGCTTGACTACGCCCGTAACCACCGCCAGTTGCCGGTGACGGCTGACCGGATCGAGTTGGTGGACGCCCCAGCCTGGATGAGCGAAGACATCCGCCAACAGGTGCGTCTGGCGGCGGCGCGGCAGATCGATCCGGACCCGATGGACGGGCGCAGCCTGCGCAACTGCGCCGAAGCGCTAGCCGCCGAGCCCTGGGTCCGCCAGGTGCATCAGGTGTCGCGGCGATCCGGCGGGCGCGTGGTGGTGTCGGCGGCGTACCGCCAGCCTGTTGCCGTGGTCCAAAGCCGCGATGGCTACCACCTGGTTGATGACCAGGGCGTGTGTCTGCCGGGGCTGTACCTGGCGCACCAGGTTGATCGTCTGGGGCTGGCGCTGTTGACGGGTGTGGCCTCCGCGCCGCCGGCGCGGGCGGGCGAGGTCTGGCCCGGCGATGACGTGCAGGCCGGGCTGTCGCTGGTCCGGCTATTGACGGCTGAGCCGTACATGAGCAAGATCCGCTCGTTTGACGTCAGCCACCGCGATGAGCGTGGCCGGCTTAGGCTTGTATTGCACACGGACGACGGGACGGTCCGTTGGGGCCTGCCCCCGGGCCAGGAGCACGCGATCGAGCCGGACGCTCAGGTCAAGCTGGGCTGGCTTCGACAACTGGCGCACAGCGGCCCGGCACCGGGCGAGCGAGGCCAGATCATCGATATCTACGGCCCGGCGGTCCCGGGCATTCGCCAGCCGTAAACCCCGCGCGAACCTTTGACCGGCGCCGATCGTTTAAGAGTTTGCCGCGCTTGCCGTATCGTAATACTCAGGGCGGTAGCGCAGACACGCCCAGGCGTGCGGTTATCAACGCTTTATTCCCCGGTGATCTATGTCCGAGCAGATTCAAGCATCAGACGAAGGACAGGGCTTCGCCTCGGGCAGCGTCGGCGATGATGTCGTGCGCACCGCCGGGCCACGACCGGCCAGGGGTTTGCCCGATCCTTACGGCCTGCGGGGGCTGGTGCTGGGCTGGTGTCTGTGGCTCTTGGTGTCGTGGTCGATCACGCTGGCGATCGGGGCCACGGCTCACGCGGTTCGCTGGGTGGTGTTCTCAGCGTTGATCGGTTTGATGGGTGTCTGGCCGGCGTATCGTCTGAGCCAGGAGCCGATCGGCGGCGCAGGCGCGGTTGCTTTGAGCGGAGACCAGGTCAAACCCGGTGAGCGTGTCTGGGCGACCTTGCTGGACTGGGTCTGCCTGGTGCTGGTGTTCCAGGTGGTGGTCTGGCCGTTGATGATCGTCGGCAGGTGGTCGGCGTACCAGACGCTATGGCTGGATGCGGCGGTGGCGTCGTGGTCGTTGTTGACCGCGGCGCTGGTCGGGCTTGGCCGGGTGTTGCCCCTGTCCGGTGCGCGGCTCGGTGCGATGCTGCTGTGCATGCTGGTGCTGGTCGGTGAGCCGGCGGCGATGGCGCTGGCGGGCAGCGGTTTTGACAGCCACGGGGTCTTGGGCTGGCAGATGCGTATCAGCCCGATCCAGGCGTTGTGGGAATTGACGACGACGATCCAGCCGTACGACCCGTCGCCCTGGGCTGCGCCGGTGCTCAGCACAGCCGTCGCGGGGGGGCTGGGGTGGTGTATGCTTTGGGCCTTGGTCCGGCTGAACCAGGGTGGGCCCACCCGGTCGACGCCCCGCCGGGCCCATCATTGAGTCAGGGGACGTCATCCGCATCGTCCAGGCGACCCCGCCAAGACTTTTTGACGTGGCTATGAGCCGGTAGAATGGGGCGGGTCAGATCCAGCCCCAGAGACGGGCTCACCCGGCCGACAGATGACCGCGAGCTTAGTACGGAGAAATGTCAATGGAATTCGTTACGCAGCAGGAGAAGGACAGGCTGGAGGAAAGACTATCGGCCCTGATCGCCAACCGCCCGGCGATTGTCACGCGGATCGCCGAAGCCCGTGCCCAGGGTGATCTCAAGGAAAATGCGGATTATCACGCCGCACGGGACGATCAAGGCCTGGAAGAGGCCGAGATCCGTCGGCTGGAAAAGCGGCTTCAGCAGGCCCAGGTGGCCGATGACATCGAGGTGCCCGAGGACATGGTTTTCCTGGGGGCGGTCGTCCGCCTCAAGGACATCGACGATGGCACCGACGATTTATACAAGCTTGTCGGCGAGTCGTCCGGCAGCTTCGATAGCGATGAGATCGAGGTCACGACCCAGAGCCCGATGGGTGAATCGCTGATGAAGTCCCGGGTCGGCGAGACGGTCCGTGTGGACCTGCCACGGGGGCCCAAGCGGTACGAGATCATGGAAATTTTGGCCTAAGCAGGGTTTTGCTCGTCACGGGCTTCCCGGTGGGATAAAATGATATGAGTGAGCTTGTCCATCTAACCGGACCCGCCATGAACCGATCGAGCCGGACTAACCTCGCGACCGTGATCGGGCTTGGGGCCTTGCTGGCCTCCGGGTCCTGGGCGATCGCTCAGCAGCGCGCCGGCAGCGACGGCCGGGCGCTCGACGCCAACCAGCAGGTCGGCTCCGCCGGGGTCAACCCCGCGGACGGACGCCTGGACTTTAGCCGGCAAAACGACATTATCACCGGCAACGTCGGAGGCGGACGCGGGTTCCAGGACGACGTTGGCTACGGCGCGGTCGGTGAGTTTCAGGATTCGCTTGGCAGCGACAGCCTGTTTGACTTCCGAGCCCAGAGCCTTTCATCCAGCCCCAGCTACCTCAACGCCGCCAGCGTCGGGGGAGTCAGCCCGCAGAGCAACATCAGCGTCTACCGATCGTTCACCAACCGCGCCGCGCAGCCCCGGCAGTCCGTCGGCCTGGTCGCGCCCGACGGCGGGACGTTCCAACTCGTCCCCACCGCTTCGCTCTACTCGACCCCCGGTGGCAGGTATTCCTCGTTGTTCAGAACGCCTTCGCCAAGCAGTCAGAGCCCGGGGCTGGCCCTGCACTCGTTCAGCTGCGCGCCGACGCTTGGCCTGCGTGGTCAGTTAGCGCCGACCCAGGCGCTCAACAGACGATTGTACGAGCAGGCGCATGAGGCCAAT
>JAJDCU010000036.1 GCA_029260655.1 Phycisphaeraceae bacterium
CGCCTCCCTAGCTCAACTGGCAGAGCAGCTGACTCTTAATCAGCGGGTTGAAGGTTCGAGTCCTTCGGGAGGCATTAAAAAACCCCTTCGTGTGAAGGGGTTTTTTGTTGGATCGCTAGGATGTGCCTGTCCCGTGCTTACTTATGCGGCGAGAGGTAGACGTCGCTGAAGGAATCGGCGCCGGAACTGGCGGCGTGGCCGTCGGCGAAGGCGACGTTGATCTGATCGCTGTGCCGGTCGGCGGGGCCTTCGACATCCAGGTTGTCCGACAGCGGGATCCGCTGCCGGGCCCTGCTGTTCTGCTCGACGGCGGAGAGCGTGCCGATGTCCCTGTCCTGGTCGTTTAGCCCGGTCGCCAGGAACGGGAGGGTGGCCGAGTAGAACAACTGATTCCCAGAAGCGAGCAGATTTTCACCAAAATCCTTGCGCGTGCCGCAGTCGGCGTAGATCATGGTGTTGGAGGTGCTGCGGACCGAGTCCAGGCTGCCGTTGGTCACGTCGCCTCTGTAGGGCCTGAGGTTCAATCCCCCAGCCCAAGTACCTGATTGGGCGGGGTCGTTGCCGTTGTTGTTGAAGGTGGTCGCGTCGGCGTTAATGCCGTAGGAGATCGGCAGGTGGAGCTTGTCGATCGTGGCGCCGCCGGAGATGTTGTTGTGGATGGAGTAGCCCAGCTTCTCGGTTGAATAGCTCGACGGGTCACCGCCCTGGTTGCCGTCGCTGGGGCAGATAAAAGCCTTGGAGACTTTCTTGTTGATGGCCTCGAAGTCGTCTTCGTTGGCGCCGCCCATGTAGGGAACAATGGCGCTGCCCCAGTCCTTGATCCGGCCAGGCGAGGAAGGGTTCCCAGGCTTCGCGATGAAGGGGGCGACCTTGCCGCGCATTTCTGAAGGAATGGTCGTACCCCAGACCGTATCCGTGCTGGAGATCTGTATGTGGAAGCGGTGGTCGGCTGCGAAGGACATGGCGGCGGTGTCCATCTGCCGGATGTTGGAAAGGCACTGGGATTTCTGCGCGGTCCTTCGTGCGGCGCCAAGAGCCGGCAAGAGGATGCCTACCAGCAGCGCGATGATCGAGATGACCACCAGAAGTTCGATCAGGGTGAAGCCGTCTTGGCCCGTGGCCGGGCGCTTTGACGGGACGGGGAACAGGATGCGGTCCATGCGTGCCTCCAAGCATTGCGGGACGAATCGTATCAGTCGTCTTTAGTGAAACGGTTTAACGAATCTCTTGAAAAAAAACCGGCAAGCGGCCGGTGCCGGATCCACCTGTAACATCGTTGGGCGGGCCTGACCGCTTGTTCCATCCAGCCAAACAGGGCCTTAAGTACAGACAATTAAAGCCATCTACAATACCCAAGTTATGATATCGGCAACCGGCGTCACGTCAACCATTTTATCGCAGGCTGCGGTCTAATTTCGGCAACCTTTTTGTTAACAAGTACATACATTAGCTCGCCCTAGCGGGAGCCCCCGTCATATCGGCCTTGTCCCGATCTTGTCCCTCACCGGACAAAACAATCGATGGGCACCGGAATAGCTGTTAAAACCTTGATTTGGCTGGACTTTACTCCATTTTGGGCTATACATTAGCTTGACAGGACAAGAAACTATTTTGGGATCGGCATCAGAAAAGAGTTGCTAAATCGGTTAAGCGCTGTTAATGTGGGGGGCGTCGAGGTGGTGTCGTTCACCATCAGGCGACATTTTTGCAGGGTAAGAAGAACACGTCATCAAGTAGGATTACCCGTTGATCTGAACATCAACTGTCAGGTCCATCAGACCCACACACTTCATATTTAGGAGGATGAATCGTGAAGCAGTATGCATTAGCTTTTTCCGTCTCGCTGATCTCAGCCGGGGCCGTCATGGCACAGCCTGTGATCGACGGGACCGCGGACGCGAGCTACGGCCCGGCGTTGTTCACCCAGAACACCGACACAGGATTCGGCAATAACGTCAACCCCGACCCTCGCAACTCGTCTGCCGGTTCCGAGATCGACCAGGTGTTCGGCACCGTGGACGGCGGGTTCCTCTACCTGATGATCACCGGGAACCTCGAGTCCATAGATGGCGAGGGTCCATTTAACAAACTGGAGATCTTCATCGACTCCGAGGCCGGCGGCGTAAACGTCCTAGATGGGTTAAACCTGCCGACGGCGGTCGACGGCCACTGCTGCAGGATCCCTTTCACACAGCTGCCAGACCCGACCAGCGGCGCCCTGCAGCGTCTAAGCGGCCTGACCTTTGACGCCGGGTTCACGGCAGATCACTACATCACCTTCTCCAACGGCATCGAAAGCGGCATCGGCGGGCCCCTGGGCGTCAGCGGCTGGATAGGCACCACCCACTACGCCGAGCTGGGCAACGGCTCGGCCGGCGCGTCCAGCGCGGTCGGCGGCGTGCTCGACCCGTTCGGCGATGCCCTGGCGGCGGACCGCACCACCACCCTGGGACTGCCCCTGGGCACGATCATCGACCAGACCAACAACGACCCGGTGGCCGACCCCATGCACGAGTTCTTCGAGCCGGTCGACCTGCTGCTGGATCCGAATAACGATCTGAACCACCGCGAAATGCTTAACGACATCGGCCTGCTGATGGCGGTCGATCAGACCAACATCACCGGCGTCAATGGCAGCGGCGGCCCCGATTTCTCCAACACGGGCGACCCCGAAAACGTCCTCACCGGCTTCGAGTTTGCCATCCCCCTGGCGCTATTGGGCAACCCCGCCGGCGATATCAAGGTCACCGCGTTCGTCAATGGCAGCGGCCACGACTTCCTGGCCAACCAGATCACCGGCGGTTTCGTGCCCGACCAGGACCCCCTGAGCCCGACCTTTGGGCAGGTCTTGGTAGGTAACCTGGCCTCGCCGAATTTGGTCAACCTCGCGACCCTTGACGGTGACCAGTTCGTCACCATCTCCCAGGCCGTGGCGGCGCTCGATGGCGATTACAACGGCGACGGGTTCGTCGGCATCGAGGACCTGAACCTGGTCCTGGGCAACTGGACCCTGATCGTCACACCCGGCAACCTGCTGCAAGGCGACGGCTTCGACGACCCGCTGAACCCCGGGTTCATCGGCATCGAAGACCTGAACATCGTCCTGGGCAACTGGAACGCGGGCGTCCAGCCCCCGCCGGGTTCGGTCGTGCCCGAGCCGACCACCCTGGCGCTACTTGGCCTGGGCGGCGTGGCGATGCTGAGGCGTCGTCGCTGATACAACAATAAAGGCGGTGTGGACGGGAGGTAACGGTCCCAGCTACACATGCCCTTGGTTTTCAGTCATCAGACACTGATTTACCGGGCGTCGTTCCCACGGCGTCCGGTTTTTTTTGCGCTCTTCCACCATCTGGGGGGCCGGGGCCAGAAATCCTTGACAATGACAGACACCCGGTTAGCTTAGTGTTGTCGGATCCGGGCGTTGGCGGTACTGGCATGGATCCGCCGAGGGGGGTGGATCCTCAACAGAGTGTCGACAAAAGGTGCCCAGGCATGGATTGCCTGCATCGGCCTGCAACGCGCGCCGCCGGGGCTTTTCGGCCGGTCCCGGTGAGGCGGGATGTCACACGGAGGTCATATCTGTAAAGGACGGGATGATGCGGACCCAATATCAGATGCGGAGCGTTGTTTCGACGGCATGCCTGCTTATTTGCCTGGGGGCCACGACACCCGCGAAATCGATCACGATCAACCTGACGTTCGATATCCTGGCGACGGATTTTCCAACCTTCGACCCGGTGGGCGCTCAACTGATCCCGGTGATGCAGGCGGCGGCGAATTATTGGGAAGACATCATCGAGGACACGTGGACAATCGACGTCGAGTTCTACTACGACGACTTGAGCGATCCTAATGGCACGTTGGCGGTGCATAATAATCTGGGCACGCTGGCCGGCAAGCCGACCGATGCGCGGGTCCGGTTCGACACGCAGACAGGCGGCGTCGAGCGTCTGTGGTATTTCGACCCGACCCCGACCAACCACTCGGAGTACAACCTCCAGCAGACGCTGTACCGTGACCTGACCGGGACGCAGCAGACCAACTGGTTCAACGGCGCACCGCCTGCGCTGCTGGAGGTCGGCTACCGGGGCAACACCGCGGGCGGGGCCCCCGCCGACGCGGTCAACGGGTTCGACCTGCTCAGTACGGCGATCCACGAGCTGGGCCACGCGGTCGGGCTGACCAGCAACGTCGCCGCGGGACAGGTCGCCGACGGGGATTACGACTATAACTCGGCGTTCGTCAACGGCGCGGTGATGTCGGTCGACGACAACAGCTTCCACATCGACCCGACGGTGTCGCTGATGTGCTCTGGGTGTGGGGCTGTCAACCTCCGTCGGATGCCGACCGCGACGGACGTGTTCGCCGCGGCGTCGGCGTCGGGGTGGACGACGATCGACCTGCCCCGCCAGGACTTCCTGGGCGGCGTGAACTGGGGCACGGCCGGGAACTGGGAAGGGAATCAGGTGCCCGGTGCTGCGGACTGGGCTTTCCTGCGTAACGGGGGGAATATCCAGCTCAATGTCAATGACACCGCTGCGCAGCTGTTTGTGGGCGAGGGGACGGACTTATTTACGAACGCTTTTCGCCTGGACATCTCGGGTACGGCCACGGTCGAGCACGACGGCGTCGCGGTTCGGCCCCAGATCTTTGTTGAGGCCGGCGGGGAGTTGGAAGCCAACCGCCTGGATCTAAATGGCGGTGAATTAGACATGACCGGCGGGCTGTCGGATATCAACGGCACCCTCGACATCAACACCACCAACGGCTTCCTCGGGCGGATCACGGGCAACGGCTCGGTCGATGTGTCCTCCACACTCATCAACGACGGCGAGATCGTCCCCGACGGCGGGACGCTGACGTTCACCAGCGCCGCGGCCAACCCGTGGAACCTCGACGGCGCGGGCTCGGGCATCGTCAACGCCGGCAACGGCGACATCAACTTCAACACCGGTGGGCTGGCGGATGCCTTCGACGGGACGATGACGGTCGGGGTTGGTCACAGCATCACGTTTGTCGAAGGCTGGGAGCACGGCAGCGGGGGCGTGTTGAATCTCAACGGCGGGACACTCACCGCCGACCGGGCCGAGGTCGACGGCGGGGCCATGGTCATCCGAGGCGATATCAACGTCGACAAACGCGGCGAACTCGACGGCGTGCTGACCTTCCACAGCACCGCCAACGTGAGCATCCCCCAATCTGACGACCGCCTGGACCTGGGCAACGCCATCGGCGACACGATCACCTACAACGGGGGCAGCTTCACCGGCGCAGGCACGCTCGTCCAGGACGGCGACGCCACCGTCACCGCAGGCAACACCGTCACCATCGACGTGAACACCTTCGACTTCGACGGCGACACGATCAGCGACACCACGATCGAGGCCGGCGCGACCATGAACATCACCGGCACGGGGATCAACGACGCCCACAACGGCGTGGTCACGATCAACTCCGGCACACTCAACGTCGCCACCGGGAACACCATCAGCCTAGGCGGCGGGCCCCCGATCTTCCTGCCCGCGGCCTGGGAGATGGCAGGCAGCCTGGTCTTTTTGGATAACGGGACCAACCCCGTCCTCACCGGGTCCAAGGTCAACATCACCGGCGCGGTCTCCGTCCCGATCACAGGGACCGGCGCGATCGACGCACCGGTCGAGTTCCACCCGAGTTCCAACACCGAGATCACCAGCGTCAGCGACAGGCTCCAACTCAACGGCACGACCACCTTCAACGGCGGCGCGTTCACCGGGTTCGGCGAGCTCGAGCAGAACGGCAACGCCACCGTTACCAGCAATACCACCCTCGGCCTCGGCAGATACGACTGGGACGGGTCCAGCGGCACCGTGGTCACCACCCTCAACGACGGCGTGACCTTCACTCTCAACGTTGGCACGATCGACGACGGCGTCGGCGGGTTCAACGGCACGGTCAACGTCAACGGCGGCACACTCGCGGTCAACACCACCGCCGCATGGGGCATGGACGGGACGATGGCGCTGGCGAACCAGGGCGTCGCAAGCCCGACGGTCAATGGTCAGCAGATGGATGTATCCGGGACGATCAACGCCACCGGCGGGCAGTCATTCATCAACGCACCGGTCAATTTCGAGGCCGGCGCGGTGGTCATCGTCGATGCCGGTTCCGAGCTCGAACTCAACGGCGTGACCACGTTCAACGGCGGAACCTACACCGGGGCCGGCACGATCCAGCAGGACGGGACCGCGACCGTCAGCGCCGCGACCACGATCGCCACCGCCGAGTACGACATGGACGGGACCGCCGGGACGAGCACAATCAACCTCGACAACGACCTGACGCTGAACGTGACCAACATCGACCTGAGCTCCAACGTCTTCAACGGCACGATCAACATCAACAACAGCTCCAGCCAGATGGACGTCAACACCCCCGCGCCCTGGACGATGGCCGGGGCATTGAACATCACCACCGGCACATCCCTGACCTTCCCCTCGATCAGCGGGCAGGACTTCACGCTCAACGGGACGACCAACATCAACGGCGGGACGCGCTTCGAAGCCAAGGTCGACCTGACCGCCATTGTGGTTTTCGCCACTGCCACATCAAGGCTGGCCGTGCTTGGCGGCGACCTGGTCAGCCCTAACACCATCACCGGTGCGAACATCTCCGGCCCGGCCGGGTCATCGCTGCGCACCACCTCCGGCCACGCGCTGGTCGGCGACGGGACTATCTTGGTCGCGCTGGACTTCCTCCCGGGCTCCGAGCTGCTTGCGGACAACGGCATCCTCAGCGTCCCCGGTAACTTCATCTCGATGGGCGTCATCGGCACCAACGACACCGACGGCAATCTCCGCGTCACCACCGCATGGAACACCAACACCGCCACCGAGTTGCAACTCAATGGCGGGCAGGTCAGCGGCGCCGCGATCAACAACGGCGGGCTGACCACCGGGTTCGGCACGATCGCCACCACCGGCGCGTTCAACAACGACGCCACCCTCACCGCCAACGGCGGCCTGCTCGTGCTTAACCCCGTGGGCGCATTGGACCTGGACGGCACCGGCAATACCGGCACGATCAACGCCCTAGCCGGCAGCGTTCGCGTCACCAAAAACATCGGTATCGCCAACTTCGCGGGCACGCTCAACGTCGGTGCGGGTGAGGTCTTTGCCATGGACTTCGGCGGGCTGGACAATAACGGCCAGGTCAACCTCACCGGCGGCAATATCACCGCCCCGGCCTTCCACCAGTTCAGCAACCTGACGGTCAACACCACCGCCTCGGGCCTTGCCGCCGCCAACACTTTTGAGGCCGCAAGCACCACCACCCTCAACGCCGACCTCAATCTCCTGGGCGATACGCTGGTTCGCCCAGGCGCGGGCTTCACCGGGCTGTCATCCCTGAACGTCACCGCCGGCACGACATTGACTGCGCTGGACGGGGCAATCATCGACGTAACGGTCACGAATGACGGCGGCGTCATCGTCGGGTCGTCCCCGGGAGCACTGAGGATCAACGACTTCACTCAGACAGCGATTGGCTCGATCGAGTTTGAACTCCAGGGCCTGGCGCAAGGCGCAAGTTACGATTGGCTTAAGGTCGGCAACCTCGCCACGCTCGACGGGCTCCTGGACGTGCTGCTGATCGGCGGGTTTGTTCCAAGCCTCAACGACAGCTTCGAAATCATCTCCGCCGGCAGCGGCATCACCGGCGTGTTCGGCAAAACCCTGTTCCCGGCCATCCCCAACATCGGGCTGGGGATCACCTACGGCGCCAACACCGTCACGCTCAACGCCGGGCTGCTGGGCGATCTCAATGCAGATGGGTTCGTTGGGATCGAAGACCTGAACATTGTCCTGGGGCAGTGGAACAATAACGTCGACGCAGGCGTCTGGCTTCTGGGCGATCCGACCGGCGATGCGTTTGTCGGGATCGAAGATCTGAACGTCGTGCTGGGCAACTGGAACGCGGGCACCCCACCGCCTGTCGACGCACTTGCTCTTATACCCGAGCCGGCGTCGCTAGCGCTACTGAGTCTTGCCGGACCGGCGTTACTTCGGCGGCGACGATGAGCGCGACTTCCAATAGAAAATCGGATTTAGACCGCCAGCCCCATGCTATAATTGGGCGATGATGTGGCACAGATGTTTTGTGTCCGGGCTGATCTTGTTCTGCCTCGTTACGGCCCACGCGGAGGCGGTTCCCGCACCGCAGGATGTCGTGATGTACGAGGTCAACCTCCGCGCGTTCAGCCAGGCGGGCGACCTCGCCGGGGTGACGGCACGTCTCGATGAGATCCAGGCCCTGGGGGCGAATACCCTCTGGCTGATGCCGATCCATCCGATCGGACAGGTGAATATGAAGGGCGAACTCGGGTCGCCGTACTCGGTGCGGGACTACGGGGCAGTCAGCAGCGAATACGGGCAGCTTTCGGACCTGGCCACGCTGGTCGATGCGGCGCATCAGCGCGGCATGTTCGTGCTCATGGACTGGGTGGCGAACCACACGGCCTGGGACCATCCATGGATCAGCGCTAACCCCGACTGGTACACACAGGACGGGCAGGGGCAGATCATCCACCCGCCGGGGACCAACTGGACCGACGTCGCGGACCTGAACTTCGACAACCAGGCGATGCGTTCGGCGATGATCAGCGAGATGCAGTACTGGGTCTCGGATGTAGGGATCGACGGGTACCGCGCCGACGTGGCGGACGGCGTGCCGTTCGACTTCTGGGAGCAAGCCATCACGACGGTACGCGGCAGTACCGCTCGGCCGCTGCTGATGCTCGCCGAAGGTGCCCGCGGCGATCACTACGCCGCGGGCTTTGACCTGACCTTCGGCTGGAACTTTTACAACACGGTCAAGTCGGTCTTTATCTCCTCGAACTCGGCGACTGATCTAGGCACGGCGCACACCTCGGCGTTTGCGAGCGTGCCTGAAGGCTCGAGCATCCTGCGGTTTACAACCAACCACGACGAGAGCGCCTGGGACGCGACGCCTGTGCAGTTGTTTGGAAGCCTGCAAGCATCGCTGGCGGCGTACGCGGTAACGGTCGCGTATGGCGGGACACCGCTTGTCTACAACGGCCAGGAGATCGGGTGGGCGGACAACGTCCCGTTCTTCTCGAAGTCGCCGCTGGACTGGACGACCGGGCAGGACACGGCCCAGTGGTACACGCAACTGTTAGGCGTCCGCGCCGATCACCCGGCCCTTCGTTCAGGCACGCTGACCGATCAGAGCAGCAGCGACGTGGCGATATTGATGCGTGAACTGGATGGCGACCAGGTGCTCGTGCTCGTTAACACGCGCGATCAGGCGAGCCAGGTGGAGGTGCCCTCTGAGTGGCAAGGCGACTGGTTCAACCTGCTTGGCGAACAGGCCGAGGTTTTGTCGGCGTTGCACTCTCTGGCACCCCACGAGGTCCTGATCCTCGGCGCGGCCCCAAGTCTGCTGGGCGATTTAGACGGCGACGGGTTCGTGGGGATCACGGACCTTAACATCGTCTTGGGCAACTGGAACCAGAGCGTCCCGCCGGGTGATCCGCTGGCAGATCCCAGCGGCGACGGATTCATCGGGATCGAAGATCTCAATATCGTGCTGGGCAACTGGAACGCAGGCACACCACCTCCGCCCGAAGCGCTGGCGTTGATCCCCGAGCCGGGCACAATGGGACTCACGGCGCTTGGTTCTTTCCTTGTCATCTCACAGCGCCGGCGCAGCGCATACTCAGCGTAATCCGTAAGCGATCGCTCGTATGACGCCAGTTCTGAGTAGTAGCCGTGCGGACACGAAGATACTAAGGGGTGTTGGCCTACGGTGTCTTTGGCGCAGAGATAGGGCCGGTGCCGTTACTGGCCTGATCCAAACCTACATACTTCCACAGCGCAAGCGTTTCCTTGTAATCGTGCTGGAACGTGGTGACCTGCTGATACCCGGTCCGGCGCAAGACCCGCTTGGCGTCATGCGCAAGCGGCGCCATCACATACGCGCTCGATGAGCTGCTCTGACCGAACTCAGCCAAGCCCCTGGGACGGACCGGCTCGACGATCCGGCGGGCGTAGAGCAGGAACTCCTCGTTTGGGATGATCCTGTTTCCTCGGGTCTTCAGGCAACGCAGCACCCCGTCATCGATCATCTCAGAGGTCTCTTGCGCCGAAACCCTGAGCGGATTCCTCCCGCGCTCGCCTGTCGACCAGGCGTACCAGGTCAGCGTCATGAGCACGGCCGACCACGCCGCGGTCGCCAGGCAGGCGTGCATCGGCTTCCACTTGAAGTGCCACCACGCACCCGCCACCGCCAACACGGTCAGCACCACGCCCGCCGTTGCCGCGACAACCTGGGGGACATCCCCGACCGGCAGCCTGTCAAACCAGCCCTGCTCAAGCATCCACCCCTGGCTGACAAAGAACGGCCAAGCCGCCAGCGACACCACGATCACCCCCAGCCAGTGCGGGATACGCAGCAGGTTCACGCCCGGATCGACCTCGCCGCGCTGGGCAAGCGATTCGTGGTAACGCCAAAGCTGACCGATCAACAGCGCCGCGGCCGGTACGATCGGCAGGATGTAGCGCTGCTGCTTGGCGCCTGGGATCGAAAACACCACGAAGATCAACGCGAACCAGGCCCAGGCAACCATCAACTTGCGGCGCGACTCGCCGGCCGGCCGCATGAACGGCTGGAGCAGCCCCCCCACCAGCCAGATCGACCAGGGCAGCATCAGCCCGATCAGACCCAGGTAGTAATACGGCGCCTGAAACTCTACCCGCTCGGCCTGGTACTCGTGCACCCACAGCCCGCCGGCATTGGCGACGACCGTATTCGCGTAGATGTACCACGGCGCGGTTAGTACCGCCGCAACAAAGAGCATCCCAAGCAGCCCGATCAGGTTTGGTCTCGACCGGCGTTTGACCACAACGATCGTGCATAGCACCGGTGCCGCTGCCACCAGCAGCGCAAGTGGCCCCTTGCTCATGAATGCCCCGGCAAGCGCCGCCCCCGCCAAACACCAGCCCGCCGCCTGACGCGCACTCCCGGGCGCCGGGCCAAACGGCCGCATCGCCCACAGCGCCGACGCCACCGTCAGCGTGGCCCAGCCGGTCATGTGCATGTCGTACGAAGCGATCCGCGCCTGGCGCAGCAGGAACAGGCTCGTCCCCGCAGCGAGCGCCGCCATCACCGCCAGCTTACGGTCGCCCAGCACCAGCCCGATTAAGTAGACCCCCGCCACCACCACCAGCCCCATCCCGACCGTGACCAGCCGGGCTCGGTGGATCAGTTGCTCGGTCGTCGAGGTTTCTGGCGTCAGCCCGGTCCACGCCAGCATGTCCATCCAGATGACCAAAGGCGGCTTGACGATCCGCGGGTTGCCGTTGCGCGTCGGCATCAGCCAGGCCTGGGGGTCCGCCTCAATGTCCTGCCAGCCGTGCTGGCGCAGCCAGGTCTCCTGTGCGCTGAGCACGGCGATATTTTCCATCGTCCGCTTCGAATCGCCCCGCCCCACCGCCACCATCATCGGCACGGCACAGACCACCAATACGGCCAGCAGCAAAAGCCAATCCGTCAGCGCCCCGCCCCGGTCAGCCGGCAGGGCCGAGGAGCCGGAGTCTATCCCCGCTTGTGTTAGTCTGGATGCGCCGCTGGATTGAAGTTCACTCATGGATCGTGAAGACATCCTGGATGGTCTATCGCCCTGCTGCTACGATCTGTATCGTCGCATATCCACCGGCCACTGCAAGCGCAGAAGAGGTGCGATGGCTTGACGACCAACTGCCTGGAATTATTGCATGATAAAGACGGGCCGAACTGACTCCCCGCCTCGCTGCCGACCAGCGCCCGGCTGGTATGTGCTTGTGATGTCTCTCGCGGTGCTGCTTGGCGGTGGCTGTGCCGGGCCGCGCGTCAACCCGTCGTATCCACTGACCCTCCACCGGGCGGAGTTGGAGCTTAACCAGATGGAACACGACCCCAAGGCGTTGCCGCGCCCGGTCGTGGTGCTGGGCGGCTGGGGCGACGTGCTGGGCCTGCCGCCGGCCTACCTGGCCGAGCAACTTCGGCTGGCGACCGGGGATGACCACATGATCTCGATCGGCTTCGGCGGGCGTGTCAGCTTCGATGAATGTCGCCGGCGCGTGATCGAGCGGATCGAGGAGGCGTTCCCATCGGACGATCCCGACTGGACCACCGAGGTCGATGTCGTGGGTTATTCGATGGGCGGGCTGGTCGCAAGGTACGCCGCTTCGCCCCAGCCCGATGGCGACGTGTCTCTCAAGCGCCTGCGGATTGCAAGGCTTTACACGATCAGCACACCCCACCGCGGGGCGCTGATGGCCAAGATCGCGCCGCCCGGCTCGCTGGCCGAAGATATGCAAGCCGGCTCGGCCTTCCTGCAACATCTCGACGAGGCATTGGTGTCGGCCCGCTACCCGATCACCCCCTACGTCCGTCTCGGCGACGCCATCGTCGGCGCATCCAACACCGCCCCGCACGGTCAAACCCCCTGGTGGGTGCCCCGCCGACCATACTCCCGGTCACACAACGACGCCTTCAAAGACCCCCGCCTCATCGCCGACATCGCACGGAGACTCCGTGGCGAGACGCCATACACCACCGGGCCGGCCGAGCCGGTTCCGCAGTAGTTCGGTTGATAACGATTCAGTCGCCGGTGTAGATCATGTACGCGTCGTCGTCCCCTGCAGGTTCGAAGAGATTGTCATCGATGTTCTGCGGGCCGTTCTTGCCGTAGCGGGTGTCGAGCAGGTGTGTTGGTTCAATCCCAGCACGCCCATCGTTCCAACTGACTGCCCTTGCCATGAGCCTGGCGATGTTGTCTGTAGACTCTGTACATTTGCCTGGGTGTCGGACCCGGTGTTGCGGTCA
Organism: Phycisphaeraceae bacterium; assembly: GCA_029260655.1. GTDB lineage: Bacteria > Planctomycetota > Phycisphaerae > Phycisphaerales > Phycisphaeraceae > JAJRRS01. The sequence continues at coordinate 12,862 of JAJDCU010000036.1, forward strand.
GACATCACGGCGGCTTCGGGGCTAAGACTTAACCGCCACTCCTGGCGGCGGCCGGTGCTGCTGTGCTTCCAGACCTCGCCGTCAAGCTTGAGCATCGCGTAAGAATAATTGGCGCTGCTGACCGGGCCGGTAGTCCAGGCCGTCTTTTGATCGTAAGGGCTTATCACATAGTTTCCGGAGAAGTAGTTCTGATCCAGCATCAACCAGTACCGGTACTCGACCGTTGCATCGACCAGCTCTCCTTTGGCATTGACCCCGATGTAGTAGCCATTATTCGAGCCGGCGTAGGCTGCCATACCCAGTGTAATACCTCGTACTTGGGTTATATTACTCATGGGATGATGTGAGCGTCGACGGGGCCGCATCGATACTATCATCATCAGCGCACTAATCATCAGCACACCCATCACGATCGTCATCAGGTCGACCAGCGTCCATTGTGTGCCCGAAGATTCTGACATGCGGCCCTCCGGCGGTAACACTCAGATCATAGGGGATGTAACCTAAATCCGTCCATAAAAAAGCCTCGGGATTCCTCCCGAGGCTTGAGGTTGCGAGTGTGCCGCTAAGATCGCCTGAGCGGGTTTAATACCTATAATGCTCGGCCTTGTACGGGCCTTCGACCGGGATGCCGAGGTAGTCGGCTTGTTTCTGGGTGAGCTTGGTGAGTTTGACGCCGAGCTTATCCAGGTGCAGGCGTGCGACTTTTTCGTCGAGCTTTTTCGAGAGGACGTAGACCTCGTTGGCGTCGTACGAAACGCCGGAGAGCGTCGGCTTGCCTTGGCTGTGGAGGGCGAGGTCGATCTGTGCGATCGTCTGGTTGGTGAAGCTGGCGCTCATGACGAAGCTGGGGTGCCCGGTCGCGCAGCCGAGGTTTAACAGCCTGCCTTCGGCGAGGATCAGGATGCTGTGGCCGTCGGGGAAGGCCCACTGGTCGTACTGGGGCTTGATGTTGGTCTTCTTGATCCCGGGGATCTTTTTAAGCCCCGCCATGTCGATCTCATTATCGAAGTGGCCGATGTTCCCGACGATCGCGCCATCTTTCATCTTGGCCATGTGGTCGGCGGTGATGATGTCAAAGTTGCCGGTCGTGGTGACGTAGATGTCGGCAAACGAGAGGCAGTCTTCGATGGGCTTGACCTCGTAGCCCTCCATCGCGGCCTGGAGAGCGCAGATCGGGTCGATCTCGTTGACGATGACGCGGGCGCCCTGGCCCTTAAGCGAGTGGCAGCAGCCCTTGCCGACGTCGCCGTAGCCGCAGACCACGGCGATCTTGCCGGACATCATGACGTCGGTCGCGCGGTTCAGTCCGTCGATCAGGGAGTGTCGGCAGCCGTAGAGGTTGTCGAACTTGCTCTTGGTGACCGAGTCGTTGACGTTGACGGCGGGGAACAGCAGCTTGCCGTCACGCTGCATCTCGTAGAGCCGCATGACGCCGGTGGTGGTTTCCTCGCTGACGCCCTTGAAGTCGGCGACGACGTCGTGCCAGCGCTTGGGGTTCTCGGCGTGGCACTTGGCCAGGAGCTTGAGGACCTCTTTGAACTCTTCGTTCTCGGTGGTCTCGGGCCCGGGGACGCTGCCGGCGTTCTCAAACTCAAAGCCCTTGTGGATCAGCAGCGTCGCGTCGCCGCCGTCGTCGACGATCAGGTTCGGGCCGCTGCCATCGGGGTAGCGCAGCGCCTGGTCGGTGCACCACCAGTACTCTTCGAGGGTCTCGCCCTTCCATGCGAAGACGGGCACGCCCTTGGGGTTGTCCGGCGTGCCGTTCTTGCCGACGACGATCGCGGCTGCGGCGTGGTCCTGCGTCGAGAAGATGTTGCACGACACCCAGCGGACGTCCGCGCCCAGCTCGACCAGCGTCTCGATCAGCACGGCCGTCTGCACGGTCATGTGCAGCGAACCCATGATCTTCTGGCCGGCCAGGGGCTTGCTGGCGCCGAACTCGGCCCGCAGCGACATCAGGCCGGGCATCTCGGCCTCGGCCAGGTCCAGCTCCTTTCGGCCCCAGTCGGCGAGGTTGATGTCCTTGATCTTGTAGTCGAACGTGCCGGCCGATGAGGCCGAGAAAGGTTGTGTGGTTGTGGCGGTCATGGTGGGGGTCCTTGGGTCAGGGGGTTCAGGGGTTAAGTTTCAGGGTATGGAGGTTAGGGTCTCTTGTTAATCATCGGATCGGGTAGCGGTGGCCAATAGTAAGGCCGGGCCTTTGGCTTGCGGGTGCGGAGGAATCGGCTTACAGGACGCGGCGGTTAGCCCGGCTGCTTCCAATAACGTGCAGACCTCCGACGGCTCATAGCCCATATTTTCCTGGCCCATCTGCCGGCGGAAATCTTCTCGGTCGTGACGCATCACATCCACGATAACGACCCTGCCTCCCGGACGGATGATCCGCGCCATCTCATTTAGCGCCTGTGCGGGCTCGGTCAGATAAGTCAGCACCAGCACCATCAGGGCCGCGTCGCATTCGCTATCTTCGATCGGCAGCGCTTCGAGGTCGCCCTGGCGCAGGTCGATGTTGTCCATCCCGCCGATGCGCTGGTTGGCGGCGTCGAGCATCGCGGGGGTGTTGTCGACGCCGATGACCCGTCCGACGAATCGCGCCAACTCGGCACTTAGCGCCCCGGTGCCACAGCCCAGGTCGGCCACGGTCCACTGCGGCGGGAGCAAGGCGAGCAAGGCGTCGCCGCCGAACGACGGGCCGTACATCTGCTCACGCAGCTGGTCCCATTGGTCGGCGGCATCGGTGAAGAAGGTCTGGGAGGTCTTCGCCCGCTGACGCAGCCGCTGGGTCACGCGGACCTGGTCCTGGCTCAGCGCCGCCCAGCCATCGGTCTGCTCCCTTGCCAGCAGCCACATCTGCCGCTGGGCCGGGTCCAGCTCATCCAGCAACATCCGGTACAGGTTGGTCGTGCCCCGGCGTCGGTTGATGGTCCAGCCCTCATCGCCCAGGAGCTTGAGGTGCCGGCTGACCGTGGATTGGGGCAGTTGCAGGACCTCACACAGGTCTGAGACGCCCAGCTCGTGGCGTTCGACCAGACGCAGCAGCCGGAGCCGGGTCGCGTCAGCGAGGCTGGCCATCCATCTCAGGAGGGCGTCAGGTTGGGTGGTTTGTGTAACCATCAGTCTATCCGGATTAAATAATATATCGGTCAGCCCGCAGGTCAAGCCCAGCCAAATCCTGATCTGGGACAAATTTCCCCTTTGCGGGTAAAATCACCGAAGATAGGCCTCACGCCCCCACCGAATCCCTGGCCCGGATACCTCAGCCCAACGAACCACCCATGAAATTGCGCTGGCATCACTGCTATTTGATTGTCGCCCTGGCCGTCCTGATCCTGGGCTGTGAGATGGAAACCCGCGTCATCAGCAGCTCCTGGGACAACCTCCCAGCCGACCCCAAGCCCAGACAGACCCCCGATGCCTACAAGGACCCCGCCGGGGGACAGGGCTGGGCGATCCAGGTCATCCAGCTCCCCGGGCCCAGCCGGCACACCGAGGCAATAGAGCTGGTCAAACAGCTTCGAGCTAAATCATCGCTGGCTGATCTTTGGGTCCTGGACGATGGCCAAGTCGCCACCATCTACCACAGCCGATTCACCCGGGCGTCGGACCCGGCAATCCCGGACGCGCTGGCGAAGGTGCAGCAGATCGAAATCGAAGGCGTCAAGCCGTTCGCTCAAAGCCAGTTGGTCCCGCTGGTCGGCGGCAGCCGGGCGATCGCCGACCCGTTCGACCTTAGGCAGTTCATCGGCTACTACTCACTACAGATCGGGTTCTACGACCAGAACTTCGGCGGCGGCTTCCGCGAAGCAGCCGAACAGGCCGTCCGCTCATTGCGCGAAGACGGGCACGAAGCGTACTACTACCACGGCCCCTACCGCTCGATCATCGCCGTCGGCGTGTTCGACTACGACCAGGCCTTCGTCAACGCCGGGACGGTTGACACCTACGCACCACAGATCCGCGAGCTACAACAGACTTTCCCCTTCAACCTCGGCAACGGTGTCACGCTATTGCAAAAAGAAGCCGGCAAAGACATCGGCGAACAGAAGAGCTCGTTGATCAGGGTGTTTTAGACGCCCCTCGTCGCAGACTCAGCAGCGCCGACCACGCCAGCAGCGCGTAGACAGGGGCGTATTCACCGATCACGATCGATGAGGGGACTTGGTACCCCTCGGGGTTGATGTGCGCAAAATAGGACGCGGCGATGGTCAGGCTGAACACCCACATCGGCAGGCTGAACCACAAAGGCAGCAGCGCCAAAGCCCACAGCAGGTACCAGGGGTGGACGGTGCTGGATAGCAGCAGTGACGCGAGCAGGAACGCCCCGGCCGACCGCGCCGCGTCGCCCGGCTTCTTCGCTGTGACGAGTAAGATGACCACAAGCAAAATCCCGGCCATGGTGTCGACCGTGGGTTTGCTGGCGATCCACTGCGAAGCGAAGACGTAAGCCGAACCGTTAAACGCCCACTTATCGACGAAGGTCCTGGCCGTGTCCATCATGCCCGTCAGCCCGCCGTCCATCATCATAAATGGCAGGTAGACCACCGCGGCGGCCAACAACGACGCGCCGGCCGCCGCGACAACCCGGCCCTGGTATCGTTTTAGATGCCACGCCAGCGCCAGCGCGATCGGCGCGGCGATCGGCTTCACCGCCACCGCCAGCCCAAACGCCGCCCCGGCCGCCAGGGTGAAAAACCATCTGCTGCGGGCGGTGTATTGATCCTTGTCGATCCGGGTCGAAAGCGCCAGCGCCAAAACCAACAGCACGATCCCCAGCACGTCCTGATGCCCTGTCCCGGCGGTCTCGCTGATCGCCAGGGGGTGCCAGCCATACACCGCCGCCCACCAGGCGCTGCGCCCCATCCACCGCAGTTGCCAAAGCAGGATCACCACCAACACAACGTCCAGCAGCGAAAAGCCAAGCCGAAATACCTTGTCGTGATCCGGGTCCCAGCGCTGCACCCACGCCGGGCTCGCCGACCACACACGGTCAAGCACCGAAAACGTCCACTGGCTCATCGGCTGATAGATCGTCACCATCTGCGCGTTGTTGATCCGATCGAGAACCTGGGGCACGGGCGCGTCTTCCGGGCCCAGGTCCCCCGGCGCATGGACATACGGGTTGCCGCCGCGGGCGACGGTTGCGCCGTCGTGGATGTACCGCCAGATATCATCGCTGAGCACGGGCTGGGTCGTCACCACCACCGCCAGCCGCGCCGTCAACGCAACCAGCAGCACGATCCACACCGCGCAACGGCCCGACTGTTTCCAGGTTTGACCCGCCGCCTGATACAGCAAGAGCCCAAGCGTCAGCCACGACAGGGCATACACCGCCCAGTACGGCTGCATCGGCCCAAGCAGGTCGCCGTCACCCCGCGCATCGCCCCAGACCGCCGACTGGTAAGCCAATGCCGAAACGAATAGCGCCGCCGACCCCGCCGCCAGCGTGATCCACCACCACCGGACCCTGCCTGTCTTTTGCCTGTCATCCATCACGGTGACCCACCCAAGCTGTTTCAACCACCCGGCCCATCTGCTTCACCAACCCCGTTTTCACCCTGTCCATCATCGGCGTGGCCTCGCCCAGCAGTTCACAAAGGCTCGTCACAGGCCGGCCGCCAAGGCCACAGGGGTCGATTGTCTTGAAATGCGTCAGGTCGGTTGTGACATTCAACGCCAGGCCGTGCATGGTGGTGTTCTTACGGACACGCACGCCCAGAGAGCATAGCTTCGCCAGCCCCGGTTCCAGCCCATGGTCGGACCGCTGAACCCACACCCCGGTCGCGTCGGGGTCGCGCACGCCCGCCACACCCAGGTCTTGCAGCAGATCGATCACCACCTGCTCGAGCAGACGCATGTAGCTGCCCAGGTTCAGCCCCAACGGGTTGAGCTTGAGGATCGGGTACGCCACCAACTGCCCCGGGCCGTGGTAGGTCACGTCCCCGCCGCGGTCGGTGATCTGCACGTCGATACCCAACTCGTCCAGTTGTGCCGGCGTCGCCAGCAGGTGGTCCCATGTGCCGGTTCGGTGGCTGACCGTGACGACCGGGTCGTGCTCGACCAGCAGCAGCGTCGCGTCGGCTTGGCCTTGAGAGACGGCCCGATTCACACTGCGCTGTAGCTCAAGGGCCCTGACGTAACCCATCCGTCCAAGGTCGTTGACCACGAGCGTGGCCGGGTTGCTCTGATCGCCTGATCCGGTCAATGACATCTCCCTTGCAATGGCACTACGGCCCATTATGGCAAGACCCGTCGATGCCTTATCATACCGGGCTCTGCGGCCAGGCCCGACATCCGCCCAGCACGCGAACCCGGCCCCCAGGCCCCGAACCCGGAATATGCGACCTTGCCCACGATCCACCCCACCGCTTTTGTCGATCCCAAGGCCGACCTGGCCGACGACGTCTCCGTTGGCCCCTACTGCATCATCGAGGGCCGGGTCACGATCGGCCCGGGCTGCCGTCTGGTCTCCCACGCCTGCCTCAAGGGGCCGCTGACCCTCGGTCAGGACAACGCTGTCTACCCCTTCGCATGCATCGGGTTCGACCCCCAGGACAGAAAGTACGGCCACGACTTCGAAGGGGTCGGCACCGTCATCGGCGACCGCAACATCCTCCGCGAATCCGTCACCGTGCACCGCGCCACCGGCGAACACCCGACCACCCTCGGCCACGACAACTACCTCATGGCCAACGCCCACGTCGCACACGACTGCAAAATCGGCAACGAATGTATCTTCGCCAACAGCGCCGTCATCGCCGGACACGTCCAGGTCGCCGACAAGGTCATCCTCGCAGGCGGCGCGGGCGTCCAGCAGTTCTGCCGCGTCGGCAGGCTCTCCATGCTCTCGGGCAACGAGGGCATCACCAAGGACCTGCCACCCTTCTGCATCGTCCATCACACCAAGCGCGTCGGCTCGCTGAACGTCATCGGCCTAAGACGCAACGGCTACCGCGAGAATATCAAACCCCTGCAACAGGCCTTCGACCTGCTCTACAAATCCGGCCTGACCACACCCAAGGCCGCCGAACAGATCGAACACAACCTCAGCGACGACCCACTGTGCGCCGAGCTCGCCCAATTCCTACGCACCGCCGACCGCGGCGTCACCCAGTACGCCGGGGCAGACACGATGTATAGCGCGTGAATCCTCTCTTGGAGAGATACATATGCGTAGGCGGACAATCATCACATTATTGATCACCTCAAATGTGATCCTTCTAATGCTTCTTTTTCTTCCGGCGCGGCCCGACGCAAACGACTTACGGGATAGCTACCGCGGCATCGCAATCGGGGACCCTGAATCCAAATTGCTGCAGATGATCGACTCGCCAGATTTATTCCTGGTTGGTGTGGCAGAGCAGACCACAGATGGTCCAACATGGACACTGGATTGGGTGCAAGACGGCCCCATCAAGTCACTACTGACGGCAGACGACCTCAAGAAGAACGCCTTCTGGGAACAACTCGGATGGACTTATCCCGTCCATCCGTTGACTGGCCGTGTGATGGTGATCGGGGAGAGATCATTCTCTAGTAACTACATATACGCTTATATTGACGCCTCGCAAAAGGTCGCCGCAATCTATGTGGGGGGAAGCTGAATACAAAGTTTGAATCCTAACGCTGCATGGTGGAATCAACTTCCTCCAGTGTCCATATGGCGCTATTCCCATCACTTCCAATCCGCACCTGCGACATCCCATCGCGTGCGGTGATCAGGCGTGTGACATCCATGCCCTGCATAATCCCCGGCCAGCGGTCCTGGTAGAGGCGGGTTCGGCCGCAGGATTGCAGCACGACGGACGGGGCGACAGCGCTGAGCCAGGCGGGGGATGCGTCGACGATCCCGCCGTGGTGCGGCAGGTCGGTGATGTCGGCGGACAGGTCTTCCAGTTCCATCAGGTGGCCGATCGCCTCGTCCTGGATATCGCCGTTGAGGAGAATCCGTCGGCCGGCGACGTGGATGCTTAACACGACCGAGGTGTCGTTGGCGCGGTGCGAGGTGAAGTCGGCGGTCGGCCAGAGGGTTTGCAGATCGGCTCCCCCAATCAACTGTGACCAACCGCGCGTGATCGGCTTTGGCGGCAGGCCGCGCTGTGTGAGCCCGTCGACCAGGAACGCGGTGGAGGAACCGGGATCCTGACTGGCTTCATCGAGCAATTGCGGGGGGACGAACACCCGGCCGACGGGGATGCTGTCTACCAGGTCCAGGCTCCCGCCGAAGTGGTCGAGGTCGGCGTGCGAGAGGATCAGCGTGTCGATGCGGGTCACGCCCATGATCTTCAGCGTGGGCATGATGCTGGCGTGTGTGACGTCAAAGTATTGCTGGGAGCCGCAGTCGAACATCAGCGTGTGCCCGGGCAGTTGTAGCAGGTAGCACGAGCCATCCCCAACAGCGAACATGGTCAGCACCGCCGCGAAGACTTGGGGTTGCGGCGTCCCCAACCATCCGTCTGTCGGCCTGGCTTGTGCGATGAGCGTCCACATGACCAGCACCATCGCCACGGCGGCTAGCGCCCGGCGTCGCTCGGCAAAAACGCCCGACAGCACCGCGACCACAACCGACACCGCCGCCACAACCCAGGCAATCGTTGGCGCACGCACCAACTCGATCGAAGCCCCCGGCCAATCCCCCGCTCGCTCGACCAGGCCCAGCATCGTGTCGGCGACCCATGCCAACGGCCCGCTGAGCACCAGTGAGGCGCTGGGCAGCGCCAGGCCAATAAGGATCTTGAAGTAGCCCACCCCAAGTAGCGCGGTGAGTACCGGCAGCGCCATCACCGATAGCAGCACCGACAACGGGTTGACCATCTGAAAGTGGTAAGCCACCAGCGGGAAGACCACGGCGAACGCGACGATGCTGACCGCCAGGTAGTCGGCGCACCATCGGCCGACCACCCAGCCGACGCCGGCGTGCCCGGTCATCACCGGCGGCGGGGGCCAGAGCCAGTCCGACACCTGGCGGACAAACACGAGCAAGCCCGCGACCGCGGCGAAGCTGAGTTGAAACCCCGGCGAGAACAAGTCGCTTGGCCGCCACAGCAGAACGACAAAGGCCGCGAACGAAAGCACCTGGGTCGGACGCACCTGTCTACCGGACGCATACGCGCCGCAAAAAAGCCCGGCCATGATCGCCGACCGCACGATCGGCACGCGCCAAGGCACGGCCAGCATGTATAGCGCCAGCACCACCAGCACGATCAGCGCGGCGCGCGGCGGATACGACACGAACAGCCGCGCCGCCAGCCAGACCAGCCCAAGCAGGATCCCCAGGTGCGCGCCGCTGATCGATAATAGATGCGCCAGGCCCACTTCCCTGAACGCCCGGCGGACCTGGCCGGTGGACCGGTCCTTGCGCCCAAGCAGCATCGTTTCGAGCAGGCCAAGCGCCGGGCTGTCGTTGTGCATCCCAAGGCGAAGCGACCCAACCGCCCGGTCCGCGCACCAACTGCGCAACGAGCGCAACGATCGCAGAAGACTCGGCATCGGGCTTACGTCGCTGACGGGTTGCCAGTTGTCGCGGTGTTTGAGTGTCAGCCGGCCGACGATGCCTTTTCGGTTCATGTACGTTTGGTAGTCAAACTCCCCGGCGTTGCGTGGCCCGGAGATCGCGCCCAGCCAGCCGGTCGCCTGGATTAACTGCCCGGGCTGGGGGCGGTGGTCTGCCTGGTCGATCCGCACCAGCAGATCACCGGAAGCCGGGACGCTTTGGCCTTTCACCTGGACAGACTGAACCCGCAGGTCAAAGCGTGTGCCGGGACTTTCGTAACTGAACTTTGCAAACGCGCCGCGCGCCGGGTCGCCTGTCGATGCCGGCCCGATCACCTCGCCGACGACGTGCGCCAGTTGCGACTCACGGCCGATGTAGGCTGAGAGATCATCCCCGGGGGTGTGCTGGGTATGGACGATCAGCCATGAAGCGCCCCATGCAAACAAGCACAAGGTTCCCCACGTCCGCACACCCCTTTGTCGGGCCCGGGCAAACATCCACAGGGTGACGCCTAAGCAAAGCGCCGCCGCCGCCAGCCAGGCCCACAGCCAAGGCGCCGCGCTGCCAGCCAGGATCCCGAGCATGAGCGCACCGGCCAGGGTGGTCATCGGTCCCGGGGGCGCTGCCTGCCGGTCAAGGACGCGCGGATCGGCGGGATCAGATGTGAGGTTATCCACTGCCACCGGTTCATCATACCGCCGGGCCCCAATGGTCCGAAGTACTACTGGCCGGCTTGTCCATGTTCTAGAACAGGCTGCTTTTCAAACGGCTTCACCGGCAAAGACTGTGCGGCGTAGAGGAGGATGTTCGTCAGCAGGCTCCGCGCCGAATCGACGTCGTAGCCGTTGACCCCCCACCTGCGGTCGCCGAGGACACCCAACGAAAGGTCTTCGTGCGATGCGATCACAGCCGCCCGGCCCCCGACCTCGATCGCGGTCAGACGCGGCGTGTTGACCAGCCCCATGTTCAGGACACTGAAGCGTCGGTAGCCGGCCTCACGGTCGTCAAACCCCCCGGTCAACCCTACACCTGTGAGGATCGGGCTGTCCGACCCGATGGGTGCGGCCTGGGTATTGAATACCGCCTCGAGTTGGCGGATGACCTGCTCGGCGTAATCGCTTAAGCCACCGACGGACTCGACCAGGACCGTGCCGCCGCTGCCGACGAAATCGGCCAGCGCCCGGACCTGCGCGGGGGTGAGCCGTCCCTCCCCGACACCGCCGAGATAGACCAGCGAAGCGCCCGACCCGTTGACGTTTTCAATCGAACGGTCGTGTATCTCCAGCTCCAGGCGCGTGCGGTTAAAGAACCGGTTGCGCAGCGGCGCCCATGCCAGCGGTTCCACCGGTGGCTTACCGGGCTCGGTGTGACGCAGGACGATGAGCTTGCCAACCGGCTCGGCGTCACGGCGCTGCACGAACGGGAAGGTCAGGCGGTCGTCGACCCTGCCGAGGTCGGTGATCAGTGCGTGGAGGTTGGTCATGATCCGCCGGGCGCCGACCCGGTGTTCGAGCTTGCCGGATTGCAGGGACATCCCCCAATCGCTTGGCGCCAGGACGATCAAGTCACGGACGCCGTTGGACAAGACCCACGGCCGTTTGTTCTCAGGAAGTCCCACGGGGTAGACCAGCCCCAGCAGCGGGTGGTCCGGGCCGATGCGCTCGAAACGGTATGCCGGGTAGAGCCTGTGGGCGAGTTGGATCACCGAGTCGACAAACGGCTGGGGATCGCTATCGGGTGTCGCCACAAGCACGCCGCCCAGATCGAGGTAGGCCTCGAGGTTCGCCATCGCTTTGGCGCTAAGATGCACCGGCCTGTCCGACGCCAGGTAGGCCACCGGCGCGTTGAGCCAAACACCCAGGTCGTCCTGGACGGCCACGACCTGCCAGTTCAGTTCCTGCTCCAACTGATCGCTCATCTTACGGGTGAGGATGTTCAGGTCGTTGGGGCGGTTGTTCCATTGTTGCCCTGTCAGGCGCAGCTTGTTGATCCAAACCGGGACGCGCCCGCGTGAAAGAAACAGCAGTGCGAACGCGGTATCGACGACGTTGTTGTTTACCGAGCCGGAGCCTGCTTCTTCTTGTAGGATCTGCCGGGCCCCCTGGTCGAACCAATCCTTCCCGCTGAAGGTTTTGATCCCGCTGGCGAGGGCAACCCGTTCGAGCGAGGCGAGGTAGTACATCGCCCGGCTGCCGCTTGAGATGTTGCCGCCTGATTCGGCGAAGGCGTCGAGCCAAAGGATCCCGGCCTCGATCGCCTCGCTGACCTTCTGCGGGGGCCGGTGCATGCTCAGGTACAGCCGCTCCTGAGCGATGAGCAAGGCGGTCAGTCCGGCGGCGGTCATGGCTGGCGAAGACTGATCCCCCCGCGTGTAGCCCCACCCCCCGTCGGGGTTCTGGACCTCGGTGAAATGCTTGATGGTGTTGCGCCAGACCCCGCTGGCCGTCGGGCCACGGCGTTTGGCGGACTCCCACAGACCCAGCAGGCCATACTGCGTGACGGAGTGATCGAACCGGGGCCCGTTGCGTGGGCCGTAGTTAAACAGCCCGTTTTGCTGGGCTTTCAAAAGCCAGCGTGCATCGCGCGTCAGCCTGGGCCGGTACCCGTTGGGAAGCGCAGCCCAGCAGTGTGACCGTAGTGCGATGGCGTAGGTCCCGTTCATTGGGACGTCTTCAAGGAACCGGATGCCGCGCTGCATCTGCGGGTCCTGGGCGCTGAGGCCGCTTTGTAAGAGTGCGAACATCACCAGCGCCGACTCGCCGCCGCGGTGGTATCTGCTGCTTGCGTATTGATCGTCCCAGCCCCCGGTGTCCGGGTCCTGCCGGCCAAGGAGGTAGGTTTGCATCCGGTCGATGGCGTCGCCGACTTGCGCTTCGGTCACCGCCCTGGCGTCGCCTGCCAGCAACACAAGCACGATGAGGAATGAGAGTGCCCTTGCCATTTCGGCGCCTGTCTCGCAAGACTTTGCCGGGTATCTCAACACCCCGGCCGGTATCGGTTCGTTCGGTTGAGGGTTCTTGTCGTCCGCGTCGGGCTATGTGGACACAGCCGGGGAGCAAGGCCTATGGGACCGCGGGTCTGCTTAGCGGGCGATCGCCGATCTTTGGCCTGTTGGACCAACCCCGGTTTGACCAACCGTTATTTAACGCCGGCAACTCGGCCTGGTTTCGCACGATGCCGGCAAGACCTAGCTGGCGTTGCGTTTCGCGGCGCCGTCGGAGCCACCTTTGACGCCGTTGTTAGCACCACCTTTGGCACCATCCTTGGCGTCGCCTTTAGGCTCACCGTTTTGTCCGCCGTTGTTGCCGTTCTGGTCGCGTCGCTCGAACTGGCGTGCGGCGATCTCCAACCGATCCGCGACCTGGACCATCGTGTCCGGGCGTTTGGGCGCGTCGGTCTGGATGCAGTCCATGACCAGGCTGGACAGGGCCGGGGGCACCAGCTCGTTCACTTCGATCGGGGTTTTGCAGGTGTCCTCGGTTCGCAAGCTGATCCCGGCGGAACCTTTGGGGATCAGGGTCGGCACGTGCTTGCTGGTCAACAGCCAGTACATCGTCGCGCCCAGGTTAAAGACATCGGTCTGCGGCGTGATGCTGCGGCGCTGCACTTGCTCGGGGGCGATGTAATCGGGCGTGCCCTGGATCCGTTCCTTGACCGTCCCGATCGGGCAGCTCTGGCCGAAGTCGATGATCTTGATGTGCCCCTTGTCTGTGATCATGATGTTGTTGGGCTTGATGTCGGCGTGGACGTACCCGCCCTTATGCATCACGCCCAGGCCCTGGGCAACCTCTCGGCAGAGCTGGCACAAGGCCCCCAGGTTCTCGGGCTGGTGCTTCTCCAGGGTCGCGCCGTCGACCATCTCCATCAGCACAAGGATCTCGCTGGTGCGGATGAAGTTGCGCTGACGGATCAGCTTGATGCTTTTACGGAGGGTGGGGTGATCGAACTTCTGGGCGACCTCGTGCTCGGAGATCGCCTGGTCGACGAATCGCTGGTCGCTGGGCGAACTCTTGACCACGCGCTTGAGCGCAAAGAGCTGGCTCTTGCCGTCTTTGACGGCATAGATGGTGCTCCGCGCCCCAACACCAAGCGTTGCAAGGACTTCGTACCCGAGGATTTCACTGAACTCGGCCATAACATCGCACGGGCAGGATGAAACGGGATGCACCTAAAAAAAGTATGCGCAAACCGTCACAACGCCCTATATCCCCCGCCAGATTGTCCGAATAACCGAATAAAACTATGTCCCTACTGTATACGACGGCCACCCATCACACAACGGCCAGCCCGGTTTTAATCGTCCCACACATGGGAAAACTTGATCTCCCGGGCCTTTATTCGCCTAACCTCATCGCTTTGAGGGGCCTGACCCTGCCCCCTGCCCCTGCCCCCTGCCCCCTGCCGGGTTGTAGTCGCAGACACCGCCGGCCCATGGCAGGTGTAACGCACTAGAGCGCTCAATATTGACCCCGAAACCCCGCAATTGACTGTCCGCACGATTAAGCCGGCATCCCGGCCGACAGGGGCATAAGTGCGGTCATAGGCATCCCGCCGGCGGTCTCGGCGGACCGTGCCGTGGGGATGGAGGGTGCTACAGGTGGATCAGTTCAGCAACTGCTGACGGAACCAAGCGTCGGGGAAGCTGGTTGTGGCGGTCTGGGACCCGATTTGAGCGAAAACGCTCTCCTTGGTGATCCCGTGACGCTGTTGAAGCTGCTGGACCAGGCGGACGAGTTGACCGAGCTGGGCCTCGGTGAATCGGCCTCTTTCACCGTCGCCGATCAGGCAGATGCCGATGGCGTCGGGCCAGGGCTCGGCCTGGTGGTCAAAGAAGCTGCCGGGGGTCTGCCCCGACCAGCGTGACCCGACCTCGATCTTGCCGTCGTCGGCACCCGGGCCGTTGTCGATCACGAAGTGGTAGCCCAAGCCCCCCCGTCCGAGCTGGCGGTGAACGTGGTCCAGGGTCATGGCCGACCCCTGGGGGGTTCGGCTGTCGTGGATCACGATCGAGCCCCAACGGGCCTGCTCGACATCGGTCTGGACAAGCGTGTCCTGAGACTGGCTGGCAACATCAATCGACTGCAAGGCGACCCCGGCCCCTGACGCGATCGGGCCAGGCTCCAGGACCATGAGCATACCGCTGGTCACCGTCATCGCGACGACCAGAGCCCCCAGCACCAGCATTGTTCGACGATCCGGAACCAACGGCTTCCCATCACTTAAAAGGTGTTTACCTTGCCAATACTAAATCTACATTATATTCGGCCGTACACCTAACGTTCTTTGAATTTCAAGCCCATTTTAGTGTGATAACCCACAAAAAGTCCGGTTATCAGCGTTGTTCCAATGGCGCGAGCCTTTGCCGAAGCGCCGGCCGATCCTCCCCCAAAGGCGTTGTCTGTCTGGGCGGACGATACTCCCCGCGCAGCGACTGGTAACGCTCGAAGGGCGTTCGCGGTGTCCCATCAACGAATAACGCCTTCTGACACCCCCCCGCCAGCAGCAGCGCCGCCAGCGCCAGACCCGACCCAATCCATCGACCTGATCGCTTCATTGCCGGATTGTAGCCCTCGCTATCTCCGTCTACAACCATAGATTATCACACCCGCCAGTTATCCCCGTCCCGCCAGGTACTCAGCCGCCTCAGCCCGGCACCTGCCTAGCCATGGCCGGCGCCCGTTTAGCCGCGGCCGCCTGGCTGTGCCAGCGGGCAACCCACGCCAGCACCCACACCTCCAATAACCACCCCATGAACGAGGCCTATCGATGATCAATCCGCCCCGTCGCCCCCATCAGTTCATCCATGACGCCCCATTGCCGCCGGACCACTCGCCAGGTCGCCGCCCACAGCCAAAGCAGCACCCCCGCCCACCCCAGCGCCCCCGCCATCGGCAGCCAAACCGTCTCCCACCTCCCGGCTACCCAGCCCAGAGAGACCAACCCAAAGAACACACCGAACATCCCCACCAACACAACCAGCGCCAAGACCCAACACCGCTCGAGCCTGCGCCAGGCGTCCGTCAACAACCTGTCTCCTGCGCGCTGCGCCACGATCCGAAGATACCGCCAGGCCGACAGTAGCCCCAGCAGATACATCGCGTGCGCGAAAAGAAACAGCACATCAAACGCCGGCACCCCCGGTATCCCCGGCGCCCCCGCCCCGCCGGGTTGCCATTTAATATCCCAGCTCCCAAACAGCTTCTGCTCGCCAAACAACACCGCCGCCACCGCGCCCAACAGCAGCAGCAACAGCATCGCCGCCCCAACCATCGTCCCAACCCGCGCCCCGACCCGGTAGCCCCGATCTAACGCCGGCTCCACCCGACCCGGCTGCGCCCGCGTCAATAACCAAAACCCGTAAGCCGACACACACACACCCACATATACGATCGGCAGAGCCACGAACACCGACGCACGCAGCCACCACGCCCCCCGCCAAAGCCCGCCAAGCCAATCCGCCGGCGCGCTGGCCAACCGGTCACCCCGGGCCGACACCACCACCAGCATCCCGCACTCCGGACAACTCGCCGATAGCGCAAGCGTCCGCAGGTTGTACCCGCACTCGGCGCACACCAGGTCTCCCGCAATCCGCCCGTCGACGATTGGGGCGATTTCAGTGATGGGTGCTCTGGACGAAGACATGCCAGAGATAATACGAGCCGCCAACAAGGCCGGTTCGTATCGGAAGCAAAAGAGATTCCGAAAAAGAACGGTTTCACCACAGAGGCGCCGAGGCCGCAGAGAAAACCGCGGAGGGGTAGGTGTCCACAAATTGCGCAGATGACGCAGACTAAGAACCGGCGAGCAAACGTACGACTCCCCATCTGCGCAATCCGCGGATACCGTCACTCCGGCGGATCATTATTTGTCGTTATCCATAACCAGCCGCTTCGCCTCGATCAGGCCGCCGGCCAGGCCGATGAGCAGGGTCGTGACAGCGAAGACAAGAAGCGAGAACGCCAGAGCGTCTTCGTTCTCTATCCCGGGGTAGGTCGTCAACAGCAGCAGTGCCGCCCCCTCGCGCAGACCCAGCCCCGCCACGCTGATCGGGATCATCGTCGCCAGGATCATCGCGGATCGTATCCACCCGATCGAGACTAACGACAGCTCCAACCCAAGCGACTGGCTCAGCAGGTACCAGCCGGCCACGCCCATCAGGTGGGCCGCGACCGAGAGGGTGTAGACCAGGAAGGTTTGCCGACCTGAGAGTTGGCGAGAGTCTCGGACGGCCTGGCGCAGTGTGTTCAGCCTGACCCCGCCGAGTTTGCCGACCATGCCGCGTAGTTTCGAAACAACCGGGCCGGGCGACCGGTCGAACAGGATCACCAGCGCCAAGACCATGACGAGCAAGGCTGAGAGGATCGCAACAAGCGCCTGCCATGACCCGTCGGGGCGCTCCAGCATCCAGAACACCGCGCCCAGCGCGCACAGTGACACGGTTGCGGCGATGCGGTCGTAGAACAAGGCCACGGCGGTGCCCAAGTAATGCTTATGATCGCCGGAGAGTTTGTAGAAGCGTATGGCGATGCCCGTGAAATTGCCGCCGGGCAGGAACAATCCGTAGAAGCGGGTCGCGAGGTTGATCTGGAAGATCTGCCCGGTACCCCAGCCGTGCCCGTGCGCGTTACAGAGCCGCCTGAGTCGGTCTGCGGTGGACCATTGCATCAGGAGAGCCAGGGCCGCAGCGCCCAGCACGAGAGACCAACGTGCGGTCGTGATTGTGTCCCACACATCGGTGATCGGGACCTTGTAGAACAGCACCGCCAGGACCGCCAGACCGATCACGACGCGCAAGAGCCTGCCCCACAGCGGCTTTCGTCTAGCCGGTCCGGCGTCGGTCTGCGTCGGCGCCTTAGGCATGGCTCGTCACGCCCCCGCGGCGGAGACGTCGACCGCCCGATTGTTTGGGATGAACACGGCCCGGCCGGTCATATGCTCGGCGGGCCGTTCGCCCAGCAGCGACATGACGGTCGACGCGAAGTCGGTAAGCAGCATCGGTTCGTCCGTCACGTCATACCCCTTCTCGCCCATCACGAGGTACCCCTCCTCGGAGGGGTGGTCAGGCAGGTGGCCGTGGTTTCCGCGGTGGCGGGCGCTACGCAACCGTGGCCGCAGCAGCCGGTCTGTGAGCCCCAGGAAGAGGTTCGCCAGGGGGTTGTAGAAGTCGTGCGGGAAGAATGTGTGCCCGTGGTCCGCGAAGCAGTAGAGTTCACCGTGGCGCGGGTGATCGAAGCATATCCCGTACTCGTGCATCTGCCGGTGCGTATGCACGGAGGTGTGCTCGAGGCCTTCGAGCAGTCGGGTAATCGCGATGCGGGCGCGCTCGGTCTTGAACCAGAAGCGCACGGCGGAGACCTCCGCGAAGTAGACGTACTCATCACGGGGGACGCCGCTATGCTTGAGCAGCCTCTTGATATTGACCGACGAACGGATCGGCTCCTGGCCGTGGTCGACCAACAGCATCATCGTCACCCCGACCTCCCGGCAGCGCGCGTGCAGCCGTTCAATGAAGCCGTCGACGTAGCGGAGCTTCTCCGTGGTCTTGTCCATCTGGTCCAGGTGCCAGTGCGAGTACAGGTCGAACCCGTAAAACTCGACGAAGTCCAGCCGCTTACCCGCGCGTGGGAAGATACTCAGTCCTTTTTCCATATCAATGAAGTGCTTGCAGAAGACGTAACCGGCGTCCTTGGGCCCCAGCTCGTGGAGGATCGATGTGTGGCCGCCGATCTCGTCCAGGCACTTGGGGTCGGTCTCCCTTCGTGTGTACTTCATCCGGTGTTGATTGAACTGGCGTCGACGCCGCCAGGGCACGGCGGGCAGGTCGTTGCTGCTGTCGATCAGGTGCATGAAGCACTGAGCGGTTGTGGTGACGCTGTCGGGCAGGAGGTTCAGGAACTTGCTCATCGCCGACAGCGGCGCGTCGTCTTTGAGGCTGACCTGCCAGATCAGGTTCTTGTGCGGCCCGACCCCGGTCAAGAGCGTGGGGGTCAGCTCGGTGCTGGGGATGGTCCGCATGCGGCAGGATGGATAGTCTTGCAGCAGGCCGTGGACATAGGGCGTGTGCTCCAGCCCCACGCGCCGACGGTCAAGCCCGGGCACGTAGCACACAAAGAGTTTCGTCGTGTCCGACATCGAGTCTCCATCATGTCACGGCGTTTCTGGGTCCGAGAGTGTCTGGCCCACTGGGCCCCAGCGGAAGGCCTTGACGCCCGTGGCTTGTGGAAGTTCTATCGGCTGTGTGTGGTTCTGGATGTATAAAGCCGTCTCGGTGGGGACGAACCACCGGGCGCCGAAGTGGTCCGCCTCGATCACGATCAGCCCTGATGGGTGCTCCTGGATGAGGCGTTGAACCGACTCGGCCGTGGTAATGACCGGCCTGCCCGTAATTCTATGGTCCGTGAACTCATCCCGGCCGGCGGCCTGGCTGACGCTGAGTTCCACGTCGAGTCGCCCAAGGTAGTAGACCGCCTTGGGGGGTTCCGAGCAGACGACGAACCGTGTCTCCCGGGCGATCGACTCGAGCGTCTTGGCGGCAGTCGTCCAGTCCTCCCGGGCGTACGGCCCAAACGCCTGACCGGTAAGCATCTTCCGTGACAGCTTGTACTCGGGACTGACCCACGCGGCGCATAGCAGCCCGAACACCAGGAACGCCCACACCGCATGGCCGACCCACCGGCGTAACGCAAAGGGCTCGCCGAACACCTGCCCGAGCACCGACCTCGCCGAGGTGTGCAACCACAAAAGCAGCCCGTCCAGCGCGATCGCCCACAAGGCAAAGAAGAAAGGCCAGGCGTATGCCAGGTACCGCATGTTCTTGAAGGGCATCAACGAATGGATGATCAACGCGGCTACAAATACGACCAGACAGAACCAGGCCGGTCGCCTCCTTGTCGCCAGCGCCGCCACCGCCGCAAAGATGAACCCCGTCCATAGAAGCGGGTACGAGTCGCCGAAAAAACGGTGGTAGTAGGCGACCTCGCCGCGCTGCGGTATCGACCACAGCCGTGGTGTCTGAAATTTCTCGACCATCTGCGACAGCGCGCCGCTGAACTCAAGGCCCAGCCAGACGGCCGGGACGCCTGCCGTTATGACCAGCACCAGCCACACGACGGCCCGTCGGCGCTGCTCCCGGTCGCACCGTACCAGTAGCCCCACGAACTCGGACCCCGCCCAGAGCGTCAGCACCAGCGCGGCGATCGCCGTGGTCGTCTGAAGATGCCACGCCAAAAGCCCGCAGACCAGTGCCAGCGCGCCTACCACGATCCGGCCCGTGCGCGCCAGTTTGCCTGTCACGATCGCGTACACACACACCGCCGTCAGCCAGACCAGCAGCGCGTGGGGCATGTAGAACCGGACCATCGAGGAGAACCCGATCACGTCCGATGCCATCCCGAGCAGGAATGCGCCGATCCACGCAGCCCGTCGACCCGCCACGCGCCCAAGCCAGCCGAACACCGCCGTGACCAGCAGCGCCCCGGCGAGAAGCGACGGCAGCCGCGCCGACGCCCAGCTCTCGCCGAACAACCGGTAGCAGGCCGCGACCGCGTAGGTGTACGCCCTGGCCCGTGTGTACGGACCGCCGCCCTCGTTAATCATCAGCGTCCCGTCATCGACCAGCGACCGGGCCGACAGGACGTGCAAAAACTCATCGATGTGGGGCGTCGGGCTGATGAACTGGGACATGACCGCCAGCGCGATGACGAAAACCGCCAGCATCTCGAGGCAGGTCACTACGAGGCTGGGCCGGCTGTTTTCCATAAGAACCCACTGCAACCCCCGTCCGAACAGGGCCGAAAGCCTCAAAAGCCGCCTGGCAGAAGTGGTCTATAAAAACGACGTCGCGTGGACAGACGGCCAGGACACCGACGGCACCGGGCGGGCGTCGCTTAGGGCTGCTCCGATCAAGGCCTGACCCGGTTCACAAGCCTACCCTTGCACCGGGCCCGGCCGCCTGTCCTCGCGACGGTTGTCGGCGGGCCGCCTAAGCAACCTGCCGACCCATCAGGGACGAGAAACGATAACCACCGGGGATAAGGCTGGCAAATCCCTTGGCCTTTGGCGTGTTTGGGCGTATGCTTTAGCAATATATCTCGTCGGGGTGCGTACATCTATATAAGGATCGCAATTTATGATTCTATACATCCTGCGTGGGGCTTTCATCCTCCTTGCCTCGGCTGTCGCGTCGCTTTACCTGCTGTCAAACCAGTGGGGCGCGAACGTTGACTTTCCTAAGTTTGTTTTGATCCTGGGCGTGACGGTCGGGCTCAGCGCGGCGATCATCACCATCGACGCGGCGACCCGCCACAAGAAGCTGTCCGCGATCTCCGGGGTCTTCCTGGGCCTGGTCGCCGGGCTGCTCGCCGCCTTCGCCCTGTCGTTCGTGGTGGACCTGATCGGCGTGCTGACAGCGCCAGACAATGACCCGGGGCGGGCGGCGTTCCTGAACCTGCTGCGCGGGGTCAAGGTGGTCATCGGCCTGATCACCTGCTACATGGGCATCTCCCTGGTGCTGCAGACCAAGGACGACTTCCGCTTTGTGATCCCCTATGTAGAGTTCGCCAAGGAGATCCGCGGCAGCCGGCCCATCCTCCTGGACACCTCGGTGATCATCGACGGGCGTATCCTGGACATCATCCAGACCCAGGTGATGCAGGGAACGCTGATCGTCCCCAAGTTCGTCCTCAACGAGTTACAGCAGATCGCCGACTCGAGTGACAAACTCAAGCGGGCGCGTGGTCGCCGTGGCCTGGACATGCTCCAGAAGCTGCGGGAAAACCATGTCGTCGAGGTGGTCATGGACGATACGGATGCGGAAGGCACGGTCGTCGATCAGAAATTGATTTCGCTGGCCCTGCAGGTCCGAGGCCGGGTGATGACCAACGACTTCAACCTCAACAAGGTCGCCACGCTGCGCGGCGTGGACGTGATCAACCTCAACGACTTGGCCA
>JAJDCU010000037.1 GCA_029260655.1 Phycisphaeraceae bacterium
AGATCAATTAAGGATGACAACGTTGAAACACCGGGACATGCTTGCCATATGCGGGTTGATTGGTTTTGGTTTGACATTTCTTATCGGCTGTGACCGTGGGCCGTCCACACCTACCAGCGCCGGGTCGAACCCGCAGCAGGAAGAGGACCTCGCCGCCGCGTACGAAATCGAGGTGCAGCCGTCAGCGGAGGAAGACGACACCGAGGCCCTCGCCGAGGCGACCGCGCAGGTCCAGGGCATGTTCGATGAGATCGCGACGCTCATGACCGCGGGCGAGCACGGCCAAGTGGCGGACAGGATCGACATCGGCAGGCTGATAGACGAGATCGCCGCACACGGGGTGAGTGTCGGGCAGAATCGCACCGAGCGTAATGAGTTCGGCAAAGGGATGCGGATCGGTATGGTCCAGAGTATCGCCAAGGGCGAGGTCTTTGCGCCCGGTAGCCCTCACCTGGTCCAGCACATACGGCTGATACCCGACAGCAGCGAGGCCATCGCCTACACGCGCAGGCATGACGCCTCCGGCTATACGATCAAGACCCGGTGGTGGTTGATCCACGACGGATATACATGGCGGATCTATGACATCGAAGACCTGAGCGTATCGCTACGCTCATCCGTCCTCATGGCGGGCATGATCAGTTCCTCAAGCGAGCTTAAACTCGCTTCCTGGTCGACCGGACTCAAAGAGATCGTCGGCGTCGCCGGCCTGCTCAAAGCCGAGCAGTGGCTGCAGGCACAGTCGATCCTGGAAAAGGCCGACCTGACCGGCGCGCCGTCTGACGTCCGTGCGGTGAAGTGGATGTTGTTGGCCAGCGCCCAGATGGGTCAGGAGCATTTCGACGAGGCGATGGAGTCGATCCGGCGGGCCGAGGAATACAACAAAGACATGCCCATGCTCGATTATCTGCCGGCCGCGATCCACATCAGACTCGAGCGGTTCGAGCAGGCTTTGCATCATATCGACCGCTATATGGACCGGTTGGGCGGCGAGGCGGATATCTATCTATTCCAGATGCTGGCTTTGAACGGCCTGGGTCGGCACGGCGAGGCGGTCCAGGCCGGTGAACGTTTGCTCGACGACAGCCCCACCTCTGATTCGCTAGCCGAGTTCGGGCTCATGCTCAACGAAGACGAAAAGCCCCGGATCGCCGACCTGATCGTCAAGCTGGAGATCAAAGCGGACAGCTTCGAACTTATCGGCGAGTCGTTCTACGAGGCCGATGATATCCCGGCCCTCCGCGCCGCGGTGCTGGGCTTTACCCGCGCCGACCCGGCGAGCGTGGACACGGCCTACTACGACGCGCTGGTGAAATACAGCGACCAGAGCTACGCCGAGTCAGCCGACCGGCTGCGCCCAGTGATTGGTCAAATCACGGACCCGGAAGCGCGCCAGCCCTTCCTGGATCTTTACTGGGCGTCGATGCGGCTGTCGGGCCAGGCCAGGCGGGCCTACGACGAGGCCGACGATCCGACCGCCGCGTTCCTCGGGATGGCCTCGAAGATGTACTGGGACGGCCAACTCGAAGCGTTGCACGATCTCTCGCTGGCGCATATCGAACGCAGCCCAGCCAATCCGTGGGGCTACTACTACGCCGGTGTCTGCCTCGCCACTGATGAAGACTGGGACGCGGCCGACGGCCACTTCGAACACGCCTTTGCACGCGCTACGACCCAGGAACATCGCGACGAGGTTCGCTACGAGTGGGTCGACAGCCTGAACAAGGCCGGCCGGTGGCGTACCGTCCGCGACCGCATCGGACGTGATGACGCGATCATTAACCAGATTATGTGGTTCCACATCAATCAGCAGGACCCCAAGGCCCTGGATGAACTGCTTCTGTCTCGGGATCAGAACACCCCGACGATCGGCAGGGCCTACGTCTACTCGATGCAGGGCGCGCACGGGATGGCCGCCCAATACCTGACCACCTACCGTCAGGCGTTCCGGACCGAAGAAGCGCTTTACGCCTACGACGACCTGCTGATCCGAAGCCTGGTCCGCGCCGAGCGCTTCGACGACGCGATGAAGCGGGCCAGGGAATCGACCGAGTACGACGGCGACCCCTACTACGAACTGATCGTGTACATCGCCTCGGGTGATGCCGGGCAGGCCATCAAGACCGCGCAGGCGTGCCTGGATCTCGGCAGCTACACAACCGACGGCTTCTACGAGGACGACTTGATCCTCAAACATGTCTCACGCTACCGCATGAAATCCTTCCGAGAGAAATTCCCGCCGCCGGAAACGGCGGAAGCCTCAGAGTAGCCGCGAAACCGAACAATACGCGAAGCAAGACGGGGTGTGTCGCAGAATGCCATGTGGGCGGGTTGGCGTCTTCAACTGATACTCCCAAGCTCTTATCCCACGATCTTGTTCATCGATGGCTTTTTGCGAACTTCTCGCCTTCTCGATTAATTGATCGGTCCGGCGGCCTGAGTCTTCCCGTACAATCGCCGATGGGTAGCCGGGGCTGGGAGCCCGCGTGATGCGTATCCTTAACTTCGGCTCGCTGAATATCGACTACGTCCACCGCGTCGATCACATCGCCCGGCCCGGTGAGACGGTGGCCGGCCTGTCGCTGGAGGTCTTTGCCGGGGGCAAGGGCGCGAACCAGTCGGTTGCGCTGGCGCGGGCGGGGGCTCAGGTCTCACACGCCGGGAAGGTAGGTGAAGACGGGCGCTGGCTGCTTGAAAAGCTTGAGCGCGCGGGCGTTGATGTCTCCCTGATCGAAGTAGATCCCGACGTCAAGACCGGCCACGCCGTGATCCAGGTCGACGACGCCGGGGAAAATGCGATCCTCCTGCACGGCGGGGCGAACCAGAAGATCGACCGCAAACAGATCGACCGGGCGCTTAGGAGCTTGGGCGAAGGCGATTTGCTACTGATCCAACACGAGATCAACGACGGGCCATACCTGATCGAGACCGCCGCAAAGCAAGGCCTGCCGGTGTGCCTGAACCCCGCGCCGATGAGTAGCGCCGTGCGCGATGGGCCGCTGGACAAAGTCTCGCTGTTGATCGTCAACGAAACCGAAGGCGAGGCGCTCTGCGATGAGACAGATCCGTGGGAGATGCTGCCCAGGCTCGTCGAGATGACCGGCGGCGAGGTCATCGTCACGCTCGGCGATCAGGGCGCGATCTATTTCAGCGGCGAGGAGGCCATCCACCAGCCGGCAATTCACGCGGACGTTGTCGATACCACCGCGGCCGGTGACACCTTCATCGGCTACTACCTCGCAGGGCGTGCATCGGGTGAGCCCGTCGAACGGTGCTTGAAAACCGCCACCACGGCCGCCTCGATGTGCGTGGCGAAAGCCGGTGCCATGGATTCGATACCGAATAACCTTGAAGTATCACAACACGGATAGTCGTATTGCATAGCCGAAATCGAATCGAGGCTTGTCGTTTAGCGGCGGATCGTAGATCCGCGCGTTGGCCAGAGGGTCAAACTCGGCGATCTGCGATCGCCCGCTAAACGGGATCGTTGGTGTATCACAGGGCCGCGAGGGTGGAGCGGTGGATGTGGTCGGCCAGGTCGTCCAGGGCCTTGGGCGTGTAGCGCTGCTTGGGTTCGAGGCGCTGGATCATCGGCAGGGCCAGGTGGTGGAAGTGGCACTGGGCGCTGACGCTCATGGCGTATCGGCGTGCCTGCTTTTCTGTGGTGCCTTGGGGCATCAGGTCGAGGATGATCTGGATAAGACCGCCGTAGACCCGTCGGACCGACACCTCGATCAGCCGGTCCAGCGCCGCGGTGGGCTGCATCATCTCGTGGGACATCAGCCGGGTCAGGTCGGTCAGATCACCGTTTCGGAATTGATGTTCGAGCATCGTGCGGATAAAGAGGTACAGCCTTCGCTCGGGCGGCTTGTCGGCATGAAAGTCTCGGCCGGCGTCCATCTTTACGAACGGGTTGGTTTCATTGGAGCGTAGTCGGGCGTGATCGAACGCCGCGTCGTACAGCTTGGCCTTGTTGCCGAAGTGATAGTTCACCGCCGCGACGTTGGCGTCGGCGGCGTCACAGATCGCGCGCACGGTGGTCCTGCGGAACCCGCGCTCGGCGAAGATGGCGACCGCGGCGTCAAGCAGTCGCCGACGCGTGTCGCACGTTGTTTCCGTTGGCTTGGGTGTGGCTTTGCTCATCTTTCTGGGTGACCGGCTTCATGAAGCTAAAGTGCAGTTCCGCGTGCCGGCAGTGTACCTGCACCCATTGTTCGTGGGTGAGTTTGCCGAAGATCGGGCTGGGCATCGTCATCTTGCGCTGCTTGGCCATCTCGACCGCGGCGGCCAACTGTGCGACCGCATCTTCGAACGTAAGATCGGTCGGCGGGACGAACGCCTCGCGCGCCTTGCCGGGGATCTTGATCCCGCTGGGCAGGCCTTTGGCGATCGCCCGTTTTCGGATCACCCGCCCGAGGATGCGCATCGGCAAAGGCAGGCGGAAGGGGAAGCCCTTGACCGAGGCCTCGATCACCGCTGTGACGTGCCCGACGATCTGACCGGGTGTCCACCCTCCGACGGCGACCGCGTCCAAAGCATGGAGGTGCTGTGCATCCGTGAGAAGGTCGTCGAGCGTCTGGAACTTGAGGGTCCGTCTCGAACCCGTCTTGGGCTTGCCCATGGTGCGTCTCCTTGGGTGGTGTCAGGGCCGCGCGTGTCCGGCGGGTATAAAACAACTGTATCAAACAATTGTTTAAAGTCAAGGGGCGGCAGAAAAAAACCCACGGACATGGGCCGTGGGCCGTTTGGGGTTTGTTGTTGGGCGATGGCTCAGCGTTTGGAGAACTGGAACCGTCGGCGGGCACCAGGCTGGCCGGGCTTTTTCCGCTCGACCTCGCGGGGGTCACGGGTGAGCAGGTTGTTGCTTCGAAGCGAGGCTTCGAGGGTCGGGTCGTAGCCTTTGAGGGCCCGGGCGATGCCAAGGAGGATGGCCTCGGCCTGGCCGGTGATCCCGCCGCCGTGGACGTTGACATGCACGTCCAATTTGCCGGCGGTCTGGGTGACTTCCAGTGGCTTATGACAGGCGGCCTTGTGCTGGGGCTCGCTGAAATACTCGTTGACGTCGCGCTTGTTCACTATGAACTTGCCTTCGCCGGGCTTGATGCGGACGCGTGCGACGGAGGACTTACGCCGTCCGGTTCCCCAGATGAATCCGCCGGCATCGGGCTTGGCCGGCTCGCCCAAGGGGCGTGTCTGCTCTGAGGCTTCGACGGCATCGGCGATAGGGGCGGTGGCGATAGGGGCGGTGGGGGCTTGCTCTTCTGTCATCGTGGTTGCGTCTCGCTGCTTTGGTCCGGCGTGTCTTGGTTTACCGTGTTTTCCTGGGCATACCGCCGGGTCTATTGTTCTTAGTCGGGGGTCAGGCCGACTTCAGCTCAAACGGCTGGGGGTCCTGAGCCGCGTGAGGATGATCCGGCCCGGCGTAGACCTTCAGCTTCTTAAGCATCTGCGCCGCGAGCTTGTTCTTCGGGAGCATCTTGCGGACGGTGGTCTCCAGCAGCAGTTCGGGCTTTTGCTCGATCATCTGCCGATAGGTCTTGGTCTTCTGCCCGCTGGGGTGGCCGGAGAACGTGCGGTAGAGCTTCTGGTCGAGCTTGTTGCCGGTGAGCCTGATCTTCTCGGCATGGGTCACGACCACGAAATCGCCCACATCGTGATGCGGGGTGTACTCGGGCTTGTTCTTGCCCATGAGGATCACCGCGATCTGTGTCGCCATCCGGCCGAGCACCTGATCGGTCGCGTCGATGTGGTGCCAGGCCTGGGGCACCTCGTGGTTCTTAGCGTGGAAAGTCTGCCGATTCATCGGTTTAAGTCCGTCTATGGGCGGTAGGATAATCGAATCGACCAGTTTAGTGAGTGGCCGGGGGCTGTCAAGCCCGGGCGGGGGTGAGGGCACCTGTCTCAAGCCCGTTCAAAAGCCTAACACTTCCCGGCTTGTCGGCCGGTGCTTGGGTCCATGCGGGCTGTTGGCGCATTTTCATTTCAGGTGTTACCCGGTCGACGTGAGATGGGGGGTCGCAGACCTGCGTGTTGGCTCAAGGGCCAGGACCGGCGATCTGTGATCGTCCGTTAAGCAGACCCACACGATTTACAGGGGACAAGCCTAGGCGCCGGTGTCCGGGTCCTGCGGCGACCAACCCGGGGGGCTTGATAGCACGGCGAGGTCGTCGGCCTGCTCGATTCCGAACATCTTCTGTGTCCGCTTGAGCCAGCCCCGCATCACGACCCAGCCCAGCACCGCCAGGGTCACAAGTGCGGAGAACATGATGGTACTGAATTTCAGGCTGTCGTCGCCGACCGGCTCGGACTGGCGGGTCGCCGCCCGGGTGATCTTCGCGGTGTCCTGGCGGTTGGCGGTTCGGTCCTGCGACAACTGATACCCGACGACCGCCCGGCCGATCGATTCCAAGGCGGGCACGCATTGGTCTTTGCTGGCAGACTGATACGTCAGCTCGACGCGGCCTGGGGTGCCGGCGATATCCAGGTGGTTGCTGAGGTGCTCGGACAGCGCCGCGGTGTTGGTGAACAGCCGGACGCCGCGCTGCTCGAGTTGGGAGAGGGTTTCTTTCAGCACGGGCTCAGCCATGACGGCCTGGCGCATCTGGCTGATCCACGCGCCGGCGCTGGGCGGGCTTTGCCCCGGGGGCAGCGTGATCTGGATCGCCATGGACGACTGCCATTTCGGGGTGGAGACCTGCCGGCCCACGAAGAAACTGAACCCCGCCAGCAGTGTCAGCGCGATCATCGTGCCGATTACCAGCGACGCGGCCTTGTGCGTTGCCCACCGCCTGATCATCTCGGACTCTGAGACCTCCAGGAACTTCTTGACCTCGACCAGCATCTGCCGTTCCTTGCCCAGCCCCGCGTACTGCGCGCTGCTGGACGCCAGCCGCTTCTCCTCCTGCTGAACCTTCTCAGAACGTTTGCTCAGTGATTCCTTGGCGCTGTGGAGCTTGTTGCGTCGGCCGGCGAGCTTTTCGCTGGCCTGCTCCAATGTCTTAGAGCTGTCGGCCAGCTGGGCTTTTTCTTCCTTGAGTTTCTCGGACTTCTTATCCACCGCCTGCTGCGCCTGCTTTAACTGCTCGCGTTCGGACACGAGTTGGTCTTTGCCCTGCTTGAGCGTCTGTTGATAGGTCGTCAGCTTCTCATCGAGCTGCGTTTCTCGCTGCTTCAGGTCGTCCTGGCTGGCGTTTAAGGCCTCGCGTTGGCTGTCCAACTCGCCGCGATTCGATTCGATCTCGCTGCGCTGTTCATCCAATTCCCTGCGTTGCTGCTCGAGCTCGGCGCCGGCGGCCTGATCGCTCTGGCTGGCCTGCTCCGTCTGCTTCACGCGCTGCGACAACGCCGTTTCGCGGGATTCGATATCCGCCTGGAGGTCGTCCAGAAGCGACTTCTGCTCGCTGAATTCATTTTGCTGTTGATCCAGCTCCCCCTGCCTTTGATCGAGCTGCGTCTGGAACTGGTCAAGCGATTCCTGTTTCTGCTTGAGCTCCTCTTGCCGCTCATGGATCTGCTGCTCGGCTAGCTTCAGCTTCTCGGTCAGGTCCCCGGCTTGGGCGGCGGCGTCCGCGCTGTGGCCCAGTTCTTCGCGCTGACGCTGGACCTCGGCCCGGTCGGCCTCGATGGTCTTGCGCAGCTCGTCGTTCTCCGATCGTTGCTTGGCGGCTGTCTCCAACTGAGCGCGCGCCTCTTCCAACTGACGCTCAGCCGATTGGGCCTGCTCGCCGGCCTGGGCCTGGCTTGATTCGAGCTGTTCTTTGGTTTGATCGAAGCCGGCTTGGTGTGCTTGCAGCTCGTCGACCTGCTGCTGGAGATGGGTCTGGCGCTGGTCCAGTTCCTGGCGGCGCTTGTCCAGGTCGGATTCGGCCTTCTCCAGCTTGGCGTGTTGGGCGTCGAGCTCTTCGCTCAGTGATTCGTTGGCCTGCTCGCGTTCCTGGACGCGGGTCCGGTCGGTTTCGAGTTGGCCTTGCGCTTCTTCCAGCTCCTGCTGCTGAGCGGTTAGCTGGCCGCGCTGGGCGTCGGCCTCTTGCTGCTGCTGCGTGGCCTGCTTCTCCCGCTGCTGGGCCTGGCTTACCAGTGCCTGGACCTCGTTGCGCTGCTCGTCGAGCAGGGCCTGGGCCTGATCGAGTTCGGCCTGACGCTGGTCAAATGACTGTTGGCGTTGGTCCAGCTCGCCGCGAGCGCTGTCCAGCTCCTGCTTCTGCTGGGCGGCTTCGTCGGCAAGGCTCTGGGCCTGTTCGCGTTGGGAGTTGACGTCTTGAGCCTGTTGGCGGACCTGCTCGAGCTGCTGGTCGCTTTCCTTTTGCCAGTTCTTGAGTTGGCCCAGCCGGTCTTCCAGCTCGTTGAGCAGGCTTTCGACCTGGCCGGGGTCCTCGGCCTTGGGGTCGGTCGGCTGTGTATTCTCCTGCACCATTGATAAGCACCTTGAGCGCGGGGATCGCTACCTTTATCGGATAGTGCCCCGGTCGACCTGAGCGCCGAACGGGTAGAATCGGCACAAGCCGCACGACGGTCCCCGGCAGAACCGGCACCGGCGGTACGAACGGACGGATAACCTCTTTGGGACCTAGACATGCACCAGCCAGCCAGCACATGCGGATCGGTCGGAGACGGCCAGACCGCCTCGTCGGCGGAGTGCGTTACGGGCCCGGCTGTCGGGGGCCCGGTTGCCGAGCTTCATGGCGTGGGTTTTGGGTATGAGCCGGGTACCCCCGTGGTGACGGATGTCACGGCCAAGCTGCGCCCCGGGCGGGTCTGTGCGTTGATCGGGCCCAACGCGGCGGGCAAGTCGACGCTATTGAAACTGATGCTGGGCCAGCTCGATCCCTGGCAGGGCTCAGCGGAGTTGGCGGGCCGACCTGTCGCGGCGCTTGCGCCAAGGCATCGGGCGGCGCTGGCCAGTTATGTCCCGCAGAAGGGGGGCATCAGTTTCGCGTTCACGGTCAGGCAGGTCGTAACGATGGGTCGGTTCGCGTCGGGCGACCACGATGAGGCCGTCGACCGGGCGCTTTCGATGTGTGACCTGGCCGGGCTGCAACACCGCGTCTTTGCACACCTGTCCGGCGGTCAGCAGCAGCGCGTCCTTCTGGCCCGTGCGGTTGCCCAGTCCACCGGGGGCGGGCGGGTGATGTTCCTGGATGAGCCGGCCTCGGGGATGGACCTTTGGCACGTCCACCAGACGATGCGCCTGCTACGCAGATTGGCTCACGGCGATCCGCCCGGGCCCGCCTGTGCCCCGGCCTGCGCGCCCTTAGGGGTGCTGGTGGTCCTGCACGACGTGAACCTGGCGGCGCGCTACGCCGACGACGTTTGGCTGATGGATGACGGGCGGTTGGTTGCGGCCGGCCCCTGGCAGGAGGTTTTGCTCCCTAAGCTGCTTGAGCCGGTGTATCGGGTGGGCTTCAAGACGATCCAGGCCCCGGCCGGTGGCCCCACGGGCGATGGGCCGCAACGCTGCGCATCACCGCCGCGCCCTGAAAACGGGACAGATCATCCGCCGCGCCCCGTGTTCTGGATCGACCCACCCGATACAATAGATTGACGCCCGATCCCGCTCACGCCGACCGACCCGGCCAAGCCCATGCGAGGCAACCATGCTAGACAACATCACGACCACACTGGCCGCGGATTTGACCGACTTCATCTGGATCGGCATCGTCGTGGTGAGCATCGTCGGGTCGATGATCGGCAACGTGCTTAAGCAGCAGAAGGAAAAGCGCGACCGCGAGGTGGGCGGCTCCGAGGAGCTTGAGGAGATGGCGGCGCGTCGGCGCGAGCAGTTGCGCCAGGCGACACGCCAGCGGGGCCAGCCCCAGGCCCAAGCGCCACAGACGGGGGGTACGGCTTCGGGTGAGCCCGGCAACCTGACCATGGCCGAGCGCATCGCCCGCGCCCGCGCCAAGGCGCAGTACCAGCAGCGTGGCCAATCGTCAGGCCGATCCGCCGAGCAGGCCCAGGCGCAGGCACAAGCCCAGTTGCAGCGGCGTCAGCGCATGGCCCAAGCCCAGCAACAGCAACAGGCCCAGCAACAAGCCCGGCAGCGTGCTCAGCAGCAGGCCCGGCTACGCGCCCAACAACAGGCCCAGCAACGCGCCCGCCAGCAGCGCGCACAGGCCCACGCACAGGTGCAGGCGAAGGCCCGTCAGCAAGGCACCCTCCTTCACGACCAACTCCCCAGCCAGCAGCAGCCCGCCTCACAGCCGACACGCACAGTCCGTTCGCCCAGACGCGTAAAACCCCGGCCCGCACCCGTCCCCGCCTCCGCGATCATCGGCCGGGACACGGGCAGGGTGCTGTCGCACGCCAACCTCCGCCAAGCGGTCATCCTCAAGGAAATCCTGGATAAACCCCTGGCGCTGAGGCAGTAGCTGTTAGCGGTTAGCCATTAGCCTTAAGGCCCTGATCCCCGGTCCCCTCGCCATGGACGAACACCTGGACCGCATCGAGATTGTTGTTGGCGACATCACTTTGCTGCGCGTCGAAGCTGTCGTGAATGCCGCCAACGAATCGCTGTTAGGCGGCGGCGGGGTGGACGGTGCGATCCACCGCGCCGCGGGGCCCGGCCTGCTCGAACACTGCAGGACCCTGGGCGGCTGCCCGACCGGGCTGGCGAAAATTACCCCCGCATTCGATCTGGAAGAGCAAGGCGTCAAACACATCATCCACGCCGTCGGCCCGGTCTGGCGCGGCGATGATTCGCAGAAGCTGGGCTACACCCTGGAAGACACTTTCCTCGCCTCCTGCTACCACCAATCCCTGGGCCTGGCGGCCGAGCACAGCTGTAAGACCGTCGCCTTCCCCAATATCTCCACAGGGGTCTACCGATTCCCCAAACCACGCGCCGCCAAGATCGCCTTCGGCCACATCCTCGGCTTCCTCGACAAATATGACATGATTGAGAATGTCATCCTCTGCTGTTTCAGTGACGCCGATGCGCAGGTCATACAAGACGTGATCGACACCCGCGAGGACTGGATGTTCAACCGCAAACGCATGGGGTGAGAAGCAATCAACCGCGAAGGCGCGAAGAGCGCGAAGCAAGGCGAGAAGGGGGGGCACAGATTGACACAGATATCAATAGTGCCTCTGGAAACCCCGACTTCATCTGTGAAAATCTGTGGGCAAACTCCGGATCGCCTTCGCGCCTTCGCGGTTAGCTCCCCAGTGTTCCCGCCTTGAGGCTCGCGTGGGCGAGGATGATCGCGGCGGCGTTGGCGAGGTTGTAGCTGCGGATCGGCCCGAGGATAGGGATGCTTACCCGGCGGTCGTGCCAGCGATCAAGCCAGTCGGCGGGCAGGCCGGTGTTTTCGTTGCCCAGGATCAGCACATCTTCATCCTGGTACGCCGGCTGATCGAAGCGCAGTTCGCCGTGCTTGGTTACCAGCCAGGGCGCGCGGTCGCCCAGCCAATCGAGGAACGTGTCATCGCTCTCATGCTCGGTGAGCCTGACGTCCGGCCAATAGTCCAGCCCGGCGCGCTGCACCGCGTGGTCGGAGATCTCGAACTTGTATGGCTTGATCAGGTGCAGGTGTGCCGCCAGTCCGACGGTCGTGCGCGCGATGTTCCCCGTGTTCTGCGGGATCGCGGGGTGATAGAGGACCAGGTGGAGCATCGTGCAGGGTTCAACGTTCGGAGATCAGGGTTCGGGCTAAAGGCTAACAGCTAACGGCTGTTGCCACCGGCCGGACCAACAGTTTCCGCAAAACAGCCAGCAGCGTCTCCGGCGGGTCGAGATACTGGTTCGGCGGTCGTAAGTACAGGGTTGTCTCGTCGAGCACACTGACCCGGCCCGGCGCTGCGGCGAACAGTGCTTGTAACTTTTCCGGATCGCGTGTGGTGAAGATCAGGTCCGGCCCGTCGAGCTTAAGCGTGTCGATCCCCAGCGTGCTCGCGGCGATACGCAACTCGGTCAGGTCGATCAGCGTTTGGGCTGTTGCGGGGGGATTGCCGTAGGCATCCCTGATATCTTCCGTCACCGAGGTCAGTTCGTTCAATGTCGCGGCCCGGCTGAGCCGACGGTACACATCCATCCGGTGTTTGTCGCTTGGGATGTACCGTTTGGGGAGCGCCCCGACGACGGGCAACTCGAGGTGCGTTTTGGCCGGCTCGATCACCGGCTCGTGACGCAGACGTTTGGCCTGGTGCTCCAAGAGCGTGCAGTACATCTCGTAACCCACCGCCGCGATGTGGCCGGACTGCTCGGCGCCCAGCAGGTTGCCCGCGCCGCGGATCTCCAGGTCACGCATCGCGATCTTGAACCCCGCGCCCAGCATCGAGTACTGCTCGATCGCCTTGAGCCGGCGGGCCGCCACCTCGGTCAACGGCCGATCCTCTGGCAGGAGCAGGTAGCAGTACGCCCGGTGTTTATATCGCCCGACCCGGCCACGCAACTGGTGCAGGTCCGCCAGCCCGAACCGATCCGCCATGTTGATAAACATCGTGTTGGCGATCGGGTTGTCGATCCCTGACTCGATGATCGTCGTCGACACCAGCACATCCGCCTCGCGGCGCATGAACGCCAGCATCACCCGCTCCAATTCGCGCGGCGGCATCTGCCCGTGGCCGATGATGATTTTCGCCTCGGGGACCAATTGCTTGATATCGTCGGCGATGCTCTGGATGTTGTAGACCCGGTTGTGCACGAAGTAGATCTGGCCGCCACGGTTCAGCTCGCGGATGATCGCCTGCTTGACCCGCTGCTTCTCGTACGGCACGACCTCGGTCACGATCGCGCGCCGGTCGGCAGGCGGCGTCGACAGCGAGCTGATGTCACGCAGCCCGATCATCGACATGTGCAGCGTCCGCGGGATCGGCGTGGCGGTCAGCGTCAAGACGTCCGCCGTCAGCCTAAAGCGCAGCAGCCTGTTCTTGTGCTCGACCCCGAACCGCTGCTCCTCGTCGATGATGACCAGCCCCAGGTCGGCGAACACCACGTCCTTGCTCAGCAGCCGGTGCGTGCCGATCACGATGTCCACTTTCCCCTGGGCCAGATCTTTCAATAGCTTGGCCTGCTCGGCGCCGGTCTTGAACCGTGAGATCGACGCGACCTTGAACGGGTAGTCCGCCATCCGCTGCGTGAAGGTGCGTTCGTGCTGTTCGGCCAGCACCGTCGTCGGGACCAGCACCGCGGCCTGCTTGCCGAACTCGATCGCCTTGAACGCCGCCCGGATCGCCACCTCGGTCTTGCCGAACCCCACGTCCCCGCAAATCAACCGGTCCATCGGCTGGTCCCGGCCCATGTCAGACTTGAGCGCAGCGATCGCGGCGAGCTGGTCCTCGGTCTCCTGGTAGGGGAACTCGGCCTCGAACTCTTTTTGCCAGGCGGTGTCCGCCGGATACCGCACGCCCGGCTGGGTCTGGCGCGCCGCCTGCACACGCAACAGCTCCGCCGCCAGGTCCTTGACCGCCTCTGCGACCTGCTGCTTCTGCTTGCCCCATTTCTTGCCGCCGAGCATCGATAGCGGGGGCTTGCCTTCGAACCCGCCGACGTATTTCTGCACCAGGTCGATCTGCGTCGCCGGGACGTGCAGCACCGCGCCTTGCGCAAACGACAGCGTCAGGTACTCCTGGCTCAAGCCCCCGCGCCGCATCGGTTTGATCCCCGTGAACTGCGCGATCCCGTGGTCGACGTGGACCACGTAGTCCCCGACCTCCAGGTCGAGAAAAGCGTCGCCCACCTGAGCCCCGGCGGCGATCCGCCTGACGCGCCGCCGCACGTGGTACCGGTGGAACAGCTCGTGGTGGGGGATAAGGTGCAGCGTCTGTCCGGACTGCTCCCACGTGAATCCGCGGTGCAGGTACCCGACCTCAAGCGCCAGGGCGTTTGTTGCCTGCGGTGCGTGCTCGCGGATCAGTTCACCCAGCCGCTGGCGTTCGGCGGGCTTCTCACACAGGACCACCACACGCTGTCCTTTATCCTGTGCTAATTCGCCGAGCTGACGGATCGAGCCTTTGGCGTCCTCGTCGAATGTCATGAGCTGGCCGACCGGCAAGGAAAGCGTTCCGTCCGCGCCCGCGCCGGTGGAGTATTGGTTGCACTCGATGTGAGCCCGGGCGTTGATCTTCCCAAGCACCGTCCTGGGGGCGTACACCCCGACCGGGTTGGTCAGGCGTTCGTAATAGCCCCGGGCCTGCTCGGACAGCTCCATCACCTCGTGCAGGATGAACACCGCATCGTCCGGCAAGAGGTCGATCAGGTTGGCGGTGTTCTCGTCGCTTTGGATCTGCTCGGTCCGCGCGCCGATGATCCTGGCGGAGGTGACCGGGCCGGTCGAGCCCATCGTGTCCGGGTCGATGCGGTGGATCGACTCGACCTGGTCGCCGAAGTAGTCAAGCCGGATCGGGCCAAGCGGTTGACCCGCCCCGCCGTTGGCCTGGTCCTCGCCGGTGGACCCGGCGGGGGGGTAGATGTCGAGGATCCCGCCGCGCGACGCGAAGTCGCCGGGCTGTTCGATCACGTCCTGCCGCTGATACCCGGCCGCGACAAGCCAGTCCATCAACTCGCCCGGCGGCATGTCGTCTTCCGCGCGGATCATCCGTGAGAACGCCCCCAGCGCCCCCGGCTCGGGCACCGCCTGCATCAACGCCTGGATCGGCGCGACGATCAGATTCGGCGTCTTACCCTCGACCAGCCTGCCAACCACCGCCAGCCGCTCCGCCAACAACTCCAGGCTCTCGTTCGTCTCGCCCGGCAAGACCTCCAGTGCGCCGAACCGACAGGCCGACAGCGCCAACCCCGCCTCGGCGAACAGCGCCAAGTCGTCCAGCGCATCGTCCGCCTCA
The DNA here is from genome assembly GCA_029260655.1 of Phycisphaeraceae bacterium. Classification (GTDB taxonomy): domain Bacteria; phylum Planctomycetota; class Phycisphaerae; order Phycisphaerales; family Phycisphaeraceae; genus JAJRRS01. The sequence goes on from JAJDCU010000037.1 coordinate 14,782, forward strand.
TCCAGGTGCGCCACCACCAGCACGATTGGCCGACCCAGCTTCACCGCCAGCGCCCCCGCGGTCAGGGTCACGCTCGAACCCCGGCTGCCGTGGGCGCAAACCCGGTTTGAAGCGCGCAGCGCCTCGCCCAGCGCAGCAACGTGCGCGGACCCGATCATCTCAGGGAGCCAGGCGTGGGCGTCGGGCATGTAGGGATACAGCGTAACATCGCCGAAGCAACCGAGCGAGCGCGGGGAGGGATCACGTGTTGTGGGAGATGATAAAAACGGAACGAGACAGGAATCAAAGTTTGAAATCAGGTGCCGGCCGTGATCCCGACCCCCAACTCCTAATCATCATCCTCAGGCGGGGGCGATGAACCGTTCTTCATCGCCCGGATGATCGGGACGATGTACTGATCCACCGGGGGCGCAGCGGGCTTGGGCACGCCAAGCTCCGGCACGTCGTCCAAAACAAGGGTCATCGCAACCTCATCGCAGGCCTGGTTCTTCGGGCACCGGATGCACTCGCTCCAGACCTTTAGCGGTAGTTGCTGTCGATCGATCACGCTGAAACCAAGCTTCTCGAAAAACGCCTGCTCATACGTCAGCGTCATGATCGTCCGCACACCCAGGGTCCGTGCTTCGTCGATGCAGGCCTCGGTGATCTTCCTGCCAAGCCCTTTACCGCGCTGCGTCGGCTCGATCGCGAGCGCACAGACCTCCGCCAGGTTCGCCCACACCACGGAAAGCCCGCCGACCCCGACCACACGCCCCCCGCCCCCGGTTTCCTCCGCCACATGGAACTCGCGCACATTCTCATACAACGACGACAGCGACCGAGGCAGCATCAAGCCAAACTCGGCGCAGTCATTAATGATCTTGCCCATCGAAGGCACATCCGCAACCGTGGCACGTCGGATCGTCATGGGGGGATTATACGTTGTGGTTAGTGGTTAGTGGTTGGTGGTTGGAGATGGATGGTTCGTATCCGCTATTTAGCCCCGGGTCCACGACCCGGGGCCTACCCCCCGGATGTCATCCGGGGCTAAAAATGAAACGGTGCTTCACTCAATCATCGTATGCTGGGTTTGCCGCCACCATGTTGCAGAAGGTCATGGCGTGGCAGATGGCGTCGTCGAGGGCGACATGGGTGTGTTTAGTATCGGGATCGGTCCATGACTCAGGCATGTGCGGCTTGTGTGACTTTGTGTAGGGCGATCCCATCAGGGCCATTGCGTATGAGGCAATATCCAACCCCGCAAGGAAGAACGGGTCTTCGCCGACGAACTCGTACAGATACCACCGGATGAACAGGTGGTCGAAGCTGACCGGGTGTGCGACGAATACCGCTGTGCCCGGCAGTGACTTAATCCATTCCGCATAATAGCGCATCACTTCGGCTGGGCAGGCCGTGTCCTTTCGGCAGGTTGACCACGCGTCGGGGTTGTCGCTCCAAAACTTCATGTGATCAGGGTGTTGTTTTGCGCCGGGGAGCGTGTCCAGATTGCGCTCGAACGTACTTAGGATTGTCTTATCCAATTGAAAGGCCACCGAAGCGAAACTCAGCATCGAGTAATGGCCCGGGCACGGGCCGTCTGTTTCGATGTCGGTGGCTACGTAGATTTCGTTTGTATCGCTCATACAATCCCCGCATAGAATTTCCGGTCAGGATAGATGCTTGTGTAGCGCTGTTTCATCCCACACCTCGACGCCTAACTCCCGTGCCTTGTCCAGTTTGCTGCCCGCCTTTTCGCCGGCGAGGACGAGGTCGGTGTTTTTGGAGACGCTGCCGGTGACTTTTGCGCCCAGCGCGGTGAGTCTGGCCTTGAGGTCGCTTCGGTCGAAGGATTCGAAGGTGCCGGTGATGACGATGGTTTTGCCGGCGAAGGGGGAGTCGGCAGCACCCGGGGGCGGGGGTGGGGCGGCTTTTTCTTCGGTGAGGTCGACGCCGGCGTCTTTGAGTTCCTGGATGACGTGCCGGCCGGCGTCGCTATTCAGGAAACCGTGGATCGACTCGGCGGTGATCGGGCCGATGTCTTCGACCTCGGCGATTGTTTCGGTGTCGGCGTGGGTCAGGGCGTCGATGTCGCCGAAGTGCTGGGCTAAACCGGCGGCGGCGGATGCGCCGACGTGGCGGATGCCTAAACCTGCCAGGACGCGGGACAGGCGGCGCGACTTGCTGGCTTCGATTCCGGCGAGGAGGTTGTCGACCTTTTTCTCGGCCATGCGATCCAGTTCAAGGAGCGCATCGCGTTTTTCGTGCAGGGCGTAGACATCGCCGAAGGTCTTGAGCAGGCCCGCGTCGGTGAGTTGGAGGATGGCTTTTTCACCCAGGCCGTCGATATCCATCTGGTTTCGGCCGACGAACCAGATGAGTTTCTCGCGGAACTGGGCGGGGCACTCGGGGTTGACGCAGCGGTGGGCGACCTCGTCTTCGAGCTTCTCGATCGGGCTGGCGCAGCTTGGGCACTTTGTTGGCGGCGCGATCGGCTTGCTGGTCTTGGGGCGTTTCTCTGTGACGGCCTTGATGACCTGCGGGATGATTTCGCCTGCCTTTTCGATGACGACGGTATCGCCGATACGGATGTCTTTGCGCTGGATCTCATCGTGGTTGTGCAGGGTGGCGTGCTGGACGGTGGTGCCGGCTAGAAGGACAGGGTCCATCGTGGCGCGTGGCGTGAGCTTGCCGGTCTTGCCGACCTGCCAGTCGACTTTGATCAGCGTGGTGGTGGCCTGCTCGGCGGCGTACTTGTAGGCGATACACCAGCGGGGGGCTTTGCTGGTCGCGCCCAGGGCATCCTGTAGCGCGTGGTCGTCGAGCTTGATGACGACGCCGTCGGTGGCGTAGCCGAGGTCGGTGCGCTTGTGTTGAAAGGCTTCGATGAACTTCCAGGCGTCGTCGAAGCTGTCGACTTGGGCGGTGTGTTCGTTGGTCGGTAGGCCGAGGGTGCGCAGTTGTTCGAGGAAGTGGTGATGGCTGGTGAAGGTGTCCGGGCTGACCTCGCCTTTGCCGTGGGCGTAGAACCGGAGCCTGCGTCCGGCGGCGACCTTGGGGTCCAGGGATTTGAGCGTGCCGGCGGTCGCGTTGCGCGGGTTAGCAAGCGGTTCCAGGCCCTTGGCTTCGCGCAGCACATTGATCCGAACCAGCTCGGCGTCGGGCATAAAGATCTCGCCACGGCCTTCCAGCACGTCGGGCGCCCCCCCGGAAAAGGTTCCTGGCACACTTGTTGAGGCGGCGGCGTGTAGTGACAGGGGTATGGCCCGGATGGTTTTGACGTTGTGGGTGATGTCGTCGCCGCGTTTGCCGTCGCCTCGGCTAAGCGCCTGGACGAGTTGGCCATTCTCGTATCGCAGGCTGACGGCGACGCCGTCGATCTTGGGTTCGAGGACGAGGGGGATGTGTGATGTGTGATGTTCAATGTTCAATGTGGGATCGGCGTTTTCCGATTGGCTATTGTCCATCGCAGATTGAACATTCCTGATCCCTTTGAGCGTGCGGTCGTACCAGGCTTGAAGCTCTTCCCGGTCGTAGGTGTTGTCGATCGACATCATCGGCCGGGTGTGTTCGAGCGTCTTGAAGCCGTCGATCGGCTCGCCGCCGACGCGCTGGGTGGGTGAGTCTGGGGTGACCAGGTCGGGGTGTCTGTCTTCGAGGTCTTGTAATTCGCGGAGCAGGGCGTCGAAGTCGGCGTCAGATATCTCGGTCGTCGCCTGGGTGTAGTACAGGCGGTTGTGCCGGTCGATGGTTTGGCGGAGTTTTTCGATCCGCTGGGCGGCGCTGGACATGGGTGGATTGTAATACGGATCGGGGCGGGACCGTATGGGGTGGTGTGGTAGGTGGGGCGGTTCATGTGTGGGGGGGTGTTACCTCGGCCAAGGCCCTTTGGGCCATGACCGGGCTTGGGTTGGTGAGTGCGCGCAGTGGGGGCGCTTGGGAAAGCTATTGGGGGGGCTGGGTTGAGGGTGTGAGTCGCGGGGGCGACTTAGTGGCGCATCGCGCGGTCGAGGGCGGACTGGCCGGCGAGGATGCGGCAGGCGCTACGGGCCTGGACGAGGACGGGCTGCTGGCCGTTGCGCTTGAGCTGGCGGACCAGTTCTTTGAGGTGCAGGTCGCGGTCTCGTGCGAAGCGGGCGAAGGCCTGCTCCAATTCGTGTCGGGTGTACTTGCTCAGCGGGTCGTCCATGCCGGTCTGGATCACGGCCCAGTCGATCAGGGGCCTGGGCTCGGTGGTGAACCGGTAGCTGTCGAGGGTTGCGATCAATCTCTGCAGCTCCGAGGAGAAGACATCGGTCAGCGCCTCGGGCAGGTCCCACAACTCGTGGGAGTTGCTGTTGGAGCGTTCGAGTTGGTTGAGCCAGCCTCCGCTGGCGGTGGTCGATGAACTCATCGTGGCTGCGTGTCCTTTTGGCGCCAGAGGCGCTACCGCGGTGTTGATAATGACCCGGCCTCGGTTGGCGAATTCGACGCTCAACCGTTGTGCGGCCGTGCCCTGGTGAACGATTGCCTGGACGATTTTGACGACGCCCTGGCCCCATTCGGGCCTTCGGGGATGTGTAACGACATCCCCCTGTTGATAGTGGTCGATCTGCGTCACCGGAGCTTTTGGGCCGACACGGACAGGCCTGGTAGGGCGTGCCGCAACGGCGACCTTCAAACGGTGATGGACCCGTCCACGCGGACCGGAGCGTCACCTTACTTAAGCTTCGTTTCCCCTACCCTGGCTTCCTTTGCCAACTGATGGGATGCTAAACGATGCCTGACCGCTCCTTCGATCAACCGGCATATCAAGTGTTCCTCCCCGAGTCGGCCCGCCCTTATCCTCGGCGAGGCCTGCTGACGCGGCCCTAGGGCCAACTGACAAAACTTTATATCGGCCGCCCCTCACTTGCAACTTTGACAATTTGCTTGGCTGATGGACGCTGGTTGAACCAAATTGAAATGCTCTAACCGCCAACCATTATATCGTGTAAAGACCCCCCGTCAAGCGATTTAATCGGCCATTTCCGCCAGTTCTTTCTGGAAGATCACCAGGTTTGCATGGCGGTCGGGGTCCCAGCGTATCCCCTGGATGTCGTAGCGGTGCTTGATGGCCATGTGCAGCACCGGGCGGTGCTGGTTGTGGCACTCCAGGCGGGTGTAGCTGTAGTCGTGGTCGCGTGCCCAGGCGTTGGCCGCCTCGATCAACTGCGAGCAGATGCCCTGCCTGCGGTAGTCCGGCAGTACGCCGTAGAGCCATTCGAAAAACACGCTGGGCTTGAGCTCCATCCCCATGAAGAACCCGATCGGCCGGCCATCGGTTACCGCGATCAGGATCAGGTTGTGCTGGCGGTTCTTCAATCGTCGCTGGAAAAACGCCGTGTCCTGCTTGGGTTGGTAGATCTGGTTGTACAGGTCCGCCACCATCGGCAGGTCGCTCACGCCCAGGATGTCGATCTTGGTTTCGGCCATGTCACGGTCCGTTCTGATTCACAGTGTGCTGATCTGCTTATAGCGGCTCGCTCCCGCCGATGCCCGCCTCTTCATCCTCGGGCCGGGCGCCCTCGTCGGGGGTGCCGGCCTCGTCGTCCTCGGTCTGCTCCTCCGCCTCGGCGATCATGTCCGCATCCGGCTGGGTCACCGCGGTCGCCTCCAGCAGCAGGTTAATCCGCTTACGCACACGGAAGATCATCGGGACGTGCGGGATGCGCCTTAGCTCCGAACGCCCCGTCGCCGAGTACACGATCAGCGTCCCCGATCCAAACAGCAGAAGCTCCAGCAGGTCCGGGTAGGTGCTGCGGACACGCTTGGCGCCGCGCGCAAGCGAATCGTCGGCCCGGCCCCAGGCGTAGTGCTCGAACTCGTTGTGCGTGATACGCCAGCGGTGCTGCATCCGCGCCCAGACGATCATCGACAGGTACGGGATCAGCAGCAGGATGCTGACCGCCAGGCCAAACCCCCGGCTGTACTGCACCTCCAGGTCCTCGAAGAAGTTGAAGATGTTCCCGAAGAACGTGAACCCCGTCTTCTCGCTGAGCCAAAGCCCCAGGAAGAAAAACATCCCGAACGTCGCCAGCCAGAACACCGCGTGGTTTCGTTCGATATCCACACCGATCGTCAGGATCACGATCACGCTCAGCAGCAGGTAGACCCACCCCAGCGATTCGAGGATCACCCAGTCCCACCCGGCGATCGGCCAGAACAAAAAACCCGCCGCGATGATCGGCCAGATGAACAGCAGCTTCGGGTACGTGTGGAACACCACCTCGTGGATCGGCTTGGCCTCACCGGCTCCGCCCCCGGCGTGCCCGACTTTTTTCCATGGCAGTTTCATGCCAATATTGTACCGCGCCGCACCCCCCAAAGCCCACGGCCTCCGGCCGTTGGACCGCAACGTGGGACGCAACTATCAGGAACCGCGCCCGATCCCCCAATCACAAGTCATCAAAGAACATCCCCCGGCGGAGCGTGCTTCAGTACGCCCGCATCCCCCAACGCCTACCCATCAACGCGCCCAGCCCCAGACCCAGCACCCCAAGCGTCCCCGGCTCCGGCAGCGCATTCAACACCCCACCCGTTTCCGCCTGCAGCGTGGTGTCCGTCGTCCACCCGTTCAACCCGTAGGTTACGTTCCGCCTGTCCCGGCCATCCGTGAGGATCAACGGCGTTTTGTACAGCTCATCCCGGTTGTAGATCGTCGTATATCCGTAGCGGTCCCACTCCGTCGGCGCAGCCCAGAAGTCAAGCCAGCCGTTTTGCGGTAGGACTTCCGGCTCGGGCCGGTCGATCGTCCGCGTGATTCTCGGTTCGGGAACCTCGGTCACATCCAGAATCAACGGCGCAGCGCCCTGCCCAATCGCCACATCGAACTCGGCCATGTCGTCGGCATCGTTGGTCAGCATGATCGAAAGATCCGCCGCCGCGAACTCCGTCAGCGTCAGCCGGCCGATCGTGATCGTCCCGGTGTCGCCGCCGGCGTTGTTGTACCACGAGGCGTCGAGCTCGACGGTGTCGTATTGCAGGACATCTCCGCCGACATCGCCCCCGGCCCCGGCGAACGTGACCGTCCGCCCGTTGCCGTCGAAGTAGGTGTCGAACTCGGACGAGGGGAACATCCCAAACCCCGCCGGGTCTGGCGGACCCAGCGTCGAGCCGTTGTGTCCCCACCCCTCCGGCTCCTGGTAGATCTCCCCCTCACTCAGCTCGACCAACATCGCCGCCGCCGTCCAGTCCGTGTCCGTTGTGACCTGCAGGTCATAAGTCACGTACCCGGTCAACGCCGCCGAGTTGTCTACCTGTAGCAGGTCGAACGTGATCGCCGCGGATGCGGGAGCCGCCCCCAACAACATCGCCGCTACCAGCGTCATCGCCGCCGCTGTTAATCGCCTCTTGCCCATGGCTGTGCTCCTTCCGGTTGATCGCTTCCATGATGCACCGCCCCCAACGCCCCCGGTTCCCCCGGCGGAGCGTGCTTCAGAACGCCAGCATCCCCCCCCGACGCCCGCGCCCAAGCAAACCCAACCCCAGCGCCAACACCCCCAGCGTCCCCGGCTCCGGGATCATCGCTAGTGCCTCGGCCGGCGGCGGCGTGCCGGCGTTCCAGTTGCCCAAGACCTGATTCAGGTCTTCGATCCCCACGAACCCGTCGCCCGTGATATCCCCGTTCATCGGCGACCCGGCCGGAACGGTCTGATTCCACACACCCAGTATCATGTTCAGGTCCTCGATCCCCACAAACCCGTCGTTATTCAGATCGCCCCCGAGCTGCACACGCACCGTCGAGGAATTAGCCCCATAGATCAGTGCGAGATACGAGCCGTTGCCCAGGTCCATCCCGTTGACCTGCTCGAACGCGCCGACGAGCGAACTGTAAGTGAGGATATCGAAGCTGTCGCCGATCGCGGGAACAAACGAGTCGATCAGGCTCAGTTCCAGTGTGCCTGCCAGCGTCGCGGTGCCGGTCATGTCGAGCTTGGCAAAGTCAAAATATGGATCAAGGCCGCCCATACCGATCTCCAGCCGCCCGCCAGGTGTCACAGTGAGGCTCGTGGCCGTCACCTGTCCGTGGTTCATATCTAGCGTGCCCATGACCTCGACGCCCACCGTGTCGAATATCGCCGGATTGGTTTCGTCCGAGACGATAGCTGACGCGCCGGATTCCACACGGAACGTCTCGGTGAAGATTAACCCGCCAGTCATCGTCAGCGACCTGCCTGGCACGATGACGAAATCCACCGTACTGGTGTCAACATTCGGTAAAGAAAAGTCGACAAACCCGTTAATCTCCCAATCCGAATCTAACGTACCCCCGCCAACTCGGTTGGTTCGGAAAGCCCCGATTCCATTTACAATAATGCGGTTAGCGGTCAGTGATGTGGTTGTAGGTGCTCCGAAGAAATCCAATATCCCGCCAGAATCGACAACGATATCATTGGCGACGCTGAGAGACGACATCCCGAGATCGCCTAAGATTTGCAACTGCCCGAAGAACTGCGCTGCGGGTGAGGCCGACAGGGAGACGCTGTCCGCCACAAGCGAGCCATCGCGAACTTGAATTAGGCCGTTGTCGCTGACTGCTACGAATTCAGTGGTTGTTAATGCAACCGCTGATTGATTAAGCAATAATCCTTTACCGCCGCTTGTCCCTCCAACGGTCAGAGAAATAACCGTCTGATTGGATGTAGGCCCACTAATACTTAGCGAACCTGTGGTAACAACAGGATCAATGTAGACATCTTTGGTTGTGGATGGTGTACTTCCATAAGTCCAATCGCTAGCAGTGTCCCAGCTACGGCTGGAACCAGCACCTTCTTTTATGCTGGCCCCTATCTGGGTCTTAAACAGAATCCAATCTCGAACAGTTGTTTCAGTATCATTCGCAGGCGTTAAAGGATCATCTGACGCATTCTTCACATCAAACCGCGTTATATCAGCGACCTCGCCATATGAAGAATCCACAACACCCCCAGTTGCGTCAAATGCTGAAGGATGACGTGAGGTATATACACCTGCTACGGCCCAATCTTTTCCACTTTTAACGAATATCGGCGATCCGGAATCCCCATTAGATCCAAGTGATTCACCAACTATTTGGATCTTGGTCTTCTGATGGCGGATCAAAGTCCCGTTGGCCATCATTATTGTGCAGGCCATTATCAAAGTCCACAAAATAACGTGTCTCCTCGCGTGCAGAACCAATGCCTGGAAATCCGATTGCGGGAACAACGAACTTCCCAACTTCTATCTTATTACGTCCATACCGCTTTTTTCCGTCAAAAAATTGGTTGACACCATTGCCGGTAACCCCATAACCGATTTGTATAAATTCTTGTCCGGTAGCATTACCATTGAATAAACGATAGCCCTCGATATTTTCAATTGGATTGTTCAATTCGATCAGTGCCAGATCATATCCAGCGAAGCTCGTAGAAGAAAACCCTTCTCCGTCCGAGCTATCTATGAAGTTTCCATGATCGACATAATCGTGATGGTGAGTATGGTGGGCATTGCCACCGAGAATGGGCCCAGGAACATTACCAAACGTAATATTGATGCTAATAACATCATTATCGTTATCTATAGCAAATGAATCAAGCACATGGGCGGCTGTAACAATCCACTTCCCACCCCTCAACAAAAAGCCGGTAGCTGTTACACCGGGCCCCTCTGTCCAATCAACAACGAGTTTGGCGACACCTCCATGATTGAGTCCATCTGCGCCTGGAATTGCTTCTCCGGGGTCTAACACGAAATCATCAGGATCACCACGGACAACAATGGCTGAAATAGGCTGAGCAGAGGCCAGAGTCATAAATACTGAAGTACATACGGCCATCTTTAAATCGTACATCCGGAATCTCCGATGATAATATTTACTGAATGTCACCCGACAATTGACGATCAATGGGCGACCATAATGTCATATATGTTGATAACATTTTGCTCAGGTCGTATAGGTCAGAGTCGGATTTAATATCCACATGACCATCAGCGTAAGCGATATTTATTGAACCTATTGCTTTTGAACGCATGCTATTCGTGCCGTGTCTTACATAGTCCAAGTCTGTTATTACGGACTCTCCGAATCTTATTACAACTGGAACACTGACATCAGCGTATCTATTCATGCCTGATATCGAGCCAGCGAATCGCTCATACGGTAATTGATCCCTGCCAAGAAAAGCAGCAGGTACCCAGCCGCCTTTCGTGGGCTGAGAACTCACCGTATCTGTGAACAACAATAGTTTGTCGAGCGGAGCATCGGAATTGGAATCAAAGAATGCCCCAAGGTTCTGCCCTTCAGGCAAAGGTTCCTTGGGATCCACCCCCGAAGCCCAGTAATTCTGTTCGTATGAACGGATACCGCCCTCATCTTGTGGGCAAGCATAAACCCCTCCGCCAAGTGTCACCCACTTCTTCTCAAATCGCTCTCTAGCCTGCTTTGGATCAGAAAAGTTGCCTCGGGCTATTAACGCATCGATGTCAAAACGGGATACTCTACTGCCTTTGAGATAACGGCCTGACCGATCTCGATCACACCAATAGCCCCAATTTTCTGGCTGGTACTCCCGATCGATTGAATACTCGTCGGGCCAGTTATAGAAGAACTTCCCCTCGAAGTCCGCGGCGTACTGATGCGCGGCTTGCCCGAGTTGTTTTTGGTTGGCGGCGCACCGGGCGGTGCGGGCATCATCCCGGTCCTTGGACAGGGCGGGTAAAACCTGGCAGGCGAGCAGCGCGAGAACCGCGCACAACACCAGCGCTTCGATGACGGTCTTGCCCGAGTCCTTCACCTTAAAATGTCTGTTCCCAGCCGGCATGTCGGCCCCCGATCGCCCTTGGATCGATCATCCCCGGCCCCCGGATTGTATGGGCCCGCCCGAGGGTTAACAGGCTACCAAAACAAAAGACTTTGTCAACCATTAATCTTGCGGCGTGGGATGAAAACCGGATTGCTGGAGCTTGTAGGCTGTTGTAAACCCAGAGACACCGGACACATAGAACCGCAGGGGCTGGCGTGTTCTTTGAACTAACCGGTTATCGAGTTCGGCGTACACACAGCCCGGCCAGGCCCAAGCCAAGAAGCAGCGCAACGGTCGGCTCGGGGACCTGCGCCCCCGGAGTTGCACCCGGCGGCGGTGTGCCGGCGTTCCAGTTGCCAAGGACGACGTTGAGGTCTTCGATGCCGACGAACCCGTCGCCGGAAGGATCGCCCTTGGCCGGATCGCGGGCGGGGACCTGCTGGTTCCACTTGCCGAGGATGAGGTTGATGTCTTCGATGCCGACGAAGCCGTCGTCGTTGAGGTCGCCTTCGAGGATGGATCTGGGGACGAGCCGGAAGATCTCACCGGAGCGTTTGGCGATGATGTAGATCTCGCCGTCGTTGTCGATGCCGAAACGCAGGTCGGCGCGGGGCGCGTTGCCGATGATTTGCAGGAGGGTTTGTTCTGAGCCGTTGTGGACCAGCGTGAGTTCCTGAATGGTGGCCTGGCCCCCGGGGGTGCCCGAGGTCATGTCGTCTGCGTCGGTGAAGAAGATGCGTCCGTTGACCAGGTCGCCGAAGATGTACTTGCCCTGGAGCGTGGAGATGGCCTGTCCGCGGTAGACGAACCCGCCGACGATCGCGATGCCGTCGTCGTGGTCGTACTGGGCGACGGGGTAGGCATAGCCGAACAGCGCGTCGTTGCCGGGGAGGTTGAAGAGGTTGTTTTCGTTGTTTGGGTCGGTGGCGAAGGTGCCCTCGCGGTCGCGCCAGCCGTAGTTTGCTCCGGCGGCGCCGAGATTGATCTCCTCGATGCTGGCCTGTCCGATATCGGAGATGAACATGTTGGCCGTGCCGTTGAGCCCGGTGTCCCAACTGAATCGGTGGGGGTTGCGCAGTCCAAAGGCCCAGACCTCGTCGAGCGTTTCGTCTGCCGGAGTAAGACTTTCGTCGATAGCGAGCGTGTGTTGCAGGTCCGGGTCGCCGACGAAGGGGTTGTCGGCGGGGATGCCGTAGTTGCCGTTGGCGCTGTTGCTGCCGAACGGATCGATGCGGAGGATCGCGCCCAGAGGTGTGCCGGGGTTTTGCCCGCCCTGGAACGGGTCGGTGGGGTTGGCGGGGAAGACATTGCCGCCATCGCCCATCGCGATGAACAGGTCGCCGTAGCCCGGGTCGCCTGGGTTGAGTAATGGGTTGAACCCGATCTCGCCCATGTTGTGATCGCCGAACGGCTGGCCGATCCGAAGCAGCTCCCGGCGGGAACTCATATCGACCTGGTCGGGGTTAAGCGGGTCGACGGTCCACTCGATGAGTGCGCTGTGATGGCTCGTCGAGCCGGGGCTTGCAAGGTCGGGGGTCTTCCCGGCCGGGTCGTCGCTGTGTGCGGTGTAGAGCTTGCCGAACCCGGGCGCCAGGGGGTTGGCGAAGTCGGGGTGGAACGCGAACGAAGACAGCCCCTGTTGCCCGAATGTGCCCCGGATCACGTCGACGTCGTTTTCCCCGGGCACGCTTGGGACGCTAAGACTGATGTCCAGGAAGATCGACGTCGAGCTGTCGGTGTCGATCATGCGGATGCCGCCGCGCGAGTCGTTGACGAACAGCCGGCCGGAGCTGTCGGGAGATTCAGAAAGGAGGCTGATACCCTCGCGCTGGAAAGACCCGCTGGCGGCGGGGAACTGTGCGAAGTCGACCAGGTCGACCGTGAGCGAAGACTGGGCGATCGGTGGCAGGGGGTTGGCGGCGCGGGCTTGTATCGGTGCGCCGAGCGCGACGCAGGCGACCGACAAGGCGATCGGGAGATGTCGTTGGATAGACCCGGTCTGCGCATGGCTGAGCCAGTGGCTTACACCCGCGAAGACGTTGAATCGGCGCCGGACCTGACTGCGCCCTCTCCCTGCCGCCCCGTGACTATGAACCAGGAGCCGTGACACCTGATAGGCCCTCATGCTTGAGTACACGCATCGCCAACCGTTTGAAAGGTGCTCGGCGGCTCAACGGTACATTCGATCCAATGCTGGGACAGAAGGTTGATCCGCGTCCCGCCCCGGGCCGACTCATCTCGCAAGAGCGCAATGACCAGCGTCACGTGCGCGCCGGCCTCCACTTCTCCACATGTACCATACCGCAGAAGATCGATTTAACAATACCCTGGCACAGAAATTGAAGGCTGTTTTTTTAGTTTCCCCGCGTCCCGGGCCCGTCTGTGAGTGCGCTGAGCAGTGCCAGCCCCGCGTGCCTGCCGACTCGGTGCAGGTCCACCACATTTTCGCCCGGCAGATACATCAGCTCGAAGGTCATACAGAACCCGGCGCTTAGCCGTTTGAACGCGAACGTTTCCGTTGACGGGTTGTCCCATCCCGAGTCCCACGTCCCCAGCCCCGGCTCAAGCTCACACATCGCACGCCAGAACGGGTCGTCCCAGAACCCCGGCTCCTTACACAGGATCCCCACGTGCTGTTGCGTGTCGGTCCAGCAGTGAAAGTCGATGAAGTAGTCGGCGTGCCCGCCGGTGTCGTGGATCAGCGCCTGGCCGACGGTGGCGGTATCGCCCATGTCATGCCAGAGGTCCTCGCGCCAGAACCGGTTGGCGTCGCGGTCGGGGTGCTCGACGGTGCTGCGGTTGTACCCGGCGTAGCGCCCGTCGGGGTTCGCCATCGGGTAGACCAGGAACCGCGCCACACGCCGAAGCGCCGCCGCCTGTGGGCCGTCACTTACCAGGAAGTCGATCAACCCTTCGAGCGTGTGATTCGCCAGCGACTCGTTAGGGTGAACCCCGCTCATCAGGACGACCGTGGTTTTGGGTTCCGAAGCTTTTAGGTCGGTGATCTGGTAACCGTACAGCTCGCGCGGCTCGATCCTTCGGCCAAGCTCATCCACGCCCCCCGGCGACATACCAAGCACCAGACGCTCGTTCGACGAGCCTGTCGGGGAAACCCACGGGCTTTGCAGAAGGCCGGCGGTGTGTTCCGCGATGCGCCGGTAGGGGTATGGGATGCCGTACGCCACGAATACATGGTCCCCCGTAAACGGCCCATCGTTGCCGAACCGATAGGTCCCGGCCTCGCCGTCGCGGCGGTTGTTATCGAAGTGACGCCAGAGATCGCCGTCGTAGCTGTAAACCATCTGGTGGCGGTTAAGCCGATCGCGGTCGGATTCGAAGTTGTCCCCGATCTGAAACGTCAGCGTCCGGTCGAGGACGCCCGATGCGCCAAAGTGCAGCCACTTCCAGAACCCGGGGTTGAAGTTCTCCCGCCCGGCCAGGTGGACCGTGTCGCCCTGAACCGACGACTTCGCCACATCCAGCGACCCGCTGTCGAAGTCCGCGTTCAGGATGATCCCGCTTTGGCTCATGGGGGGTTATTAAAACGTATTATGCCCGGCTTCACCACAGCCGTGCCTGTCGGCTTATCATGAAGGTGTATGACCGAGCGACGCGGCAAACTCGACGAGCTGCTGGCCAAGGCCCACGCCCTCCCGGCGGTGCCCGGGGTCTACCTGATGAAGGACGTTAATGGGGTCGTCCTGTATGTCGGCAAGGCGCTGAACCTGCCGGATCGGGTCAGCAGCTACTTCGTGCCGTCGGCCGACCTGGGCCCCAAGAAGCAGCCGATGCTTGATCTCGTCGACGGCTTCGACGTCATCGAATGCGAGAGCGAGTGGGAAGCGCTGCTGTGTGAGAACCGGCTGATCAAGGACATCCATCCGAAGTTCAACGCCCGGCTGACCGACGGCAAGAGCTTTCCCTACCTGGTTGTCACGGTCCGCGATGACTTCCCCGGCATCTTCATCACACGCGAGCCGATGGGAGAGCAGTTCAGGGGCGCCAAGATCCTCGGGCCTTTTACCAGTGTCTATGCGCTGCGCGAGTCGGTGCAACTGCTTCAGCGGGTTTTCAAGTTCCGCACATGTCACCTGGATATCCGGGAAGACGACGACACCTGGCGATACTTTCGGCCCTGCCTGCTGTACCCTATCAAGCAGTGCAGCGCGCCCTGCGGCGCGAAGATCGGCAAAGAGGCGTACCGGGAAGACATCAAGCGGTTCGTGCGTTTCCTGGAATCGAAAAGATCGGTGATGCTGCGCGAGATGCGCGCCCATATGCAGGCCGCCTCGGATGCGCACGCGTTCGAGCAGGCGGCGGTCCTGCGCGACCAGATACGCGCGCTGGAGAAGCTGGACGAGCGCGGCAAGGCCAGCCAAGGCTGGCAGCCCGAGATCGAGTCTTTCGTGGCGGACCCACGCAAGGGCCTGGAATCGCTGGCGCGGACGCTGGGGCTTACCGAGCCTGTCCGTTGTCTTGAGGCGATCGACATCGCACACCTCCAGGGCGGCGAGACCGTGGGCTCGAAGGTCTGTTTCGTCGACGGCCGACCTTTCAAGAACGAGTACCGCCGGTACAAGATCAAGACGGTGGCGGGTGGCAACGACGACTACGCCTCGATCCGCGAGGTCGTCAGTCGGCGTTACCGAGAGGCCGGCGAGGGCCACGAGCTGTACCCCGATGTCATCCTGATCGACGGCGGGCTGGGCCAGTTGCACGCCGCGCTCGAGGCGTTCGATCAACTCGACGTCAAGCCCCCGATGGTGATCTCGCTTGCGAAAAAAGAAGAGCTGATCTACACGCAGGCCAAGCGCGAACCGATCCGACTTGGCCGGGACAACCCCGGGCTGCGTCTCTGTCAGGCGATCCGCGACGAGGCCCACCGCTTCGCCCAGCACTACCACCACATCCTTCGGCGCAAGAAGACGGTGGGGGAGTAGGCCTGCGGTGCGCATGTAAGGCAGTTCGTGTCTATCATGGGTGGTATGGCTGTCCGGGTGTTCTGGTTCGTCGGGCGACACCATTCTTTTCGGCGGATTACTTTCGGAGGATACTCATGCATCGAGTCTGTGCTGTCGTACTAAATCCGTATCTATACTTGTGTATGTGTTTGCTCATGACGGGGTGCCATCCGTATCAACCCCACCACGACGGGCTCAGCGCCGAGATCGAAGCCGGGGAGTTAAAACATCACGTTAACTACCTGGCTCAGCCTGCGCTGGGGGGACGCTCGCAGGGCAGTGAGGGCTCTCAGCTTGCCGCGGACATGATCGCTGCCCACTTTAAGAAGCTCGGCCTAAAGCCTTTTGCCGAAGGCGGGCAGGATTCCTTTTTTCACGAAACCCTGTTCGGCCGGAATGTACTGGGTGTGTTGCCCGGTTCGGACCCCAATCTCGCCGAAGAATTCGTGATTGTTTCCGCCCACTACGACCACTTGGGCAAGAACGGCCTGCTTAGCTATTACCCCGGTGCGTCGGACAACGCCGCCGGGGTCGCGGCTTTGCTGGAAGTGGCAGAGCGACTGGCGATGGCCCCGCAGCCGCCGCTTCGGTCCATCCTGTTCGCGGCCTTCGATTCGGAAGAAACCGGGTTGAAGGGCGCTTACACGCTGGCACTGCACCCAGGCTTTCACCCCGAGCTTCTGGCGGGTGTGGTGAACCTGGATATTTTGGGCAGGCGGTTCGCTGATTCTGAAGACGACATCCTGCTGGCCGTCGGTCTTGAAAAAGATGACCGATTGGGGCGGGTGGTATCCGAGGCGGGGGAAGCGCAGGATATTGTGCTGTTGCCGCTGTCGCGCGTCTGGGTCGGGATGCGGTCTGATCACGCGGTCTTCGAGCCTTACGGCATTCCGTTCGTGTTTCTGACTATGGGCTGGCACCCCGATTACCACCGCACGGGCGACACGGCCCGCAAGGTTGACGGGGACCTGCTGCGGCGGTCGGCGCTGGTGGCCCTGGAGGCCGTGCAACACCTGACGGGCGTGGATGGACGGTCTGCCGCCCGTACAGACGAGACGGTGTATCGGTCAGATATCCAAGCAATAGCCACATTGTTAGATGCCGGGCTGAAAGCTCCGCAGGTACGCTGGGCGCCACGTGGCCTTATACGATCGTTGCGGCAACGGTTAAGGGAGGCTCAGGCGATGCTGGCTCAAGAAAGCATCGGGGGGGAAGCGTACCGCGCGTTTGCGCGAGATCTATTTCAAGACTTTGAACAGGTGGCGCACGGCCCGTCGGTGACACCACAGCAGGCGTTGTCTCTGTTGTCACTTAACGAGGATTACGCATTATTCCCCGGGCTGACGGTGGGGATGTACCGCCAACTCATGGCGCAAGCGCTTGAAGCGGACGCGTCGGGCGCGGATGAGCCCGCCACGCTTTCATACGAATCACATGACGTGAGTCCGCAAAGCATGGTGTTACAGTCGGTGGGGGACGATCGGTGGCGATTGAGTCTGGCTGTGCCGACGGTCAACGCGGAGGGAACATGGTCGAAAGCAAGTCGATCCGTTGCCGCGTCCTGGTCACAGATCAATATCACTGCAGATGTGTACGGCCAACAAGCCGACTTGATCGACTGGTGCTTGCTGAGGTGGGCCAGCGCTCCGAGCGACCATCAGGAGATCTGGCCGGAAGTACTCGGCGTTATGACGGATCGTTGGGATGGGTTTGACGCGGGGCCGGGCGAAACGCTGGAGCCGTGGCTAAGTAGGTGGTCGGCCAAGCGGGGTTACGCCGACGTGTCCGGCTGGGCGCTCTCGCTGCTGGATAGTCCTAACCCCAAGATCGCGATGACGGCGGTCGGTGCGGCGCCGGAGTTGGCTGGGGAAGCGGGGGTGGCGCGTGTCGTTGCGGTGTTGAAAGATCCCTCGACCCGACCCGCGTTGCGTCGGCGCGCGATTTGGGCCCTGAAAACCAAGCACGGCCAAGCGGCGATGCTGGCGCTGGTGGATATGTTGTCTAGTACCGAGGTGGTGGACGTGAATGGACAGCGGCCCGAGATGGACATGAGCTGGCCGTTCTACCACCGTACGAGCTGGTATCTGCGCCGGCAGTACTGGGAAGCGCAGGAACAAGAAGGCCCAAGTACGCTCGGTGAAACCGCGCGCCGCATGCTGGTGATGTTAGCCGGGGAGGATTTGGGGGAGACCAAGGCCTGGCGTGAGTGGGCGCAGGGTGTCTCGGTCGAGGGTGAATGAGTTGCCCGGGTCTTCGCGGTGCTCAGGCCCGGCGTAATCGATCTGGAAGCCGTGTGCATGCAGGGCTTGGCCCTGAAGGATAAGCTTCCGATTAACCCGCGCTGGTGAACCACCGATGAATTGTCCGTGGGTGATAGTTTCAATCGCATCGTGATCCTATCGGACACGCACCTGGGCAAGCCCTCGGGGGGCGCCGGGTCTGCGGAGGCGCTTCGGCCGCTGTGGGAGGGTGCGGACCGTCTGATCATCAACGGCGACATCGCCGAGGTCAACGATGCGGCGCTGCGGGCCGATGCCGCTCGACAGGTCTTACGCATCGAGCAGATGTGCGAGGAGGACGGCGTCGAGTTGACGCTTCTGTCCGGCAACCACGACCCGTTGATCACCGACCGACGCAGCCTCGAGCTGTTTGACGGGGAGGTCTACCTGACCCACGGCGACGCGCTGCACCCGGCGATCTCGCCCTGGACCGGGCACCGCGGTCGGCTGCGTTTTCTCAATGAGAGGACGCACGATGCGCTGGGGCCCGACGAACGGGCATCAACGCAAGGCCATCTCGCCGCGGCGCAGTACGCCTCGCATTTCACATGGGACGAGATGACCCGCCATCCCGAAGCGCCCCGCGCACGCGGCCCACGGCGGCTTGTCGAGTTGGCGGTCAAGGCCGGGCGTGTCTTGTGGTACTGGTACACCCTGCCGCGGAGCGCGTCACGGTTCGCCAAACGGTATGCGCCTGCTTGCCGGTTCTTTATCTTCGGCCACATCCACCGCGCCGGTGTCTGGCATCTTGGCGGGCGGGTCGTGATCAATACCGGGGCCTACGGGTTCCCGTTCAAACCCCACGCGGTCGTGATCCAGCATGGCGAGCTCACGGTCTGGCCGATCGTCGATGCTCCAAGCACCGGTACCTATGCTCTGGGCGCCAAACCGATCGCCGGGTTCGAACTGGCTAAGACATCACGGTACGCCGCCTAGGTGGGGCCCGGCCTACGCCGCCAGCGATCGGGTGAAATCCCGATCAAGCAATACCTCGGCGCCCTTGGCATCGACCGGCTCGCTGAACAGCCAGCCCTGGCCTAACTGGCAGGACAGACCCTGCAGCAGCGCAAGCTGGTTTGTGTTTTCGATGCCCTCGGCGATCACCTGCATATCCAGGTTTTTTGCCAGCTCGATCACCGAATGGAGGATCGCGCCGTAGTGCCTTTCCTTGCGGCCTACGCTGGTGATGAAGCTGCGGTCGATCTTCAGGACATCCAGGGGGAACCGGTGCAGGCAGGTCAGCGACGAGTGCCCCGTGCCGAAATCATCCATCGCCAGTTGCACGCCCAGTTCCTTAAGCCGGTTGAGCACGTCCGCCATCTCATCGACGCTGTCCATGACCATCGACTCGGTGATCTCCAATCTCAGCATCCCCGGGTCGATCCCGGTATCGAGGATGATGGCGTTGATCTGGCCTGTCAGTGCGGGGTCGCGCAGCTGGCTGCGTGAGACGTTGACGTTGATGTGCCTGGGGGCGTGTTCGGGATGGTCGTTGCGCCACTGCACGAAGTGCCGGCAGGCCTCCTTCAGTATCCATCGGCCTATCGATGTGATCAGGCCCAACTCCTCGGCGAGCTCGATGAACTGCTCGGGCGGGATCAGACCCCGTTTGGGGTGGGGCCAGCGGATCAGCGCTTCGAACCCTTCTAGTTGACCCGTTTCCAGACAGACGATCGGCTCGTACACCACCTCGAAGGCGTTGTTCTCCACCGCCGCGCGCAGCTCGTTTTCCGTGGTCAGCCGGCCGACGATCTCCTGGTGCATCTGCTCGTCGAAGACGACGTAGCGGGCCTTGCCGGTCGTCTTGGCCTTGTACATGGCCGTGTCCGCGTCACGGAGGATGTCGTCGGGCTTGCTGTAGCGCGGATCGCTCAGGACGATCCCGATACTCGCGGTGGAGGTCACCTCGTGCCCGGCGATCATATGTGGCTGGGCGAAGGCGTCCAACAGACGCTGGGCGACGATCGAGGCGCATCGTTCGTCGGTGACGCCCTCCAGCAGGACAACAAACTCATCGCCGCCGAGGCGTGAAGGCAGGTGCGCATCGCTTAGCCTGGCCGACGTGTCCAACTCACGCAGGTTGTCGCGTAGTCGCTTGGTGATCCCCAGCAGCAGTTGATCGCCCGCTTCGTGGCCCAGGCTGTCGTTGATGATCTTGAACCGGTCGAAGTCCAGGAAGAGAACCGCGAAGGCGTAGCCCTCGATCCGCTTGGCCCGGTGGACCGCCTGGACCAGGTGCTCGGTCAGCAGCTTTCGGTTGGGCAGCCCGGTCAGCGTGTCGTGGTACGCAGCGTGCCGGAGCTTGTCTTCGGTGATCCGCTGCTCGCTGATGTCTGCGAAGGTCACCGCCAGCCCGTCGCCGAGCTTGACCGCGGTGTAGCGGTACCACCGCCCGTCGTGCCGAAGCCGTACCTGGTTTTCCTGGGGCAGCCCGGTCTCGATGACCGCTTCGGCCATGCCGTACAAACCCTCAGCCTTCAGGCATGGCAGCCGAGACCGAAGCTTCCTGCCGATCAGGTCCTCTGCGCTGCGCCCAAGCAGTTGCTCGGCCGCGGGGTTGACGGTCTGGATACGGAAGTCCTTGATCCGTTGATCTACGTCCCGGATCGCATCAAGGATAAGCACGCCGCCAAGTGCGCTTTCCAGGATGCTGTTGAGCATCTGCCGTGGGTCGCGCCGCTCCCCGGTGTGGTTTGCGATACGCGCCACCGTCCGGGCCCGCCGTTTGGTCGCTGTGGGCCGAACCAGAAACAGCAGCAGCGCGATCGTCAGCAGGGCCAGCCCGACGGAAATCAGCGTGTAGGCCATCTTGCCGACAAACCGGCTGTCCTCGGCAGACAGGCCCACGATTTCGAGCAAGCCGTACATCTGACTTGCCCGTGTGATCACGCTGGCGATCACCAGGATCAACCCCGCAGATACCAGCCAGCCCATGTCGGTGAGGAGGGTGTGCTTAGCCGTACCATGATTCGGTGATGAGCAGGAGCCTTTTTGCAGCAGCTTCCTCGCGGCATCCAGCGGCAGGTTCTCAAACTGCAGGCCGACGAGGTAGGCCCGGAAACCGACGCGCCGGCACCAGGCGATCTTCGTCGCCACACCCAGCCGGGTTTCGTCTCCCGTGTCAAAGAAGATGTTGAGCTTGCCCTTAAGCGGGCGCTTGGACAGCAGGCGGACGCCCCCGGCCGACAGGTCGATCACCGTCCCGGCGCTGCAACAGACCCCGGGCTCTTTCAACCGGCCGTATCGCCGCTTTTCTTGATTAGCGGTCGAGCGTGATGGGACATGTCTTGCTGTCGGATCGATTGGTAGGGTCTCCCGATGGCTCATCGACATCGGGGCCGGGGCACTTAAGCCGTTGCCAGACCGATGCCTTCAAGCCCATATCTACCGGAGGCGCATCGGGTTATCAGTCGGTGGATCGGGGCTTATCGGCCTGTAGGGAGAAACGGTAATCGTGACGCCGACGACGCCGGTCGACCCCGACGTGTAGCTCGCTGCTGCGTCGGCACGAGCACCGGCAGGCGTGCACCAGCATGAAGGCCGAGGTCAGCACCAGGCCCGCGGCGATCATGGCGATCATCGGCTCGGTCACGTCCGCACGCGCGCCGCCGCCGGTGAGTTTGATCGCCTCGACACCCGCCGCCGTCAACGACACCGCCAGCACCACCCACCCAAGGGCCCGCCGGGTCCGCCCACGCATCATCGGAAGTGTCAGCAACGCCCCGGCCAGACAGTACACGATCATCGATCGGCCAAGCAGCATCGCCGAGACGTCGTACGACCGGTCAAAGTACGTCCCAAACGGGACCAGGTTGATCCCCCCGGCCCCCGGGACCTGCGCCACGCCGCCTTGCACCTGGGTAAGCGTATACCACCAGCCGATCAACCCGGCGTTGACCGCCAGGGCGGCGAACATGACCACCGGCCGCCGACGGCGTTTGCCGATGAATCGGTCGATCTTGTATAGCGGGTGCGCCGTCCACCGATAGAGCGCAAACGCCGAGGCGCGCCAAAGGGTATTGACCCGGTGCGCGACGACGACCCCGATAAAGCCCCCGGCCGAATTAGCCAGGACATCTTGCAATGACGCGTAACGCCCGGGCATCAGGCTCTGGGTCGACTCGATCAGCCAACTCATCGACGCCAGCGCCGCCGTTGCCGCGACCGCTTGCAGCACCTGCCGCCCGGTCAGCCGGGAAACGGTCAGCCGCAAAAGCACGCCCAAGGGTGCGTATAGCAGCAGGTTCACCACCAGGTCGCTGACCCAGGTCGCTACCCCCAGCGATGATCTGCCTGTCACCGGCGCAAGCCACGCGGGGCTGGTGATCCATGCGGCAGCCGCAGGCCAGACACCGCCTGCCCGGTCAACCGCGCCGCCGAGGTCAAGCCCCCAGGGCAGTAGCGATCCGTATACCACCAGCACCGCCCACATCAGCGCCAGCAGCGGCGCACGCAGCCATCCCGGCCGACGCCAAAGCGCCGGCTCGGTCGACAGGCTTACGCCCTCTGCTTGTTTTGCCTTCGTGGGCAACACGCTCGCCTCCATCGGGTGATGGTCCAAGTCTACGATACCCAGGGCCTTGCCGGCACGGGACGTTGACCGCCTCGCCCGGTGTTCGGCCGCCGCCGTCGTTGCAGCCGGCACAGCCGATACAATCCTACCTCCCGGATGCAGGAGACGCCGAGATGGAAAGCCCCACGGACATCAGCACAGCACTTGGCCCGGCGGCGGACGGGGTCTGCGTGCGTGTGAAAGTCGTGCCCGGCGCAAGCCGAAGCAGGGTCGTCGGGATGCTCGGGGACCGGTTGAAGCTGGCGGTCGCCGCGCCCCCGGAGGATGGCAAAGCCAACAGGGCCGTGTGCAAACTGCTCGCGGAGGTGCTGGGTGTCTCGGCTAAATCCATCGCCGTGACAGCGGGCCCGGCGCAGCCGAAAAAAACGATCACCGTCACGGGCGTGTCGTTGGCGCAGGCCGAGCAAACCTTGGCGGCTCTGCTGTCGGGCTGACCGGTGCTTGCCCATCGGCGTCCCACGGCGCATGATGGCCGGCGATGACCACCGGCTTGATCTACGATGAGCGATTCCTCGATCACGACACCGGCCCGGGCCACCCCGAGCGCCCCGACCGCCTGCGCGCAATCGTGGAGAAACTTCAAACCCAGGGCCTGTGGCAAAGACTCCATCGTTTGCCGTTTAGCCCAGCGGACCTGTCGGTGATCGAGCGCCTGCACGGTCCGGCGTATGTCCACCGCTGCTTTGAGCAATGCCGACAGGGCGATACGTTTATCGATACCCCCGACTCGGCCATCTGCCCGGAGAGCGCCGACATCGCGCAGCTCGCCGTCGGCGGGGTCCTCGCCGCGGTCGATGCCGTGATGGCGGGCAAGGTCGACAACGCCTTCTGCGCCGTCCGCCCGCCGGGTCATCACGCCGAGGCCGACGAGTCGATGGGGTTTTGCCTGTTCGGTAACGTCGCCCTCGCCGCCGACCACCTCACCCGCGAGCACGGCCTTGAGCGCATCGCCATCGTCGACTTCGACGTCCATCACGGCAACGGCTCACAACACCTGCTCGAACACCGCCGCGACATCCTGTTCATCAGCCTCCACCAGGACCCGCGAACCAACTACCCCGGCTCCGGGTTTGCCCATGAGGTCGGCAAGGGCGCAGGCGATGGCTTCACACTGAACATCCCCCTGGCGCCCGGCGGCGGTGACGACGTCTATCGGCATGCGTTTGAGTCACAGGTGTTGCCCCGGCTCACCGAGTACGACCCGCAGTTCCTGATGGTCTCCGCCGGATTTGACGCCGCCGAAGCCGACCCTTTGGCCGGGATGTGCGTCTCGCCTGAGGGTTTCGATTGGATGACACGCCAACTGATTGAAGCAGCGAGCGAACACTGCGCCGGCCGCGTAGTGTCGGTTCTTGAAGGTGGGTACGACCTCGATGCGCTGGCATGCTCTGTCGCGGTTCATGTCTCGGTTCTTCTCGAAGCCGAGGGGAACTGATCGGATGTATACCCCGGAAGTCGTCGAGAAAAAGCCTGGCGGGGTAGGCGAGCCAGCCATATTCATTTCCCCTACAATCCGCCGATGACGGACACGGAGAAGGACACAACCTGGTACGAAGATGGGCTTAGTTTTGAATGCACACAGTGCGGCAACTGCTGCACGGGGCCGCCGGGGTTTGTTTGGTTTGATGAAGAAGAGGGCCAGGCGATGGCTGAGCACCTGGGGCTGAGCGTCGAGGCTTTTCACAAGAAATATTGTAAGAAGAAGCAGGGGCGATGGACGCTGGACGAGCTTTCGACCCGGAAGGGGTTTGACTGCGTTTTCCTGCGTCGGGACCCGGAAGGCAAGTCCTTGTGTTCGGTTTATCCGGTGCGACCGACGCAGTGCCGGACTTGGCCGTTCTGGCCGGAGAACCTGCAGACCCCGCGTCACTGGGCCCGGGCGGGGAAGAACTGCCCGGGGATCAAAAACGGCGGGACGTTTTACCCGGTCCAGCAGGTCCGTGTGATCCTGGCGCAGAACAAGGGCTGACCGAGTTCATCCGGGATGGTGCCAACAGAGACGATCTGCAGATAGCATCGTGGCATGACGGATACCTCGGAGTGACCCGTGACGGCGTCAGACAGCGAACTATGGCGTTTGTGGCGTGACGCGGCGGGGCGTCAGGAGGTTGGCGAGCGTCTGCGCGGGTTGCTTGACCAGATCGATCAACAAGTGGGTCTGTCGGGTTTCGCCTGTGAGCAAAGCGGGCGGTGCTGCAGGTTCGAGTCGTTTGGGCATCGGCTGTACATGACGGGGCTGGAGGTCGCGTGGTTCCGTTTATTGGTCGGGGCGACGCCGGTGTTTGAATCGGGCGGGTCGATGCCGCTGCCAGTGATCGATCCGAAGCGGGACGGGTGTCCGTATCAGGTTGACGGCGCCTGCAGCGTGCACGGTGATCGGCCGTTCGCCTGCCGGGTGTTTTTCTGTCAGGCGGGCTCGGGCGATTGGCAGGCCCAGCGGTATGAGGCGTTTCAGAATGAGATGAAGCATCTGCACGAGGAACTGGGTTTGCCTTACCGGTACATGGAATGGCGCCAGGGTTTGGCGGACGCTCAGGCGAACGGGTTGTAGGGGCGCTAAGCCGCAAGCGGCAATCGTGACCCGCGTTGTCGTTTGGGGGTTTTTTATTGGCGCGGTCGGGGCAGCACATCAAGCAGTTGCGCCGGTTTATGGATGATGACATCCGCGCCGTGCTCTCTTAGCTCCTGCTCATCGCGCAGGCCCCAGGTGACGCCGACGGCGAACATCCCGGCGGCCCTGGCGGTGGCCATGTCTTCGCCGGAGTCGCCGACGAACACGACTTGCTTCGGTGGGAGGTCCATGTGCTCACATATATCCAGGGCGACGGTGGGGTCGGGCTTGAGTGGGACGTCTTCACGCTGGCCGAATACCTGCTCGAAGTTCCAACCGCCCAGGAGGTGGTCGACCATTTTGACGGTTGCCTGGTGGGATTTGTTGCTGAGGACGGCGAAGCGGTGACCGCGCTTAGCCAGGGTGTTGAGGGCTTGGGGGATGCCTTGGAACGGCGCGGTGTTGTCGTACATGTGCTCCTGGTAGTAGGCCAGGAACTTATCGATCCCATCTTTTGCGGCCTGCTCGTCTCCGCCGGCCGCCCTGCGCAACAGTGCCCGAGCGCCGTTGCCGATCATCTGCTTGCAGTCCGAAATAGGGATCGGCTGGTGCCCCAGGGAGGTGATGACGTGGTTGGTGGCGTGGGCGAGGTCTTCGTAGCTATCGACCAGCGTGCCGTCGAGGTCGAAGATCAGGGCTGGGTGTGGCATGGGCAAGAGTGTACCGGCCCGGCGGGTTGCGGGCAGTGGCCAAGGGTGCCGGTATTGCAGATCACCGGGCCAGCGCGTATCCTTATTCGCTTGCCTTTTGATGGAATCCTCAGATGCGCGCCAATAATCCCCACCCCGATCTGGACCCGGCGACCCGGGAGACGGTCGGCCATGCGATGGGGCGTCTGCCGTCGGGGTTGTTTGTGTTGACCGCGGCGCAAGATGACAGTCGGATGGGGATAATCGTCAGCTTCGTGCAGCAGGCTTGTCTGAACCCGCCGATGGTCACCGTGGCGATCGCCAAGGGTCGGCCGATCATGCCGTTGATCAGCGAGTCGCGTCAATTCGGCCTTTGCCAGCTCGCAGATAACGACCGCCTGATGGTCCGCAAGTTCGCCAAGTTCAACGACGCCGCCGTCACCGAAGACCCGTTCCTGGGTTTTGAATTGCTTCACGGCACCCTGACCCACCTGCCGATCCTGGCCAACACGATGTCGTACCTGGAGTGCGAGCTGGTCAGCCACATGGATATCGAGGGTGATCACGACCTGTTTGTCGGGGCTGTACGAGGCGGGGCGTTGCGAGAGAAGAAACTTCAGCCGCACGTTCACCTCCGCGATAGCGGTCAGGACTATTAATCCTCTTGGGCAGGCCATACGTCGGCGGGGCTGTTAGAATCCCCGTATGACCCAAAGCGCCCTCCCGATCCAGATCGACGATCCCGTCAACGCCCGCATCCTGTCCATCTCTGAAGACAAGGTCCAGGGCTACCTCCGCGACCCGTTGGGTGAGATCGCAAAGGTAAGCGGGGTGGACCTGCCGACCGTGATCGAACGGCTTGGGGCGATGCTTGAGGCCGGGACGATCAGGCGGATACGTCAGACACTCATGGCGACCAACCTCGCCCCCGGCGCGCTGGTCGCCTGGCGCGTCCCGCCGGACAAGCTCAACAGCGCATTCGAATACATGTTCAAGCAGGACCCGTTCTCCGGGCACGTCGTCCTGCGGTCGACCGACAAAGACACGCCCGGGTCGCAGTACAAGCTGTGGACTACGTTGAAGGTCCCCGTCGGATACGCGATGGACAAGCACTGCGCGTTCTTGTGTTCGCAGACCGGGGCCGAGTCGTACACGCTGCTGCCGGCGAAGAAGCTGTTCGCGCTGGGTGTCGGCCACGTCCGCCGCCGTGACCTCGAGCCCGGCGCCCGGACCGACGAGCCCGGCCGCGCGATCGACGTGAGCGTGGTCGAACTGAACGACCAGGAGTGGCGTGTCCTGATAGCGCTGAAGCGCGACCTGACGCCCGATGAATTGGGGCCTGATCTGTGGGGCGGGCGCGCCGCCGAGGCGGGGGTGCCGCTGGATGAGTTTCATCAGGTAGCCGAGAGCCTTAACAAGCGCCGGGTGATCGGGCGTTTTTCGACGTTCCTCGAACACGTCAAGAAGCTCAAGGACGGCACGACGGTGACCAAGTACAACGCGCTGTTTCACTGGGCGGTCCCGCCGGGCAGGGAGATGGACGCCGGGATGGAGGTCGGTCGTCACCACGTGATGACCCACGCCTACTGGCGCGAAGCCGGGGCCGAGTTTAACCACGTTAACATCATGGGCGTCGCCCACGGCACGGACAAGGACAAGGTCCTGGCCCACAAGGCGGCGATGGACGTGCATCTTGAAGAGGCGGGCATCCCGGTTAACTACACCAGCGTTTTCTGGGGCGGTCGCAGCGAGATCAAGCCGTCGGAAATCTCGCCTGACGCGTACCGGGACTGGTGTGTGAGTTCGGGGCTCGATCCACAAGCGATGTGTGACTGATATGCCCGAGGCCCGGACCCCCAGGCAGCTTGGCGAAGATCTGACCGAGCCGGTCGCACAGGCGTTGGCGGCGACGGCGCGGGTCGGGTCGATCGTGCCGATGGGCCCGCCCAAACCCGTGGCCGATCAGAGCTTCAAGTTCCTGGTGCGCAGCACGGAAGGCGATCCGGTGGCGGTGGTGCTGTGTTCGCCGGCGATTTCGCCGGACCTGGTAGACAAGGCGATGCGCTGCGCCCGTGAAGCAAAAGAAGCGCTGGGCCCGGGGCTTGGTCAGGCCGTACTTGAGCCCCTGGGAGAAGGCCGGCTCTCGGTGCGCAGCTACGCGATCCTGCCTTACTGCCAACCCTTAAGCGAGAAGCGGATTGTGGGCTGGCTTGAGCGCCGCCGTCTTAGGCCGAAAGTTTTTGACTGGCTGCTGGGCCTGACACGTCAGACGATGCGCGACATCACGACCGCCGACAAGCACGCGCGGTTCATCCGGCCGCTTGGCCACCTCGCCGAGCTGCGGGGCGCTTCGGATAGCCTGCGCTTGGCCGCGACGCATGGGCTTGAAAGACTTGATCAGGGCAGGTGGACCCCGCGCCACGTGCTGATGCACAACGACCTGTGGAAGGGCAACATCCTTCTCGGCGGCGAAGGCGGGTTCGTCGTGATCGACTGGCCGGGCTCGGTGATCAACGGGTACGCGGCGTACGACCTGGTGCGGCTCGCCGAATCGTTTAGCCTAAGCGACCGGGCCTTGGGCGAACAGGCCCGCGCCCACTGCCGGCAGTTGGGCTGCGAGCCACAAGACCTGTCAGCCCACCTCGCCGCGGGGCTGGGACACCTGTCGATGAACCTCGACCACTTCCCCATGGACCTTTTCCTGCCGATGGCGGAGGCGTGTGTCCGGCGTGTTTCGTCGGCGGTGGGGTCAGCCCGGGGGCAAGTCCGTTAGACTTTCGTCCATGACCGAACCTGCCGATGACATCCTCGCCGACGATCCGGCGGCGCAGC
>JAJDCU010000038.1 GCA_029260655.1 Phycisphaeraceae bacterium
GACAACCTCACGATGGCGGTTAACCGACTCCCCTGAGCATCCAAAGATTAAAAGGACCTGGACTCGCGGGCTGCCCCCACAAAAAGCCGCGCTCAAAAGGCGTGGCCGGTGACGGGACTTGATGGAGCGCACCGCCCCGGCCAGATGGTGGAACTCAGTACACGGGCCCGACCAGGTCCCGCTGATCCCGTGGCTGCCGCTACCGCCGGAACGTCGTGGGGATTTGATGATTTGAGATTTGTGATTGATGAATTGAAGAAAGAAGCAGAATTCACCGCAGAGGCGCAGAGAGCGCAGAGGAGACAAGGCGGAGAAGATCAAGAAGCGTGATCCGCAGATGACGCAGATTGCGCAGATGGGAATGGCGTGTGAGTCCGCGCGCTGGGTCTTAATCTGCGTCATCTGCGCAATCTGCGGATGCCTCCCCTCAGAGTTTTTCTCTGCGCCCTCCGCGATCTCTGCGGTTCATCCCCTCTGCCGTTGTTTCG
The DNA here is from genome assembly GCA_029260655.1 of Phycisphaeraceae bacterium. Taxonomy (GTDB): domain Bacteria; phylum Planctomycetota; class Phycisphaerae; order Phycisphaerales; family Phycisphaeraceae; genus JAJRRS01. The sequence goes on from JAJDCU010000038.1 coordinate 489, forward strand.
GTGATTGTGTCGTTGTCCCGGTGCCCTGATCTGAAAGGTCGGCTACACTCTTTGCCATGACCGGTCCAGCGACGGATGCGCGTGGTGCGGCGGTCCGCATCATCCGGGAGCTTGGGCGTGCGGGTCACACCGCTTACCTGGCTGGGGGGTGCGTGCGCGATGCACAGTTGGGCGTTGAGCCCAAGGACTACGACGTGGCGACCGAGGCCCGGCCGGAGGTGGTTCGGTCTGTTTTCAAGCGCAGCCAGTACGTCGGAGAGGCGTTCGGGGTGGTGCTGGTTTACATAAACGGTCACGCGATCGAGGTGGCGACGTTCCGCAGCGAATGGGGCTACGAGGACGGTCGTCGGCCAAGCGGTGTCGAGTTTACGGATGCCCAGCACGATGCGCAGCGGCGCGACTTCACGATCAACGGCCTGTTCGCCGACCCGTTAGGCGATGACGGTGAGCCGAACGCCGACGGCAAGGACCGGATCATCGATTTTGTCGGCGGGCGCCTGGACCTCCAGGACCGGGTGCTGCGTGCGATCGGCAAGCCGGACGAACGGTTCGCTGAGGATTACCTGCGGATGCTTCGTGCGGCGCGTTTCGCGGCGCGTCTCGGTTTTACGATCGACCCTGAGACCGCCGAGGCGATCCGCGTGTCCGCCAAACATCTTGGGAAGATCAGCCGCGAGCGCATCGGTCAGGAGGTGATGTTGATGCTGACCGGGCCTATGCCCGCATTGGCGGCGGGCCTGATCCAGTCGCTTGAGCTCGACGGGACGACCTTCAACGAAGACCACGATGACGTGGCCCTGCCGACGCTCGGCGCGCTACCGGCCGGCTCATCTTATGCGCTGTCGTTGGCGGCTTGGATGCTGGACCGCCACGGCGCGTCGGGTTCGCTTGACGCCGCCGCCGTTTTTGCGGATGAGCAGGCCTGGCCGGTCTTACGCGGCTGGCGAAAGGCCTTGTGCTTGAGCAACGACGACCGCGCCGGCCTTGCCGACGCCCTGTCGCTGCTGAAGCGGGCGCATGGCTGGTCGGCATTGGGCGTTGCCAAGCGCAAGCGTCTGCTGGCCAGGCCGGGGTGGGCTGGCGCGCTGGCGCTGATCCGCGCGGTCGAGCCCGACGGGCTTTTCCAGGTCATCGAGGCTCAGGCCCAGCCGCTGATTGCCCAGGGCGTTGAACCCAAGCCGTGGGTGACCGGCGACGACCTTATCGGGATGGGGCTTAAACCCGGGCCCGGTATCGGCCGGCTGCTTGATCGGGTGTACGACGCGCAGCTTGACGGCCGGGTGTCCAGCCGGGACGAGGCGCTTGCCTGGGCGAAGGGCCGTCTGTGATGATCGGCGTAAAAAGACACGGACGGCCTGCGCGTGTAGGATCGTCCGCCTGTGTTAGACCTGCTGACTCAACTCGGAACGAACGCGCCGTACATGCCGTACCTCGTGGTGCTGGGGCTGCTGCTGTTAAGCGGCTTTGGCTTGCCGATCCCCGAGGACATCCCGCTGATCCTGGCGGGGTACCTGGGGTACTACGGGTACGCGGACCCTTGGGGTCTTTTCCCGCTGACGTTTTTGGCGGTGGTGGGCGCGGACGTGATGGTGTTCGTGCTGGGCAGGCGTTACGGGCACCACGTGCCGAAGCTGCCGATGATGCGCCGGTTCCTGACCGAGAAGCGGCTGGCGCGGACCGAGCGTCTGCTGCACCAGCACGGGGGCAAGTTCATGTTCGCGGCGCGTTTCCTGCCCGGCCTGCGGGCCCCGGCGATCTTCACAGCGGGGAACTTCAAGCTGCCTTACTGGAAGTTTTTGCTGTACGACGGGGGTGCGGCGATGCTCAGCGTGCCGTTGATCCTGGGCTTTGCCTACTACTTCGCGGACAGGCTCGAGCAGGTCCGGGTATGGGTCGCCAACGGCGAGAAAGGTGCGATCGCGTTGATCGTGCTGGCTACGGGGGTGTTCATCGGGTTCAAGCTGCTGGTCGGCCGGCGTCTGGAGCCGGGCCGGTAGCCACGGGGTCTGCCCGGCAAACGGGACACGGGGCGTGAGTGACCGTCTTGCAACGCCGGGTCAAACGGCCTAACCTTCGTGGATGACAATGGAAGGTGTGATGGGCCCAACACAACTCAAGGACGCCTACCGGCGTGTGTATGACCGCATCCAGGCCGCGGCGGACAAGTCGGGCCGGAGGGCGAGCGACATCAAGATGGTGGCGGTGACCAAGTACGCCAGCCCCGACCAGATCCGCGCGCTGGTGGAGATGGGCCATGCCGAGTTGGGCGAATCCAAGATCCAGCAGTTGGCACAGCGTGTGGCGATGCTCGACGAGTTCCTTGCGCGGAAGAAGACCCTGGCCGGGGCCGCGCCGCGATCGTCGGTGGACGACCTGCCCGAGAAGGTCCGCTGGCACATGGTCGGGCACCTTCAGCGCAACAAGGTCAAGCAGACGATCCCGCTGGTGGGGCTGATCCACAGCGTCGACAGCCTGCGTCTGGCCGAGGAGATCCACAACTACGCGGCGCGTCTGGACACGGTGGTGGACATCCTGATCCAGGTCAACCCGTCGTCCGAGCCGACCAAGAGCGGGGTCGCGGGCCCGGCTGTGGTCCACCTCGCCGATCAGATCGACACGATGATGCACCTGAGGTTGCGCGGGCTGATGACGATGGGTCCAAACACAGACAACCCCGAAGACGCCCGGCAGGTGTTCGCACGCACCGCCGACATCTTCGCCGAGTTGCAGAAGGAAAAGGTCGGAGGCGCCGACTGCAACATCCTGTCGATGGGGATGTCAGACGATATGGAGATCGCGATCGAGGAGGGCGCCAACGTCCTTCGGATCGGTCGTGCGCTGTTTGGTGAACAGGCGAAGTAACAACCGGCCGTTTCACGGGGCGGGCACGGACCACGGATCACAAACAGGCTAGCTGAGGACCGGAAGATCCACGTCTGCTGAATCTGAAGCGGACGCTTCAAGCGTCGCGGGCCACCAGCCGATAAGTTAAGACCTAAGACGACCATGCCAGCCCGACCCACGCCCAAACTCACCGTCACCCGCCACCCCGATCGGTTCATCTCCGACGACCGCCGGGTCATCACCCGGTTCTTCCAGGTCGGCGATGAGTCAAGGGTCATGGCCGTACTCAAGCGGGTCGGCGGCCTCAGCGATACGGAGGTCAAGGATCTGCTGGATCGGCTTCTGAAGGACTTCGGGGACCGCCACCGCCGGGTCGAGGATATCCTCGAGAACCACTTCGACTACGTCCGCCCCTGCCTGGAAAGGCCCGAGGAACTGTCCCGGGAACGACGGCTGCTGATCGGGTCGTACTTCACGATGGAGTACTCGATCGAGTCGGCGGCACTGTTCAACCCTTCGATCGTCCCGCACCCCAACCAGGACGGGCTGGCCGACGGGGAGCTGCGGTTCATCATGAGCCTGCGGGCCACCGGCGAAGGCCACGTCTCTTCGATCGTGTTCCGCACGGGGAAAGTCGACGCCACCGGCGATATCAGCTTCGACCCGCCCAGCCGATACGCAGCACGCCTTCGGATGCGGACCGACCAGCAGTACGAAAAGAACCTGTTCTTCTTCAAGCTGATCGAGATGGCGGCCTACAACGACACCGCGCGGATGATCCTCGACGCCCTGCCCAACCACTTCACCTACCGGGACATCAACCACACCGTCGCACAGCTGCGCGAAAAACCAAACAACCCCGCCGCCTTCAACGAGACGGCCGAGAACATGCTCTGGCTGGCGCGCAGCAACTACCACCTGCTGGTCCCACCCGACGCCGACCCTTCCGAGATCGTCATCTTCCCCACCAGCGAAAACGAATCCAAGGGGATCGAAGACCTGCGCATGACACGGTTCGTCGAAGACGACGGACGGGTCACCTACTACGGGACCTACACCGCCTACAACGGCTTCCGCATCCTCCCACAACTCCTGGAGACCGAGGACTTCACCGATATCCTGGTCCACACGCTCAACGGCAAGTACGTCCAGAACAAGGGCATGGCCCTGTTCCCCAGGAAGATCGACGGGATGTACGTCATGGTCTCCCGGCTGGACGGGGAGAACATGTTCCTGATGCGGTCGGACAACACCCACTTCTGGAACGAAGCGGTCCCGCTTCAGGCGCCGCGCTACCCCTGGGAGTTCGTGCAGATCGGCAACTGCGGCCCGCCGATCGAGACCGAGGCCGGTTGGGTCCTGTTGACCCACGGCGTGGGGCCGATGAGGCAGTACTGCATCGGCGCGTCGCTCTTGGACCTGGATGACCCGTCCAAGGTGATCGGCCACCTGAAGAATCCGCTGATCGTTCCGGAAGCCCACGAGCGCGAGGGCTACGTCCCCAACGTCGTCTACACCTGCGGCGCGCTGCTCAACGGCGACCTGCTGATGATCCCCTACGCTGTCAGTGATTCGGCGACCACCTTCGCCACTGTTGGCATGTCCGAGCTATTGGGCGCGCTGACCGAGAACGGCAGGCTGTAGCGGCTGATCTACTTTAAGGTATCCACCTGCTTCGCCCTGCCTCTTGGAGGCCGGGCTGGGGGTCGAGCGATCCCATAAAGACACCGCAGTATCCGTACAGTTAAGCTGGATAATCTGGGTAGAACAGATTGTGCCTGCAGCACTGTGTTGTGCGAATTACGTGCTGCATGCGCTGTATTTTCCCCGAAATAGGATTGTTTCTCTTCATCCCTCTGGTACTCTGTGGGCTCAATTGATCCTGCCGGATTATCGGTTTCGGATCATCATCCGTGAACCCGCATGGGTCGCGGGCTCACGGGGGAGAAAGAAACAAGGAGCGGAGAAAGCGCAAGCCGCTTGGCAGTATTGCCGAGCGTGGTTTTCGTTGTGTGTTTATACATCTGTTGGGAGCCGAGATTGAATTGGCATACTTACGGCTCATGTTTCCGCTCTTGGAGTACGCCTTTCTCAAGAGCTGCCGGGTTTAGGCGGGCTGGTGATGATGCGGCGGTTGAGACCGGCCATCACTTGAATCAACTTTTCCACTCATCATAAGGAGAGAACACTTTGAAGCTATTCATGACCTCGCCCCTGATCGTGGCGGTACTGCTGACCGGGGCGGCCTCGGCCCTGGCTGACGATGTCGTGCCGGCCCCCTGGAGGGGCACGGGACTGTACACGTTCCAGGAATGGGAGTTTCACACCTCGGATTCATTTCTTCCCCCTGACGGCGAACTGACCGCGTCCAATCCCAATGGCGCTGCATTCGTTGAGATCGGATCGGGCCTTACATGGGACCCGAGCTTCGAGACAACCGGTCTGGACGGCTGGGTCGGTGATGCTTTGACGGGCGGGTCGCTGTTCTTCGAGGTCCCCAATTACATCGACTTTGAGCCGGAAAAACTGATCCGCGTCCAGATCAATGGCGTATGGGATGCCACGCCGATTCCGTCCGTCGCCTCCATCGTCGCAATCGACAATGTCGTTGGGGAGAGCACTGTGATTGAGTTTATCACCAGCGAGGAGACGTTCCCCGGCTTCCATCGGTGGGAGGACTGGCGGATCCTGCCGAACCCGGACATTGAAACGATTGAAATCTTTATCCCCGCAGGCACCTTCGTAAACCAGGTGATCATCGAGACGACCTCGATCCCCGAGCCGGCGTCGCTGGCGCTGCTTGGCGTGGGTGGGCTGGCGGTGTTGCGTCGGAGACGTCTTGGCTTAGATTGGCCCTAAAGGCTACGGAAACCGGATATGTATCAGGCAACAAAGCTGTTCAGACGGACCGCCTACATCTTTATCATTGGTCTTGGAATCAGCCCGGCCCAAGCGACTATCAGCGTCCAGTCGTGGCAGCCGCTGTATCATGGCGTGGACACTACGGTGGGCTTCGCGGAGGCATCCGACGGTCGGCCGCAGTTAGTCACCGCTGTCCGCATCGACCTGCGCGCCGCCGGCATCGGCTTCACCTCAACGCCGTCAAATGGGGCCGCATCGCTTGACGTGGTTTCTCAGACAGCATCTCAGTTTATCAATACCACTTCTTCGCAGGTGGTAGTCAATACCAGCTTCTACACGCCCTGCTGTACAAGCACCCCACAAAACAAGGACATCGTCGGTCTGGCGGTGACGGATGGCGTTCTCGTCTCGCCCGCCCAACCGGAAGCGCGAGCCGCGTTGCTGATCAACACGCTCAATAACGCCTCATTTGTAAACACCGTAGATGAGGTGTTCTCACTTACCGGGATCGACACAGCCTTTGCGGGTTCCAACTTCGTTCTGGGAGTCGGTCGCGATCTGCCAACAAGCTCAGACGTAATCCACCCCGCACGCACGCTGGTCGGGTTGGGTGACCGTGACACGCACGGAGACAATGGACTGTTGTACCTGGTGACGATCGACACCGGCCTGCCAGGCATTAGCGACGGCGCGACCAGGCGTGAATCGGCCCAGTGGCTGATGCGACTGGGCGCTCACACCGGTGTAAACCTGGACGGCGGTGGTTCGACCGTTATGGTTGCGCGCGACCCTGACAATAACAGCGTCACACGTCTTAACGGCAAACTCGGGTCAGAGCGTTCCAACGCCAATCACCTTGGGGTCTACGCACTGTCCGCCGTCGGGCCGCAGATACCGCTGTTCACCCCTTTGTGGTTCGCGGGCCTGCCTGATAACTCGGTTGTCGATTTCGCCGCCGAAGATGCACAGATGAACCCAGCCCCCGGGAGTCCCACGCTACTGGACGACGATTACTACTTCGCTGGTATCTATCCAAATACGGTCGGCGTCGTCACAGAGGACGAGCCACTTACCAACCTCGAACGTGCCGTAATCAGCTTCGACCCGCCCAACGACACGGAGTTGCGATTCCACTTCACTCTCACGCCCGAGCAAGCGGACCCGCTGAACGAGTTCCGCTACCTCACCGCCATCTTCCAACAGGACGGACAGGGCACAAAGTCCCTTGATATGGAAATTCTACTCAACGGTGTGATGGTTGATGCCGCCACCTTGACCGAGAGTGACGGCTTCACCTCGCTTCGCTTCAATGGCGCGATTGCCGGCGCCAACACACTGACCGTCCGCCAAGTCGGAGGCGACGCGCTGTGGACCAACTTCGACTTCCACCGTCTGGACATCAAGACCATCCCCGAGCCGGCGGCGCTGGCGCTGATGGGCCTGGGTGGGCTGGCGCTGGTGCGGCGGCGTGTAGGCTGAAAAGCCGAGATAGACAAGCGTTGATTTCATGACCCTCAGGCCTGTGCTGAGGGTTTTATCTTGGGTACGTATAGGCGGATCAATTCGAACTGCTCAGCGTCCTGACCGGTAACGGTGGGCTGAGAGCGCTATCAGCGCGGCTGTCATCAACGCCACCGACGCGGGCGCGGGGACCAGGGCCGTGATGCCGGACACCGGCGGGGTGCCGACGTTCCAGTTGCCAAGCACTTCGTTAAGGTCTTCGATCCCGACGTACCCGTCGCCGGTCACATCGCCGGCCAGCAGGTCGAGCGCGGTGACGGTGGTGTTCCAGTTGCCCAGGATCAGGCTCAGGTCTTCGATCCCCACGAACCCGTCGCCGTCGAGGTCACCGATCATGGCCGACGTATCGGCGTCACGGACCAGGCGGGCGAAGTTATCGATGCGGATGACGTCGCCCTGGGGCCCGTGACCGTAAGGCCAGTCGGCGGCGTTCCCGCTCTTAGGGTCACTTCGCTGGGCACCGGCGCCGTGGACGTCGAGCAACTGGTATTGGCCAGAGTCCGGCGGCATCTGCATGTAGCCCAGGGCTTCTCCGAAGGCGAAGTACACCGCGGAACTGCCTTGGGTGTCTGCCGGCCCGTCGAGGTGGGTCGTGTTGGTCCAGTAGAACGGGTAGTCGGTCACGCCGCCCTCGTTCGTGATCGCTGTCGTGCTGAATACCGAGTCGATCGCCGCGGAGTTCGTCGTGTCCGGGGAGCGTGTGTAATCGAGGATGCTCTGCAATTCCTTGGCGTCGGGCAATCGCCAATCGTCGTGGCCGAGGTAGTTCTCGGCGTTCTTCTGCTGGACCCAGGCAAGGGCCGTCTCCCAGTCCATCCCCACGCCGCTATCAGATTGAGCCCACATCAGGTCGGTTGCGTGGTCGGTAACCGTGCCATCGGTGTTGTCGGCGAAGTTATTGACGCCGTAGCCCGTATTGCCGCGGACGTACCGCACATAAAACGTCTTGCCTGCGTTGCTAAGCGGGTCGGGGTCGGTCAGCCCGTAGCCCTTGATCCGGCCGTCGGCGAAGTTCACGCCGAAAACTGTCGCGTCGCCGTTCATCGTCGTGCTCACATACTGGGTCGTCGTGACCCATTGTGAATCGATGAACCGCTCGCCGGCGGACTCATCGCCGTAGGCGAAGTCGAAGTAGTCTGTGTCGATGAAGGGTGTGCTTTCGGCCGCGCTTGTGGCGCCGACACCGTTGAAGTTCATTAATGAATACAGGTCCTTGATCGTCGGCACCCGCCAGTCGTTGAACCCGCCGTAGTTCGCGGCGTTGAGCGTGTCGGCGTAGGCCACGGCGTTATCCAGGCTGAGCTTGTCGTTGATGTCGATGACGCCGTCGCCGGTCAGATCCCCGCTTTGCCTCCAGGTCATCCCGGTGACGTTGTCAAGGACGCTTAGGCCGTCGGCGCTGGTGGTGTAGCTTGGCGCGTTGCCGGTGTGCTGGGCGTCCTGGCCGTAATAGGCTGTGCCGGGAGCCGGCGTGACGATATTGCCGGTAGCGTCGTAGGAACTGGTCTGCCCGGTGTCGACGATCGTGTAATCCCCCGCGTCGAGTTCGCCACACGGGACAACCAGAGCGATCAGGATCGTTACGGCCAGGGCTTTGCGGTGTAGCATGCGTTTCACTCCAGGCCACCGACGGCGCAGGCGATATCGCACCACACCCACCCGCGGCCTCGGGTTAAGGGAAATAAGCTCTCCCGCCCGACCACCCCGATCGGACGCGTCAACATGCGGGGGTTGACCCTGGTGTAACGCGGGACATGTCTGCCTATTGCAGGCCGCACACATATCTTGATAAGAGTCCCCATCTTCACGCCGAGCCGAAGAGGCTACAACAGCGCGACGGGGTCGACATCGACGGCGGTTGTGATGTCGGAGATCAGCAGCTTGCTGTTGCGCAGCGCCGTCATGAGCTTCTGGAGCTTGCCGGCGGCGTTGGGGGGTGTGGCGATCAGCTCGATCTGCTGGCGGTGGTGGTCTGCGATACGGGCGATCGGGCAGGGCGCAGGGCCGCGCATGCGGATCTCGGTCCCAATCTCACGGTTGGCGGCTTGCAGATGACGGGCCAGCGCCTTGGCGTTTTCGTAACAGGCGATGTGGTCCTTGTCACGGATGACGATCCGGGCCATGCGGGATACGGGGGGCAGCCCGACCTCGGCGCGCAGGCCGATCTCGCGCCTGGCGAAAGCTTCGTAGTCGTGCTTGCCGGCCAACACGATCGCCGGGTCGTCTGGGCTAAAGCTCTGGACGATCACCCGCCCGGGATGCTCGCTTCGGCCGGATCGCCCGGCAACCTGGGAGATCAACTGGAACGTCCGCTCCGACGCGCGGAAGTCCGGCAGGTTAAGCGCCGTATCCGCGCTGATGACCCCGACCAGACGTACGCCGGGGAAGTCAAGCCCCTTGGCGATCATCTGCGTGCCCAGTAAGACGTCGATCTCGCCGGCGCGGAACTGATCGAGTGTTTGCTGGTAGTCGCGTGCGTTGCGCATCGTGTCTGAGTCCATCCGCGCGGCGCGCACGCCGGGGAACTTGTGTGTTAACTCCTCCTGAACCTTCTGCGTGCCCAGGCCGAACACCGTGACCTTGTGCCCGGAGTCCGGGCAGTTGCCCGGCAGCATCTGCTCGGCATCGCAGTGATGACAACGCACGTATCCGCCGGTAGGCAGATGTTGGTCCCTGTGGTACACCACGGTCGCGTCGCAGTGATCGCACCGCATCATCCACCCGCACCGGTGGTCCGGGCAGGCGATGTAGTTGGCGTAGCCCCGGCGGTTGAGCATCAGCATCGCCTGGCCACGCTCGCTTGGGGTCTTGCCGTTAAGTACGCGGTCCAGTTCCTGCTCGAGCCGGCGGCTCATCAGGTGAACCCCCCTGCGGTGGCGGCGTTCCTCCTGCATGTCCACGATATGCACCGAGGGCAGCCGCATCCCCGGCACGCGGTCGGGCAGGCGGATGAGGTGGTAGTTGGGGTTTGGGGGTTGGGCGTTGGGGATTGGGGGTTCGTGCTTCGATGGCTGGGTGCCCTTCTTGTCCCCAACCCCCACCGCATTGGCGTAACTCTCCAGACTCGGCGTCGCCGACCCGAGCACCACGGGCACCCCCAGCGCCTGCGCCCGTTTGATGGCCACATCGCGGGCATGGTAGCGCGGGAGTTGGTCCTGCTTGTAGCTGGACTCGTGCTCCTCGTCGACGATGATCAGGCGGAGGTTGGCAAGCGGCGCGAACACCGCGGAGCGCGCCCCGACGACGATGTAGGCCTCGCCGTCTCGGATCCTGCGCCACTGCGCATGGCGCTGCGCCGAGGTGAGCCCCGAATGCAATACGGCCACGAAATCGAACCGGCTGAGGAATCGCCCCACCGTCTGCGGCGTCAGCGCGATTTCGGGGACCAGGACAATAGCGCCGGGGGAGGTGGGGGTTGAGGGAGTCTTAGAGTGCGATCCTCCGGTACCCACCTCCAACACCGCTTCAATCAATCGCAGGTAGACCTCGGTCTTGCCGCTGCCGGTGACGCCGTGCAGCAGGTGGACGCCGAAGCCTTCGCCTAGGTGATCTGTAAGGTGTTCGAGCGCTTCGCGCTGGCTTGTGTTAAGCGTGACCCGCCCGACGGGTTCGATCTCCTGCTGGGCGTGTAGGTCCAGGTCCGACTCGACCCGGCTTTGATGCTCGGCCTCCAACAAACCCCGGTCGATCAGTTGTTTCACCGGCCCGACCGTCTTCGCGCCCGCCAGGTCTGCCAACACCTTGATATCCAACCACCCCCCGCTTTCGCCTTCACCGCTTGCGGCTTCGCGCTGCTTTTTCGCAACCCCCATCACCGCGCGCTGAAGCTTCGGGAGTTTGACATCCTCCCCGGGCTCCTGCACGAACCGCACCACCTGCCGCTTGACCGACCCGGTGCCTCGTTTCACCGCGGCGGGCATCATCGCGCCGAAGACCATCCCAAGCGGGCAGCAGTAGTAGCTGGAGATCCACCGCGCCAGGTCGATCAGGTCCGCCGGCAGCGACAGGCCCCCGGGGTCGCGGCCAACGATGCGCTTGACGTTGCCCTTCGTATAGGCGCTGGTATCCGACAAGGCGACGACGTAGCCGCTGACACGCTTGTCTCCCCGGCCAAGCGGCACTACCACCCGGTCACCCACCGACAGGCCGGCCAGGTCATCGGGCACGGCGTAGGTCAACCCAGCGCCGGCGGCGTCCACCCCCCGCTCGATCGCCACCGCGGCGTATCCGCCCGCCGCCGGGACGTTTCCTGCTCGCTCGCCGGTGTCGAATAGCTCGGCCATCGCCTGAGTATACGCCGGTCAGGCCCCCAGGCGGATCGGTTAAGATGGCGGGCCTATGGCCAAGGCGTCCGACACCAACCTGACCCCGGCGATGAAGCAGTTTCACCGGTTCAAGCAGCAGCACCCCGGGTGCGTGCTTTTTTTCAGGATGGGCGACTTCTACGAGATGTTCTACGACGACGCCCAGCTGGCCCACAAGGTGCTTGGGGTGACGCTGACGCAGCGGACCAAGGGCGTGCCGATGGCGGGCGTGCCCTACCACGCGGTCGACGGGTACCTGCGGCGGATGATTCAGGCGGGCTACCGCGTCGCGGTCTGTGACCAGGTCGAGGACGCGGCCCAGGCCAAGGGCGTGGTCAAGCGGGACGTGACGCGCGTGGTGACGCCGGGCACGGTCACCGACGAATCGCTCCTGGAAGACGGTCGCGAGAACCCGCTGGCGGCGGTGATGTTCCACGGCGATGACCGGGCGTCGCTTGCGTGGGCGGAGTTGAGCACCGGGTCCTTTGCGCTTTCGACGCTGAGCGCCGATGCCGTGGCCGACGAGCTGGCGCGGATAGCGCCGCGTGAGCTGCTTTACTGTGAGACGGCGACGGGCAATGTGCCGACACGGGTTGAGGCGCTGGCCACCTCATTAGGCGGCGGCGCACCGATGGGCAGGCCGGCGTGGCAGTTCCGTCAAGGCGAGGCGGTCGAAGTGCTCAAACGACAGTACCGCGTGGCCGGGCTCGGCGGGTTCGGGCTTGACGATGCGGACCCGGCGCTGGGCGCGGCGTCGGCGGTGGTCCACTACCTCCTGGAGACGCAGCGCACGGGCGCAGACGGCCGGATCGCGCACCTGCGCCCGCCGCGTCGTTTCAGCCGGGACAACCACCTGATCATTGACCAGACTTCGCTGCGCAGTTTGGAGATCGAACGGACGATGCGCAGCGAGTCCGCCGCCGGGTCGCTATTGGGCGTCTTGCAGGGCTGCCACACCGCGATGGGCAAACGCACGCTGCGCCACTGGCTGTGCTACCCGCTTTGCGAACGCGCGGGAATCGAGCAGCGGCAATCCGTGGTGCAGGCGATGGTCGATGACACGCGGTTCGAGGGGGCGCTCAGCGAAGCGCTTTCCGGCGTGCAGGATATCCAGCGGATCACGGCCCGTCTGTCTGTCGGTCGTGCCGCGCCGCGCGACCTGGTTGGACTTGGCCGAAGCGCCGTACGTATCCGGGCGATCGAACAGCTGCTGGAAGGTCGGCAAGCGGTGGCGGTGTATCACCAGAAGCTGACCGAGCTTGCGCCGGCGGTCGAAACCCTGGGCCGGCTGATCGACGCAGCCTGTGTCGACTGCCCGCCTACGCACATGCGCGACGGCGGGCTGATCGAGGACGGCTATGACAAGCAACTGGATGAGTACCGGTCGTTGCAACGCGACAGCCAGGCCTGGCTCGCCCGGTACCAGAAAAAACTGATCGACGAGACCGGCATCCCCTCGCTGAAGCTGGGCTACAACAAGGTGTTCGGCTATTACATCGAGACGACCGCCGCGCACAAGGACAAGGCCCCGCACGCCTGGACCCGCCGCCAGACGCTCAAGAACGCCGAGCGCTACGTCACCGCGGAACTCAAGGCCTACGAGGACAAGGCCCTATCTGCGCAGAGCAAGTCCGTGGCGCGTGAGCAGGCGATCTTTGGTGACCTGTGCGCCAAGGCGTCGTCGCAGCTGGAGGACCTGCACCACTTCGCTTTGACGGTCGCCGAGTTGGATGTGCTGGCCTGCTTCGCCCGCCGGGCTGTTCGGCACCGTTATGTCTGCCCGGCCATCGTGGACGAGCCGGTGCTCTCGATTACCGCAGGCAGGCACCCCGTGCTGGACGAGCTGCTGGGCGACCAGTTCGTGGCGAATGATTTGGAGTTGGGGGCTGGGGATTCGGGATTAGGGATTGGGGAAGACGCTTCGGAATTGGAGCCCAAACCCCCAACATCTAACCCCCAACCCCAAGCCACCCTCGCCCTGCTCACCGGGCCGAACATGGCGGGCAAATCCACCTACATCCGCCAGGCGGCGCTGCTGACACTCATGGCCCACGCCGGGTCGTTCGTGCCTGCCGAGCGTGCGACGATCGGTTTGTGCGACCGGATCTTCACCCGGATCGGCGCAAGCGACGAGCTGCATGCCGGGCACTCCACCTTCATGGTCGAGATGACCGAGACGGCCAACATCTGCCACCACGCCACCAAGCGCAGCCTGGTCATCCTCGATGAGATCGGCCGGGGCACCAGCACGCTCGACGGGCTGAGCCTGGCCTGGGCGATCGCCGAGCACCTGGCCGTGTTGGGACCGCGTACGCTCTTCGCCACCCATTACCACGAGCTGACCACACTGCCGCAGACGCATAGCAACGTGACCAACCTCAACGTCAGCGTCCGCGAGTGGGAAGACCAGATCGTCTTCCTGCACCGGATCGTCCCGGGCGCGACCGACCGCAGCTACGGGATCCACGTCGCCAACCTCGCCGGCCTGCCCCCGCAAGTCGTCAAGCGCGCTAACGCGCTACTTAGCGAGCTGTCCGTCAGCCATGAAGGCGCCGCCTCGCCGCCGATCTCCGAGGCCGCGGTCAAGCCCGACACCCAGCAGATGGGCCTGTTCACCGAGTTCGTCCATCACCCCGTCATCGACCAGATCAAGACCCTGGACATCAACACCATCAGCCCGATGCGGGCGTTCGAGTTGCTCAGGGAGATGCGCGGGAAGGTGGAGCAGCCCGAGGCCCAAGGCACATCAGATCCCAGCGGCCGGTGACCTTGGACATTTCTGCGCACGGCAGCGTGTCTACGTATCCCATCAGCCTCTTGGATGGTCTCCAGCTATTCTCAAAGTCACCGACGCCCACGAACCCATCGCCGGTGCAATCGTATTAACAACAGATCTTCCTGATGCCGCCCCCCCTCACGGCCCGTTTGGCGTGTCCTGCACGTCGGCGGGCCGGTTTATGTGGTCCACTCCCCCAAGCCCTGGGCTTCTGTGATAAATCCCTTATTGCTATACAATAAGGGGCTCATGCATTCAGGCCAACTCACAGACAAACCCCGGATCAGCGTCGCCGTCGAGGACGGGCCGGTGTCAGCTGTCGCGATGGATTGGCCGGCCGGTTGCGGCGGTGAGTGTGTGTTTCTGGGGCGGACCCGGGACGAAACGCATCCCGAGCTTGGGCCGTTGGTTTCGCTTGAGTACGAGGTGTACGGGCCGATGGCTGCGAAGGTCTTGGATCAGATGGCGCACGACGCCGCCGAGCGTTTTGGCTGCCGTGCTGTTCGGATCGTTCACGCTCAGGGCCCGGTTAAGCCCGGCGAGGCGAGCGTGGTGATCCAGGTCGCGACACCGCACCGCGGCGAAGCGTTTAAGGCCTGTCAGTACCTGATCGACCGGCTCAAGCACGATCTGCCAGTCTGGAAGCGCGAGATGTGGCGCGACGGGCAGACGTTTGTTCAGGGCAGCTGCGCCGGTGAGCCGAGCCGGTCATCTGATCGAAATGAGGTTGAGGGTGGTAACAGGGATGGATGAAACCCGGTTACGCGAACAACTCTGCCAGGCGGTTGGGCAGCTATGGACGCGCGGCATGATTGTCGGCGCCGACGGGATGGTCTGCGCCGAGGTCCACCGCCGACGGTACCTGGCGACGCCCGTCGGATTAAGGCGGATCGACCTGACCCCAAACGACCTGATCTGTGTGGACATCGGCGGGGAGAACGTCCAAGGCGGCGAAGGGATACCGATCAAGCTCTGGCAGCCCCACCGCGACATCTTCCAGAGCCGAAGTGACCCGGCGGACGATGTGCTGCGCGCCTCGGCCCTGATCGAGCCGCCGCATATCATGGCCCTATTGGCAAGCCGTGACGGCGTTACCGAGCTGGACCTTGGCTTGGGCGCCGCGGTCCCGGTCGTAGAGCAAGACGACGACCCCGCCCTGCGCCAGGCGCTGCAAGACGCCACCGAGGCCGTGCTCCGAGGCCGGGGGTTGCTGGTCGCCTCGACCGACCTGGCGCAGACGCTCAACCGGATCGAGCGGATCGAGATGGCGGCGTCGATCCAGCTCGCCACACGGCGGGGCTAGAACGATATGCCTCAGGCCCACGCACCGATGGCGAAAAAGAAGTCACCCACGAGTAGCCCCCAGCCGACCCCGGCCGACCCGGCGCTGCGCCGCCGCGCCAAACGTATCTACCAGAAGCTCGAGCAGCTCTACCCCGATGCGCACTGCGCGCTAGACCACCGCAGCCCGTTTCAGTTGCTGACCGCGACGATCCTCTCGGCCCAGTGCACGGATGTGCGCGTCAACCTGGTGACCCCGGCGCTGTTCAAGGCCTACCCGACGGCTAAGAAGATGGCGGCGGCGAAGATCACCGACCTGGAAAGGCTGGTCAAGACCACCGGGTTCTTCCGCAACAAGGCCAAGTCGATCAAGGGCGCGGCGATGGTAATCGAGCAGGACCACGAAGGAGAAGTGCCCGACACGATGGACGAGCTACTCAAGCTCCCGGGTGTGGCGCGCAAGACCGCCAACGTTGTGCTGGGCAACGCCTTCGGCAAGAACATCGGCGTGGTCGTCGATACCCACGTCGGCCGGCTGAGCGTTCGGCTGGGCTGGACCGAGCAGACCGATCCGAAAAAGGTCGAACGCGATCTGATGGGCGTGTTCCCGCAGAAAGACTGGACGATGCTCAGCCACCTGCTGATCCATTTAGGCCGGGGCCCCTGCCGGGCGCGCAACCCCAAGTGCGACGGATGCGCGCTGCTCAAGTCCTGCCCGCGGGTCGGCGTGGGATGACCTTGATAAAGTAACCACATCGACACCGACCACACGGAGCCAATCCGGATGCCCCAGCCCGCCGACGACCCCAGACACGGGCCCCGCTTGCGCAGAGCGATGTGGCTGGTCGTGCTGGCGTTGTTGCTCGCGCGGGGCGGCTGGGTGTCCTCGGTGATATGCCTCAACGCGCTGCACGCCGCGGCCAAGGTTCCCCAAGAGGACGGGCTGGTCGAGGTGATGCTCCGCCGGCTGGCCCCCGCAGGTGAGGCGCTCGGCGACAGCCAAAGCGTGCGGTACATCCAGCGGGAGTCGTCCTATTCCAAGGTCACGGCCGAGGCCCGGCGGGCGATCGCCGCCTACGCGCTGGCGCCGATCCGTGTGACCGACGACCCGGCGGAGCCCTTCACGCTGGCGGACTTCGCCGACGACCAAGCGCTCGCCGAATACCTCAAGGCGAACGAGGTGGCGCTGATCGCCCACCTGGGGCCGGGCCTGGGTCTGCTAGAGGCGGTGAAACGATGACCGTTGCGCTGGCACTGCTTGGGTGGCTGGTTGGCGTCGCGTTCGGCATCGCGGCGGTCGCGTGGTGGTGGCCCAGGCAGGCAAACAGAAGTAGGCCGTGGCTGATGATCGTCGCCGTGGGGGCGGCCAGCGGGCACGCGCTGACCTCGGCGCTCTACTACGTTTGGCTTAACAGCCTGACCCATGCGGGGCTCCCCTACGAGGTGCTGGAGTGGGCGGTACTCGCGGCGGTGTCGCTGGGGTTCTGGCAGACCCATACGAAAGCCTCACGCCCGGCATCGACAGCGCCCGCGGACAAGTCGAACGACTCGGCGCAAGCCCGCAGGTTCACGGTCGGCTCTGCCGTGGCGGTGTGCGTGTGCCTGGTCGCCGTGCTCACAGCCGTCTCGCTGATCGCCATGATCGTCGCCGACCCCCACGGCCGATGGGACGCCTGGGCGATGTGGAATCTCAAGGCGAAGTTCATGTACCTGGCCGGGCCGAGGTGGACCGACCTGTTTATCGCCGCGCCCCACAGCGACTACCCGCTGCTTCATCCGTCGGCGGTCGCGCGGCTGTGGGTCTATGTCGGGATCGACGACCCAGGGGGACCGCGACTGCTTGCCTGGCTGACGCTGCTTACGGCCGTGGGCATGCTCACCGCAGCGGTTACGCACCTGCGTGGCGCAGTACTGGGCGCCGCGGCGGGTCTGTTGCTGATGACGACGCCGCAGGTCCTCGAACAGGCCGCCGCTCAATACGTCGACACGACGGTCGGGCTGTTCATAGCCGGGGCGCTGGCGTTGATCGTCACGGCGTGGCAGAGCGAGCAGGCCCAGGCGCGCCGCGGGCTGCTGCTTTTGGCGGGGCTGATGGCGGGGTCGGCGGCGTGGACCAAGAACGAGGGAATCGCGTTTTCGGGGATGGCGCTTCTGGCGCTTGGGGCCTTCGGCTTACGCACCGGTGTGCGATCGGCATGGCGCGACTCCGTGGCGTTCGTGCTTGGGGCGCTGCCGATGGTTGCGTGCCTGTTGAGCCAGAAGCTTCTGTTCGCGGGGCGGACCGAGGTGATCGACCCGGGCTCGCTTGACCGGTTTCTCACACAGCTAACGGACCTGGACCGGCACCGGCTGATCGGACAAGCGCTTTGGCAGGTGGTGGTTCACGAGCCGGAATGGGTCGGGGTCGCGCTGGCCGGGCTGCTCGTGGTTGTCGGTGGCCTGCGTCTGGACCGCAAGACCATGCGGGGCGTCGCGCTGGTCGCGGCGGTACTGCTTGGACAGATCGGCTGCTGGTACCTGGTCTACCTGACGACCCAGGCGGACCTGCCGTGGCTTCTGAGCACGACGACCGACCGGCTCTTCGTCCAGCTCTGGCCCGGGTTCATCCTGCTGTTATGCCTGCCGGCACGGCGTCCTGGCGTCACACCTTCGCCGGCTGGAACCGCGGGAACAACGGATCGCCCTTCATAATCTCCGTGCCGGGCTTGCATTGGCCCCAGGTCAACCACTGGTCCAGCTCGCCCTTGCCACGGTCGGCCAGGGCATCGGCGTAATGCCCGCAGCCGGTGCGGCGCCAAAGCGCCTCGATCTTTTCAGGCAGGAAAGGCCACAGCAGCAGCGACGCGACCCGCAGCGCCTCGGCGCAGTTGTACAGGACCGTCCCGACCTCCGGGAGTTTGCCGTCCTGCTTGGCGAGCTGGAACGGCTGGGTCGCCTCGATGTACCCGTCGACCGCGCGGACCAGGCCCATCGCGGCGTCGGCGGCCTTGGATAGCTCAAGGCCCTGCATCGCGCGGTGGTAGTCCCGGACGGCGTGTTCGGCCGTGCGGTCGTGCTCCTGATCGATCCCGGTCTGAGGCTCCGGGCCCGGCTTAGGGAGCCTGCCGTCGAAGTACCGGCCGGTCATGTTCGACACCCGACTAAAACAGTTGCCCAGCGTGTTCGCCAGGTCCGTGTTGTAGACCTCGATGAACTTGGCCTCGGCGAAGTCCGAGTCGGTCGTGCCCAGCGGGCCGTTGGTCGTAAGGAAGTAGCGCAGGGCGTCGAGGCCGAAGACTTCAACGTAGTGATCGATCTGCGCCAGGTCGATGAAGTTGCCCAGGGTCTTGCTCATCTTCTTGCCCTCGGAAATCCACTGCGAGTGGGTGTAGAGCAGGCGAGGCAGCTTCATCCATTCGTTGCCGGGCAATTTGTTCAGCGCCAGCAACATCGCGGGCCAGATGACGGCGTGGAACCAGAGGATCTCCTTGCCGATCAGGTGGACGTCGGCCGGCCAGTAGTAACGTCGCTCAGGGGTATCGACCGTGCTGAGGTAGTTGATCAGGGCGTCGATCCAGACGTAGATCGTGTGCTCATCGTCGCCGGGCACCTTGATGCCCCAGTCGCCACTGCCGGTCCGGGAGATGGGCACGTCGTTGAGCCCCTCACGGATACGGGCGACGACCTCATTCTTCCGAGCCGTGGGCCGGACGTCGAAGACCTCCCCGGAGCCCAGCAGTTGCAGCAGCGAATCGCCGTAGGCGCTGAGCTTAAAGAAGTAGTTCTTCTCGGCTTTGCGGACCAGGGGCTGGTCGTTGACCGGGGACTTGTAGCCGAACTCCTTGGCCTTGTTCTCCGGGATGTATTCTTCCTGGCCGGCGTCGTACCAGCCCTCGTACTCACCGAGGTAGACGTCGCCGCAGTCCAACAGTTGCTTGAAGTAGTCCTGGACCTTGTCCTTGTGGCGGTCCTGGGTGGTTCGGATGAAGTCGTCGTGGGACATCCCCAGGCGCGTGAAGGTGTCCTGGAAAGCCTTGGCGTTGCGGTCGGCCCATTCCTGCGGGGAGACGCCGTTCTCGGCGGCCGAATCGACCACCTTCGTGGCGTGCTCGTCGGTCCCGGTGAGGAAGAAGGTGTCGTCGCCCTTGAGCCGGTGATAGCGGGCCAGGACATCGCCGACGGCGGTGGTATACACGTGGCCGATGTGCGGCTCGCCGTTGACGTAGTAGATCGGCGTGGTGACGTAGAACTTGCTGGACATCCGGGGATTGTACGGCTTGGCGCGTCGTTCCGCTAAAGCCCTAGAATGTCGGCCATGGGTAAGCCGCTGGACCTTGCATATCTCGTGGGTGCCGTGACCTCAAGCCCGGTCTGGGGCTACCAACTGCTGCACACCGGCAAGTGGCGGACCGACTGGCGCGGGCGTTTCGGGCGTGTCGGGGCCGACGCGGCTGCCCAGCGGCAGGCACAAAAAGCCGGCGGGCAGCGGACCCTGCTGATCCACGCGGTCAGCGTCGGGGAGGTCAACCTGATCTACAAGCTGATCGACCACCTCGCCGACGCCCAGCCGGACCTGTCCGTCATCGTCAGCACGACGACCAACACCGGCTTCGCCCGGGCAACCAGGCTATACGGGCCTCACCGGGTCGTGCGGTTCCCCTTTGATTTCAGCGGCGCGGTCAACCGGTTCCTGGATACGCTCAAACCGGACGCGGTCGCGCTCACCGAGCTGGAGGTCTGGCCGAACTTCATGCAGGCCTGCGTCAAGCGGAATATCCCGGTCTCGGTGATCAACGGCCGGCTCAGCGCACGCAGCTTCCGAGGCTACCGCCGGCTGCGCCCGGTGCTGCGCAAAATGTTCGCTTCGCTCTCGGCGGTCGCGGCCCAGACACAGGCCTACGCCGACCGCTTCATCGAGATGGGCGTTCCAGGCAAGCGGGTCCGGGTGCTGGACACGATGAAGTGGGACACCGCCCGGATCGCCGACCGGGTCGAAGAGGCCGACCTGCTCGCCGCCGAGATAGGGATCGACCGAAACCGACCGTTGATCGTCGCCGGGTCGACCGGGGTCGGCGAAGAGAAGATGCTCATCGACGCCTGCCCGGCCAAAGCCCAACTCATGCTCGTGCCGCGCAAGCCCGAACGCTTCAACGAAGTCGCGGCTTTGACCCCGGGGATCGTGCGGCGGACCATGCCCATCCTCGACAACCCCGCGGCTTCCTCCGGGACCACCGGCGACGCATCGATCAAACCCGGGCCGAGGCGGCTGTTCCTGCTGGACACGATGGGCGAGCTGGCCAAGGCCTATTCCTTAGCCGACGCGGTGATCGTGGGGCGCAGCTTCAACGGTTGGGGCGGGTCGGACCCGATCGAGCCGGTCGCCCTGGGCAAGCCAACGATCATCGGCCCGGACCACCACAACTTCGCCGAGGTCGTGTCGGCACTTGAGTCAGCCGGCGGGATCCTTGTGACCGACCAGCCCGGGCAGGCGGTATCCAAACTCCTGACCGACCCAAAGGGCCGCGCCGAACTGGCTAAGAACGGCCGCGAGGTTATCCTGTCACGCCAAGGCTCGACCGAAAAACACGCCGAACTGCTCACCGAGCTGCTATCCAAACCAACCACCAAACACTAACCACCAAACACCCCCCCATGCCCTCGACCCAGCTACGACAAACCGTCCTGACCGCCGCCACCAATGTGGTGGTGAAGATCGGCACGCAGTTGCTGACATCCGAGGACGGCGATCAGCAGAGCCTGGACCCGGCGTTCATCCGCCGGATCGCCAAGCAGGTCGCCCAACTACGCAAAGATGGTCGGCAGGTGACACTGGTCTCCAGCGGCGCGGTCGGCGCGGGGTGCGTCGAGCTTGGGATCACCAAACGTCCCACCGATGTCGCCGAGCTCCAGGCCGTCGCCGCGGTCGGGCAGCGGCAGATGATGACCCTGTGGGACAAGGCGTTCTCCAAGTATGGGTTAGGCGTGGGGCAGGTCGTGCTGACACGGACCGACTTCGACGACCGCGTTCGGTTTCTGAATATCCGCAACTGCATCAACAAACTGCACGAACTAGGCAGCATCCCCGTGCTGAACGAGAACGACGCGGTGGCGGTGGACGAGCTGCGCTTCGGAGACAACGACCTGCTGGCGGCGATGACGGCCAACGCGCTGCGCGCCGACGCGCTGCTGTTGCTGACGGTCGTGGATGGGCTGTTGGATAACAGCGGCGCGGTGATCGACCTGGTCGACGATATGTCGGCGTACCAGGGTCTGTCGCGCGGCGGGTCCAGCAAGTGGGGCCGCGGCGGGATGTCCAGCAAGCTGGAGTCTGCGAAACTGGTGACGGACGCCGGGGAGATAGCCGTGATCGCGTCCGGCCGGGAGAAGGACGTGCTGACCCGGCTGCTCAAGGGCGAGAGGCTGGGGACGGTGTTCCTGCCCGCCGATCGTAAGCTCGACAGCCGCCAGCGCTGGATCGCCCTGACCGCCCGTCCTTCCGGCACGCTGGGGATCGACGACGGGGCCGCCAAGGCCGTCTGTGGCCGGGGCAAGAGCCTGCTGGCCAGCGGGATCATCCAGATCACCGGCCGGTTCCAGCGCGGCGACGTCCTGCTGGTCCGGTCGCAAGCCGGCAAGGAAATCTCACGGGGCCTGACCAACTACAGCGCCGAGGAGTTACGGCTGATCATGGGCAAGCGCTCCAGCCAGTTCCAGAAGATCCTGGGCAACGCCGCCTACGACGAGGTCATCCACCGTGACAACCTCGTGGTGCTGGGCGGCAACGAGCGCTCTTAACCGCCATCTCGGTGTTACCGGACCCGCGCGACCGGCATATTTGCCCCCTCCCAACTAAACCCCCCAACCATAACAGCCGATCCCCATGATGAATCGGTCGACCCGCCCGCCGCCACGAGCGCGCGGCCGGCCATGGATCAATGATCGCCGGGGGGCCGGACCCGAATCGATGAAGCCTAACGAAGACAGCCTGGCTCTGATGAAGCGCGTTCAAGCGATGTGCCTGCAAGGCCAACTCGCCGGTGCGGAGCTCGATCTTCACAACGCCCACCGTCAGGCCGGATGCCCGGCGCTGGTCCGCGTGGTGTTGGCGGCTTTGCTGGCGCGGCGCGGCAAGCACGAAGATGCCCACGCGGTGCTGTGTGGGCCCCAGCCGGATGCAGCCAGATCATCGGACGACCTGCACCAGTTCAAGCTGGCGATCAGCATCCTGCTCTCGCTGGACCGCCCCGAGGACGCCGCCGAGATAGGCAAGGCCTTCCACCGCGCTTACGGCCACGAGGCGACCCGATGGATGCGGCAGATGAGCGTGCCCGGCGCCAACCGGCTGTCGTGGTCGCCCGATCAGCAGATCGATGAGCTGGCACGCGACTTGGCCCGTGAGCCCAAGGCGATCCCCGCCCTGGTCTTCGCCCAGCAGCAACGCCGAGACCTGCAGACCATCGAACTCTTGCGCAAAGCGATCAGACGGATCGTGCCGCTATTTGAGCATGACCCGCAACAGATAACGATGGTGTGCCGTGCGATGGCCGAGCTCTCGCTGATGGCCGGCGACCACCCCCAGGCGCGCCGCTGGGCCCACCGCGGCCTGGAGGAAGACCCCTACTGTGCCCCGCTGGCGCTGCTGATCAACCGTCTCCGCGACGACGGCAGCACCACGCTGCCCGCGCGGTCGGTGCTGTCCTGCGTCGCCCAGCAATTCCCGCAATACCCGGACATCCAGGCGGCCTTGATCCGCCGGGAATCCGCCGAGGGTCGGGACGACGACGCCAAGCGACGCCTCGCCGACTGGCTTGATCGTGAGCCGTACTCCCCGGACGCGCTGAAGCTGCAAGAGGACCTGGCCGCATGAGCACCAATGTCAACAACCAACAGCAGGCGATGGACCGGCTGGACCTGGCCAAGTCCTCGTACTATGCACGCCGTTACGACGAATCGCTGGGGCACATCCGCCGTGCGCTGGAGCTAGACCCGGACAACCTCAACGCCCGCGTGCTCCAGGCCCGTGTCTACCTCAAGCAGAACCGGCCGAACCTGGCGATGTCGGCGCTGGACGTCCACGACCAGACGGCGCCGGACATGAGGCACACGCCCGAGGTGTCGATGTTGCGCGCCGAGGCCCTGGCCGGCAGCGGCTTTGACCGGATCGCACGGGGCCAACTCGAGCAACTGGCGTCGCAACTGCCCGACGACGTCCGGCCTTACCGCATGCTCTCGGGCCTGTACGTGAAACTCAACCGGTTCAACGACGCGATCAACTCGCTGCGAGATGTGGTCCGTCTGACGCCGTCAGATCAGGCGTCGTCCCGGCTTCTGGCCGAGCTGCTTGCCCAGCGAGATCCACAGGAGGGGTTGGATCTCTTGTTGGCTGGGCGCAGCGACACGAGGGAGCCGGGCGTGCTGCTGCGGGCCGCCAGGCAGTGCCGTGGACTGGACCGTTTGCGTGACGCCGACGAGCTGTATGTGTCGCTATTGGATATCCGCCCCGACGACGCGGATGTCTGGCTCGAGGCCGGACAACTCGCCGACGAGATGGGCGAAGACGCCACGGCGATCGGGCGTCTGAAAACCGCGATCTCTCTAGGTGGCGACACGGACGCGGCGCTGGCGGCTTTGGCGCGTGTCCACATACACGCCGGCCGCTTCCAGGAGGCGGCGCTGTGCTGGCACAAGGCGGTCAGGCTCTCGCCACAGAACTCCGACGCCTGGGCCGGTCTGTTTATCAGCGCCCGGTCCTGCGGCCGGTCACGATTGGCCGAGCGTGCGCTCGAGGAGCTAGGCCGATACACCGGCAGCCGGCAGCGCAGGAAGATGCTCGCCGAGCACTGGCAGCACGCGGCCGCGGCGCTTGGGTTCGAGGCCGGGCTCGATGTCGAACCGGGCGACCACCCCGGGCAAACAACCCTTCAGACGATGCTCAAGGCCGCCACACACACACTCAACGCCACCGCCGACGACTACCCCCAGCGCGCCGATGTGCATTACCACCTGGCGGTCTGCCACCACCTGCTGGAAGACCCCACCGCCGCGATCATCCAGACCGACGAAGCGCTGGCGATCAACCCCAACTACGCCGCCGCCAACCGCCTGGCCGATCAGATCCAGCAGCGCCTGCCCCACGCCGCGTGATGCGGGCTGGGTTATATCCGCATTTCAGAAAAGCTCGCGCACCGCCGACGCCCACGCTCAACGAAAGTGGGCTTTGCCTTTGGGTGAACAATTGCGGGCACAAGGATTCCTCAGGACCCGAATCACCGAGACCTACACCTTTACCTGCGCGGGGTACTTCGAGGAGTCCCAGCGGAAGTCCACCTCCGGGTCCTTGTGAAAGCCCTTGGCGGCAAGCCGTATGCAGTCCCAGCAAAGGGGCGCCCCGGGGTTGAGCCCCGACGACGGCTTGGGGCCGGGGTGACGCCACATACGGGTCCCTGCGGGCTTGTCGCTTAGGCAAAGCGTGCCGGTGAAGGGTTCATCCCCAGGCCGGGCCTGGTCCAGCGCCTGCTTAAGACAATCCAGGCACAGCACCGACCCGCGGTGGCCCTCGATCATCGAAAGACACTGATCCCAGTCGGTCCCGCAGAAATCGCAGGAGATCACCACCTGCCCGTCTTCATCTCGCTGCATGTTGCCTGGTTCCTGAAGCCCGGTCCGTCGTAAATCCCCACGCCGCACTAAGACCCGGTGCTTTCAATTGGTTTGCATGATCGCTTTGAATCGGAGTCTAACTCATTCGCGCCGCAATAGCAGCCTGACCTTCAGCTTCAGTTCGCCTTCGAGCTCATCGAACCGCTCGCCGCTGGCGGTCCACTTCAGCAGGCTCGCCCTGACAGGTGAGTCCCAGTTGTCGGCCCCGGTGGAGCGGGTCAGTTCGACGTTCACGACCTCGCCTTTAGTGTTAAACGTCAAGGTCGCTTCGGGGTTCTTGGGGATCGTGCTGATCCCGGCGATGACCGAAGGCCTGGGAACGACCGTCTTGATCTCAACCCCATCGCCGGTGAGCACTTTCCCGGGCTTGATATCCTTGATCCCCGGGATAATCGTGACAGGCGGGGCCTCGCGATCGGACTTGGGCGCCGCGGTCGGCTTGCCGGAGTCGGCGGGCGCACCGGGGTCGTCCGCCGGCCGATCTGACGGCTGCGCTTGCTGCTTGGCGGCATCGGCGTCGCTGGCCTGGGCGTCCCTGAAGACCGAGCCCTTGGGCGCATACGGCATCTGGCCTACGACCTGTGGATCGGGCAAAGAAACCGGTGACTGACTTAAGGACGCCGACGACAAAGATGCGCTGCCGCCTGACTCAGAGCCCGGGGACGAGGGCAAGGCGTCGGGGTCGGCGCTGGGCGTCGGCGGGGTCGGGTCCATCTCGATCGGCGCATCGGGCGCGGGGTCTTCAAGTTTCTGCAAGGCCGGCTGCTCGACGATCGAATGCTCGGCCAACAGCTCGTGGAAGTCGTCGTACGAGATCCATGCGACGTTCGAGACCGAGGCGTGTGCCCGGCCGGCGTCCAGTTCCTGGGGCTCCGGTAGTGGACGGTCCTGCTTCGGCGGCGTCGCGTCGGTTCTTTGCGTGCCCGCTAAACCAACGCCCCAGACCGGGACCAGCGCCGCGTGCAGCAGTACCGCGACCACCGTCCCCACCGCCAACGGCAAGCCCGATTCTCGTTCGATCACGGCACAGACTCCGATACTTACACCGCACAACACCTCGCCGCGTGGCCGCGGCGGCTAAACAGAGGGACCTATTGCGGCGATTTCTCACCGACGAAGTTCAGGTCCTCGATCCCCGCGTCACGCACACGCTCGATTAATCTAAGGAGCAGCGGGCCACGGTCGACCGATGCCTGGGCGCTGTCCTGTTCGTCGAAATCCTCCATCGCCAGGAACAGCTTGGGCCGGTCCTCGCTCTGCCCGATCTGGGCCAGCCGCTCGTCCAGCGTCTGGTCTGTGACCGGCAGACGGTTGAGGTACAACGCGCCCTGCTGGTCGATCGTGATCGCAACGATCGCGGCGGGCTTGGCCGCCTCACCGGTGGTCAGCGGCTGGAGCTGAACCGGGAGCACCTCGGCGCGCACCATCGTGATCAGGCTGTAGATAAAGAACGTCAGCAGCAGGAAAATCACGTCGATCAGGGGCATCATCTCGACGCGGGGGGACAGGTCGTGTCGGCGGATAGCTCGCATGTGTATATCCTACCGACGAACCGGTCAGGGTCGAGCCGGCTTGACGCGGGGGGAGCTAAATGAATACTAGTGCCTGAATTGGATCGGACTTGCGGAAGTCATATCACCTTATCCACCCAGGCAAGGAGGGTCACATGTCTGACGAGCATCAGGGCACCGCCGGCTCCGAAAACACACCTGTCGGCGAGAAGCCGTCAAAAGAAGCCCGCACGATGGCGATGCTGGCGCACCTGCTGGGCATCTTCACCTGGTTCATCGGGCCTCTGCTCATCTGGCTGCTCAAGAAAGACGAAGACGCCTTCATCGACGACCAGGGCAAGGAGGCGCTGAACTTCCAGATCACGGTCGGGATTATTTATGTCATCTGTGTCGCGACCTCCTGCTTCGTGATCCCGGTCTTCATCATGATGGGTGTGGGTGTCGTGGCGCTTGTGTTAGCTATTTTGGCTGCTGTGAAAGCGAACGATGGCGAAGCTTACCGTTACCCGTTTGCACTTCGGTTGATCAAGTAGGTCAGCCCCGTATCGAGTCCCACGACTTGGCGACCACGTCATCGGGTGTGTCATCGACGATTGAGACCGCGCCGAGTTTATCCGGTAGGATCAGCCGGACCCGGCCTGCTTTGACCTTCTTGTCGCTGCGCATGATGTCCATCAGCTTGTCCGTTTCCGGCAGGCCGTCCGTGGTGGTCGGCAGGCCGATCTTGTTCAATAGCGCAACTAACTGATCGACCAGTCCGCCTTCGCACCGGCCAAGTTCAACCCCCAGCCGCGCGGCGGCGACCATGCCCAGGGACACCGCCTCGCCGTGGAGGTACCGGCCGTACTCGGTGCCGGCCTCGATCGCGTGGGCGAAGGTGTGCCCGAAGTTCAGGTGCGCACGCACACCGGCTTCTTTTTCATCTTCCATCACGACGGCGGCCTTGATCCGAACGTTACGCTGAACCAACTCAACGAGTGTGCCCGGGTCCAGGTCGAGGATGGGCTGGATGTTCGCGTCGATCCAATCGAAAAGCTCGGGGTCACGGATCACGCCGTGCTTGACACACTCGGCCAGGCCACAGACAAAATCGCGCCTCGAGAGTGTTTTGAGCGTGTCGGTATCGATCACGACCAGCACGGGCTGATGGAACGCGCCGATCAGGTTCTTGCCCTGAGGCATGTTGACCCCGACCTTGCCGCCGACCGAGGCGTCGACCATCGCCAGCAGCGTGGTCGGGCACTGCACGAACGGGACGCCGCGGAGGTAGCTGGCGGCGACGAACCCGCCGGTATCGCCGACGATCCCCCCGCCCAGCGCGACGACCGGGCTCCTGCGTTCGAGGCGCTCGTCCAGCAGCTTGTGGTACAGGGCTTCAACGGTGCTGAGGTTCTTGTGGTCCTCGCCGCTGGTCATCGTGGTGACAAGCGGGTCGTAGCCGGCGGATTGAAGGGACGCCTCGGCGGCCGGGCCGTGGGTGCCGGCGATCTTGTCGTCGACAATCAGCGCGGCGCGCTGGTGCGGCGCGGTGGCGCGGACCCTCTGGCCAAGCTCGGACAACAGCCCCGGGCCGATGTGGACCGTGTAGCGGTGGTGTGGGAGCACGAGATCGACGGTCGCCATAGTCGTTTCGCCTGTGGGCTTAGGGGTCACGGTGTTGCTCCGCCAACTGGCGTAGCGCCTCGGCCGGGTCTTGCGACAGCATAGCGTCATCGCCGGGTCCTGACCCGTGCCGGGCCGGTGGCACAGCGCCGGGCGACGGCCGGGCGATACGTCGCACGAACACATACACCACCGCCAGAGCCAGGATCACACCCATCATCGGGAGAAGCCAGATCGCCTGCCCTGCCGGATCGGCGGCGGCCACCGAAGGCGACCGGGCCACGAACGTCAGGTAGCGGGCCGGATTTCCCGCTTGATCCCGGTCGGCCCAGACCTTGTAGAACCGGCCGACCACCCGGACATGTGAGCCGGTGAGCGGCGCTGCCAACCGGTCCTGCGGGTCCACAAAGTAGACCACCGCGACCTCTTGCGGGTCGTCGCGCACCACCAGCACCCACTCGGTCAGGGCGTCGCCCCACTCACCAGAGCGGACCAGCCCGTAACGCCGAGAGCGCCCGGCGAACCGGCCTTCGATCAGAAATAATCCGCCACGCCCAGTAACCGGGTCCGCCAGCAGCGCGTCGTAGTCCGGCACACGGGCGCCGGCTTCGTCCTCGGACTCCCATGTCAACGCGCTATCCAACAACGGGTACAGCGCCGCCTCGTCCAGCCGGGCGCTGTCGTCCACAGCCGTATCCAGCTGCGCCCGCTGCGCGTCGGTCAGCGGCGGCACGCCCATCAACGCGATCAGGATCACGATCCATCCGATCATACGCGCTATTCTAGACTTAACATCCCTAATTCGCCTCGACGACCGGTGTCCGCAATTCCGCTATCATCCACGCTAACAGCGGGATCCGGCCGCCCCCGGATAAGAACCACACGATATGACCAGCGCGACCGAATCTAAACAAGCCGTCCAGCCCTTGGAACTCCCCGCGGGGGTGGCCGGGCAGGTCGTCCCGATCATCGACTTCGGGTCGCAGTACGTGCAACTGATCGCCCGGCGGATCCGTGAGGCCGGGGTCTACAGCGTGCTGGTCGGCCCGGGGGTCAAGCTCGAACAACTCAAGGCCTTAAGCCCACGGGGGATCATCCTCTCCGGCGGGCCAAGCAGTGTCTACGACGACAACGCCCCGACCTGCGACCCCAGGCTCTTCGAGCTGGGCGTGCCGGTGCTGGGGATCTGCTACGGGATGCAGGTCGGCTGCACGCTCCTGGGCGCCAAGGTCAAAAACGCCCAGGCCCGTGAGTACGGCGGGGTCCGGCTTAACATCACCGATACATGCGACCTGCTCAACGGCGTGCCGGCGAACACCACCGCCTGGATGAGCCACGGCGACCAGGTCCAGCAACTGCCCGATGACTTTCTCTCACTCGCGGCGACCGGGACCTGCCCCTACGCCGCGGTACGGCATAAGACCAAGCCGTTCTTCGGCGTGCAGTTCCACCCGGAGGTCACCCACACGCCCCACGGCGCGGACATCCTGGGCAACTTCCTGTTCAACATCTGCCGCTGCGACGGGTCCTGGCGGATGGCCAACTACCTGGACAGCGAGATCGCGCGGATACGTCAGACTGTCGGGGACAAGCGCGTGATCTGCGGGCTCTCCGGCGGGGTCGATTCCTCCGTCGTCGCCGCGATGCTCAACCGGGCGGTCGGCAAGCAACTGACCTGCATCTTCGTCGACAACGGCCTGCTGCGCAAGGGCGAACGCGACTTCGTCGAGAAGACCTTCAAGGGCCACTTCGGCCTGGACCTGCGCGTCGTCGATGCCGCCGACGAATTCCTAAGCGACCTCAAGGGCGTCACCGACCCGCAGGAAAAGCGCACACGGATCGGCCACCGGTTTATCGACGTCTTCAAGCAGGCCTCGGCGAACATCGACGGCGCCAACTTCCTGGCCCAGGGCACGCTGTACCCGGACGTGATCGAGTCCGGCCACGGGTACGCCGGTGAGGCCGCGAACATCAAATTGCACCACAACGTCGGCGGGCTGCCGGCGGAGCTTGGTTTTGATCTGATCGAGCCGCTGCGCAACCTGTTCAAGGACGAGGCCCGCAAGCTCGGGGAGGTGCTGGGCCTGCCTAAGCAGATGGTCTGGCGTCACCCGTTCCCCGGGCCGGGCCTGGCGGTCCGCGTGCTAGGCGAGGTCACGCCCGAGCAGCTTGACCTGGTGCGCGACGCCGATGAGATCCTGCTCGAAGAGATCGTCGCCAACAACCTCTACCGCCAGACGGCCCAGGTCTTCGCGGTGTTGCTGCCGGTCAAGGCGGTCGGTGTGATGGGCGACGGGCGGACCCACGAACAAGTCATCGCGATCCGGGCCGTCGAGAGCCGGGACTTCATGACCGCCGACTGGGCGCGTATCCCTTACGACGTGCTGGCGACGATCAGCAACCGCATCATCAACGAGGTCCGCGGGGTCAACCGGGTGGTGTATGACATAAGCAGCAAGCCGCCGGCGACGATCGAGTGGGAGTAGAACCGCGTGATGAGACACTAGAGCATGTCCCCGGTTCCATGCGGGGCTAGTCCTGTTCTTTGTCTTGTTCTTTGTCTTGTTCTTTGTCTTGCTCTTTGTCTTGCTCTAGGTCTTGGTCTTTGTCTTGATCTTGGTATAGGTCTTCATCCACGAACTGCTCGACATCGATCTCCTCGTTGAACTGCACGCCGACGTGGTGGGCCATCCCGACCAGTTGTTCGCAGTGGCGCACAACCCCTTCGATACAGACCGCCGACCCGGCCTTGGTCTTGAGGATGATCCGGCATGCGGTGTCGGTGTGGAGGTAGCAGCCGTGGATAAAGCCGATGCCACCGGAACTGAGGTTGCGTGACCGGACGACAAACTTGCCCCACTGGGTGTCTTGTGATTGGATCGCGACCGCGATCTGGGACAGCTTCCTGTGCGAATACCGCTCGTAATCACGCTGGCGGTACACCGACTCGTCCTGTTTGTCGAGGATGCGAGATAGCTGATCCCACTGCTGTTTGCTCAGACGAAGCGTATCTAAGACTTCTTGAGTTTTGGCTTGAGGAGGGATGATGATGGCCTTTCTTATAGCGAACTCTGGCCCAACTCCAACTCTTTATGTCGGCATAAACCAGACCGAAAAACAACCGACCCCGACAGACGAGGGCGAACAAACCATGGGCCGATAATACTCCGGTCCCGCGGCGAGGCAGACCTTCCGATCAACTACAACCACATACCGAATGGATCACCCCCGTCCCACGCAAGGGCGCGATCTCTAGCATGCGCCGAACACGGGCGGATATGCTCGCGGGGCGTAATACATACAGGAGAATCATTTTAGGATCGAGGTGACCTGCCGGTTGAACTCGGCGGCGGCCCGCTCGATCGCCGATTGCCAGCTTGATGAGGTGTTGTTTTCGTGGGCGAAGATCACGGATCTGCTGGCTGTGATGATTGCACCGGTGCCGTCGGGCTTGAAGCAGGCCTTGATGTCGTCGGGGCCGCCGCCTTGCGCCCCGAAGCCCGGGACCAGGAAAATCTGCTGGGGCATGAGTTCCCGCAGCGCCTGGGCGTCCAGCGGCTTGGTGGCCCCCACCACCGCGCCCAGCAGGCTGTAGCCGGACGAACCGACGTACCCTGGCTTGGACGAGCCGAGTTCGGCGACGAGTTGTCCGACCGCCTGGCTAACCGTTCGACCGTCGGCCAAGGGCAGTTGCTGCAGCGCATCGCCGCCGGGGTTGCTGGTGCGGACCAGCGCGAACAGACCGGCGCCGGCCTTGGCCGCGGCGTCGGCGAAGGGTTCCAGCCCGTCGGCGCCCAGGTAGGCGTTGACCGTCAGCGCGTCGGCCGCGTGTTCGCCGCAGAGCATCCCCGCGGCGTAGTGCGCCGAGCTGAGCCCGATGTCGCCACGTTTGCCGTCAGCAATCACGATCAGGCCCAGCGACCTGGCGCGTGCCGCCACGCGCTGGTAGACCCCATAGCCCTCGGCCCCGTAGCGCTCGAAGCAGGCGAGCTGCGGCTTCACCGCCGGGATATGCTCTGCGACCGCTTCAAGCATGCCGTCGCACCACGTCTCGATCCGCGCTATCTCGGACCCGCCGACCTCGGCCGGCAGGCGTTCGATCACCGGGTCCAGCCCGACGCAGACCGGTGCGCCCTTGTCGGCGATGGCGGCGAGCAGACGGTCGGCGAAGTGTTGGATGGCCGGGCTCCTGTCAGGCGTGGGTGGATTTCAGACGAAGGCGGATTGTAAACCATTCACGAAGAGCGTCAGCCCTGCCCCCTGCCCAGTTGTGGGCGGAGCATCCACAGGAACGCCGGGCCCCCAACCAGTGCGGTGAACACCCCGATCGGCATCAGCCCGATACCCAGCCCAAGATCCATCGACGCGCTGAGGGTGTCGGCGGTGATCACCAAAGCCCCGCCCAGCAGCGCCGACCCGATCAGCACCGGCCCGTGGCCCGGCCCAAGCGCCAGCCGGGCGACGTGCGGGCAGACAAGCCCCACAAACGCGATCGGTCCGGCCAACACGACCGCGCCGGCGGCCAGCACACTCGCCACCACGAACAGCACCGTCCGCAGCCTCGAAAGGTTCACGCCCAGGCTCTGCGCCTCGGCGTCCGATGATGACGCCACATCCATCGCCCGAGACAAAAACAGCAGGAGAAATAACCCCGCGAGCGTGACGGCACCAACCATCCAGAGGGTTGACCGATTGGTACTTTCATCAAGACTTCCCATCATCCACCTGGCGATGATGTCTCGGCTCATGCCCGGGCCGCTGAGATAATTGAAAAACATGATGATCGCACCACAGATGGTGCTAAGCACCACACCCGTGAGCAAGAGCCCTAACGGGTCAATCACACCCCTGCGACGCCCCACGACGAAAACGATGAACATAGCGGTCCCCGCCCCGATGGCGGCCCCGATCACAGGGTGCTGAACGCTCTGGCCCAGGTAAAGCTGGATCATCATCCCCGCCGCGGCGCCCGTAGACAGGCCGAGGATAAAAGGTTCCGCCAACGGGTTGCGCAACAGCGTTTGCAAAGACACCCCGCTGACCGATAGCGCCACCCCGACGGTCAGCGCGATCAGCAGCCGAAAGGCGCGCTCATCCCAGATCAGCCCGGCGTGTTCACCGGTTGGCCAGCCCAAGGCCGCCGAGCCGATGTACAGCCTCGCCAAGGCGGCCAACACCAGCACGACCCCCATGACGACCAGCACCATCACGACACGCGACGGGCGAGTTTGTCGGGCCCGGTCACTCATTGGGCTGCCCCTTGTGCCCGGTATCGGCCGGCGATCCGGCATCTTCCATCAGCCGGTCGATTTCGTCGGCGAGTTCGGGGTGGATCGCTTTCGCCATCTCTGCGCAGATGTGGACGATCGACGTGCTGGGCAATAGGACAAGCGGGTCGTTGATGACGTAGACCCGCCCGGATTCGATCGCGGGGATCGGCAAGCCGGCGAACCCGTCAAGCCTGGGGTCGTCCTTGGCAAGGGCCGGTGCGTCAGGCTGTAAGAAAAGGATGACCCGCGGCGCCATGGCCAAGAGCGACTCCCGATCGAACTGCGGAGCGGTCACACGTGCGCCGGCGGCGGCGTTGACAGCGCCGGCGAAGCCAAGCAATTCATCGTGCACGGTCCCCGGGCCGGACGCCATGATCGGCCGTGTCCCGATGACCAGGAGTACGGCGGGCGGTTCACGTCCCGCGGTCAGTTTCTGGATAGACGCCAGTTGACTAAGCATACGATCCTTGAGCACTTTCGCCTGCTGGGGTATCCCAAGCGCCTCACCGAGGCTTGGGCCTTGTGCGGACGCGTCGCCATGAGCGGGGGATTGGTCGTGGAGCACCTTGGCGATGTCCTCGGTGCTCAGCGGGAAGGGGAACGTGACCAGCTCGAAGAGGCCTTGATCCGCGAGGTCCTGTACCCGCCCCGGCGGGCCTGCGGGTCCGACCATCATCAGCACAAGTGTCGGATCGGTCGACACGAGCATCTCGGTATTCACCGCGGTGTAGTTCCCGACCACCGGCAGGCCCGGGGGCGCGGCGGCGTCGTACTCGGACACACCGACGATCGAATCGCCCAGGTCCAGGTCCACCAGCATCTGGCTCAGCGCCGGGGCGAGCGTGACGATCCTCAGTCCGGCCGGTTCGGTTTGGGCCGGCGCGGGGCTAGATGGTGAACCGTCACCGCAGCCAACGATCAGGCACGCCATCGCGAGGGCACACAGACACATCAATAGACGCCGAACACCAGACATGAGCGGATCGTAGGGGACGGGATTCAGCGGTGTCAAAGCGGTGCGTCACCGGGCTCGACCTTGTCCTCGGCCGAGGCCTGCTCATCGTCATCCGGCTCGAGGAAGACTTCGTCATAGCCGACCCGGTCGGCGGCCTTGCGCAGCAGCAGGTAGACCCAGGTCTGTGCGTTGAAGTAGTAGCTCAGCGCGAAGGCGGGGAGGATAGCGATCAGCAGCTTGATCCAGACCATGACGATGGCGGCGGCGACCATGCCCGAGCCGCTGAGGTGCTCCCAGTCGGGTGTGGACAGCATCGTGCCCCACTGGGGGGCCGGGAGGATCGCGTCCAGCCGGGTCTGGCCCGGGGCGACCTCGGCGACGGCCGCGGCGCCCAGGCAGTTCTGGGTGATCCAGATCGTGCTGAAGACCACCAGCCCGATGAGCATGTAGGTGACCGCGCCGTAGACGATCATCACCGCGGAGTAGAAGAAGTACCGCCAGGGCCGACCGACGACGTAGTTGTAGGCCCGGCTGACGGCGTCGAATGCGTCGGTGGCCTCGACCGCGATCGCCGGCAGCAGCAGGTTCACCCCAAGCGCCAGCCCGATCAGCAGCATCGCCGCGAGGAACCCGCCGAGCAGGAAAAGCCCGAAGAAGACCGCGCCGATCACGTCCGTGACCGGGAGGTTAAACAGCACCCAGCCGGCGATCGCCAGGGCCAAACGGATCACGACGACCAGCCCCAGCGGGATCAGCGGCGCGATCATGAACTGGGCCCAGTGATCCAGGGCGTAGCGGAGCGCGGCGAACGTGGAGGTGTGCCCGCCCCGGCAGGCATCGATGGCGGCCACGCGGCAGACGGCCCCGCCGACCAGCGCGGTCAGCATAAAGGCGTACAGGAGGTAAAGCACCATGAACCCCGGGTGTGTCGCGTAGAGCCAGCCCGGGGTACGGACCACCATCGAGGCCAGCGCCCCGATAACCCCGCGGCTGTCGGCGCCCCTGCCGCTTGCCAGGTCGGCCAGGCCGAAGTCCAGCGCGGTCGCGGAGACGACCAGCCGTTCAAATGCGCCGATCTGCTGTTTCAGCAGGGTGTCGAAGATGTACGTTTTCTTGATGCGTGTCTGATCGACTTGGGCCGGGTCATCCTGCGCCCGCATGTTTTCGAGCCAGAGCTCGAACCGCTGGTCCGATTTCTGGGCGTAGGCCTGGACCTCGTTGGGGTAGACACGCGGGCCCCATGCGAAGTCCATCGCGACCCCGCCGAGGTATAGAAGCAGGACGAGCATCAGCGACAGCAGCAGCCGACCGGGCTGGATCGCCATACGGAAAGCCCCGAACAACCGCAGGAACGGCAGGGCCGCCAGCCAATCAATCCGCTCGACCGATACGCGGTAGTCTTGTTCAGCCATGTCTGCTCCCGTGGCCGTCCGCCCGCCAAAAGGTTTGTCGTTATTCACCGACCGCCGCCTGGCCCAGGGCCGAGGACGAGGGGTCCAACCCCTGCTCGATGGCCGTCACCTTGTCCAGCCGCCGGGCATGCCGTCCGCCTTCGAAGTCCGTCCGAAGCCATGCGGCAACGATCCGCTCGATCACCTTCACGCCCAGCATATCCGCCGGGAGGCACAGGACGTTGGCGTCGTTGTGTCGGCGGGAGACCTCGGCGCTGACCTCGTCGTGGACCAGCGCCGCGCGGATGCCCTTGACCTTGTTGGCGGCGATCGACATGCCGATACCCGACCCGCAGACCAGGATGCCCCGGTCCGCCTCGCCCCGTGCGACCGACTTTGCGACGGGGAAGGCCATGTCCGGGTAGTCGCAGGACCTGCCCCTGCAATCGCCAAGCGTCAGGATCTCATAACCCTGTGCCTGCAACGACGAGGTGATCGAACGGATCGCATCTGCCCCGCGGTGGTCGGAACCCATCGCGATTTTCATAGGGGTAACTCCTTGAGCCGCCGCGTCAGGCTAAGACGGATCGCCTGGGCCGTCGAACGGTAAACCTCTGTGCCCGCACCGATCGGGTCGCCGATGTCGGTATCGGGATCGACCGCGAAGGTCTTATCCGCCGCGCCGGGGGACAGGGCCAGCACGGCCTGAATGTGGACCCTGGTCATGCAATATATCACGTCCGCCTGATCGACAAGCTCCCGGGTCAGAAGCGTCGATCGGTGGCCGCTGATATCGACCCCCTCGGGCTCAAGGGCCAGGACCGCCTCGTGCGTGACCAGCATGCCCTGGGAAGTGTACGCCCCGGCCGAGCGAACCACGACCCCCGCCTGTTTCAAGTCCTTTGGATCCACGCTCAAATGCTCGGCGATCAGTTGTGTGGCGATGCCCTGGGCCATCGGCGAACGGCAGGTATTGCCGCTACAGACCATCAACACGGTGAACAGGGTCAGTTTGTCGATATAACGTTCATCGTAGACCCCCTCGCGCCGAACGGTCAAGGCCTGATCCGCCCCTTTGCCGGCCACGTGAACGATCGTCGAGGGTTTGGCGTATCGGCACGGACCGCCGTCGATCACCAGCTCTACACGGTCGCCCACGGCCTGGGCTGCCTGGTCGGCGTTGATCGGCGGGCGCTCGCCGGGGAGATTCGCCGAACTGGCGATCACCGGGGTGTCGAGCTCGGCCAAGACCCGCTGGGCGATCGGGTGATCCGGGCAACGCAGGCCCACGATCCCCCGATGATATATCCGTGATTGCCGATCCTCAGTCAGCCCGATCTGCTTGAGCCTGTCTGCGATCACCTCGGGGGTGACCTCGATCAGCAAGGTAAGCGGGCCGGGCATCGCCTTGGCCGCCAGCCGCCCCGCCACACCGCCGGTCAGTTCGGCGTAGCGCTGGATCGCCTCGGGCCCGGGGATATGGACCGTAAACGCGCGCTTGTCGTCGGCATCTTTCAAAGCACGCAGACGCCTGACACCGTCATCAATGAGCGCAGACGCCGCGACGCCGTAGACTGTCTCTGTCGGGAAGACGACCAGCCCACCGGCGCGCAGCACATCCGCCGCTTGACGAGCGGCGGCGTCCTGCTGTCGGGCGTCACCCGGCTTTAGGGTCGTGACCTGCATCAAATGTACAGTATCGAAGCTGTCACGGGCGATTGCAAGCATCGTCCACCTGTCCAGCCCCCTCCCGGCGCACCGCCATCCGACAATTACGTCTCCGGCTCGACCTGGGTCGCCACGGCCTTGAGGAAGTTTTCGAGGTAATCCTTGAGGAACAGGTCCAGCCCCTTGACCGTCAGGGCGTGATCGGTGCCCCAGACGCTCACGCGCAGGTCGGTGAACTCCGGGTCGATCTGGATCACGACCTGCTGGTCGCTGGCTTCCTGCTGATGGATGCTCTGCGCAAAATGAGATGAGAGCGCGTTGACCCCGGGCCCGCCGATGCTCACGGTCGGTCGGTGGTGCAACTGCTCGTGGTTGAGGTACCAGATATCGGTGCAGACCACGGGCAGGATCGGCGTCGCCAGAGCGGCGCGGTGTTTGTTGACCCAGGCCTCGATGCTTTGACACAACCGATACGCCAACGGCCGGTCCCCCCGCTCGGCGCGCAGGTCCGCGCCAACCACGATCAGCAGCAGGTGCAACGGATCGATCCCGGGGCCGGTGTTGTGGTCAAGGGGCTGGGAAGGCATAGGCGAGTGCTTAGCTCTGGGGTCTGAGGTCTGGCAGAAGGCTAATAGCTAAAGGCTAACAGCTAATGGCTTCTCTCTTACGCCCCGCCCATCAGCACGGCCAGCAGGCCCTTCTGTGCGTGCAGGCGGTTGTGGGCTTCGGGGAAGACCCGGCTGCGCGGGCCGTCCATCACTTCGTCCGTGATCTCCACGCCCCGGTACGCCGGCAGGCAGTGAAGCACGATCGCGTGGTCGGCGGCGTGTGACAACAGTTGGTCGTTGACCTGATACCCCTTAAACGCTTCGAGCCGGGCCTGCTTCTCGCTCTCCTGGCCCATCGAGGTGAACGTATCGGTGAAGACAGCGTCGGCGCCCTTGACGGCCTGGGCGGGATCGTCGATCAGGTCCAACGCGATCCCGGGCACATCGGCGCGGATCTGCTTCACGGCGGCCGACTCAAAGCTGTAGGCCTGCGGGCTGGCCAGGACGAAACGCACGCCGAGCTTGCCGCAGAGGATGGCGACGCTGCGTGCGACGTTGTTGCCGTCGCCGACAAACGCGACGCTGCGCCCGGCGAGGTCCGCCCCGAACTCGTCCTGCAAGGTCATGATGTCCGCCAGCGCCTGGCAGGGGTGCGACTCGTCGCTGAGCATGTTGATCACCGGGACCCCGCCGTGCTCGGCGAAGTCCACCAGCTTCTGATGCTCAAACACCCGCGCCGCCACGGCGTGGACCATCCCGCCGAGAACCTTGGCGACATCGCTGACCGCCTCGCGCTTGCCTAAGCCGACCTCCTGGCCCAGGACGATCGAGTGGCCCCCCAGTTCGATCATAGCCTGCTCGAAACTGACCCGCGTCCGCAGGCTCGGCTTCTCGAAGATCATCGCCAGGGTCTGACCGGCAAGCACGGGGGCATTGGCCTTGCCGGCGTCACGCTCGTCGCGCAAACAGCGGCCGACCTCCAGCATGTGCTTGAGTTCGTCGGTCGTGGCGTCGGCGATAGATAAGAAATGTTTCATGGGGTGTTCTTTATTTCTTGAATCTGATACCTGAATGGGTCAGCCGAGAAGAGCGAGAGGGCGAGTCGGAGTATTGCCCACAGATTGACGCAGATTACACAGACTTCTGAGGGCATTCATACCGATCGTCTCTTAATCTGTGCTATCTGTGGGCCCCCTCTTCTTCGCGCTCTCCGCGGCTTCGCGGTTATCCTCTCCCCATTCACAACACGATCTCCGTCCCGATCCCTTTGGCGGTGTAGACCTCCAGCAGCGGCGAGTGCTTGATCCGCCCGTCGACGATGTGGGCCTTGCTGACCCCGCCCGCCAGCGCGGTGAAGCTTGCCTCGACCTTCGGGAGCATCCCGGCCTGAATCACGCCCGACGCGATCAGGTCCTCGATCTTTTGCTTGGTCAGGTGGCTGGCCAGGTCGTCGGGGTCGTCGGACTGGCGTATCCCGTGGGTGTCTGAGATCAGTACGAGCTTCTCGGCCTTGACGGCTGCGGCGACATGGCCGGCGACGCTGTCGGCGTTGACGTTGAGCTTGCCGCCGGAAGCGTCGCGCGCGATCGGTGCGATCACCGGGATGTAGCCCGCCTCGGTCACCGCGCCCAGCAGGTCGGCGTTGACCCATTCGACCTCGCCGACGAAACCGATGTCGATACGCCGGCCCTCGTCGCCTTCAAGGAACAGCCGCTTGCCGAACACCGCGCAGCTCGCCAGGCTGTGCAGCGGCATCGGTTTGTGGCCCAGGGTCTGGATGTCGTCGCTGATCTGCTTGTTGATCGTGTTGACCAATACGTGCTCGGCGATCGCCAGGGTCCGCTCGTCGGTGTACCGCCGGCCCTGCACGAATTGAGCCTCGAGCCCGGCCTGCTTCATCGCCTCGGTGATCCCCTTGCCACCGCCGTGGACGATGACTGGTCGCATCCCGACCGCCGACATGAAACAGATGTCGCTGACCACACCGCGCAGGTCGTCTGGGTTATCCATGATCGACCCGCCGACCTTCACCACGATCGCCTTGCCCCGGAACCGGCGCACATATTCGTGCGCCTCCACGAGCGCGGTCGCTTTATCGATGGCGTTCTTCAAGGGCTTAGGCTCCACACGGGCCGGGCGAAACGGGGGATTGTACCTGTGTGGATAGTGCCCCACAACCCGCCAGCCGCCGCCGTATCGCCCGCCTGGGCTATGAGGTCAGCCGGCCAGGACCCGCTGGTAGATCTCAAGGTTGGCCCGGGCGGCGTGATCCCAGGTCATAGCGACCGAGCGATCCAGCCCCTGCTGTCGCATCGCCTGGCGCTTGGCCGGATCGCTGAGGACCTGCAGCATCGCCTCGGCGAGCGCGTCGTGATCATCGGGGTTGTCGATGTAGACGGCTGCGTCCTGGCACTGTTCACGCAGGCCGCCGCGGTCGGTCAGCACCAAAGGCAGGCCGCACGCCATGGCCTCACCGGTCGCCAGGCAGCATCCCTCCGTCCGGCTTACATGCACCATCGCCTCGGCACCGAGCATGTGCTTGACCAGCCCGTCGCTGTGGATAAACCCGGCCCGGTGAAGGCGGGCGGTGATCCTAAGTTCATCGGCGGCGTCCTGGACCCGCTTGGCATACGCCGGGTCTTCACGGCCCAGCAGGACCAGGTGATGCGGGACACGGTCGGCGATTTTCGCCAGCGCACGGACAACCGCGAGCTGGTTCTTCAGCGGGATCACAGACCCCACGCAGACGATGTAGGGCGTGCCCGGCTCAAGCTGGTCCGCAGCGCCGCCATGGCTGCGCTGCCTGGCATTGAGGAACATATCGCTGATCCCGTTATGGACCACCGTCACTTTGCCCGGGTCGATGCCCAACTTATCGGTGAGGAAATCCCCGACGTACCCCGAGACCGGCATCAGGTGTTTGCTACGGCGATACACCGCACAGGCGTACCACGCCCAGTAGAGCCTGGGCCCTAAGGGGATCGGCAGGTCGTCGTCCCCGCCCCGCTTGATCGCGCCGACGATATGGACCTGCGGGCAACGCAGCCGAAGCGGCGCACATTGCTTCAGGCCGTGATAAAGGTCCACGGCCTTACGGCCAAGCAGCCGCGGCAGGTTCAGTTCGTTCCAAAGTACTTCCAGCGGCATCGGCATCCTGGGCACGATGACCGAATCCAGGCTGGCCAGCTCCTTGGGCAAAGACTGCTCTGAGTAACGCACCAGCACAAACCGCATGTCAGCAGGCGCTAACGAGATCATCCTGCGCGTGAGATTGGTGATGACGTTGCTAGCCCCGCTGGCAACCCGGAACCGTACATCAAGAGCCACGGTCTTCAACGTCAAGAGATTCTCCGAAAAAACTATCCTCGATCGGCGCCGGGTCCCGCCTACGTCCACGGCCCCGGGTCATCAGCCATAGCCCCACGAACGGGTACGCCAACTGATGCAGGTACGTCGTGAAGATACTCATCCCCTTGAGCGACCGCTCGTGAGGGAAACACTCATCAACCACCCCGGTCGGTGGGTACTCATCGTAGCCGGTCCACTGCGTCCCGAAAAGCCGGTCCCAGAAACTGAACAGCACGGCGAAGTTCTTATCCTGGTGCCTGGGCTCGATCGAATGGTGGATCCTGTGTGACTGGGGCGTGACCAGCACGTACCGCAACAGGCCGTAGTTCGTCCGCAGGTTCCCGTGGTAGACCCGGGTATAGGATTCGAGCACCAGCGTCAGCCAGAACGCCAGTTCCACATCCAGCCCCAGCACGAACAGGGGGAACAAGGTCAGCGGCTTGGCGACCACGTACTCGACCAGGTGGACCCTCAGGTCGGTGAACATATTCATCTGCCGCTGAGAATGGTGGACCGTGTGGAACAGCCAGAGCATCTGCACCTTGTGGCGGATGAAGTGATGCAGCCAGTTCGTCAGGTCACCGGCCAAGACCGCCAGGACCACGCGGACCGCCATCGGCCACCTATCTACGGCCGAAAGACGTGCGCCTGCCAAGTACCGCTGGCAGAAGAAGTACAGACCGGAGACCAGCACGCCGATCAGCACCACGCGGAAG
Source organism: Phycisphaeraceae bacterium (assembly GCA_029260655.1). Taxonomy (GTDB): domain Bacteria; phylum Planctomycetota; class Phycisphaerae; order Phycisphaerales; family Phycisphaeraceae; genus JAJRRS01. The sequence goes on from JAJDCU010000038.1 coordinate 42,725, forward strand.
ACACCACCGAAGATAAACCACCCGATAAAGTCCTGGACCATCCCGACGCTCCAGACGCGCTGGCGGCGGTCCGCCGGGACGTACTTCTCAGCGATGAATACCACCATCATCAACAGGTAGAGCCACGGCGTGAGAATCACCGAAGCGCCCTTGGATACCAAAGGCTTAAGCGACACAGGGCAGTGAGCCTCGAAGAGTTGGATCAACGGCCTGGTGCTAGCGTCCCACCCGTTTATCACCGCGGCGCGGGCTAAAGGCGACACCGCCATCACCAGACCACCCGCCGCCAGCAGCAGGACCGTGGCCCAGAACACCCCCCGCCAGCGCCTTTGGGCAGCCGCCGGCTCCGCTGAATGATTTGTATCGGGTTCGGTCATCGGTTCACCCAGGCCCCGTCCAAACACACGTATTCACTGCGCCGCTACGGACCATAAGCGGCGTGAGCAAAGGCTTGGCTCTCAGCCTTCCGCACGCCTAATAAGCCCGGGGTTGTCTCGATTAGAAACGGGACCTGACAGTCGTTCGGTGGCTGCCCGGCGCACTCATCGCCGGAGCTTTCATCGGCACAAACCGTCACGCCCACCTAGTCATGCTTTGAAGTCGGGATGATCGAAGCGGCGGCCACCCTCTGCCTGAGAACCGGAAGTACTTATCGGACGAATCCCGGCGAGGGTTCCACACGCGACAGCGCTTGTGAAAGTCCCAACGCCGCCTCACACAACTCTTCCGTGCGGTGCGCGATGGGGCCTGCGACCAGCTGGTCCTCATCCTTCTGAAAGTGATCGCCGGTCGCATACACGAATCGGGGCACGATCAGGCATCGAAAGTCCAGCATCAGGCTGTTGGCAAGCGACATCACCGACATGTAGCTGCCCTGGCCCCCGGCGGCGCAGAGAAAACCGACGACCTTGCCCGTCCACGCACGGCCGGTCAGCTCGATCAGATTCTTGGCCGCGGCGTTGGCGTCGTAGTTGTAGACCGGGACCGCCAGCAGGATCGGGTCGGCCTGACGGATCAACTCGGTCAACAGCGACACCGATGGATGCGAATACGCCGGGCCCCCGTCGCACATCGGCAGGTCCACCTCACGCAGGTCGACCCATTCGGCGTCGCTGTGCTGCTGCTTGAGGGTGTTAAACCCGTGCTTGGCGAGCAGGGCCGAACGGCTCTGCGGGTTCAACGAACAACTGATGACCAGTGGCTTCATGCACCGATTATAGGCGGTAACACCGGTCCCAGCCGACGGGCGACAGCACATCGGTTTCCGGGCCCCGCGGCAACTGGTATATTGCGGCCTGATCGGCAAGGAGCCCAACCATGCATCGCACCCATCGACTTACACATTCGTTGTTCGCCGCCGCCTGCCTGCTGACCGCCGTGCAGATCGGCTTGGCCGACCAGGGCCTCGAGCCTCAGCCGGCCGAAGACACGCAGGTCGAGGTCGAAGCTGAAGCAGCCGAAGCAGAAGCGCTCGAAGCTCAAGCCGACACAACAGACGCGCAGACGCAGCCTGACGACACCGAGGTCGAAGTTGAAGTTGAAGTTGAAGTTGAGACGGAGGTAGAAGTAGAGGCCGAGGTCGAGGCCGTCGATACCCAGGAACCGTCAGCCTCAGACGCGGCAACCGAGCCCGCCAACGACAACGACACAACCGACACCCCGGTCGCATCCCAGGCACAGCCTGAAACGACGGGGCTTGACCGATCGGGTTGGCCCGTCATCGTCATCACCCCGGCCGACGGCACGGTCACACACCACCCCCACTTCATGGGCGACCCGCCGATGGGCGACGACGAGATCAGCCCGCTGCACGCGCCGAACCCGGTGTGGCAGATCCAGGAAGCCCTCGCCGGCGCCAAGTCCGGCAACCTCAACGGCGAAAACCTCTCCGCGCTGGGCGCCCAGCCGTTCATCGGGCTCGCGCAGTTCCTGGCGATCCCCTTCCGCGCGGTCCTGGATAACCCGCTATCCGAAGCAACCTCGCCCTAGACAGGCTCATAGCTAAAGGCTCATCGCTAATAGCTTATCCCCCATGCCCGACCCCGCCGACCAACACCGCGACAACGCCCAGGGCAAGACCGCCCGCTGCGCCGTGCTCACCGTCAGCGACACCCGCATCGCCGAAACCGACTCCGGCGGCAAGGCCATCATCGACGCCCTCAAACAGGCCGGCCACGCCGTCAGCGATTACACACTCGTCAAAGACGAACCCATCCAGATCGAGTCGCAACTCAACTCCTGGCTCTCCCCTTCCGACCAACCCCCAAGCCCCAACCACCAACCACTAGACCTGATAGTCACCACCGGCGGCACCGGCATCGCACAACGCGACACCACCGTCGAAGTCGTCCGCCGCCTTTTGGATAAAGAACTCGAAGGCTTCGGCGAACTCTTCCGCATGCTCAGCTACGAAGAGGTCGGCCCCGCCGCCATGCTCAGCCGAGCCGTCGCGGGCCTCGCCGGCCAAACATTAATCTTCACTCTCCCCGGCTCCCCAAACGCCATCAAACTCGCCATGGAAAAACTCATCATCCCCGAGTTGCCGCATATGGTTTGGGAGCGCGGAAGGTGATATGTCGAGTTATCGGCACATGCGGTAAATACTACTTGCTGCAAGTCCGACACTAGTAATATGCGATCTTCTACTCAAACAGATGCGGTTCGACATTCGATCCGTTGGTATTGGGCCTTGGGTGCATTACTTGCTTTCCTGTTAGTGTTGATCAACTACCTAACGCGCACGACAGCCTTACGATGGACCGAAGCAGTGACGGATGTGTGGTTCGCTATGCTAGCCGTCACGGTGACATGGTTCTTTTGGATATGTCCCTGCCTAATGGCGTGTGATCCTCACGCCAAGTGGAAGTCCGAGCCTGCCAAGCAATACGCAAGCTTGCGCACAACTACGCACGTACCCGCAATAATACTGTCGATATTCAGCGGATTATCACTCATCATCGTTATCTGTGACATCAGGGCTGGTGGAGAATTCTTCACGAATATATGGAACGGTCTCTCATACTACGCTCTGCTATACGGGCTAACAACCATTAGTGCCCTGGCTGCTTTGGCTACACAGCGTACAATTCGACGAGGCTGCTACCAAGGTGCTTCGATCCGAAAAATCTGCTTCGAGTGTGGCTACGACCTGCGTGGCAATCCCGATGCGGCGGCGTGCCCGGAGTGTGGTGCTGCTGTGCCGTGGATCGATCAGGAAGAATCCATCGTAGGTGACCCCGGCCAAGGCCCTGCGGGCCATGACCGGGCTTGAGGCCCGATCTTCCATCCCGCCCATCCTGTCATCCTGTCTAAACCGCTTGCCCCCTCCCATCCGCGTTCATCCCTGTTCCACCCCGGCCCCCTTGGCGTCCTTGGCGTCTTGGCGGTTCACCCCCTGCCGACCTACAATAGGCTTATGAGTGACCCAACCTCACAAGCCAGCACACCCGTTCTGGAGACCGTCGAGCCGATCGGCAAGCGGGTGTTGATCCGCAAGGACCAGGACAAGAAGCAGACCAAGAGCGGGATCCATCTGCCTGACAA
>JAJDCU010000039.1 GCA_029260655.1 Phycisphaeraceae bacterium
GTCCTCAAGGACGGCACCGAGATCTGGACCGGCCCGGACAGCGATACGTGGGGCTCCAGCGTGACCAAGCCCAACGGCGACCAGATCGAATTTGCCCCCAACGGCACCACCAGAATCCGCAAGGGCAAGGACGGCAAGACCATCACCCGACGCCTTGACGGGATCACCTTCATCGACAACCCCAAGGACGGCACCACCACGATCATCCATAAGGACGGCAAGCGGGTGAAGCTCACCAACAAGGAACTCACCGACCTCCTCAAGAATGACAAGGACCCCGCGGACCTGGTCCGGCCAAACAAAAAGACTCGCTAACCGACTCACTCATACACCCAACCCCGGTCGGTTTGCCCGGGACAGAACTCAACGCCTCGAACCCAAAACCCGTGTCTAAAAGACACAAACCCAAGGAGCAGAACCATGAAGACTCGCAAGACCACTACCGTGACCCGACCCAAGCCCTTAACCCTTTTAGCCGCCCTGGCGGCACTGACCCTCGCCGGCGCACCGCTGATGGCTAACGAAACCGCCATCGTCACCGGCAACCAGACGCCTTACACCGGCGGTGGGTACGCGACCCAGGCACGCAACGCCACGCAGGCGACGCAAGCAAGACAGGCGACCGGATACGTTTCGCCTTACTCGCCTAGTAATCCTTACAACCCCGCCACCGCGGGCAACCTCCAACGGGCTTACCCCATGAGCACCGGCGCAATCTATACCTCGCCGATGAATACGACCGTCGCCCCGCGGACCACCGTCACGAATTCGCCGGTTATCTACCGCGAAGTGAGTCAGCCGACGAGCTACCGCGTGAACAGCCCCGTGTTTACCACCCGTAGCGCCGGGCTGAACACCCGTGTGGCCACGCAGACCCAGCCGATGGAAACCCTGCCGGCCACGACGACCGCTTCGACGACCTCGACCCCGGCGGTCAACACCCCACGCCTGAGCATCCCGGTCGCGACCACCCGCGTTGGCACGCTTAACACCCGTGTGAACACCTCTGTGAACACGCAGACCCAGCCCACCGAGACCCTGCCCAGCACCACGCATACGCCGGCCACGACCACCAACAGCCAGACGAGCACGACCAGCTCGCATACACCCAATACCACGACGGCAACAACCCCGGCGACCAGCACGACGCATACCCCGACTCAGACCGAGTCGCAGCCGGCGACCACGCAGACACACGAAACCAGCACCCCCGCGACCAAGGTGGCCGAGACCGGCGACTCGACCGGCGTCTTCCAGAACCAGACGCAGCAGCAGACGGCGATGGCGAGTTCCTCGCCGTGCCCGAAGGTCAACCGGCACGAGATCAACAACCGGATCGCCAATAACAGCCGCGCCAGCGCGGCCAACACGGCGCAGTCCCTGATCGCCCGAAGCCAGCCCCGCTATGTCCACGACTACAACTACTACAACACCACGACCGATGAACTTGCTAACCGTGCCGCGATCGGCGGCCAGTTGGCACAGGGATTAACGGTCACCAACGATTACATCGGCGGCCCCGAAACCCCCAAGACCTCCTACCGTGTCGCCGGTGGTGATTTCATAGCCACGACCGTCAGCCCGCCGATCCCCGAGTACCCCCCGACCGTCCGGCCGATCAATGCCGGCGAGCTCAGTGACGGGCTGCTTGATATCGAAGTGAGAAACGGCCCGGGCTTGGTCAGGCACTACCTGGACCAGGCCGGCGAGTTGCGGGGGGACGCGGCACGCTACCGTGAGCAAGCTGAACAGCGGCGTGCGGACGCGGCCCGCGCCCGTGCCAACGCCGAGGCCTCGCGTGAACGTGCCAAGAACGCCAAGACCGACGAAAACCGTGAGTTCCACGAAGGCCAGGCCGAGACTTACGACGACCTGTCGGACATCCTGGAAAGCTCGGCCAATGGGTTGGATCGCGCCGCCGCGAATGATGATGCGGCCGCCGAGTCGTACGAGGCGGATGCGGCGCAGTCGGCGGCGAACTACGGGCAGGCGGTAGCCGAACAGGCTCAGCGTCAGGCCCAGGCGGCGGCGCAGGCCGCGGCCCAGCAGGCGGCCCGTGAAGCCGCGGCGGCCAGGCAGGCAGCCGAGCAGGAGGCGCGTCTGCAAGAGTTGATCCGCCAGTCCCAGCAGAGCACCCCGCCGAGCACGAGCAACCAGCCCAATAACAACAACACCGGACCCCGTCAGCCGAGTCGGCCCGATGACCGCATCCCCCGGCCCGGACGCGAGCCCCGCAACGAGACCATCCGGAAGCTGCTGAACGACTAACCACCAGACCCCCGGCCTGTTACCCGGCGGCGCCACTTGCGGCGCCGTCGGGCCGGTCGGGTAAGTCTCCAGGAAGCCATCCCGGCGAAAGAAGATATGCGTGATATTACCCAATATAGGGGAATATATCACCGGCATGATAGGGTGATAAACCCCATTCCAACTGAGTCATCACACAGAGAGTTCCGTGGAATTGAAGTTTTTCAGCAGGCCGACCGGGTCGTAATAGATTTCACACAAATGAGTTACAAGCCTGCCCCCAAGGCCCCTCCCTGAAACCCACTCATCGACAGACCGGATCGACCGCCGTGGCATAGACATCGCAATTACCCACACAGACACAAGACCCCAAGCCACCTAACGAAAGGAAATGAACCATGAAAGCCTCACAGATCACAACCCGCAACAGGAAGAACGTGAAAGTCATCCGGTCGCTCGCCACCGTGGCGGTCCTGACTTTTTTCGTCGCCGGGCCCGCCGATGCCCGGTGCAGAAATCAGGTGCAGATCGAGTCCCGGTTCCTCACTACCCAGAACCAGGATATCCGCGGCCTAGGCGTGCATAACATTAAGGACGACTACCAGGACATCTATCAGGACCTCTACACGATTCCTCGCGTCGACGTGATCCGAGACGGAAACGGTCACACCAACGGACGCCGCCCGATCCGTGGTAACGGCCGGGACGGCCGGTTGATGGACTTCCGCAACATCACCCCGATGTACGGCAACACGACCATCCCGATCAACGATGACCCGACGATTCGGCGCCGCAAGGAAGAAGAGCGTGCGCAGCGCCGAGCCATCCTCGAAGAACTCAAACGGGCCGGCGTCCTCACGCCTATCGACCAGCCAGCCACCACCACGAAGACCGGCAACAGCACAGGCACCACGACCACCAAGCCTAAGCCCAAGCCCGCCCCCAAGCCTAAGCCCAAGCCCAAGAAGCCCAAGGTCACCAAGCTGCCCAACGGCGACACGATCACCGATTACCCCGACGGCCGACGCGAGATCAAGATGAAGAACGGCGACACCGTCACCACCCACAAGAACGGAAAGCGCGTCATCAAGAAGTCCAATGGTGACACCACCGAGACCCACCCCACCGGCTACCGCAAGACCACCAACCGCTACGGCGACGGGACCGCCCACTTCCCCGACGGCACGCGGATCGACTTCAGGGGCACCGGCGAAGCGACCCTGACCACCAAGGACGGCCGGAAGTTCCACCGCGAGCCCGGCAAGGGGTTCAAGGAAGTCGATTGATCAAAAACGCAACCCTCCCAGTTCCCCGGTCCGAGGCGGGGTCCCGAACCGGGGATACATCCGGGGGAAAGCTTGAGGGCACGGACCGAGGGGTGTGTGTCCCGGGGAGCGGCGTCGGAAACGGCGTCGCTCCTACTTTTGCCGGGGGAGACAATATTCAGGCGTCGAGGATCTTTCAATAGGACGCCTGCTGGCTTACCATGACCGGTGTGGGGCGGGCCCCGTCCATCTCCCCGGTCAACGGAAAGATCTCCCGGAAAGCCCCCCTCGGAAAGGGCGAGCAGACACATGAAACGACTCCACGTTCTATGGATCACACTGGCCACCACCGGGCTGGTCGTATCGGTGTACGCCAAGAAACCGGACGAGGCTAAGCCTACTGAGCCGGCCGAGGTCGCCCTGCCGCAGGTGAGCGTGCAGGTCCACCGCGCCGCGCTGCGCCAGTCGCCGGGGTTTCTCTCCGAGGTCGCGGCCACGCTGAGCTACGGCGACCGGATCGGGATCGCTGAAAAGCAGGAAGATTGGCGCCGGGTCGAGGCCAAGGAGCCGAGCGTATCCGGCTGGATGCACGCCTCGGCGCTGACCCTGCGGACGTTCGATCTCACCGCCGGCGAAACCGACGTCGAAAAGACCGCCTCCAAACAGGAGATGACCCTCGGCGGGAGAGGCCATGGCAGGGGCTTCTCTGAGCAGATCGAAACGGAGTTCCGTACAGAAAACGAAGAACTCGAAGACGCCTACAAGCTGCTGGATCAACTGACACAGGACCCCAGGCGGCAGGTTTCCCGCACAGAAATGCTTAGGTTCATGCGCGAGGGCGGTCTGGCCAAGGGCGGGGGTGGGTCATGAAGACACAGAAGATAATACCCCGTGTCCGCCGTGGGACGATCCGCCGCATCATCGTCACGCTCTTGCTCGCTGTGTTTGTTTTCATGTCGCACACTCAGCCGGGGCTGGCGCAGTTCGGTATCGGGATCGGCGGGGGGGACGACAACAGCGGGATCAGGATCGACGTCTTCCAGGCCGCCAAGACCGTCAAGAGCGCCGCCGAGGCCAAGCGTGACTTCACCTCCGGCCAGGAGCACTACCTGGGCCGGGCGATCGCGGCGAACATCCTCCATCAGTACGACCTCTACACCGACCCCGCCGCCAACCGCTATGTCTCGCTCATCGGTCAGACCCTCGCGGCGCACAGCAACATGCCTCAGACCTTCGGCGGGTACAGCTTCATCATCCTTGATAGCGAGGAGATTAACGCCTTCGCCGCGCCGGGTGGGATCATCTTCATCACACGCGGGATGCTTAACGCTTGCGAAAACGAGGACCAACTCGCTGCGGTGCTGGCGCACGAGATCGTACACGTGCAGAGCCGGCACGGGATCGAACTGATCAAGGAAAGCCGGTGGAAAAAGTTCGGGACCAACGCGGTGTTCCTGGCCGCGTCGGGCATGGCAGGCGGTGACGTCGCAGCGGCGGTCGGGGTGTTTGGCGACATGGTCAACGACGCCGCCAACAAGATCATGACGCGGGGCTACGGCAAGAAGCTGGAGAAGCAGGCCGACGCCGACGCGGTGACGATCCTGATACGCGTGGGGTATGAACCACACGAAGCGATCAAGGTACTTGAGAACATGCAGGACCGTTTCGTCCGCGGCCGTAAGGACTTCGCCAAGACACATCCCAAGCCCAGGGACCGGATCAAGACGGTAAAGAAAACGCTGAAGGGGATGCCCGATGCGTCGCCGATCCCGACGACCCGGATGGACCGGTTCGGTTCGGCGTTGCCGGGAGCCGGACAGGCCGTCAACCAGTAGCATGTCAACCGACGCACGGGCCAGGTCTATGAAGATGACACGTAAGCTGACAGCGGGCATCGCCATCGGATTCGCGGCGGCGCTGGCGGCGTGGGTGTGTGACACCGCCGGCTGGCTGGAAGCGCCTAAGCACATCGCATGGGACGCCCGGCAACAACTCACCGCGCAGCCCGCGACCGAGCAGGTACCGATCCGGCTCATCCTCCTGGACGAGCAGAGCCTGACGTGGGGGCGCAGCGGGGTTGAACTGACCTGGCCCTGGCCGCTTGAGGTCTACGCGCCGATCATCCGGTTCTGCCGACTTGCCGGGGCGAAGGCGATCGTCTTCGACGTGCAGTTCAACGATTTCGATCGGTTCAGCCCGCTGGACGACCGGAGGCTGGCGGAGGTGGCCGGCCAATTCCCCGACTTCGTCGCGGCGGTGGTCCCCGGGCATGAGGCCGACGCGCAGACCCGCTGGCCGAAGGACCTGGGTCAACCGGGCACCCGCGTTGCCGAGCTGGAGGGCTATCTAAAAAACACAAACGCCAAGGGGATAACCGCCGAAAGTGTCCGGTTCCCGATCCCCCCGCTTGCCCAAAGCGCCGCGGTCCTGGGACACATCCTCCACGATGGGGACGCCACCGCCCGCCATATCATCCCCGTCATCCGATTCGATGAGACCGACATCCCGGCGCTGGGATTGGCGGCATACCTCGCGGGACGCGAGGCTGACCCGGAAGCGGGAGGCGCGCGCCTGCTCATCGAGCAGCGTAACCTGCGGGTCGATAGCCACAGCATCCCCCTGGGCGGTGACGGCCGGGCGCTGCTTCGATTCCGCGAGCCCACCGAAGCCGAGAACGGCCACCTCTACCCCGCCTACAGCGCCGCGGCGGTGATCCAGTCGTATCTGAGTATGGCATCCGGGGACACACCGAAGATCGATCCCGCCGAGCTCAAGGACTGTTATGTGTTCTTCGGGTTCAGCGCGCCGGCGCTGCACGACAACGTCCGGACCCCGGTAACCGAACTGAGCCCGGGGGTGGAAGTGCACGCGACGTTTCTGGATAACCTGCTCAGCGGCGGGTTCCTGCGTGACGCATCCGGCGCAGCGGTGTTCCTGTTCATGCTTTTGTGGTCGATCGCGGCGGCGGTGGCGGTGGGCAAGACGGTCAAGGCGCTTAAGCTGGCGGCGGTGTATGCCGTCGCCCTGCCCATGCCCGCGGTCCTGGGGCTGCTGCTCTTCCGCGGCGGCATCGCCTGGCCTGTCGTGGCTCCGACGCTGGCGGCCGGCGCGGCGCTGATCGGCGCAACGGTGCTTTCGCTGTCCACCGAGGGCAGGCAGCGGCGCTTCATCCGCCGGGCCTTTGGACACTACCTCAGCCCTGCGGTAATCGAGCGCGTCCTGGCGGACCCGTCGCAACTGCGCCTTGGAGGCGAGCGGCGCGAGGTCACGGTCATGTTCATCGACCTCGCGGGGTTTACCTCGATCGCAGAAAAACTCGACGCGCAGGTGTTGTCCAAACGCCTCAACGATTACCTGACCCTGATGAGCGAGGCGATCCTCGAAGAAGAGGGCACCCTGGACAAGTACCAGGGCGACGCGGTGATGGCGTTCTGGAACGCGCCGCTGGATCAGCCCGACCACGCGCTGCGCGCCTGCAGGGCGGCGCTACTTTGTCTTAAACGGATCTCCGACCTGGGCCCATCCTGGCGCGAATCGACCGGGTGCGAGCCACGCATCCGCATCGGCATCCACACCGGGCCGTGCGTGGTGGGCAACATGGGGTCCAGGCAGCGGTTTGACTACACCGTGCTGGGCGACACCGCCAACCTGGCATCGAGGCTGGAGGGCGTCAACAAGGTGTTCGGAACGTCGGCGCTGGTGTCCGAATCGACATGGTCGCACCTGCAAGACGCGATCGCCGGGCGCGCTATCGGCCGGGTCCGCGTCACCGGACGGGCCGAGCCGGTCGGGGTGTTCGAGCCGGTATCCCTCGGCGAGGCCCCGGACGGCCAAGCCCACGAAGCTTTCCGCCAAGCCCTGGATCACTGCGCCGCGGGCAAGCTTACCGAGGCGCTAAACCTATTCGATCAGATCACCGACGACCCCGTCGCGAAGGCCTACGCCTGTAAGTTAGCGCAGATCGGACAATCCCAGAACCCCTCCTGGGACAACGTCTGGGACATCACGCACAAATAGCGCATGGTCTTATGGCCACCTCAACAAACACCCGGATCCGCGCAGCCAATCCCACCACGCGAAGCCGCAAGCGGCTTCTGCGCGACAGACATCCGGCTTGATAGAGCCGGCCTTATTTAATGTTCAGGAGGTTCGCCAGGTGGACCAGGTCGGCCAGGCCCTTGACGCCCATCTTGTCCATGACACGGGCGCGGTGGTTCTCAACCGTCTTGGCGCTGATGCCCAATTCGGCGGCGATCTGCTTGTTGAGTTTGCCCCCGACCACGTGCCCCATGACTTCGCGCTCACGGTCGGTGAGGCTGACAAGCTGGTCCCTGGCCTGGCTGACCTTCTGATCGTCGACGCGCTGGTCCATGTCCAGTGAGATCGCCTCGCGGATGCGCTTGAGCAGGAACTCGTCGTCGAAGGGCTTTTCAATAAAATCAAATGCACCGTCGCGCATCGCCCGGACCGCCAGCGGGATCGTGCCGTAGGCCGAGATCAGGATCACGGGTAGTTTGATCTGCCGGCTGCGCATCATCTCCTGGAAGTCCAGGCCGCTGATGTCCGGCATGCGGATATCCAGCAGCATGCAGCCCCGCATCTGGGGCTGGTAGTATTCGAGGAACGCCTGGCCCGACGCGAACGTCTTCGCCGTCAGACCCGCGGTTCCCAGCAGGAACTCCAGCGCGTTGCGCAGCCCTTCGTCGTCATCGACTACGAAGACCGTGGCGCTTTCGGCCAAGGGGGGCGTGTCGGAGTCAAGCGTGTTTGGGTGTTTCTTCATCTGTCACCGCCGTGATTGAAAAACTGAAGGTCATGCCCCGGTCGGCGTTGGGCGTCGCCCAGAGCCGGCCGTCGTGGGCCTCGATGATCGTCCGGCTGATCGACAGCCCCATCCCCATGCTGTCGGTTTTCGTGCTGACGAAAGGCTCGAAGATCCTTTGCAACTCCTCGGGCGTACAGCCCTTTCCCGTATCCCGGACATGCACCTTAACATCGTTCGAGCCGTTGGGCTCGGCGGAGATCCTGACCGACCGCTGCGGCGAGCCGGACGCATGGATCGATTCGAAGGCGTTTTTCAGGAGGTTCAGGACGACCTGCTGGATCTGGACCCGGTCCACGAGGACGGCCGGGGCCCGGTCGCTGACTTCGGTCACCAGGTTGATCTCCATACGCTTGCGGTCCGGCTCGATGAACCGGGCGGATTCTTCGATCAGGGTCACCAGGTCATGGGGCTGCTTGCGTGGGGGGTTGGGCGTGAGGAACGTGCGTAGCCGGTCGATGATGTCGGCGGCCCGTGTGCTCTGCTCGTCCATGTTGACCACGGCGTAGCGGATCCGCTGGATGTCCGGGCTCTGCTCGTTGAATAGACGCAGACAGCCCCGGGCGTAGCTGGAGATCGCGCCCAGGGGCTGGTGCAGCTCATGCGCCAGGCCCGCGGCCATCTCCCCCATCGTGCTGACCCGACCCATCTGAGCGAGCTGGTCCAGGTGGCGGCGCGCCTGCTCCTCGATCTCCTGGCGCTCGGCCATCTCACGCGCGAGCATGGTATTCGTCTTGCTCAACTCGCGGGTCCGCTCCCCGACCCGTTGCTCGAGGTCCGCGTTGGCGTCCTGCAAGGCCAACTCCGCGCGGACGCGCTCGGCGATCTGCCGGTTCAACGCCCACATCCCAAGCCCGATCCCGCAGGCCAGCGCGACGAAGGTCGCGACCAGCGCGAGGGTCCCCCCGTCCCAGAAGGGCGCGGCGTATTTCGACAGCCTCAGGGCCATCCCGTTGTCCGGGCGCGTGAGGACGATCGTATCGATCAGTCGCGGGTCTACCTGGGCGACCATGGGGGTGTGGTAAATCCGCCGGCCCCCTTCACCGATCAACTCGGTGTGGTGACCCTGGAGGATCGCCCGTTCGAGGGTGTTGCGCAGCAGGGCCCGGCTGCTGTAGGACGCGACAAAAGCGCCCGCCGGGCGCTTGCCGTCTGACACCGGGGCGTACAGATCGAATCGTTGGCGCCCCGTTCGGCCGATGTGGGTCTTTGAATAGACCCTCTTGTTCGACGCGGTCGCTTGCTCAAACGTCTGGTTGTGTTCGGGCAGGCGCTGAAGGATGTCGTCCGCCTGGTCCTCCTGATCGTCGGGGACAACCCATCGGACCGTGTGATCCGACCGGACGAAATAAACGGCCGTGATCCGCGAACGCTCCGCGACGTAGCCCGACGCCAGCCGATCAAACTCCGACGCGGTCAGCGCCCCGGCCTCGAACTGGTCCGTGAGCATCCGCAGGAAACCCTCGTCCCCCTCCAGACGCGCCGAGATGCTGTCCCGTGCCGTCTCAAGCGCCCGGGTCAGTTCCGTCTGCTGCTGTGTGAGTTGGTGGGTCTGCAAGCGCCAGAACAGCAGGCTCAACAGCACCAGCATCGTCATCGTCAGAACGACCGGGCCAAACCATGGCAGCCTGGTGACCCAACCCACCTTCCGTGGAGGGAGCTGGTTTTCACGGGTATCCGATGCCATATCTGAAGATTCTATCCCATCTCGCTTACGGACACCTCTAAAAAAAACCTATATCCAAGGTGCCCCTCGGGCCTCGCGAAGCCTCAGGCGGCTGTTTCGCGGCGATCATTCTATTGTTCGAGGTGGCCTTACTTCACGCGCCTACAAGCAGCCCAACAAGGTCCGCCCCGCACCCATGTCCGGGCTGGGGTCGCCGTGCACCGCCTCAAGAAAGTCGGCCTGCCTGCTGTGTCTCTCGGTTAATCATCATCGTCATCATCGTCATCGTCGTCATCGTCGTCGTTATGGTCATCATTGATCGGCTCACCCCCGCCCCCGGCCGGGAGAACATCCAGGAGGGAGTAGTATTCGCGCATCTGTCCGGCGCTGGGCGCTTCCTTGCCGATTTCTCTCAGCGAGTTGATGGCGGTGACCTGGACCCAGTGCACCCCGCCGTCACCAAACAACAGGTTGTAGCCCTTGCCCTGGTGCAGCGCGAAGATCGGGCCGGTAAACCGGTCCCCGCCATCCCACCCGTCGACCCCGAAAAACTCCGAATAGATCGCCTTGTTGGTAAAGCGGTCGACGTCGCGGCTTCGGGTCTTGTTGTCATTGCGATCGAACCTCGCTGAATACCCGGCGCTGAGCCAGGCCCCCGGCGCGCCGGCGCCATCGTTCCACGGGTTGTCCGGTGAGTCATACGCGATGTCCGGTGATGCGCCTTCCCTGCCGGCATCGCAGTAGAACGCCTGCGGCTCGGTGATATACTTCACCAGCAGCCCGAGGTTGACGGCCTTGCCATCGGGCGTATGCATCGCCAGGGTGTCAAACGCCAGATTGTCGTTGCCGAAAAAGGCCGGCAGATCGTTTTCGTTGTCCGCGCTGTAAGACCACACACCGATCCCGATCTGGCGCAGGGCGTTTGCGCACCGAACACGCTGGGCCTGCTCCCGGGCGGCGGACAACGCCGGCATCAACAGCCCCACCAACAGCGCAATGATCGCGATGACCACGATCAATTCGATCAGGGTAAAGCCGCTGGCATGCTCCCGGGATCGGTCTTCTTCAATCATCAGCAAGTCGGGTTCCACGGCAACGAGGTGTGGGTCACGGAAGCTTCTACTACAGATTATCTCGCGATTCAACGGGTAAGCAACGCTTTTCCCGCTGGTGGATTTCCCAGGTAAGGCTGGTCGATCCCCCTACAGGAAGACGCCGCCGCTGGTTCGGCCAAGGTCGGACTCCAAGCGACGGCCGGCCTACCGCTTGAACAAAAAAACCTGAATGTCCGCATTGCTCGCACAAGCCGTCTGGTTTGATATCGGTTTATCTGCTGGAAAACGCTGAATGCTCGGCGCTTCAATGACCCTGGCAAAGCCTATTGGCCCTGGAAGGCAAGCGAAGCGATGAACTCGGAGAAACGGTCCTTCTGGGTCTGGAGTAACTGGTCTGGGCCGGTCATCTTGAAAAACCACGTCTGCCCGTTGTGCTGGGCCGAGGCGACGACGATGCCCAGGCGTGTCGCCGCGTCGCCTGGCCCGATGAACCTATAGACCTTGGCATCCAGGCCGCTGATCCGGGTCGCTCGGGTGTCTTGCTCTTCGAGGTTAGCGACTGAGAACAAGCCGAGCTGACCGCGCCATCGGTTGACGTTCGCCAGTTCGCCGCCGACATCGCCGGGGAAGCGGGTGATCGCCAGTTCGCCAACCGCATCGCCCTGGCCAAACCGCAACGTCGCCAACCGTGCCGGTCGGGGCTGAGGGTCCAGACGCCAACCCTCCGGCACACGGTAACGCAGCGGGCCGACCGAAAGAAGCCCATCGCTGCCCGTCGCCTGCGTCGAATGCGGATCGTCCGGCGGAGCTTGCGTGGCCTGATCCCGGGCAAGGCTTGGGGTGTGATCGTGGACGTGATCCTGGCTGATGCGTACCGAGCGGAACAGTGCCAACAGCTCCGGCTCGGCGTCGGCGAGGTCAGCCTGTGAACCTCGGGCCTTGAAGAACCAGGTCGAGCCCGGGGTCTGATAGATCGCCGACAACATCCGCTCACCCGCGGCAGCCTCATCGGTGCCCGGCCCCATCAGATCCACCAGCGTGCCGGGCAGAGCCTGCGTCTTCAGCGGGCGGGTGAGGCCGGACAAGTCATCCTGACCTATGTCGGATAAACCCATTTGCCCACGCCATCGGTTGACGTTGGCCAGCAGACTCTCGGCCTGCGGGGGGAGTTTCGTGACCGTCACGGTGAGGCCGGCCTCCTCGCCGCCGCGGGTCAGGGTCGCGTAACGCATCGAAGCGCCGCCGGCCTGCTGTGTCCATCCCTGCGGCAAGTCCCATGCGAGCGCCGGGTCATGAGCCTGCTCGGTGTGCTCGGCCGGTGCGGCGGCCACAAGCGCCGCCGCGGCGAGATACGGCTCTTTCGGTACGCGATAGGAACGGATCTGCTCCTGCTCGCCGCACGCCGACATCATCGAAACGGCCGACATGCAAGCCGCTACGGCCAACCTGGCGCCGGCGACCTTCTGCAAGCCCTCGGCTGCACTGCGCGGAAGCAGACCGATCGTGGCGGTTAAGACGGCCATATGGCGGCGGGCTTGTTTGGCAAGAAGCATCGACGGGTTTCCTTGTGGTGCGTTGCGTGATGATTATCACCGATCGGGCCGACGCATGCTGGAAAAAGCGTGGTTTTTACGGTGGTGATTTTCCCGACACGGATTGGGAGCATCCCCCAGACCGCGAGGGGAATACCGGAGGACGCCCCGCTTGCATGAGGTAATGCCCACCCGCGCTGGCGCACGAAAAACCGCGACCCGATCAACCCTCATCGCTTGTATCTAATCATAAGTACGTTTTTTGTGTGGCTTTGCGGGTGAGAATGAGCCCGCTCACGGCCGCTTGCGAGGCGCGTTGTGGCGCGTGTCATGAGCATGTGAAGAGGGGGTTGAAGTTCGTATGTGTTGTGGTAGTTAAGCATTAACCGAGCCGATAATGCGATGGGATAAAGCGCACAAAACCAGAAAAACTTCCAGTGACAACCCCGTACCGAGCAGGCACGCGCCCACCCGTCTGGTTTTAGGTTGATTTGTTATGAGTTGGTTCCTTGCTACCACTCCCGCTCTTGTGATTGCGCTAGTCGTGCTGGCGTTGCTGCGCCGCCGTGACGAGCTGCGCAGTTTCGCCCGCAACCACCGCGAGCGGGCGGAGGCCAAGGAGAAAGGCAGCCACAAAGCCCGTCTGCAGTACCCGGACATCAACCTGTCCCAGTGCATCGGGTGCGGCACGTGTATACGGGCCTGCCCAGAGGAGGGCGTGCTGACGCTGCTGCACGGCCAGGCGGTCGTCGTCCACGGCGCGCGGTGCGTGGGTCACGGCCGATGCGCCGATGCCTGCCCCACTGCGGGGATCGCGCTGACCCTGGGCGACTTAGGTGACCGCAAGGACCTGCCCGCGCTGGAGGAAGACCTCGAGGCGGTCAACGTCCCGGGGTTGTTCGTCGCGGGCGAACTCAGCGGCTTTGCGCTGGTCCGCACGGCCGTGACCCATGGCACCGCCGTGGCGGATGCCGTGGCGCGCCGAAGAAGCCACAACGGTGCGAATGGGAGCCACCACGATTCGAACGGCGGCGAGCAGCCGTTGGAGCTTCTGATCGTCGGGTCGGGGCCGGCGGGGCTGGCGTGCTCACTAAGGGCCAAGGAGCTTGGGCTTGGGTTTGTCACGATCGAGCAGGAAGAGCGCCTCGGCGGGACGGTCGCGGGATACCCCAGGCGGAAGATGGTCATGACTCAGCCGGTCCACCTCCCCCTGCACGGGAAGCTGCCGAAGCTGACCTACCAGAAAGAAGAGTTGATCGACATCTGGGAAGACGTGAGCAAGGTCAACGACCTGCCGATCCGCACCGGTGTCCGGATGATCGACTTCCAGCGCAACAGCCACGGCGAATTTATCGTAACCACGACCCAGGGCACGATACGTGCGAAAAACCTGTGCCTGGCGCTTGGCCGACGAGGCACGCCACGCAAGCTCGGCGCACCGGGCGAGGAGCTGCCCAAGGTCGCCTACAGCCTGCTGGACACCAAGTCTTACCAGGGCAGGCGGATGCTGGTCGTCGGCGGCGGCGACAGCGCGATCGAAGCGGCGCTGGGGCTGGCGGATCAGCCCGGGAACCAGGTCACGCTCTCCTACCGCAAGGGAGCCTTCAACAGGCTCAAGTCCCGCAACGAAAAGCGTATCCAGCAGGCGATCCAACAGAACCGCCTGGAAGCGGTCTTCGACAGCGAGGTCGAGCAGATCGAAACGGATAAGGTCCGACTGCGGATCGGTGTGAACGGCGAAGCGCAGCGCAGGGAAGTGGATAACGACGAGGTGTTTGTCTTCGCCGGCGGGATCCCGCCGTTTTCGTTGTTGGAAGATGGCGGCGTGTCGTTCAACCCTGAGGACCGGCCGGAACCCGCGGAGGTGGCGAGAGGCTCGGGCGTGCTGACGGCGCTATTGATGCTGCTGTTTTGTGCCGCGACGATGTTTGGCTGGGCGATGTGGTACCGGTCGTACTACAACATACCGGTGCTGGTCCGCGCCGCCTCGCCGGAGCATGCCTGGCTTAGGCCCGCGGGCCCGGTGGGGCTGACCTTTGGGGTATTGGCGTGCGTCCTGTTCGTCTGCAACCTCGCGTACCTGGTCAAGCGGTCGCCCAGGTGGGGCCGGTGGCTCCCGGGGACGCTTCGTCAGTGGCTCAGCGGACACATCTTCACGGGGCTGCTTGCGTTCTTGTGCGTGATGCTCCACGCCGGGTTCACGATGCGGGACGCGGTCGGTGGCCACGCCTTCGTGGCGCTGGCGATCGTCATCGCCACGGGCTCGATCGGGCGTTACCTCTACGCCTTTGTCCCGCGCGCCGCCAACGGCCGGGCGGTCGACCTGGATGATCTGCGGTCACAGCTTGCGACCTTGTCCGCGGAGTGGGACCGAAACGGCCGGGGCTTTGGGGCCAAGGTGCACGACCAGGTCGATGCGCTGATCCATTCGGGCAGGTGGCGTCCTAGTTTCTTCGTCCGGCTGTTCGTGATGCTGGTCGGCCAGGTCCGCCTGCAATACACGCTCCGTCAACTCCGCGCAGAGGGCCTGAGGGACGACGTCCCGCGCAATGAGGTGCGTCGGATCCTGATACTCGCCCGCCGGGCCTACCGGATGAGCCTGATGGTCGCCCACTACGAGGAGATCCGCGCGGTGTTGTCGTCGTGGCGGTATTTCCACCGCTGGCTGGCGGTGTTGATGGTGCTGCTGACAGTAATTCACGTGGTCACGGCTGTGAGATACGCCGACCTGGGTTGGGCGTCGTTCTCGATGGTCGACGGGGGCTTGCCGTGAAACGTGTGAAGCTGCTGTTTGCAGCGGTGTCGCTGGTGCTTGTGCTTGTCGTCACGTATTGGGAGTTTGGTCAATTGGCATCACCCGGATCGCTGCATCCAAGCCACGCGGGCGTCCGTGAACTGCGGGGGCGGTCCCGCTGCACGGCGTGTCACGGCGATGAAAGTGTGTCGATGACGAATGCCTGCCTGGCCTGCCACGACCTGATCTCAGGCCAGCTGTCCGGCGGGTTCGGCCTGCACGGGAACGTGAGACCGGCCATCGCCCAGGCGTGTCAGCTCTGTCACGCCGAGCACACCCACGGCGAACTGGCGCTGGTGACCGACAACAGC
Organism: Phycisphaeraceae bacterium; assembly: GCA_029260655.1. Taxonomy (GTDB): domain Bacteria; phylum Planctomycetota; class Phycisphaerae; order Phycisphaerales; family Phycisphaeraceae; genus JAJRRS01. The sequence continues at coordinate 15,693 of JAJDCU010000039.1, forward strand.
TTCAAGATCGCAGGCGTCAAAGAACCTAAGCGCTACGGCCACCGCGATATCGATGGTTACACCCTCGAAGGGGCCCACGATACGCTCGACTGCAAGCAATGCCACATGCTGGCCGAGGCCAAGACCATCAGACCGGGGAACAAGCGGTTCCTGGGGCTGAGCCAGGACTGCATCGCGTGCCACGACGACCAACACGACGGGTCGTTCGGCCTGGACTGCGCCTCCTGCCACGGCCAGGCAAGCCCCTTCGATCAGGTCGCGGCGTTTAAGCACACCGACCGCTTCGCCTTGGCCGGCGGGCACGACGGGGTGTCCTGCAAGGACTGCCACGAGCAGGGCACGGACTACGCGATAGCCGACCTGCACAAAGACCCGCCCAAGAATATCCGCACATGCACCGACTGCCACAGCACGCCCCACAGCGATCAACTGATCAACGCGGTCGCCAAGGCCCGGGGGACGACCCGGCGCAGAACCTGCGTGGCCTGTCACGACGTTTCACACGAAAGCTTCCTGTCCCCGAAGTCGCAGATGCCGGACGAGCTGCACGCCGCCACGGGTTTTTCACTTGATCCGCCCCACCACGAGCAGACATGCCAGCAGTGCCACGAAGAAATCGGCTTGCGCGTTCGGCTTGCGGACGGGCCGGACCTTCCAGCCCGTTTCGCCGAGCTATTCCCCAAACGGTCGCCGGACGACTGCCGGGCCTGTCACGAGGACCATCACGCCGGCCAGTTCGACGCAGGTGATACCAAAGGCCTGTGCCTGGCGTGTCACGAGCGGTTGCAGTTCAAACCCAGCACCTTCGGGGTCGATCGACACGCCCAGACGCCGTTTGCGCTCACAGGCTTGCATGAGCAGACCGAGTGCGCCAAGTGTCACGAGAGCGTCGATGAGGTCCAGCGTTTCGCGGGTGTTTCGACGGATTGCACGACGTGCCACGAGGACACCCACGCCGGGCAGTTCGACCCCGGGCCGACCCTTGGCCGGTGCGACGAATGCCACGACACGCGGGGTTTCGCGCCGACGCGCTTCGGCCAGGCGATGCATGGCAAGACGAAGTTCCCGCTGACCGGTGGTCACCTGGCGGTGGGTTGTCGTGATTGCCACGTCGATCCCGATGAGGGGTCTGCGCGCCGATTCGTTTCGACGTCGATGGACTGCGCCGGGTGTCACGAGGATGTACACGATGGCGTATTCGACGGCCCGGACAAGCCTCTGGTCGTGGCCGGTCGGCGCGGCTGCGCCCGTTGCCATGTCGCGGAAGGCTTCGACCGGGTTAATTGGACGGACGACACCCACGGCCGATGGACGGGCTACGCGCTGCAAGGCGCCCACGCCCGCGCGGCCTGCACAGACTGCCATGCGCCGCAGCGCAGACCCGACGGGGGCCAACTGACATTCGACAAGGCGCCGCGCGAGTGCACCGCGTGCCACAGCGAGCCCCACGCCGGCCAGTTCAGAGTCGATGAGGTCAGCGACTGCGCCCGGTGCCACACGGAGACAAAGACTTTCGCCGAGAGCATCTTCGACCACCAGACCCAGTCGCGGTTTGAGCTGGACAAGACCCATAGCGCGCTAAAGTGCAGCGCATGTCACAAGTCGTACGACACCCCCGAGGGGGTCGGGGTGATCCGATACAAACCGCTGGGCGTCCGTTGCCAGGACTGCCACGGGTTTACTAGTTATCAAGACAGGGGCGGGTAAGCGTGAGAAAAATCCTGATTTTCATATTGGCGCTGTTCGCGTCCGTGGGGTCGTCTCAGGACGCGCACGGCGAGGAGCCGGTGATCCTGCAGGTCACGGTGACGTCGACGTCCGGGACGAGCGTGTTTATCGACAAGGGGAGTTCCCAAGGCGTCGTCGCCGGGCTATCGGTCCGTCTGTCTCCACCGGAGGGCGCACCGGTCACGGCGGTGGTCCGTTTTGTTTCAACGAACCGGGCCCGCGCGGACCTTCCGCCGGGGATCGACGTCCCCCCGATCGGTACGCGGGGTGAGATCGAGGTGCCCGCCGCACCCAGGAGACAGCCGGGCCCGCTGGATACGCCTGACAAGGCCACGCCCGACAAGCAGGCCCCGGCGCACCCGCCGTGGACAAGGGACATGTCACAGGACGGCAAGGACGCGCCGCTGCTCGCCCCCACGCAGGGCCAGCGGGCCGAGGACCGGCCTATTCAAATCACCGGCCGGGTCTACTTCAACTCGCTGTACACGCACGACCAGAGCGCGGGACGCAACGACGACTTCTACACCGGCAGGCTCGGGACCTCCGCCGAGGCGGCCAACCCTTTTGGCCTTGGCGGGCGGCTGATGTTCGACGGCGAAGTCAACAACCGAAGCCAGTTCCTGACCGACGGGGAAAACTCGTTCGAATATGACGGGCAGGTTGAGATTCTTTCCTACGCGATAGGCGGGCAGGACTACGTGCCCTACCGGGTCGAGGTCGGTCGGTTTTATTCGATCTACCTGCCCGAGCTTGGGCTGGTCGACGGGGCGGAGGGGTCGCTTCACCTGGAGAACGGGCTGCTGATCGGGGTCGGCGGGGGTTTGTACCCGCTGAGCTCGGAGGACCCGGAGTGGGGCGAAGATTACGGCGTACACCTGTTCGTCAACTACGAGTCGGACACCCCCGGCCGGTTCTCCGGGATCCTCGGGTACCAGAAGACCTGGCATAAGGGTGAAGAGGACCGCGATCAGATCCTCGGCCGGGTGAACTCGCGCATCGGCGACAAGCTCTGGATCTACGGGTCGATCCGTGTGGACGTCTACGGCCAGGACGACAAGATCAAGGGCCAGGGCATCGAGCTCACCGAGATGTGGACCCAGGTCCGGTACACCCCCGATCCCCGCTACGGCGGGTCGGTCTCGTATTCACTGTTCCGCTGGCCCGAGTTGATGCGCGACCAGTTCGCCGCCCTGCCTGTTGCGATCATCACCGACGGGCAGGTCGACCGTGTCAACTTCTCCGGATGGAACAAGGTGTCCGACACCGTCCGCCTCTCGGGCAAGTTCGACCTGTGGGAGGACCAGAACGACAGCGGCACCGGCGGGGAGCTGCGCACCGACTGGAACGACCGCAAGACCGATTGGCCCTCGATCAGCGCGACCGTCTTCTTCACCGAGGGCAGCTTCAACGCAGGCGAAGGCTTCCGGACCGAGGGGCGTAAGACGATCAAGTCGGCGGACGTCTTCCTGGGGTACGAGTTCTTCAGCTACGACGTCGAAACGATGACCGGCGGCCAGGACACGCTCATCCGCCAGCTTGTGCGGTCCGGGGTGAGCTGGGCGTCGGGCAAGTGGTACTACAGCGTGACCGGGGACCATTACTTCGGGGACACGGACGACGAATACACCCTTGGCACCTTTATCTCGCGGCGGTTCTAACCCTCATGCATAAACTCACGCGATTAACGGGATGGATCCAAAGACACCGCGGCGCGGCGCTGGCGTTGCTTCTGCTGACGGTCTGGGTGTCGTGTGCCCGGATACAGCCGCGCCACGCCTGGGACGGCCGGGAGGGCCCGGTCATGCCCCACGACACGTTCCCCGGCGACTGCTCGCTATGCCACAAGGGCGAGAGCTGGAACACGCTCAATCTCGATTTCAGCTTCGACCACGAGAAGGAGACCGGGGTCGCCCTTAGCGGCGCCCACGAAACCGCCCAGTGTTTAAGGTGCCACAACGACCGCGGGCCGGTCGCCCAATTTACCGCGCGCGGCTGCGCGGGGTGCCACATCGACAAGCACCAGGGCCGGCTTGGGATCAACTGCACCGACTGCCACGACGAGCTGTCCTGGCGGCCGACCAACGCGATCGCAAGCCATAACCGCACACGCTTCCCCTTGATCGGAGCGCACGCCGCAACCGAATGCCAGGACTGCCACAGCGGCGCTCAGAGCGGCGACTTCTCCGGGCTCGACGTGAGTTGCTTTAACTGCCACCTGGACGACTTCCAATCGACCAAGACACCCGACCACGCCGCCAGCGGGTTCAGCACCAGTTGCCAGGAGTGCCATAGCCCCATCACCTGGCAGGGCGCAACCGTCGCCCACCCCAACACGATGCCTCTTAACGGCGGGCACGGCGGGCTGAACTGCAGCGCCTGTCACGTCGGCGACAATTTCCAGGGGCTGTCGACAGACTGTGTCGCATGCCACATGTCAGACTTCCAGAAGACCAACAAGCCCAACCACGCCGCAAGCGGCTTCGGCACCAACTGCAAGCAGTGCCACAGCGCCAACACATGGCAGGGCGCAACCTTCAACCACACCAACGCCTTCCCGCTAAACGGCGGGCACGGCGGGCAGGATTGCACCGCCTGTCACGTCGGTGGAAACTTCCAGGGGCTGTCCTCCGACTGCGTCTCATGCCACATGACCGATTTCCAGGGGACCAACAAACCCAACCACGCCGCAAGCGGGTTCAGCACAGACTGCAAGCAGTGCCATGCTACAAATACCTGGCAGGGCGCAACCTTCGATCACCCAAACTCGTTCCGGCTCAACGGCGGGCACAGCGGGCAGAACTGTAGCGCCTGTCACGTCGGCGGGAACTTCCAGGGGCTGTCCACCGATTGCATCGCCTGCCACCTGCCCGAATACCAGGGGACCAACAACCCCAACCACGCCGCAAGCGGGTTCAGCACAGATTGCAAACAATGCCACGGCATCAATACCTGGCAGGGCGCGACCTTCGACCACCCCAATTCCTTCAGGCTCAACGGCGGGCACAGCGGGCAGAGCTGTAGCGCCTGCCATGTCGGTGGGAACTTCCAAGGCTTGTCCACCGATTGCATCGCATGCCATCTGCCTGATTTCCAGGGGACCAACAGCCCCAACCACGCCGCAAGCGGGTTCAGCACAGACTGCAGGCAATGCCACGGCACGAACACCTGGCAGGGCGCGACCTTCGACCACCCAAACTCGATGCCACTTAACGGCGGGCATAGCGGGCTGAACTGCACCGCTTGCCATGTCGGCGGGAACTTCCAAGGCTTGTCCACCGATTGCATCACCTGCCATCTGCCTGATTTCCAGGGGACCAACAGCCCCAACCACGCCGCAAGCGGGTTCAGCACCGATTGCAAACAATGTCACAGCACAAACTCCTGGCAGGGCGCAACATTCAGCCATCCCAACTCGTTCGCCCTTAACGGCGGGCACAGCGGGCTGAACTGCAGCGCCTGCCACGTCGGCGGTAACTTCCAGGGGCTGTCCACCGACTGTGTCGCCTGCCACCTGTCCGACTTCCAAAGCACCAGCAACCCCAACCACGCCGCAAGCGGGTTCAGCACCGACTGCACCCAGTGTCATAGCGGCACAAACACCTGGCAGGGCGCAACGTTCAGCCATCCCAACTCGTTCCGGCTCAACGGCGGACACAGCGGGCTGAACTGCACCGCCTGCCATGTCGGCGGTAACTTCCAGGGGCTGTCCACCGACTGCGTCACGTGCCACCTCTCAGACTTCCAGAGCACCAACAGCCCCAACCACGCCGCCAGCGGGTTCAGCACCGATTGCACCCAGTGTCATAACGGCACCAACACCTGGCAGGGCGCGACCTTCAACCACACCTTCCCGATCACGAGCGGGGATCACAAGTCCCTGAACTGCAACGACTGCCATCTGAACCCCGCCAACCAGCGGCAGTTCAGCTGCACCCATTGCCACGAGCACACGCAGTCCAAGATGAATGACAAGCACGATGGGGTCGGCGGCTTCAGTTGGTCCAGCCAAGCCTGCCTGTCGTGTCACCCAGACGGGAGAGAGTAAGGCCGGGCTCGCCGCAGCCCCCGCCACCGCGAGCCTATGATCCGGGCGTTGAGGCGATCATCTGGTCAGGCGGTCCCGGATACGCCATCATTGACTCTCGGGCGCGGGCGGCGAATGATTCACCAGCCGAACCGGATAGCCCAAGACACCGACCAGCAAGGGAGCTCAGCCCGTGGCCAAGACACGCAAACCCCACTCGGTCATGCCGGCCATGCTCGCAGCCGTCCTCGTCCTCCTGGGTGGGTGTTCGGCGTATGACGCCCGGTACACCTATCAACCCCGGCCCAGCGAGATCACCCTGCAAACCGGTGACAACACCCAGGCCCCGCCCGCCCGGGTGCTCGGGACCATCGTCGGCATCCGCCGGGCCACGAAGCACAACGGCGATCAGCCCTCGGTCGAAGCCGCCCTCCTGTTTGATAACACCTCCAACGAAAACATGACCTTCGACCCCTCGACCCTGGCGCTTTTCTCAGCAAACGCCAAGCGGTTCCCCGACCCCGGCCTGACAGGTCAGATACCGATCCAGATCCAGCCCGGACAGGCCGTGCGCTTCACCGCCGAATTCCCCTTCCCGGGCAACGACTACCCCGGCCCATTCGACCTCGATGGGCTGAACCTCCGCTGGGCCGTCGAGTTCGGCGGACAACTGCACCAACAAAGCGCCACATTCACACGCCAACCGCAAAACGAATACGCCTTTCACTACTTCGACTTCCATTACGGCGGGTACGGCCACCACTACGCCGGTCACCACTACTACCGCCACCACTATCCCCACCACCGCCACTACGGGTACGGATACGGCCACCACTGGGGGTACTAGCCCCAGCAAGCTTGCACCCTGCCCAATCAAAAAAGCCAAACAAATACCGTTCAAATGCACAAAAATGTGGATAGAGGCGTCTGGTTGGGGTCTGACCCGATCGGCCCGGGCGTTGTTTTTGTAGGCCTGCCAGGCTTGATTCATCAGGCCTATAATGCCGATACACTAGATCTTATGAAATAACTGAAATAGACTGTGGCCTGGTACGTCCTACTGTTTGGGTGTTTACCACACCACCGAGCGTCAGACCCGGACCGTCATCATCCTTTTGCCGATCGGGAGACTCGCCATGTTTTCTCGCCGTCACACCGCCTTTACGCTGATCGAACTGCTGGTCGTGATTTCCATTATCGCCGTGCTGATCGGGATCCTGCTGCCGGCACTTGGCGGGGCCAAGCGAGCGGCGATCGCGATCGAGTGCGCCAGCAATGTCCGGCAGATCGGCACGTCGATGGAGATCTACGCCAACGACGCCAAGGAGCAGTACCCCTTCGCCGCCGGCCACATCGAATGGGACATGCGCGACCCCGACAGCGGCACACTGCCCTGGATGCAGCAGCTCAATTCCTACCTCGGGGTGGACAAGAGCTTCTTCGATGGCTGCGGGGTCTACCCCCAGGAGAGCCCGTACCACTACGCGCTGAGCACCCGCGCCGCATTTATCGCCGCCGGATTCAATCGGGCCGCGACCGACCGACGCCGCATCCGATTCACCTCGAAGTTCGTCCTGGCAGGCGATAACAACTACGACTTCCAGGTCACCGATGCCGACAAGGACGACTACACCCAGCAGACCATGTTTTGGGGCGAGGACGACCGGCACTGGACACCCCAGCACAGCGGCGGGCTTAACATTTTGTTCGGCGACAACCACGTCAAGAGGTTCACCGCCTTCGACGACCAGGCCATGACCTTCCGCTACAACACCATGTCCGTCTGGTAGACCGCTGGCCGCTGGCTATGTACATCTGAACCTTTCAAATAACCCGCCCTAAGCCCGCAGATGCACCGTCTGCGGTGCTTCTGTGGGGTATCCGGCCGTTATATGAAGAGTTCATCTTGATCACTCCCCGTGCTTCCATCCCCAAAAGTCAAGCCCACATTCTCAACACAGATCAACCATATCCCCCGGCACGGGAGCTTGCCGTTTAGCGGCGGATCGCAGATCCGCGCGTTGGTTATTTCGAGATGCGCACCACACCCATCGTGTTATCCCAGGCATGCCCGTACTACGGCAAGTGCACGGCTTGCGGTTGCGGTACATGCGCACGCGGGTCGAGCTTTAAGATCAGCGGCAGGATCGACTCGACCATCTTGTCTTCGCTGATCGCGGCGCTGTTGAAGGTGGCGGTGAACACGCCGGGCGACAGGGGGGTATTGGGCCAGTAGCGACGATAGAACGACTCGCGGTTGTGGTCGATGCGGTTGACCTCGGAGGCGGCGACGGCCTTTGAAGTCTCCATCAGCCGGGCCATCTGCTCGACACGGTGCTCCAGCGGCGCGACGATCTGGATATGAACGCCCCCTGGCATGTTCTGGGTGATGAACACCCCGCCGCGGCCGACGATCACAGCACGCCCGCCCTGCGCCAAGGCCCGGATCGTCTCGGCGGCCCGGCGGTAGACCGTGGCCTCGGTCGTCTGCGCGCTTAGCCCGGCAAACACGTCGTACAGCCAGGAGTGGCACTGCTCGCCGAGCATCTCGACCAGGCTCTTGTGCAGATTGTGGTCTTCAGCGATCTTCTCGACCAGTTCCTTGTCAAACCCCGTCCAGGGAAGCTCGCCCGTGTCGATTTCGTTAAGCCGATCCACCAGCCGGCGCATCAGTGTCCGGCCCCCCGCCCCGGCCTCTCGGCTGATCGTGATGAAAGCGCAGGGGTGCTCGCCCGCGGCCGGCTCGCCGCTGATCGTGTGAACGTGTGACCGCACCGCCGCCAGGATAGGGTTGAGTTTGCCCATGAAGCGCTCCCTTCGAAGCCAACCCGCCGAACATGCCGCCCTACCTATTTGAATTATAGACCCCCGCCGGGATGATCCAAGCGGATCAGTCTCGGATACGAAAAGAAAAGTGCATTACGGCCAGCTCGTTCCCGGTCACCCCCCCCCGCGCTGGCGGTGGACCTCAAGCAGGTTCTCATACATGGCAAACGGGACCTTCTGCCCGCCCAGGGAAACCGTTTTGCGCGAGCCGTGGTAGTCACTGCCGCCGGTGGTCACCAGGTCGAGCTTGCCAGCCAATCGGCCAAACTGCTCGGTGTCGCGCGGGGCGTGGTCGCTGTGGCGCGTTTCGATCCCGTCAAGGCCCAGCTTCTTGAGTTTGGCAACCGCGTGCTCGAGCTGCGCAGCGCTGTCGATTCCCAACTGCGTCGGGTGCGCCAACACCGCCAGCCCGTCGGCCTCGTGGATCGCGGCGATCGCTTCCTCGGCCGACAGCCGGTCCTTGCGCACATAAGCCTCGCCGGTCTGACCCAGGTATTTTAAAAACGCCTCGTGGATCGACTTGACGTACCCCTTGTGCATCAAAACCTGCCCGATGTGCGGCCGCCCGACGATGCTCCCGTCCGCGGCGGCGATGACCTCGTCGTAGTCGATGTCCATCCCAAGCTCTTTAAGCCGGGCGATCATCTGCGGGTTGCGCTGGGCACGAGCCTCGCGCAGCCGGGCCTCGACCTCGCTGAGGTGCGGCGCATCGTGCCGGATGAAGTACCCCAGGATGTGCAATGTCCCCAGGTGCTGTCGGCCGTCATCATCAAATAACGGCGCCGGGTCGGCCGATAGCTCGATCCCCGCGGCCGCCTCGATCCCAACCCTTCCCGCCGCCTCGATAAAGGCGGGGATGCCATCAGTCGTGTCGTGATCGGTCAACGCAATCGCCGAAAGCCCGGCCCGCTTGGCCAGCAAAGGCAGATCCCCCGGCGCATCCGTCCCGTCCGAGGCCGTCGAGTGTGTGTGCAGGTCGCAGTACATGGGGGAGATGGTAGTGCCAAAAGCACAGCCTGGCGACGCCTGCTCCACTCCGACCTAATCGGCCTCCCGCCAGCGAAGTCCTCATGGCAAATCAAGCTATACAGCTAATAAAAGAATTCTCTGTGCTTCTCAATATTTTTTGGTTCACCCATATAATTCACCAATTCGGCATGAGTTGCCAGCGGCAAGCTGAACCAGTCCCCATCTTCCCATGAAAATTGAACAACAGAGTCTACACCTTTACCCCGCTGTAAGGAGCTCACCCGAAAAAGTACTAAGCGATCATTCTCGTCGAACTCACATACAAACGAAGTGCCATTTTTACGAATCACACAACCGATATGTCTGTCGTCATAAACATCATCCGACTGGCGAGCACCCAGCTCATTGAGCACTGTTGGAGTTATGTTGTCGAATGCAATCACACTATCAAGTATCTGCAAATATAGCGCCGGATTGGTATTCAATGGGTTCCACTGAAGACTCCCGTCTGAGAGCCTAACCACATTAGCCCGGACCTCTAGCTCCCCATACCGGGCGTCGAAATACCCGCTGCCCACCCCGGAGACGGTGATGTCATGCGGATAATGAACTCTGTATCTCACGACACCGGGGTCATGCCAGAAAAGGAGAAACGCCGCAGAGATACCCAGAAGCACAACCACGCACACCCCGCCCATAACCCATAATCCAGTACGGGTACTTCGTTCTTGCATGGACGAATTCCTTCCCGAATCGCAACGCCGGGTAAGGTGGAGAATGGCCTCGGCGAGGATTCGTCGACGGTCATTCTAACCACATCGATCGAACGACCGTGTTGGTGCGCACGAAGTGGTTCAATCCGGCGAAGAAAATGTGGGCCGGCGCATATTTTTTTAGGCGGTTGTTGGGACAGGGTGTTACGGCGATTTGCGAGGCCGAAACAACCGACTTCGTGCGCACGATCGCGACGTTTCACCCCTTAGTGGAGGCGCGATTTATTTTGAATCGCGTCTGCCGACAACCTCACGATGGCGGTTAACCGACTCCCCTGAGCATCCAAAGATTAAAAGGACCTGGACTCG
>JAJDCU010000040.1 GCA_029260655.1 Phycisphaeraceae bacterium
GGGTACGGTTGTTTTCGTTCGGCGGCTCCATCAACAGCGGCTTGCCCTTGGTCATGTTCCGCACAAGCTGCGCCGGGCGCTGCCCCTCGATCACGATGTAAGACAGCCCAAGCTGCTGGCACCGGTCGGCCGCGCCCAGCCCGGCGCTGCCCGCGCCCACGATCAGCACGTCGTACCACTTGCCGTCGCGCGGCTGGGTCGGGTCGAACCCCGGCTGTTGTGTTTCCAGTTCCCCCGCGTTATTGAGCTTGACCCCCCGGTCGCCCAGCTCGCGCGCCAGGTCCACCTTGACGATATGGTCGACCACCGCCCGCCCACGGTTCAGCCCCAGCTTGATCAGGGGGGTGCCGGCGATCTCCCCGGCCAGGTACAGCCCCCGGACGTTCGATTCGCCGACCTCGCTGGCCACAGGCAGCCTGCGGGCGCGCGCCGGGTCGAACCCCCGGTCGAACAGGGACGCCACCGCCTGGATGGGACGAGACAGGATCGCCGTCATAGCCGTTATCTCCGATCAGGGATCACCACCCCGTGGTAGAGCTAACCCCTGACACGGGAAGGTTTATTCCCGCACGGGGGCCGTCATCTTAGTACGATAATGGGCATGATCGGTCGAACGGAGATTCACCCTTGATCCTCGCAGGCTCACTGCTGTTGCCGGGCACCGACGGCGATCGGCCGGGCGTGCGTCTGGCCGAGGGCTGGCTTCGCATCGAGGGCGGGCAGATCGTCGAGGTTCACGAGGGCGGTCTTCCCGCGACGTTTGACTTTGGCGGCGATGGCTGCCTGATCTCGCCGGGGTTCATAGACACGCACATGCACCTGCCTCAGTTCGATCTGATCGGCGCGCATGGGATGAGCCTGCTGGATTGGCTCGACCGGGTGACGTTCCCCAACGAGGCGCGTTGGGCAGACGCCGACTACGCCCAGGCGATGACCGAGCGGGTGATCGATCAACTGCTGTCGGGCGGGACGACCAGCTTTGCCGCCTATGCGACCGTCCACCATGAGGCGACCAAGCGAGCGCTCGACTGCTGCGCCCGCCGGGGTCTTCGGGCCGTGGTCGGGCAGGTGTTGATCGATCAGGAAGCGCCGGCTTCGATGTTGCGTGAGGCCGACGCATGTATCGCAGAGACGGCGGCGCTACTAAACGATTGGCCTTCGCAACCCGAGCAACGCGTGGCGGGCAACCGTGTCAGCGCCGCGGTGACGCCGCGGTTTGCGATCACCTGCAGCGAGGGCCTGCTCAAAGCGGCGGGCGACCTTGCCCAAAAGCACGACGCCTACATCCAGACCCACCTCGCCGAGATGAAGCCCGAGCTGGAGGCGGTCGCGAAACTGCATGGCGGACCCGACTATACAAGCGTCTATCGCAAGGCCGGCCTGCTGGGTTCTCGCACGCTGCTTGGGCACTGCGTTTATCTAAGTGACGACGAGCGCCGCCTGCTCGCCGAGACCGGCTCGGTCGCCGCGCACTGCCCGACCGCCAATTCTTTTTTGAGATCGGGGACGATGAACCGTCAGCAACTGCTCGACTCGGGGGTCGCGCTTAGTCTGGGTAGCGACATCGGCGGGGGTTACGAGCGCAGCATGGTGCGCGTCGCGCGGGCGATGATTGAATCTACGCTGTACGCCGAGCTCGTCTCCGGGGGCGGGGGCTGTGCCGCGCCTGGCGTGAGCGAGGCGTGGTGGCAAGCGACCGCCGGCAACGCCGACGCCATGGGTTGGCCCGAGACCGGCCGGATTCAGGAAGACGCCGAAGCAGACCTGGTCGTGATCCAGCCCGACGTTCGCTGGCAGGATGCGCACGACCCGCTTGGGATGGTGATGTTCGCCTACGACGACCGGTGGGTGAAGGCGACCGTCGTGAACGGTGAATTGGCGTATCGGTCCGAGGCCTGATACAGCCAGGAAAAGGTCAGGACATGTCTGGCATGACCGTACCGCCTTTACCGGTTTCCCTGTCACGTAGACGTTTCCTGGAGCTTGCCGGGCGCGGCGCGGTGGGGACGGCATTGCTGGCGGGCTTTTGGCCGACACTTGCGGCTCCGGCCCGGGGGCAGGCGACCCGTCCCGACGAAACGATGCTGCCGACGCCCAATTTTTCGCCCAGCCAGGTGCTGCGATATGTCGCGGGCATCCGGCCTTACCGGAAGAAGTCGATCCGGCTGGAGCTTGAACCCATCGAGGGCCGGGCGCTCGTGCACAACTACGGCCACGGCGGGGGCGGGATCACGATGGCCCCGGGCTGCGCCGAAGAGGTCGCACAGATGCTCGCTCAGGCGGGCGTTGAGCCGACCGACGTAGCCGTGCTGGGCGGCGGGATTAACGGGATGACCTGCGCACACGACCTGCTGTTGCTTGGTCATCGCGTCACGATCTATTCCGACAAGATCACCCCGAATACCACCTCAGACGTCGCCGGTGGGCAGTTTGGCCCGTCGTTTATCCGCTTCGGCGAGGGTGATGAAGCCCAGGCCCGGGCCGACCGGATGATGGTCGCGTCCTACCGCCGGTACATACGGCTGCTCGGGGATGAGTGGGGCGTCTACGAGCGTGACAACTACGGCGTGGGCGAACCTCATGGCTCCTTGTCCCGCCTGCCCGACGGGCTGCTCCCGCCGGTCAAGCTTTTCGACCGACTGCCCTTCGAGGGCGACCTCCGGCCCGGATATATGTACCGCACCCTGCTGATCACCCCACCGATCTACATGCCACGTCTGCTCAAGGAGATCAAATCGCTGGGCGGGCGCGCCGTTCGTAGAAAGTTTTCCTCGTTGCGGAGCGTTATGAAGCTGCGCGAGAAGGTGATTGTCAACTGCCTGGGGCTCGGCGCAGGGAAGGTCATGGACGACCCAGCCGTCACCCCGTTCCGCGGCCAGCTCGTTCATCTCAAGCCACAGGACCTGCCGTATCTGCTGATAGGCAGCGGGTACATCTTCCCCCGCCCCGACGCGGTCGTCCTCGGGGGCACGATGGAGCGTGGCGTCATCAGCACCCGGCCTGACAAAGCCATGTGTAAAAAAATACTCGAACGCAACCGCGACTTTTTCGTGCCCAGCGGGGAAGCATCAGACGACAGTTAGGCCGCTTGCCTCCAGCAACGCCACCGCAATCACAACCACGATCTCGCCGGGACGATTCATGCTGATCGGCAGGACATCCGGGCCCCTGCCTTTGCGGGGCATGAAAAAACCCAGGGCTTTGGCCCTGGGTGAGGAGTATTTCACGGGTGGCTATGTTGGATCAGCACATCCCGCGGTAGCCGGGTCGGCGTGTAGCGGCTCGACCGGATGCGGATTATTCGCTGTTGTCGCCATCATCATCGTCGTCGTCGTCGTTATCGTCGTCGTCGTCCGAATCATCGTCATCTGAATCGTCATCATCCGCGTCGTCGTCGCCGTCCTCGTCCGCATCATCGTCTGCTTCGTCGCCATCCTCGTCCGCTTCGTCGGCGTCATCGTCGTCGGCGTCGGCGTCGTCGTCCGAGCTGTCGGCGCTGTCATCGGTGTCGGCGTCATCGGTGCTGGCCGCGTCGTCTTCGCCGTAGGTGCTCATCGAAGGCTGGTCCAGCGAAGCGGCGAGCACGTCGCCGGTGGAGTAGAACATCACGGTCAGGCCAAGCATCAATACCAGTAGAATAAACATGCGATTCATCAGTTTCTCCTTTATGAACAACGGAAGCTCCGACTCAGGGCACCCCGCTCTGAGACTATCGGGCACGGGTGAGAATCTAACATAAATCCCCGCAATCGCAATCCAATAGCGTTCGTCAAAGATGATTGACGGCGCACGTCACAGGTGCTCGCCGCCGCCGCGCTCCGTCAAAAGCTGGGCCGCGATGCTCACAGCGATCTCACCGGGGTGGTTCGTGCCGATAGGTAAACCAAGCGGGCAGTGAAAGTTCAGCTTGTCGGGGTTGAGCCCGGCGTCGGCTAACTCCCTGCGGAGCACCGCGGCCTTGGACTTACTCCCGATCACGCCCAGATAGGGGAATACCCGCGCCTGTCTGAATACTTCTAGTAACACCGGCAGGTCACTTTTATGTCCGCGTGTCATGCAGATGACGAACGCATCGTCCGGAAGCGACGCGACCTGTCCGGGCGGGTCGTCGGTCCGAACCATCTCGATGTTTGTCCCGGCCGGGAGTTTATCGAGCCAGTCGGCGCGCGGGTCGATGCAGGTGACCCGGCAAGGCAGTGTCGACAGCAGCCTCACCAGAGATTGGGTGACGTGCCCGGCGCCGAAGATCACGACACGCCAGAGCCGGTGGTTCGTCGATTCAAAGTACAGCTTTACCGACCCGCCGCAGGTCATGCCTACATCCTTGCGCAGGTTCCAATCGACGAAGCTGGTGTGCGAATAGCCGGTGTCCTGGTCCGTCAGCATCGCCAGCGCGTGGTCGATCGCCTTGGCCTCGACGCGCCCGCCGCCGACTGTGCCGTAGAAGTGCCCGTCGGTGGTGACGAGCATCTTGCTCCCGGCGTCCTGGGGTGTGCTGCCGGTAGCCTCTACCATCGTCACGCTAACGAACGGCGTGCCGGCATCGCAGAGCTCGAGGTGCCGCTGGATGTAGTTAGGGTCGGGCATGGCGTGAGACCATTCTATAGCAGCCGGGCTACCGTGTGCTCGTCTGCCGCTTGTCGGCCTCGCGCCGTGTGTTTTCGATCCGGGTCAGGCACATCAGGATTTCTTCGTTCGTCGCAGGCAGCTTCATCGATGCGCTTTGCTTGCCCGCCGCGCAGGACACCGCGTGCTTTGCCGCCGCCCATGCGGAGAGGCCGAGCAGCAAGGGCGGCTCGCCCACCGCCTTGGACGACCGGATGTTCTGCGCGTTGGCCCCGTTATCCATAAAAGCGAGGTTGAACGTCTCGGGCACGTCGGTGATGTTGGGGATCTTGTACGTCGTCGGGGAATAGCTAAGCAGTTCGCCGGCGTCATTGTAGACCAGGCACTCGGCGGTGGCCCAGCCCATCCCCTGGATGAACCCGCCGATGACCTGCCCGTGGTCGATCCCGGGGTTGATCATCCGGCCGATGTCCATGAGCATGTCGACGCGCTCGACACACAGGTCGCCGGTGAACCGATCGATCAGGACCTCGCTGACGGCGCACCCGGTGGTGAAGTAGAAAAACGGGTTGCCCCTGCCGGCCTCGCGGTCGAAGTCGATGCCCGGGGTCTTGTAGAACCCCCGCGCGCCCAGGTCGACCCGGGCCATCCGCGCCTGGTTGGTGAACTCACCGAAGGGGATGCTATGGTCTGGTGAGCGCCGGTCGAAGACGTGCCCGCCCTCGAAGCGGATGTCGTCAGCCGAAGGCTTATGCGTCGGGTTGTTCTCGTTAAACAGCTTTGCGGCGTAGTCGGCCATCCGCTGTTTGATCTGTGCGCAGGCGTGCACCGCCGCGGCGCCGTTGAGGTCGGTCCCCGCGCTGGCGGCGGTCGGGGAGGTGTTGATGCTTTTCTCGGTCGACGTCGTCATCACTAGCACCTTCTCGACGCCGATGCCGAACTCGTCGGCGACGATCTGGCGGATCTTCGTGTTCACCCCCTGGCCCATCTCGGTCGCCCCGGTCGAGACCTGCACCGTCCCGTCGGTGTAGACGCTGACCAGCGCGTTGCCCTGGTTGAGGAACTTGGTGGTGAACGAGATCCCGAACTTCACAGCCGTCATCGCGATACCGCGGAGCTGGGTTCTGGATGTGAGGTTGAAGTCTTCCACCTCGGCGAGCCGGGCTTTGTAATCGCTGGTCTCGGCGAGCTTGTCGAAGATCTCCGGCAGCAGGTTGCTCGTGACCTCCTGCTCGTAGGGCGTGGTGTTTCTCGGCGCGTCGCCGTAGCAGTTGACTCGGCGCACATCGAAAGCGTCCTTGCCCAGGTGTGCCGCGACCTCCTGCATGATGTTCTCGATCACCGCGACGGCCTGGGGCCCGCCGAAGCCCCTAAAGGCGGTGTTCGGCGGGAGGTTCGTCTTGCAGATGCGCCCGCAGGTTTTTACGTTTGGCAGGTAGTAGGCGTTGTCGGCGTGCAGCAGGGTACGCTCCATGATCCCGGTCGACAGGTCCGCCGACGCCCCGCCGTTGGAGTAGTAGTCCATCTTGACCGCGGTCAATCGGCCTTCGCTGTCGAACCCGGCCTGGTACCAGGTCTTATACGCGTGGCGTTTACCGGTGACTTTCATATCGTCGTCTTTGGTGTAGACGATGCGCGCCGCCCGCCCGGTTTTCTGCGAGACCAGCGCCGCCATCAGCGCCGGGATCACGCCCTGGGTTTCCTTGCCTCCGAACCCCCCGCCCATCCGCTTGCAGGTGACGACCACCTCGTGCATCTTTAGCCCGAGCACCTCGGCCAGCACGGCCTGTGTCTCGGTCGGGTTCTGTGTTGACGACTCGACCACGATCTGTCCCTGCTCGCCGGGGTACGCGATCGCCGACTGGCTCTCCAGGTAGAACTGCTCCTGCCCGCCGCTCTCGAACGTGCCCTCGATCTTGTGCCCGGCGTTTTTCCATGCGCTGTCGAAGTCGCCGCGGTCGATCCGGCGCTCCGGGCCGATGAACTGCTGCTTTTCGATCGCCGTGTCGATATCCAACACCGCCGGCTCAGGGGCGACTTCGATCTTCACCGCACGGCACCCGCGCCGAGCCGCTTCGAGCGTCTTGCCCGCGATGACCACGATCGGCTGACCCACATAATCCACCCGGCTTTCGGCCAGGAACGGCTCGTCACATATGACCGGCCCGAACAGGTTGTGGCCCAGCACATCCTGATAGGTATACACCCCGACCACGCCCGGCTCTTTCTTCGCCTGGGCCAGGTCGACCGACACGATCTTCCCGCAAGCCACGGGCGACCCGACAAACTCGACGTACAACTCATCGACGACCGGCCGGATGTCTTCGATATACAACGCCTCGCCGGTCACGTGACCGTTGGCGGAGTCGTGCGGGATGGGTTGGCCTACCGTCGGCATGGTCTGATCTCGGTCCGTCATACGGTCATCTTTTGGGCACAGTCGTGATAGAACCTAAGCAGGATATTCTCCGCTAACTGCAGGCGGAAGTCCGCACTGCCGCGCACATCGGAGATCGGGGTCACTTCGGTCCGCGCTAAATGCCCGGCCTCATGCAACACGTCTTCGCCAAACACCTTGCCCGCCAGGAACGCCTCGGTCTTGGGCAGCCTCAGCACAACCGGCGCGGCCCCGCCGTAGGCGATGCGGACGCCCTTGATAGTTTCACCCGCGTCGTCTAACTCCATCAGCACGGCCGCGGTGAAAGTCGAGATGTCCAGGTCACGGCGACGAGACACCTTGTACAGCTTCAGCGTCTGCGCTTCGGTCGGCAGGGGGATGTGGACGCGGGCGATCAACTCGTCGGGCCTGAGGTCGAATTTCTTGTAGCCTTGATAGAAGTTATTGATGTCGACCCGTCGGGTCCCGGTTGGCCCCGCGATCTCAAGTTCCGCGCCCATCACGAACAGAAACGGCACCGAGTCGGCGATCGGGCTGGCGTTGGCGATGTTCCCGCCGATCGTCCCCATGTTGCGTATCTGTGGCGAGCCGAACACGGTGAGGATGTCATGGAATTGTGGCACGAGGTCCTCGACATAGCGCTCGACGCCCGACCACCGCTCGCCGGCCCCGGTAGTCAGCGTCCCGCCTTCGTGGCCGACGCCCTTCAACTCTCCGACGTTCGCCAGGCAAAGCACTTCGCGCGGGTCGATCTTCCCCTTGTTGCGCTGTACGCCGATGTCGGTAGCACCTGCCACGACCGTGCAGCCGGGGTGCTTAGTCTTGAACGTTAACGCCGCATCGAGGCTTGCAGGGACAGCGACCGTCCGCCCGTCGTCAGTAACCACCACGTCGTCCTGCGCGTGTGAATCAAATATCTCCACCATCGGCCCGTCGGGGTACAACTCGCTTAGGCGTGCCGTTTTGCCCGGATCGACCGAGCAGCCCGCATCCATGATCTGGATATACCCCGTGCACCGGCACAGATTCCCGGTCAGCCCGGCCCGCAACTCATCGCAGGTGAGCGCCTCTCCGCGCCGATCACCACCGCCTGTTGATGCGCCATCACCTTCTAATAGTCCGGTCATCGCCATCACGAACCCGGGCGTGCAGAACCCGCACTGTGAGCCGTGGCATTTGACCATCGCGTCCTGCACCGGGCTTAATAGGCCGTTGCGCTTCAAACCTTCGACGCTGATGACGTGCGCCCGGTCGAGCTGGTACATGAACGCGATGCACGAATCGATCGCCCGGTAGACCAGCTTCCCGCCCCCCGGAGCTTCCTCTACCCGCCCGACCAGCACGCTGCACGCCCCGCAGTCGCCCTCCGAGCAGACGATCTTCGTGCCCACCTGAACGAGGCGCAACCGAAGGTAATCCGACAGCGTCAGGAAAGCGTCCGTCCCGGCCACCTCGTGACGTTCACCGTTGAGATAGACCAGCAGGTGGTCGCGGGTTGGCTTAGCCGATTGAAGCATGACGTATCAGTCCTGGGGGCCGGATGGAATGGCCGGCAGATCACCTCATTATAGACCAACCTCCGCCGGGGCCCATGCCCTTTTAGGTTGAGCTTGAGTGGTATTTGGGGAATAGGCAGCGCTTGTATCTCTATACGCGGTCATTTATGCTATCTATAACAGAGCTTCAATGACGGGGCATATCTTGGCTGAATCAGGCAATCCTCGTGATTATGTGCAGGAAGTACATATCCGGTACGAAGGACGCATTGCCGACCAGAATGCGTTGCCTCTGGACGACCTGATTGAATCCCTGCGGGGGTGGGAACTCTTCTTCGACTTGACCGCCAGCATCTTGATCCGTGGTAATCTCGACCCCCGGCCGTTGCCGATGGATAGGCGACCTCAGTTGAGGATTCGCGAGGTTCACTCGGGTTCTGTTGAGGCGGTGTTGGTTTACGTTGG
The DNA here is from genome assembly GCA_029260655.1 of Phycisphaeraceae bacterium. Classification (GTDB taxonomy): domain Bacteria; phylum Planctomycetota; class Phycisphaerae; order Phycisphaerales; family Phycisphaeraceae; genus JAJRRS01. Next base: position 8,926 of record JAJDCU010000040.1, read on the forward strand.
GCTAGCGGCGGGCGGCGGTATCGTTGGCGGAGCATCATGGGAGGGTATAAAACTATTCGCTCGAAAGTTAGCCAAGTTTCGGCAAGAAGCGATTCAGAGACACATTAAGACCAAAAGGATGTCAGATGGAGAGATCGAACAGGTTGCGTCGGCATTAAGGAAGTTGGCAGACCAAGCCGAGTACCGTGACCGTTCTAAAGATGATCCAATCGAAACGGTTAAGAAGTTAGATACTTCTCTTGACTTAGCCACTCATTTGATCGATCACTCGGTTAATAACATTACCGTCACTGATCCAGATTTTAATTTGGAATCGCGCATCACGAAGCGCGAGCGCAAAATAATCGCCGCTCCATTCGCCGAGATTACTCAATCGGAAGATACAGGCGAATGGGAAGAGCGAGACATTCGAATATCTCGCTTGAATATTATTAGCGGGTCCTGTAGTTTTAGCCTCTTGATGCCGAGGGATGATGATGAGCGGGGGCTTCATCAGACGACCATTACAGACTTAGTGTTGAGACGAAGGTGTGATCCATTTTCGAGATCAATGTACGAGCGCGACGCGGTACAAGTATGGGTACGCAAGGTAATTCTTGATTCGGAAAGCGGCGTCTATAGATGGGATCTGTCATCATCGCCTCCAGTCAACCCAGGCACTTTGTTTAGTCCACTTGGTTGATCTTATTATCTTGTATTCGTTCCTATCGATTACCCCTCTGTCTCTACCGATACGAACTCAAACTTCTCCCCGTCGAACAGTCCCTTATCGCTGAGCTTGAGGCTGGGGATGACCAGTAGGGCCATGAAGGAGAGCGTCATGTACGGGGCGCGGAGGGTCGAGCCCATCTGTTTGGCGGCGGTGTCGAGGCGGGCGTAGGTTTCGGCGACCTGCGTACATGACCCGGTGGACATCAGCCCGGCGATGGGCAGCGGCAGGAGATCGGTGGCGCTGACGTCTGCGACACTCAGCCCGCCACGGCTTTCGATGACCAGGTTGATAGCTTTGGCGAGGTCGCTGTCGCTTACGCCGACCGCGATGACGTTGTGTGAGTCGTGCGCGACGCTGGAGGCGATCGCCCCGGATTTGAGGCCGAATCCCTGGATCAGCGCGACCGCGGGCTTAGCCTGTTGATAACGATTCACCACCACGATCTTGAGGATGTCGTTGTCCGGGTCCGCGGTCACGTTGCCGGCGACGGTCTTGACCTCAAGTGTTCGGCAATCGGTGACCAGTTGCCCGTCCAGGGCCCCGATCACGCGCGCCTTGCCGGCGGGGCAGGGCAGTTTCAGGTCGGCGGGGCGGATCGGTTTGGCTTCAAAGCGGTTGACCGGGTCGGCCTCGGCGGGCTTTGGCAGCAGGGACTTGCCGTTCTTAGCGACACACACGCCATCGATGAAAGTGCGCAGGACATTAAATGATTCGAGGCTGTCGACCTCGATAAAGTCGGCCGGGTCGTTCTCTTGAAGCAACCCGACGTTGAGCTTGTAGTGGTGCACGGGGTTGGCGCAGCCGGCCTGTATGACGTTCATCGGGTCCTGCCCGGCGGCGACGGCCCGGCGGGCGAGCTGGTTGATGTGCCCGGCCATCAATTCGTCGGGGTGCTTGTCATCGCTACACAGCATGATCCGGTCGGGGACTTCGTCGATCAGTGTGACCAGCGCCTCGAAGTTCCGCGCGGCCGAGCCTTCACGGATCTGGATCATCGCGCCGGCGGCGAGTTTATCCAGCGCCTCGTCCTTGGTGAAGCATTCGTGGTCGGTGCTGATCCCCGCGCGGACGTAGGACGCCGCCTGATCGCCGCGCAGCCCGGGGGCGTGGCCGTCGACCGGTTTGCTGCGCGCCTTAGCGGCGTCGATCTTGGCGAGGACCTGGCGGTCACCCATCAAGACGCCGGGGAAGTTCATCACCTCGCTGAGGTACCCGATGCGTGGGTCGTCCAGAAGCCTGGTGACATCGTCTGCGTCGAGCGCGGCGCCGGCGGTCTCGAACGTGGTCGCCGGGACACAGGACGGGGCGCCGAACATGATCTTCAGGGGCGTGTGCTCGGCGTTGTCCAGCATGAAGTGGACGCCGGCCAGGCCCAGGACGTTAGCGATCTCGTGGGGGTCGGAAATGGTGGCGACGGTGCCGTGGACCACGGCCGCCCGAGCGAACTGGCAGGGGGTGAGCATGGCGCTTTCGATGTGGATGTGGGCATCGACGAACCCGGGCATCAGGAACGTCTCAAACGGGCCAGGCTCCGGGGTGATCGACGTGATCCGGCCGTCATCGACGGTCACGGCCGCGGGGAAGACCTTTTTTTGGAGGATGTCAACGACGTTCGCCCGGAGGGTGAGGCTATGATCAGGCATGGGGTTGTCCGTGAAATGCAAGAGGCCAAACCGGCCATTTTACGCCGGTGTCGGCTACGGCTCAAGCGATTGGTTGGGGCAAGCCTGGTGGCTGGGGTTGATCGTGTCTTTGGCCCGCCTGGGTGTATGAAATGCCGGGTGCCGTTCGGTCGTTAGGCCATCGGCGGGCGTGTTTTAGGGTAGAATGTGTGGGGTATCCCGGGGGTATTCCGGAAGGAGCCGATGCCGATCAGAGACGACGGTTTTATCGCCGTAGACCTGTCGCGGTGTGTGCGTGTGGGCGGCCCAGCGCCTGTGTGTCCACTCACGGCCGGGCTATCTGCTGCCGTGAGGCCGGGGCTTGGGGTTGGGGGTCGTCGGCGCAGGATCATCTCGTTCGGCGGCGAATCGGGGACGGCGACGGTCGAGTTCGCGCTTGTGTTTCCGGTCTTCATGTTCCTGGTTCTGATCCTGGTGCAGACGACCCTTCTGATGGTCGGCAACCAGTTCGTGCATTACTCGGCATTCGCCGCGGCGCGGTCGGCGATCAGCTACATCCCATCGGACATGACCGAGCGTGACGGCTGGGGCCGTAACACGATCAAACCGGCCCAGGGCACACCCAAATACGACGCGATACGCTCGTCGGCCTACTTCGCGGTGATGCCTGTCTGCGGCAGGCTCGAAGACGGCGAACTTTCCACCGAGGCGTTCGTCGACGGGCTAAGCGACTACTTTGCAAGCTACGACCGGGACGCGCCCAAGTGGGTCGAAACCCTCGCGGCGGATCGGCTTCAATACGCGGCGGCGAATACAGACGTGACCGTGCTGGAAACCGTCGTGGATGGCCAGGGCGTAGACTATCTTCAGATCGATGCCGACGAGGCCTTCACGTTTGGCCCCCGCGACGCGATCACCGTCCGTGTCGAGCACCGATTGAACCTGAGCGTGCCGTATGTCCGCGGCATCTTTGCCGACGGTGAACACGATGACGGGCTGGGCAAGTACGCGCTGGTGTCGGCCCAGTACACCCTGACCAACGAGGGCGTCGACCCCGACCTCCCCGAGCTCGAGCCCGATGACCCCTTACGAGTCCCCCAGTGACACGGACCCCAATTGTCCGCAATACCGTAGAGATAACATGACCCACGACCCCGACCAGCCCACCCACGACCCCGCTCCCCCCGTTGCGGCGCTGAACCCCGGCGATTCGCTTGGGCCTTACCGGATCATCCAGGAACTTGGCGCAAGCGAGGCGTCGGCCGCCTGGAAGGCTCAGGACACGCGCGACGGCAAGGCGGTCGTGATCCGGCAGTTGATCCCAGGGTCCCCCGCGTCGCGCGAGATCGCGTTCCTTGAGCGGTGCCAGCGCGAGGTGGTCAGGCAGCAGGCGCTGGCGGGGAAGGTCCGCCGGGTGGTGCTGTTCAAGGAGTTGTTCGGCGATCCGCGCGGGGCTTTCGTGGTGACCGACTTTGTCAGCGGCGCGAGTGTTGAGCAACTGCTTGCCAGCCGCGGCGACCCGTTCGACCTGGTCCGCGGGCTGCGCATCGTCCACGCTACGGCCAACGTGCTTGAGCAGACTCACGCCCAGGGGTTGATCCACGGGGGCCTGAAGCCATCGAATATCCTCCTTCGGCTAAGCGGGGGGGTGCAGGTCGCCGACGCGGGCCTGACCGCGCTGATCGCCGAGCAGGAGGCGCTGAGCCCCAAGAGCGCGCGGTACATGGCCCCGGAATTGTTCCACGGGGTTGCGCCCGATGCGCGTTCGGATATTTACTCTCTGGGGATGATCGCCTACGAGATGCTCGCCGGACGCGGCGCGTTCGAGCAGTCGTTCGCCGCCGTGCTCAGCGATCCGCGCAACCCGGCGCTAAGGTGGATGAAGTGGCACACCAACGCCCGGGTCAAGCCCATCTCCCTGTACGAACTCAATCCCAGGGTCCCCGTGCGTCTTAGCGACCTGGTCACGCGGATGATGGAGAAGGACCGCAGCAAGCGGATCGCCTCGGCCGAGCAACTGCTCCAGGCGATCCTGCGTCACTTCGGAGACAAGGCGATCAAGCAGGCCGAGGTTTCCCCCGACGCATTCACCCCCTCAGGGGCGCAGATCTCCGCGACCGGGCCCGGGGACACGACCGAGCTGCCGACGCGGAGCAAGGTCCCGATGGTGGTCTCGGCGGTGGTGGTGGTCTTGGCGGTGATCCTCGGCGGGGTCTGGCTGACTGTCAGCACGATCAAGAGCCGGGCGCTGGCGAGCCGACGCGCCGAAGCCGCCTCGCAGCTCGACCGAGCCGACGACCTGTATGTGGATGGCAAGTTCGATCTGGCGCTCAAGACGTACCGGGAGCAGTCGTTGTTCTGGCCTGACACCGGCGACGAGCTTGGCCTGCACGCACAGGCGGGGACGCTGCTGACCCAGGCGCAGCTCGACCTGGCGTCGGGGGACTACGCCGCGTCTCGGGCCTCGCTCAACGAGTTGGGCCGGCTCGATGAAGCGGGCCCGGCCGACCGTCAGGCGGTCAAGACGCTGTCAGACGAGATCGAAAGGCGGCGGGCGTTTGAGGTATCTGTCGCTTCGATCCATCAGTTCATGGAGGCGGGCAGTTATGCGCAGGCCAAGGCCGAAATCCAGCAGGCCCGAGACAGCGAGCCGACCGAGCAGGAGACGCAGGCGCTGGTGGAGCTTCAGGTCCTGGTCGACGCCAGGCTGAAGCAGGAGAAAATCGAACAGGCGCTGGCCCGCGCCGAGGAGTTGATTAACGAGGACAACCTGGCGGGCGCAATCAGCCACCTTCAGGACGAGCAGAAGCATCTTCAGAGCCCGCATATCGAAGACCTGCTTGCGGAACTGAGCACACGTCAGCAAATCGATGAGGCGCTTGATCGTGGCGAGACAGCCCAGAGCAACGGCGACCTGGCCGGGGCGCTGCGTGCGTTTGAGGAGGCGCTTGCGTTGCGTGAGGATGAAGCGCTTAGCCGACAGGTCTTGAAGCTCAAGTCCCAGATCGCCGTCGAGGACGGTAAAGCGAAGTCTGAGGCGGGCGATGAGTTGGGGGCTCGCCATGCCTTTACCGAGGCGCTGGGGTACGACCCGGACAACGCACAGGCCCGCGGCTGGTTAGCCCGGATGGACGTGCAGCTAAAGAAGCAGGCGTTGATCGAGGCGGGTCAGCGTGCCGAGATCTCCGGCGAGTTGGCCGCCGCCGCCGGGCACTACCGCGAGGCGCTAAAACACGGCGACGACCCCGAGCTTGAACAGGTGCTGCGCAGCGTCGAGGTGCGCTTGCTGCTGACGCGAGCCGACCGCCTCATGGCGTCGGGGCAACTGCCCCTCGCCCAAGCGGCGTTGAACCAGGCCAGCCGGCTGGACCCCGACAACCCCGCCATCGACGACGCCTTGGGCCGGTACGACCGACGGTCCCGCTACCGGGATCTATTGCATCTGGGCGACGAGCACGTCGGGCAGGGGCGGTTCGCACAGGCCAAGCAGGCCTACCGCCAGGCCCGTGACGTGCTGGACACCGATGAGATCAAGCAGCGCCTCGACGACACCGAGTTCAAGCACCTGATCGCCCAGGCACGCGGCTACATCGACAGCGCGCAGTGGTCCAGCGCCCGGGGCATCCTCAACACGGCCGCGAGGATCCGTATCACCGAGGAGCTTTCCGAGATGCGCAGGCAGGTACAGGAGCATCTGGACGCAGCGGAGTAAGGCGATGGTTAGGCTCAATCTGAAAACAACCATGCCCATTCGCAACGCCGGGTCTAAGCGCAGCGAAGGCCCGGGTTTCCTTGCCTTCACCCCCCCGCGAGGGTCTAAGACTCCGGCGTTGACCGCTATTTCGGCGGCACGCGACGGGGGCGCGGTGATGGTGATCGCGTTGCTGGCGATTGTGCTGATCGCCTCGTTGATCTTCTACGTGATTAATGTCGGCCAGAGCGTGCAGGGCCGGGTGGTCACCCAGCACGCAGCCGACGCTGCCGCGGTCGGCGGCGCAGCGCAGGTCGCCCGGTCGATGAACGCCGTTGCGATGAACAACGTCGAGTCCGCCCGGCTGATCGCCACGATCAACGTGCTCGACGGATTGCCACTGGCGGTGGACATGTCGATCACGTCCGCTACCGAGGAGGAGTTGGGCGACGTTGATGCGCTGGACCGGGCGGTATCCGTGCAGCTGCGCTCCGGGGTCGTCGATGTCTGGTTCAAGCGGCTGCTCGAGAAGATGATGGACCCGTCGGACCCCGAGAGCGTGGTGTCTGAGAAGCGCCACCTCCAGGAGTTGGACGAGCTACTGCGGAGCCAACCGGACCTGATCCCCGAGCTGACCTGGTACGAAGCCCCCTCCGGTGAGCGGGGCAAGATGCATCAGGCCTTGCATGCGATGGACGCCTACAGCCGCGCGGCGATGCAGACCATGAGTGAATCGGCGCAGTTGACGGCGGCCAGTTCGGCGCGTGCGAACCTGGGTTCGGACGACGTCGGTGTTGCGGGGCTGCTTTTGCCGGTGAACCTGTGGGAGGAAGGCGTGCACTGGCGGCGCGGTGTGTTTGATGACTTCGAGCGCCCGGTCAAACAGGGCCTGCTCCCCGGCGGGGACAGCGACACCCTCACGTCCGACACACTCGAAAAAGGTCTTGGCCAGGTCGATGACACCGTCATCCGACGCGGGCCCTGGGACGCGGTGTTTGGCTGGCGTTTTACCGACGGCCAGATCGCCAGCCCCGGACGGTTGCCGGGGATCAATTTCCCGCCGCTGGTCGGCGCGGCGACGACCCAGGGCGAGGCCGAGGAGTACTGGGTCTTCGGCCCTCAGTTCTTCTTGTTGCGGAGCTTTCCCCGTCGGCCCTACAGCCGGGTCCGCTCGTACCTCTGGTCGCTCAACTCGATCAAGACCAACTACCTCTGGCCCGGGACCACCGACCGCACCGTTCTTAAGCCGGACTGGGAGATCGACATCAGCCACGACGACGAACGGTCGACCGACCACAACGGCGACTTCGCCTACGGCCTATCCAGAGGAGAGATCCGCGAGACGCTCTTCGTGGTCGGCGAGATCAAGAGCAGCACGCCCAACAACCCCGGCAACCCAGCCAGCGAGGGCGTGACCTGGAGCTACATCACCGGCGACAACCGCGATTCACCGTTCGCTTACTACCGCGGCGGCTGGGCCGACCCGCGCGATGGCCCGCCGATCCGCATCAACCCCAAGTCCGTGAAGTCCCCCCCGACATGGACGAAGGTTCAGGACTACATCTGGCGACTCTCCGCCATCTATGAGACCGACCCCGAAGGACCGGAACTTGGAGGGGACCTTTCCATCGGCTTGCCGCCCAAGCGCGCGGGGACCACGCCCGATGGCAAGCCCATCTATGCCGCACAGGAGGTCTACTGGGAGATCGACGTTATGTTCGTCGGTGTGAATGTCGGTGAGCAGGTCAGGGTCAACGACCCTTGGGACAACTTTGACCGAAACAGCGAAGAGGCGCCCGCGCCGGTCGACTTCGTCCACGAACAGATACTTCCCGACGATGAAGACACCCTCCGCCGACACCTGACGTTCCTCGGCGTGGCGCGCAAGCCCAACCGCGCGGACTTCTGGACCACACGGTTCGACGGCGATCGGGCATACCGCTTTAACACCGGGATCGCGCAGGCACGGGTTTTTAATAACCACTCGTGGGACCTTTGGACCCAGACCTGGCAGGCCCAACTCGAGCCTGTCACCGAGTTCAACCTGTGGGTCAGGCACGCCGAAGCCGCCGCCAACGCCGCAGACAACCCCGGGCTTGCTCCGGGGGTCGACCCCGACGCGGCCCGGGAGATCGCCGAGCACCTGCAAAGCCTGCGCTCACTCGCACCGGTCATGCTGAACCATTGAGGCGGTAAGCCATGGATGAATCACAGAGGCTCGCAGAGGCAGAGATGATGGGGAGAAGGTGTCCACAGATTGCGCAGATGATGCAGATTAAGAAGACCTACAAATACATCCTCGGCCTGGTTCCATATCTGCGGATCGCTCCATACTCCCACACTTCTTCTTCTCTGCGCCTCTGCGCCTCTGTGGTTCCACCCCCATCCTCCCACCGCGATCGCGGCTCGGCGATGACCGAGATGGTCCTCGTGCTCCCGTTGATCCTGGTGGTGCTGTCGCTGCTGCTGTTCTTTGGGTTGGCGATGACACGTCTTCAGCGATCGAGCGTGACGGACCGGTACGAGGCCTGGCGTCAGACGCTTTATGCCCCCGGGCCCGGGGCCGAGTTTGAGAAACTACGCCCCGAGTTCGGCGACGCCGGCCTGCTGAACGAGGCGTTCTTCGCGGACAACGCGGACGGCCTCACGATCGAGGACCGCTCCGGCCGGGTCACGGTCGATGCACCGACCGACACCGTCGCTGTGGCCGCCGAATTGATCAACGAAGGCTCCGACGCTCTGATCTACGAGCAGGCGCTGCGTTCCCCGGCGTGGTGGCGTATCGACCTGGCGACCGAGCACACCTCCAGTGTCCCGCTCTATCAACGCTTCGCCGGGCCCGTCCGCCACCAGCACACAAGGATCGACGGGGACTGGGCGTTCGCCTCATGGATCGAGCAACTGCACCGCGGCGATCGAATTGTAATGGGCCGTATCCTCACAGATGAAGCCCACTTCATCGGCGATGACAACGACTCTGACGGCCGACGAGACCTGGACGACCTTAGGCCCCAGGCACTGGACGGCATCTACGAGGTCTACTACCGCGAGTCCGACGAGCCGTTCGAGTTGCTCCAGGCACAGGGCAACCCCTTGGCCGACGCGGTCCGCGGGATTTACCTGAACCTGCCGGGCTACGTCGGCCCGCAGCTATTGCCCGAACTGGCGATCCCCATCGTCCGCTACGTCCCAAACCCCAACCCCGACGCCGGCCAGCCGCTACAGTGATGCGCGGGCTAGTTTGTTGAGTTGTTGTCGGTGGTGATGTCGGACCAGTCCATTTTGCCCAGGAGCCTGAAGATCAGAACGGTGGCGATGAGGCCGTAGGCCCCGAACGCGGCGCAGTAGCCGTAGTTCCCAAAGCAGGCATGCCCGAGGCTGAAGATCATGGCGAACAGGCCTGTGACGCCCAGTGCCCAGCCGGCCCATTCGACCCAACCGACGGTCTGGTGATTGGGGTGGCCAGCGGCGTCGGCGATCTTCTTCCAACCGCCGGGGGGCCGGATGCGATCATAGAACTTGACCAGGTGTTCCTGGGGCTCCGGCGGGGTCAGGAGCATGACGACAAACCAGAAGATGGTAGAGAGGAACAGGATGATGCTGTAATCCACGGCGTATTCGCCGATCAGATTCTGGGGCAGTCCCAGCAGGCCGAAGATATATTGGAAGGACTGTGTATATGCGATCAGATAGTTCAGCCCCAGGGAAGCGGCCATGGCGGCGATCTCGGCGTAGGCATTGATCCGCCACCAATACCATCGCAGCAACACGACGACCCCGACACCCGCCATCCATTTGAAATATGTGAGCCAAGCGCCGCCGATAGAGTCCATATAGAACGCGCAGAAACCAGCCAAGACCGCCAGGGCGAGCGTGGCGATCTGCGAGACCCTGATGTAAGACCGCTCGCTGCCGTTCTTACTGATGAAGCGTTTGTAGATGTCGTTGACGATGTAGGACGCGCCGAAGTTGACATGGGTCGAGATGGTGGACATGTAAGCCGCCATCAGGGCCGCGACCAGTAGTCCTCGCATCCCGGCGGGGAGGTACTTCATGAGCATGATGACGTAGGCGTGCTCTTGATCATAGTGTGCGCCGTATGCGGTGACATCGGGAACCAGGAACAGTGAAGCGATCCCCACGATGATCCAGGGCCAGGGCCGTAGTACATACATGGCGAAGTTGTACCAGAGCATGGCGAGCACGGAGTGCTTTTCGTTCTTGCAGGAAAACAGCCGCTGTGCGAGGAACCCGCCGCCTTCGCCGCCGGCCCACCATTGGACGCCCAGGAACACGATCAGTGTCCAGACGGCCAATAACGCCCCGCCTCTCAGATCAAACGGTGGCAGAAAATGTGTTATTTTCAGGGACGGAGCGACCTTGTCGTGACGCCAAGCCGCCATTATTTCGCTCTTATCGATGACGCCCGCCGTGTCGAGGTCGGCTAACAACGCCTGTTCGGTGATAGAGATATCTGGGAAACGCAGGTACTCAAGCGGCAACCCCTGGTCCGATTTGTCCTGGATCAACACGCTTGCCTCAAGCAGTTGGTCCACCACGTCATAATAAGTGAACGACTTACGTTCGACGGTGTAGGCGTATTTCCACAACAAGACCAGTTGTTTGGTGGTCTTGTCATCCAAAGCGAGACCTTCAAGCTGGTCGTTGATCTGTTGTTGGTTTAGGCCGTTCGCCGACCATTGTAGGTCTGCGTTGTTGTTTTCCGTTTCGCCGAGGGCAAGTGTTTGAAACAGACCCGTTTGGGCCACCTGATCGAGCACATCGGGGTCATGATCAAGAGCCTCAAGCAGTTTGTCTCTGCTTAAGGCCTGCCGATCGGCGGGGGCTTTGTTGTGAACGATGCCGCTATTGACCGCCTCGGTGGCTTTATCGACCATGTTGCGCGGACCATCAACGACCGCGAATACGATGAACATTAAGATGATCGTCCCGGTCATCGCCAAGGTGAACTGGAAGACGTCGGTGGCCATCACGCCCCACAGGCCCGACATCGTGCTGTAGATGGCGGCGACGCCGAAGCAGACGATGATGCCGGTCGCTTTGGCGGAGATGATCGCCGCCCCGAGTATAGGCCAATGCGCGATGTTCGACGGGTCGATCTGAGAGGCTACCTCGACACCCTTGGCGACAACCTCCGGGAGCCATTGGCCCTTGACAAAGACGAGCGTGGGGATGTCCAGGGTCACATCGAGGATCTTGACCATCGCCAGCGTAACCCAACCCATGACCAGGGTGTTGGCGATAATGGACCGGTACAGCGCGTGGAACATCCGCAGCCCCGCGGCGGGGGCCCCCGAGTAACGCAGTTCGACGAACTCCACATCTGTCAGCAACTTGGCGCGCCGCCACAGGCGCGCGAAGAAGAAGGTGCAGAGCATCATCCCGCTGATGCCGCCCCACCAGAACCAATGGCGCTCCAGCCCCAGCGTCCGGGACCAGCCGGCGAAGACCAGCGGGGTGTCGGCGGCGAAGCTGGTGGCGACGATCGACGTGCCGGCGACCCACCAGGTCATTTTTCGTCCTGCGACGAAGTAGTCGGCGAGACTGGCCTTGGCGCGGCGGGAGAAATACAGCCCGACCCCCAAGGTAGCCGCGAAGAACGAGGCGATGATGATCCAGTCCCAGAACCCTAACCCAGGAAGCGTTTGCGTCGGCATACTGTCTTTCAACAAGTGTCGTTGGAATTACGGGTATGGATCGAAGACCCCCAAACGATTGCCCGTCAGCGGCAGCAACTGCGGTGGGGCTGGTGCCGGTCTGACAGCCGGGTGTATCGACACATCAACGATCCGTGTCGGAACGCTCTGAGGGTATTAAACGTACAAGGAAAGGGCACGCGATCACGTTACACATAGCAAGGTTGCCCCCCGGAATGGAAGCAACCTTTTACTGCAACTCGCGCACCACCTGCCTCGACCGGCCATTGCCATTGGTCGGCTTTTCAGCGGTTGTGGGTATCTGCCCGACCGGCAGCGGTTCGCCTTCGACGATCTGCACCGCCTCGATCGCAGCGATCGCGGCCCCCATCGAGTTGCCGTGGTCTACGAACGTGGACGCACGGACCTCGACGAAGCGGTTGGGCAGTGGCACGATCGTGCGGTTGATGACCGATTCGATGGTCTTCACGGCCTGCTTGTTCGCAATCGAAACATTTCCGCCGAGGATCACGGCCTCGGGGTCGATGAGGTTGACCACGCTGGCCATGGTCGTCGCCAGGTCCGAGGTGATCTCGGTCAGCTCGGGGGTGATCTGTCCGTCCAGATCGGCCAGGACGGCTAATTGTTCGAGTGTGACGTTATCCGAATCGCTAGGGCTCGGTTCGAGCAAGGCGTCGACCTCGCCGGCGCCGAAGTGGGTGCCGCGGTACAGCTTGTGGTCGAGGAAGTAGGTCGACCCCAGGCCGTAGATCTGGATGACCTCGCCGCGCTGCTGTGAGCTGACGAAGAAGTAGATGAAGGTGCCCAGGCCCCGGGCGCTGCCGCGCCTGGCCTCGGCGAGTGCGGCGAAGTTGGCGTCGTTGTCGACCATCACCGGCGCGTTGACCGCCTCGCTGACCAGCCGGCCCATGGGGAAGTTTTCGGCATTGAGCCATGTCGACTTCAGCAGTGTGCCCTGCTTGTAGTCCACGACGCCGGGCGTGGCGATCCCGACACCCAGCAGGTTCTGCATCGTTTCGTCGTTGCCGTCGGCCCACTTGCGGATCTGGTCCGCCAACAGACCGGGTAATTCGTCGGCGTTGTGCCCGGTGACCAGGCGCTCCTGCCCGACGACCTTGCCGGCGGCATCGAGGAAGGACAAGGACATCGAGTCCCGGTCGATACCGACCCCGACCACCCATCCCAGGTCCGGGTTGATCTCCAGCAGCACCTGTTTCTTGCCGACCGTGTTGGATTTGCGCTTCCCGATCGTCCGGACGACCTGATTGTCCAGAAGCTCGCGGACGATGTAGGTCAGCGTGGAACTCCGCAGCCCGGTGATCTGAGCGAGCTGCTGACGAGACAAGGCGCCGTGGTGGCGAAGCAACTGCACCGCCAGCCGCCGGTTGTGCACCGCCGAGCTGGTCTGGTTTGCTTTTTGGATGATATCTTTCATCATCGTCTCACTTGCCGGCGCCATGTGTCCAAACCGCAGACGGGCACGTGCCGCATACGGGCCTGGCAAAGAACCGGCATTGCGTGTGACCCGTTATATCAAATCTCCTGTTCCCGTGGTGTTACGGGAGATCGAAGGGGACACGGGCCTTCAACGATTCACCAAGCCAAGCAACCTCATATCAGAGCGTTTCGCAGCCCTGTCTTATGGCCGCGTGAGCGCTCTGGGTCAGAAGGCTCACTCTACGGACCATACAGCATTTCCCAACTCATCCGCCCTGTCTACGGGTGCGTGATACGGACGTGGCGCTTCAGGACCGCGTCCATGGTGCGCTTCTCGACGTGCCCATCGAAGAAGCTGAACGTGCCCGAGTTGTTCCCGGCGTGCCGCCAGCGGATGTTCGCCAGGCCCTCGGCATTAAACCCGCTGTCTTCGAAGTCCTTGTTGGCGCCCGGATCGATCGGATCATTGATGTCGGTGTCGTTGGGGTGGTACCAGAAGCCCGGGAGGGTTTCTCTGTATCGGCCCTGGAACACCCTGCCATTGTCCAGGTTGATGGCGGTGGCATAGACGTTGAAGAATGTCTTTACCGTGGGATCATCGGGATCGATAAAGACCCGGTCTTTCGCCTGTGTCCCATCGAACAGGTAAATCACCTCGCTTTGGCGTTTGATCATGTCGATTGTGTAGAACGGCGGGTTCCCCGCGCCCGCGGCGGCACGTGCCGCCGACTCGGTCGGGTTATAGCCGAGGGCCGGGTGCACCGAGTAGTGCAGGATCCCTTCATCGATGCTGACCGACGGGCACTGGAACATCTCGCCGTGATCGGTCGCATCGACACCGGACTGGATGGTGTAGTCGTTGATCAACAAAGACCAGTAGAGCTCGGGGTTGTTGGGCCCGCCGGCGGCCCGATAGCCCAGCGGCAGGACCCCCTTGTGATCCGCGGTGTAACCAAAGACCCCGACCATCTGTTGGCGTAGGTTCGATGCACACTTGATGTCCTGAGCCACCCGGCGAGCGGCGCCAAGAGCCGGCAGGAGGATACCCACCAACAGGGCGATGATGGAGATCACAACCAACAACTCGATGAGCGTAAACGCTTTTCTGTGCATCGCTTAAGTCCTTTGGAGGTATTCAGGATTCGTCCTGTCGCGATCGATTATATCGGGGGTACCTCACCATGTCAATAAATATTCATTGCGTGGACTAATTTTTATTGATCTCACCGGCTCCGGATGAAAATCGTGATTTTTCGCTCTTAAAGGGCCTTTTTTGGCCTTTTCCTACCTGTTTTAGCAGCCAGCTTGGCACTCTCGCTGACCGGATTGTGATTTATCTTCACCGGTAGCCTTCCCAGCCGGTTTCACACGCCGACCCTGGAGGTGATAAACGCCTCGTGACGGGCCGCACGCTCGACATCCCGGTTGTCCCGGCGATAGAGCTTGGCCAGCCAGTAGTGGGCGAGCTGGTGATGCGGCTCCATCCCCAGGCTGGTCTCAAACGCCTGGATCGCTTGCTCGTCCATCCCCATCCCCGCCAGGGCGACGCCCAGGGTCCGATGGGCCGGTGGGTACTGGTGGAACAAGCCCACGGCCTGCAAGGCATACTCCACCGCCTGGGCAAACTCGCCCCGGGCGATCTGGACCTCGGCCAGGCCGTTGTATGCCGTGGGGTTTTGCTTTTCTTCCTCCAGGGTTTGCCGCAGGGCCTCCTCGGCTTTGTCCCATTGCTTGAGGACGCAATAGACCGAACCTAGCCGTTGGTGAATACTCGCCGACTGCGGGTGGGTTTCCCTTATCTTCTCGAAGATGGCCAGCCCTTCTTCCGTCTTGCCCTGCGACATCTTGGCGTCGCCCAACATCATCTGGAAGACCGGGGCTTGGAGTTCTTCCTCCGTGAACGTCTCACCCAGGACCCGTTCAAACGCTATGAAGTTGCCCTGGTGCAGGTGGCTCTTGGCAAGCTGCAATTGAAAATAGTTCTCGCTCTCGCCCATATCGACCAGCTCTTGCCAGATCGGCAGCGCCATGTGGGCGCGCTTGCTGTCTTCCAAGGCTCTGGCGAGGTTGTGCTTGAGGTCCCGGGTGGCGATCTTCACCGCTTTTTCCGCGTCGTCGCCGGGGTCTTCGATGTAGCCCAGCTCAACGAGCTGTTTGATCGCCTCCGCGGCGGCGACGGGGTCTTCCCGCATGTCTTCGGTGTGCATGCCGCTTTCGCCCTCGACCGAATCCCAGCTGAGGATCCGCTCGGCTTTCACCGGCTTGTCGAGGATTTCCAGCCAGGGCCGGCCGTCCATATCCGCCCCCACGGGCAGCCCAAGAAGGGTCAGGATCGTCGGGGTGATATCCAGAAGCGTCGCCCCATAGAGCTTGTCGTTCTGCTTGATCCCAGGCCCGCTGACGACAGCCATCCCAAACGGGCTGTGCCAGCCCTCGGGGTCATCCATCCCCTTGGTGCTGGGCCGCGAGGCGTCGTTGTGGAAGCCGTGGTCTGAGACGATGATGACGGTCGTGTCTTCGCCGGCCACTTCGAGGGTCGATTGAAGCATCAGATCCTGGAACCGGTAGACCCCGTTCATCACATCCTTGTAGATCAGCGCATCTTCATCGCTGATACCCTCCATCTGTGGGGGGTGGTACGGCATGAACGCGTGGCCGAAGTGATCGATCGCGTCGAAGTAGATGGCGGTGAAGTCCCAGGGCTCCCCGTGCATCATCAGGTGATGCGCCGCGGCCTGGACGGTCGACATCCGCGAGATGAGCATCGCCAGTTGGACTAGCCGGCGGTCCTTGCTCTGATCGATCTTCGCCGCCTCGGGGACGAACGGGGTGAGCGCGTCGCTGTCGATCAGAGTCGGGTCGACGATCAGCTCCATGAGCTTGTCAGCCAGCTCGGGGGGGTGGCACAGGCCGGGCTTGATCTGGCGTTTGCTCTGCTTGAGTTTGCACATGCTCTGGTAGCGGTCGCTGACGACCGCCCCGTTGATCGGTTCGGCGGGGTCTGAAGCGAACCAGCCCACCACGTTGGACTTCATGTCGTTTTGGCTGAGGATGTTCCACAGGGCCTTACACTTTCGGCTGGTGCTGGTGACCGGGCGGACGCCGGTGCCGTCGGGGTTGGGCTCCATGAACCCGCAGATCCCGTGCTTGTCAGCGCGTTTGCCGCTGGCGATCGAGTTCCAGAGCATCGGCGAGAGGATCGGGCGGATGGTCGCCAGGTTTCCGCTGACCCCGTTGTCCATCAGCTTCTTGAGGTTGGGCATCCAGCCCTTTTCCAGAAGCGGGTTGATCATCTTCCAGTCCGCAGCATCCCAGCCGATCAACAGGACTTTTTTGGCTAGCCGCTCGCTCATGTCCAGAAGGTCCTATAACCAGGGTCGGGGGTAAAAAGACTGAGCGGGAACTTTCGCTCCCGCTCAGTAAGGTTAATAAGTTTTCCAACAGACTGCTTACGCCTGACGACGGCGACGCAGGCCCAGGGCGCCGGCACCGGCGGCCAGCAGACCCAGCGAGGCCGGTTCGGGGATGACCAGGGTGGCGCCTGGGGTCGTTTCCCAGATCATGTCACCGAAGGTCATGTTCACAGGATTCGTCGAGACGTCGCCGACGAAACGGTTGCCGTCAGCGTCGAGGTCCAACGGCCCGGTACCCGAGTCCTGCTTGACTTGGATCGCACCGAAGTGGGTGTTCGGACCGATCTGGAACTGGACGCCCATCCACTCACCGTCGTCGGTGTGCGGCAGCTCGTAGGTGTAGCCGTAGCCCGGGGGGTTCGCGAAGCCGCCGTTGATCTTGACGTAGACGGAGACGAACGCCAGGTTGATCCCGCCGCCGGCCTGCATGTTCAGGGCATCAACGGTCGAGCCGTTGGTGAAGCCGGTGACGTAGTAGTCCAGACCGTCGAGGCTGGCGGGGCCGCAGCACTGGGGGTCGGGGTCGGTGGCGAGGAACTTGGACAGGACCGCGTTGCCCGGGAAGCCGGTCAGCCCGATGCCGTTGAGTCCGTTGAGTAGGCGAACGTCGTTATTGCCATCACCATCGATGTCGAAATCGGTGGTGAAGTCCGAGCCGGGCACGCCGGAGTGTGAGATGTTCACACCGTCGAGGGCCTTGTTGACTTGGACAACCGCGTCCGCGGACTGGCCAAAGGCGAAGGCGCCCAGACCGGCTGCGGCCGAGTAGGCCATTAAACGCTTAGTCGATACACGATCAATCAAATCCGACATAATCTTTCTCTCCTTCCAAATGGTTTTACCATCGCCAACGAGACGACAGCGGAACGAAACAACCCGTATACAACCTAACACCGTTACTGTGTATGAGTCAAGTATTTTTTCTTTGATTGAACTATTTCATTCACGATTTGATCCAACCAGTCCATTTATCGCAGTTATAGCTAATCCTAGAGGAGGTAAACCGGTCAGGCTTGAGACAGGGTTCTCTCCCTCTGCATTTCCATCCGGCCCGGCGAACCGAGCCCTTACATCCGAATGAGCCGGTTTTCGGCTCGCAAATACTGGGCGGGGGGTGTTTCGCCCCCGCCCGGTGATCTCACACGTTGCTAGGAGGTAGCACGTGTCAATTACCTGGCAATTAAGCCTTCCGACGGCGGCGCAGCCCCATGGCGCCTGTCCCGGCCGCAAGCAGTATCAGTGAAGCGGGCTCGGGGACAACGTTGCCCGATGGCGGTGCTACGCCCGCGTTCCAGTTACCCAGGATGGCGTTTAGGTCTTCGATCCCGACAAAGCCGTCGCCAGCGGCATCGCCCTCTGCCCGGCCGGAACCAGGAGCCTGAACAGCGCCCAAAGAGTCACCAGCGCGCCAGTCGCCGTGCTCCACGTTCTGGTTCCAGTTGGTCAGCGCGAGGCTGAGGTCTTCGATCCCGACGAAGCCGTCAAAGTTGAAGTCGCCTTCAAGGGGCGTGGAGATCGGGGTGTTCGGCGTCGTTTCATAGGCGTAGCGGTGGTGCCGCGCGGCGGTGAAGGTCGAAGGCCCGGTCTCCCGGCCGACCTGGAGCCAGCCGTAGTGCGTGCCATCGGTGCCCTCAAAACTGAACCCGACGAAGCTGCCCGCAGCCGTGTGGGTGATCATATCGTTATCGCCCACGCCAAAGCTGCCCAGCCCGGTCAGGAAGCCCGAGTAGTAGTCGAAGTTGATGACGCCGACCTTCTTCTGGTTGCCATCGATCACATATTCAGGCCCGAAGCTCTCGACGTAGTACCGGTTATCAACCCAGTCGAGCGTGTAAAACGCCGCGTTCGGGCCGAGGGGATCGACCAGGGCCGCGTTGCCCTTGAGCTCGTTACTGGGGTGGGGGATCAGGTCCAGCTGCGAGGAAAAGACGTAGCTGGTGACACCGGCGAACCCGGGGGTGTCGCCGCGGCAGCCGGGGAAGTTTGCCTGGTCGCACCAGGGGCTCACCTGCACGCCGAACTTGCCGGCGTTGACGAAGTGGTCGATGCCGCCAGGGTTGGCCGCCGTCTGAAGGTCGAACGGTTCACCGGCGTCCCAGTTGAACTCCGTGATATCGTCACCCGGGAAACCGTTTACCGGGGCGGGGTTCGCGGCGACGCTCCATTCCGAAAAGAGGTTGATGTCAACGACCTTCACCACGGCCTGGGCGCTCTGCCCGGTGGCGAACGCCCCCATCCCTGCTGCGGCGGAATAGGCCATGAGTTGTTTCAATGAACTACGACTGATTCTCTCCGCCATCACTCATTTCTCCTGTTCAGATTTGTAGTCGTCTTTAACGATTGAGTTGCTGCGGCAACTCACCTGGTAAGAAGGCACCGAATAAGTCATTCCACAGGTAACTTATACCACTGGATCCCCCTGGAAGTCAAGAAACTTATTTCGATGACTGAACTTTTATTTTCCGGGCCCGGCGAGAGGTACCGCCTCAAGCTATAAATACATTAATTTTATATATTTACAGTGTTATATTACAATAGCGTCTACTCAAAAAGATCAGATCACATGGACCAGCAAAACAGGACATTGTATGGTTTTCCGGCAGAGCACGCCCCATTGGAATCTGCTGACATGTTCATATGAGCCCCCCGCCGGCCGGGTATCTTTGCCCCTCTGTTTTCTGGGACCTTGCCCAGACGGGAATTGTTTGCCGCTGAGCCGGCCAGGTCAAGCGTCGTATACCGGTTCCGGGTGCTTTTGTTTAATAATGGTGGGTTTGTGCAGTATTTTCCAGCCAGGGGTTAGTCGGCTTGGGCTCTCCAGGCCCTTGTGCGGCGGGGTCGTGTGCCTTGTGTTTTTGGCTGTTCTGCCATATCACACTGGCCGAACGAATCTCGCCGGGGTTGGCTGGGCCCTGGAAAGCTCAGCCAAACGCCACCGTCCTCCGGCCCAATGAGGAGCTGCCTGTGAGTGAGCTGGAAAGTACGATCGTTGTCGTCTCGGGCCTGCCGCGGTCGGGGACCAGCATGATGATGCAGATGCTTGAGGCAGGGGGGGTCGCCCCGTTCGCGGATTTTCAGCGGGCGGCCGACGATGACAACCCCAAGGGCTACTACGAACTGGAGGCGATCAAGCAGCTAAAGTCACAGCCGGGCGTCCTCAAGGATGCGCCGGGCAAGGTCGTCAAGGCGATCCACATGCTCCTGGCAGACCTCCCCGCGGAATACCAGTACAAGGTCGTGTTCATGCGGCGGGCGCTTAAGGAGGTGGTGGCTTCGCAGCGGAAGATGCTCGAGCGCACCGGCAAGAAGGGCGCCGCTTTGCCGGAGGCCGCGCTGATGAAGGTCTTTCAGGGCCAGCTCACCAAGGTCGACGCCTGGCTGAAGGCCCAGCCCAACATCCAGGTCCTGGATGTCCCCCACCGGTCGCTGATCCAGGACCCAGGCCCGGTAGTGCAGGCGATCAACGACTTCCTCGGCGGCGCACTGGATACCCGGGCGATGGCGGCCGTGGTCGATCCCGACTTGTATCGCAACCGCACCTGACCAGCCTGGCACGCCCGGCCCAACTCACATGGCGATCTCGCCAAGCGCGACGCCGAAGCGTGCTGGACCTGGCGCGGCCTCTGCCGGAGCAAGCGGCGGCGTCACGGCTGAGCTAGCAGTTCACACAGCCGGGCCGGTGAGCCATCTTGGGGGGAGGCCAAACCGGTGAATCCAGAGGGCTGTTTGGGTCTGGCCAAGCGCGAAAGGTGCACCCCGGTGCGGTGGCTGGGGCTAATATATTCATAGCATGAAATAATGATTGACCCAAGCCGGGCTGGCTGTTAATCTAGAGGTAGATCGCCCGTTGCTATTTTTCAGGCTGCCCGCATGGAAATATGGGGCATGACAGAGGTTACATCCTGCTGCAAGCACGGGGAGGTCCGGGAGAGGTCCGGGTGAGGTCCGGGAGGCGAACCGGGGGGAATCCCGGGGGCGATATGGATCCGTGGGTATCAAAGGCCATGAAGGACTTTCTATGAAGCCGATCAACACGCTTGGACTGGCTTTGGCGCTGACACTTGCGCTGGCAGCCTCCGCCTGTGGGGGTGAGTCGACGGCGACACCGCACGATTCGGCGACTTCGTCGGCCATGCCGACCTGGAGCGATGGCCCCATTAAGGGCATGTGGGTCTGGCACGAAGACTGGATCCTCGACACCCAGGGTCAGGACGAGCTGCTGGGCTTTTGCCAGCGCTACGGCATCAACCTGCTGCTGGTGCAGATCCACTATCCCAAAGACAGCGATCCCCCGGTGATCAGCCAGCCTAAGCGCTACGTTGAGTTGATCGCCAAGGCCGCCGACTTGGGCATCCGTGTCGAAGCCCTGGACGGTGAGAAGTCCATGGCGCTAGCAGAGAACCAGCCGCACACGCTCGCGGTCCTCAAGGCCATTCTCGCGTTGAACCAGACGATGCCTCAGGGCAAGCGCTTCTCCGGGGTGCACTACGACATCGAGCCATACCTGCTGGCGGATTGGTCGGACCCCGAGCGGCGCACGGTGATCCTCAAGGACCTGCTGGACTACTACGCCCAAGCCGGCGGACTGATCCATCGGTTTGATCCCGACATGACGTTGTCCTGTGATATCCCGTTCTGGTTTGACACACAGACCAGCGAGGATG
Organism: Phycisphaeraceae bacterium; assembly: GCA_029260655.1. Classification (GTDB taxonomy): domain Bacteria; phylum Planctomycetota; class Phycisphaerae; order Phycisphaerales; family Phycisphaeraceae; genus JAJRRS01. Next base: position 30,143 of record JAJDCU010000040.1, read on the forward strand.
GCCTGCCGCTGGCGGTCGAATTCGCCGGCCAGACCAAGCCGGTTCAGCAACACATCCAGGACCTGTGCGATTACATCGGGATCATGTCCTACCGCCGCGAGGCTGTCGGGCCCAACTCGATCACCGGCCTGGTTGCCGACGAACTGGCGTACGCCAGGCAGATCGGCAAGGTCGTCTTGCCCGCGGTAGAGACGGGCGAATACCCGCCGGTACCGACGATCTCTTTCCACGGCCAGCCGGCGTCGCTGTTCAACAAAAACTTTTCGTTGGCGTGGCAGACCCTGGAAAATGATCCGGGGTTCGGCGGGATGCTGATCCATTGCTATCCATACATCCGGGACATCCTCGAGCCGGGCACCGGGGACGATCAGGTTTTGGACACGGCCACGGCCCCTTCCCAGTAGCGTTATGGGGTTGAGGTCGTCGGGTCAGACGCTGTGGCGAACAACCACCCGCAGCGTGAGATACGCGAGAACGGGTTTATAGGCCATCACCGGATCAACGGGCCATCGCTCGGGCCCGATCCGTTGAGGCAGGAGTTTGACAGGTATGTCGTCATCAGCGTTCGTCGGCGAAAGTAAGCCGTACACACTGCGAGAGAAGACCGACTGGATCATCGACGCGGCCAAGGCGATTGACCATGTCCCAGGCGGCGGCGCAGACCGACGGATGCCCGGAGGGGTCTATGTGCTGGACCGCGAGCACGTCCTGGCCACCCCGCGAGACAACGGCGACAGCCGATACCCCTACGGCCGAGACGGCTTTAACTTCTGGGTCTACGCCTCGGGGTACATGCACAGCAACGAAGGCCTGTACTCTCATTTCATGCGGGCCGACAACGGTCAGGAGCCCAACATCGCCTTCTTCGCCGGGTTGCCGGACGGCGACGGGTTCTTCCCGGTCCCGCTGTTGTCGGTCCCGAAGCTGATCGATAAGGCGGCCACGTCGTTCGAGCGATTCACCGTGCTCTCGAACAGCGCTGCTTACTTCATCACGACCTCCGACGACCTGCGATTTGTCGTGCGGGTCTTCGTTACGGCCGCCAAGGACATCTGCTTTTCGGTCCAGGCCACCAACCTCTCCGGGCAGGACCGGTCCATCTACCTGTCCTCGTATTTCAACCCGTTCCTGCGGCACCAGGTCTTCGAGGGGCCGGAGGACCCGTGGTTTAAGGAGATCCAGGTAGTGGACCCGGCCAAGGGCGCGGGGGCGCTTGGCAGCTTCCTGGTCAGGGTGAACGAGGATATGGACCGCACCATGTCCGTCTCGAACTGGGGGATCTTCCGCCGATCTATCTCGCTTGGACCCGGCAGTGAGTTGAGCCATCAGGAGGCGACCACCGCACGGATGCAATATGTCGGGGGGTCCCGCAGCAGCCTCCACACCGCCGCTTCTCTTGCCAAGGGCACGTTCGGCCAGCCGCAGCGGGTCTGCACTTTCGTTGACAATGCGATCGCCGGGGACATGCTGCACCTGGACATCCCCGCCGGCGCCGACGCTCGCATGGACATCATCTTCAGCCATACCGGCGACACCGCCCGGGCGCGACAGATGGTTCACGAACCGATCAATCCCGACGAGATCGACAACCAACTCAACGAGCTGGAAAAAGACGATCAGGATCGTCACAGCAGCTTGGCGCTGACCGTTGGCCAGACCGATCACCGATACATCCGCCCCAAGGTCTTCAACGCGTTTGTCGAGCACCTCAAGCGGCAGGTCGAGTTCTGCGCCTTGATCAAGGGCTACGTGCAGATCTCTCCCAACTCGTTGATCGGTATCCGCGATGTCTGCCAGGCGATCGAGTCGTTGGCGGCCTGGCGCCCGCAGGCGGCCCGGGCCAAGCTGATCGAGGCGTTGGGCTTTACCGAGCCAAGCGGCCGGTGTTTCAGGCAATATGCGCTGCCGTCGAAGAACGGTCAGATCGGGCGGATGGACCTGCGCCCGTTCATCGATCAGGGGTCGTGGGTCATCTCCTGCACCGTCAGCTACCTCAAGCTCACCGGCAAGTACGGGCTCTTGACCGAAAACGTCGGCTACCACAGGATCCTGGATGAAGCGGCCAGCACCGTCGAACCGGCCAAGGAACAGGACAGTGTTCTCAATCACCTGTTCAAGATCATGCAGTACCTGCTGGACCACCGCGACCACGGGCACACCGGCTGCGTCCGGGCTTTATACGGCGATTGGAACGACGCCATGGACGGGCTGGGCGTGAGCATGGACCCGTCGCAGACTTACGGGACCGGCGTGAGCGTCATGGCCACCCTCCACGTCCTGCAGAACTGCCAGGAGATGATCGAACTTCTGCAGACACTCGATGATGATCGGTATGCCCGGCACGTCCAGGCCTACCGCGCGGCCGCAAATTCGATCCGTGAGGGCCTGGGTAAGTACGCCGTGGTCAGCGACGATAAGGGGCACACACGGATCCTCCACGGCTGGGGGGATCGTCGCTCCTACCTCGTCGGCGGCTTTAGCGACCCCGACGGCGCAGCACGAGACGGGCTGACGTCTAATGCCTTCTGGGTTCTCTCCGGGATGCTCAAGCACACCCCCGATCTGGACTGGCTTATCCTCGACGCCTTCGACAGGCTGGATGACAAGTACGGCCTGAAGACGTTCTGCCCCTCGTTCCCGCCCAACGTCCGTGGGGTCGGCAGGATCGGTAAGCTCCCGCCGGGGACCGCCGAGAACGGCGCCGTTTACATCCACGCCACCGCATTCGCCATCATGGCCCTGTTCCAGATGGGCCAGCCCAAGCGCGCCTGGAAACAACTGGTCAAGATCCTCCCCTTCACCGATATCCACGAGAACCTGTCGCACTCGCCGTTCGTCATGCCCAACTCCTACGGGCACAACCCCAAAAAGATGATCGACGGGCAGAACATGAACGACTGGCAGACCGGCAGCTCCAACGTCGTACTCAAGACACTTGTCAGGTTCGTCTTCGGGATCGAGCCGGTGTTCGACGGGCTGTGGATCCAGCCCGCGGGCTGGGCGCCGTTCAAGAACTTCAACGCCAAAGCCAGGGTCCGGGGATGCGATATCCACGTGATTTGCGAAACCAACGCCCCCCGTGCACGCCGTTTCACCGTCAACGGCAAGCCCGCAGAGGGGGTATACGACCACACGATGCAGATCGACAAGCTCTGGATTACCCCCCAGCAGATGGCCCAGAAGCGCCTGGAGATCCGCATCACCGGATGTTGATTGGTTCTCGCTATCCGTAGAGCCTGTTCAACCGGCTTACCCCAGGCGGCCTGGCTCGGGGCATTGTCCGGGTTCGATGTGCGGTGGATTCAATCTCGAAGTGCAACCCCGGGGTCTGTAGAAATGGGCCATACAGGACTTGAACCTGTGACCTCCTCGATGTCAACGAGGCGCGCTAGCCAACTGCGCCAATGGCCCGTGAGGCAGGCATTATAACCACAGCCCGCCGGTCCGCCAGTGCCTGATTCAAGCAGGTTTATATCGTCCGTAGCTCTGCTTAGAGCACCGGCAGTCCAGCGGAAGCGGGTATTGATAGCCGCCACCTTACAACCCACGGCGCACGGTCCGGCGGCGTATCCGAAGCAGGCCCCTCATCGGCGGCTTGGGATCGGCACGGCGGCGATGAAATCACTAGCATGGGGTCCGTCCTGACGAGCCGACCGGCTGGTCAGCGGACGTCTTCTACGCCACCGGAATCCACCTTTTGTACCGCCTAAGGACACGACACGATGCAGATCCCTCTCAAGTACGGCTGTAACCCCAACCAGGCCCAGGCCCGCGTCGTCGGCGACTTGCCTCAAGGCCCGCTGAGCGTGGTCAACGGCGCTCCCAGCTACATCAATATCCTCGACGCACTGCGCGGCTGGCAGTTGGTGCGCGAACTGGAAAGCTCCACCGGCTTGCCCGCCGCCGCGTCGTTCAAGCACGTCAGCCCCGCCGGCGCCGCCGTTGCGGGCGCGTTGTCCGATGCGTTCAGGCAGGCGCATTTTTTCGATCAGGGCGAATGGTCACCGCTGGCTTGTGCCTACGCCAAAGCCCGAAGCTCCGACCGCGTCGCTTCGTTCGGCGACTTCATCAGTGTCAGCGACACCGTCGACGAATCCCTCGCCAGGATCATCAAGCCCGAGGTCTCCGACGGGATCATCGCGCCGGGCTACGACCCCGAGGCGCTGGACATCATCAAGCAAAAGAAGGGCGGCAAATACGTCGTCCTCCAGATCGACCCGGCCTATTACCCCCCGGCCACCGAGTCGCGCACCGAGTTCGGGCTCACCCTCGAACAATCCCACAACGACAGCACCATCGGCGCAGACCTGTTTAAGAACACCGTGACCAAGAACAAAGCGATCCCCGACGATGTCATGCAGTCTCTGATCGTGGCGACGGTGACGCTCAAGCACACCCAATCCAACTCGATCGCTGTGGGTTACGGGGGCCAGGCCGTCGGCGTCGGCGCCGGCCAGCAGTCGCGGATTGCCTGCACACGGATCGCCTGCGACAAGGCCGACCGCTGGTTCCTGAAGATGCACGCAAAGGCCCTGGCGCTGAAGTTCGCCGATGGCATGCCGCGCTCCGAGAAGGTCAACGCGGTGGACCAGTTCGTCCGTTACCACGAGCTCGATGACGCCGAACGCGCCGTGCTCGCTCAATCGCTTGTCGGCCCCATTGACCCGATCACCGAGGATGAACGCACCGACTGGCTAAGCACGTTCGACGGGGTCGTGCTCAGCTCCGACGCATTCGTCCCGTTCAGGGATAACCTCGACCGCGCCGCCCGCAGCGGCGTGAAGTACCTGGCCCAGGCCGGGGGCTCGGCCCGTGACCAGGGCGTCATCGACGCCGCCGACGATCACGGCATGGCGATGGCGTTCACCGGGCTGCGTCTGTTCCTGCACTAAACGGCAAGCCGGTCAAGCGTGATCTTGTTAGCCGTCCAGCAGGTGCAACCCGACATCGTGAACCATCTGGCCCTGCGTGTCGTGGGTCAGCAGATCTAACTCGTGTGTGATGTTGGTCATCATGCCCAGGCCGATGATGGCCCATGCCGTCAACTCCACGCCCGGTTGTGTGTCGGGCTTCGCGTCGGCGCGGTGTTCGTTGACCTGCCCGATGATGAACGTGTGGAACTTTCGGTACATGTTCTGCAGGGCGCTGCGGATGTCCGGGTCGTCGGTCTCGCTGAGCCCGGCGAAGGTGATCCGGTGCAGACCGGATTCGCCGCGGTGCTCGCCCTCCCAGGCCAGGATCCGCTCGGCCGGCGAACGTCCATCGTCGCTTGCCAGCAGAGCGCGCCACTTTGCCGCGGTCATCTCGTACAGATACTCGATCGACGCCAGGAACATCGCCTTCTTGCTCGGCCACAGACGGTAGAGCTGGTTCTCCCGCAGCCCGCAACGCTTCGCCAGCGCCGCCGTCGTCGCCCGACGATACCCAAGCTCTGCGAACGCCTTGGCGATCACGGGGCATAACTCGTCGCGGCGCTGTTCGGACTGGTTGGGTCGGGCCATGGCTGGAGGACTCCCCTATGGAGGTTTCGACTCGTCGTTAAGATTCGTCCGCACCCTTTGGTTGCTTCCCGAACACGAATCGCTGGTACACATAACCCAGCGCCATCAGGCTCAGCCCAAGCCCCAGGAAGCTGAGCACCCGCCACAGGTCGCGCAGGTGCGCGGTGTCCATGATGAACACCTTACCCACCGCGATCAGCATGATCGCCAACGACCCGTACCGCAGCGCCCGGCTCTGGTTGATCAGCCCGGCCACCAGCAACCCGATACCCAATAGCACCCAGCTCAGCGAGTAGGTGTAGTTCTCAGCCGAACCGACCGCATGTGAGGCAAGTGTCAGGTCCGCCCCGACGAACCCCTGACGAACCTCCAGCGTCACCAGCGCAAAGAGCATGAAGAACGAGACCAGCGCAGCGAGGATCTTTAAGGGCTTGAGTTGATCGGTGCTGACCCACATGACCAGGGCGGACAGCACGCAGGGAACGCCGTAGGCGAACAGCAGCCAGTTAAGCACCGGCAGGTTGCCCAGGTCGGTTCGGGTGATCAGTGGGTTTGCTATTAACAACAGCCCGACGACACACCCCGCCAGCCCCGCCGCGCCCAGCCCGGCGCCCGCGATGCGCAGCCCCGTCAACGTCGGCGAGGTGAACCGCCAGAGAACCGTTACACATACGCCCATCCACAGGACCGCATAGGCCGCCCACTCGTTGAGCACTGGCGCGGCCGTGACAAACCCGCTTGGGTGGAACCCGTAACGGACCTGCAATGTCACCGCTACGGCAGCGACCAACAGCCCAAGCGCCTGGTAGATATCGCGGAGCCACGTCGGTGCGCCGCGCCGGTAGAGCCAGGCGATCAGCCCGAAGCATGCCGCGGGTAGACCGTAGTGAATCATCATGCGGTTGAGAACCACCCGGCCGCCCAGCTCGTAACCCGTCGGCCCCGGAACCATCAGCAGCAGAAGGCACAGCCCGGTGAGCCAGCCCACAGCGATACGCAGGTTCGGCAGCGTCAGACGGCGGTCGATCATTGACGCCGCCAGCGCCAACCCCGCCCACGCCGGGGCGATCCATGGCAGATCAATGCCTACCCCCACAGCGATCGTCGCCATCGCCGTTGCGATCAGCGCGTAGGCGTCGATGAGTCTCGTCCCGTGGTTCTGCCTGCTGCGCCAGACGATCACGGCCGCGCCGGTCAACAGCACACCGATCCCGGTGTAGACCATCCACCAGCGCAAAGGCTCGGGCAGGTCGTGCGGCGCCCCGACGTGCGCCATTGCCGTGAACACCAGCGCCGCCGACGCGGAAAGCCAGGCGAAACAGGTCGGACGCCGGTTCCGCCACAGGCTCAGCATCCCGCCGAGCGTGAAGACGCCGCCGTATCCGATCACGACTAAGTAGAAACGACCGGGTTCGAACGGCGCATCGAGGAATTGGTGCGCGATCGGCCAGGCCAGCATCATCGCCGCACACAGCGCCGCGCTGAGGAACGTGACCGCCAGGTATCGCAGGTCCAGCCGGGCCAGCACCAGGCTCCCCGCCGCGAGCAGGCCTAGCGCCGACAGCTCGATCACCGAGAATTGACTGTACGCTACCAGCAGGCTTAGCAGCATCGCGCCGGACCCGGCCGCGCCGACCGCCAGCCACAGCCGACCTAAGGGCGTGCGTTTCTCCGGGTCTTGGGCCATCGACCTAGCCGCACTCAAAACGAACAGCACCGACGTGCCCAGCACGAACATGATCATGTAAAGCCGGCTCTCCGGGCTCCAGGCAAACAGGGTGTACACAAGCGCCCAGACCAGTGACGCCACTAACGTCAGGGCCGACAGCCCGAACCAGCTCCGCCGACGGGCGACCGCCATGAGCCCAAATTCAAGCAGCAACAGGTATGTAAACGTCGTCCCCCACGCCGACTCGTGACCGCTGATCAGCGCCGGCGTGACGAACCCGCCGACCAGCGCCAACAGCGCGACGTAAGGCCCATGCACCAGCGACATCCCAACCGCCAGGGCGGTGACGGCCGCCATCACCGAGAAGCCCAGCCACGGATTTAATAGTTCGTAATACGCCGTCGCCGCCAGCACGGTCGCGAACAGGTCTGCCACACCCGCGCCACACAAGGCCGCGCCGATCCTCTCGCTCTTGCCTCGCGCCCACAGGCTCGTAAGCACCAGCGCCACGCCGAACCCAGCGGCGATCGACAGACGCACACCCACGGACAGCAGTTGCCGATCAAACGAGAACTTGACCAGGAACGCCCCGGCGAGCATCAGGCAGATCCCAGCGGCCCAGATGTAGAGCTTGGCGCCAATGATCTCTTCCAACGACGCCTTTTGTTTCCTGGGAGTGGCGGTTGATTCGGTCGCCGCAGACTTGGTGATGAAGTCAGGCGTTGCCTGAGGCATTTTGGCTGATGTCGGGCCCGCGACGCGGTGCAGCGCCTGCTTCCTCTGACTTAACGGTTGTGACTGCGGCTTGTGATCCAGCGCCTGTGCTTCTCCGGGAATGCTCGGCTTCACCTCGTCGGTGGTTGGCGGCGCTTCGGCGGGGCGGTCCGGTCTCTCGGGCTCGACGGGCTTAGACGATTGTGTCGGCCCCGCCTTGATCAGCATCGACCGAAGACGATCAATCTCACGCTGCTGCTTGTCCTGCTCGAGCCGGGTGCCGATCGCCACCCAGAGAGCTATCACGCCGAGAGTCAGTCCCAACCATACCATGGCCAGCTCCTTGTCTTCCGGGTCGATCAGTCCGCTCTTTCATCGTGCGATCTAGGCGCAAGTTGTTAAAAAATAGTGCATTACGCGAAAACTCTGAGCAAGCTTGACTCTCTGTTTTGTAAGTGTATACTTACATCATAGAAAACGATACGATCCGTGTCAACGACTCAGATCGTTCTTTTCAAAAAAGGGGTTCGCCGTGATCTGGATCAACCTCCTGTTCGCCTGGGGCTGGATGACTTTGGGTCTGATCGCCGGGGCGGTGCAGGGCATCGGGTTTCATCGTGAATCATGGATGGGCGGGTACAACTCATGGCGTCGTCGGCTGACGCGCCTGGGGCACATCGCGTTTCTGGGCACGGGCATGTTGAACTTGGCCTTTGTGTTAACCGCGCGTGCGTGGGAGCTGTCGTATGAGCAAACGCTTGTGCCCGGCGTGCTGTTGATTGTCGGGGCGGTGTCGATGCCGACCGTCTGTTACCTCTCCGCCTGGCGCATGACTTGGCGGAACCTGTTTTTCGTGCCTGTGCTGAGCCTGACCGCGGGGTGCGGCTGGATGACGGCCGTGTTGTTCGGACATCTTTTTAAGTAAGGGGTCCTTGCGATGAAGATCGGATTGATCGCGATGAGTGGCGTGCGCGTTTGTGATCAGGAGCTACTGCGCCTCGGGCTGACCCTGCCGGGGTTTGTCGAGCGGAGCAAGACGATCGCTTCGCTGCCGAGCCTGGGGCTGTTGACGCTGGCTGGATTGACGCCCGACCGGCACGAGGTCGTCTACCTGGATGTGCAGGACATCGACGAGCTGAGCATGGATTGGTCTTCGTTCGACCTGGTGGCGATCTCCACGTTCACGGCCCAGGCGCCGGAGGCGTATGCGCTGGCCGACCGCTGCCGGGCAACATCCGGTGCCGCATCCGGGGCCAGGGGCACGAAGGTCGTAATGGGCGGGCTGCACGTCACCTGCCTGCCCGACGAGGCGCTTGAGCACTGCGACGCGGTGGTGGTCGGCGAAGGCGAGTTGTGTTGGCCGGATATCCTGGCCGACGCCGAGCGAGGCGCGCTGGGCGGGACGTATTACAGCAAGCCCGGCGAGTTCGACCTGGCCGACGCGCCGATGCCCGCTTACCACCTGCTGGATATGGACAAGTACAACCGGATCACCGTGCAGACCTCGCGGGGCTGTCCCTTGAAGTGCGAGTTCTGCGCAAGTTCCATCCTGTTGACACCGAAGTACAAGCAAAAGCCGATCGACAAAGTCCTGGCCGAGATCGACCGTATCTGCGAGCTCTGGCCGCGCCCGTTTATCGAGTTCGCGGACGACAACAGCTTCGTGGATCGGCGGTACTGGAAGCGATTGCTGCCGGAGTTGGCGAAGCGCCGCGTCAAATGGTTTACCGAGACCGATGTCAGCGTCGGCGAGGACGACGAGCTTCTGGAGTTGATGCGCCGCGCCGGCTGCGCCGAAGTGCTTATCGGCCTGGAGAGCCCGCAACTGCAAGGCCTGCGCGGGTTGGAGATGAAGACCGACTGGAAGCGCAAGCGCCGAGGCGACTACGCCCGCCTGGTCCGCAACATCCAGTCCCACGGCATCCGGGTCAACGGCTGCTTTGTCCTCGGGCTCGACGGGCAGACCACAGACATCTTCGACCGGGTCTACGATTTCGCACGGGAGTTGGAGCTGTATGACGTGCAGATCACGCTTTTGACGCCGTTCCCCGGCACGCCGCTGTACGAGCGCCTGCGCCGGGAGGGCCGGCTGCTGGAAGAAAAGGCCTGGCATAAGTGCACGCTGTTCGACCTGACGTTTGAGCCGACCCCCATGACCGCCGACGAGCTGGTCGAAGGCTTTCACGGCCTGGCTGTCCGGCTCTACAGCGACGAGGCGACCGCCTGGCGGCGCGACCTGTTCAAACGCAAGTACCGCAGGGCGACGAACGGCCAATTGGCGGGTATAAAGGCTTCGGCCTGACTACTCAACCTGGGCGGGCAGGAGGCTCACCTCATGGCACGTTCATCCTCCGTGCGGCCGCTGTTCATCCTCGCCGGGCTCTACGACGGCGTGCTCGGCCTGGCGTTCCTCTTCTTCGCGCCAACCGTTTTCGACCGCTTCAACGTCACCCCGCCAAACCACTACGGCTACATCCACTTCGCGGCTTTGCTGCTGTGCGCGTTCGCCCTGATGTTCTTCGCCATCGCGTCCGACCCCAGGCATAACCGAAACCTCATCCCCTACGGCATCATGCTCAAGATAAGCTACTGCGCCACCGTCGGCTGGCACTGGCTGGACGCCGGCGTGCCGTGGATCTGGCAGCCGTTCTTCATCTTCGACCTGTTGTTCCTCGCCGCGTTCATCTGGGCATACCAAAAAATCAGCCCGGCGCGGTGAACAGCTGATCGAACGAAGGCGGGTAACCACAGAGACACAGAGGCGCAGAGAAGAGGGGAAGGTTAGGTATCCGCAGATGACGCAGATTGCGCAGATCCGATCCCGGGTCGCTGCTTAATCTGTGTCATCTGCGTAATCTGCGGATAACATCTTCTCTGTGCCTCTGTGGTTCAACCTCTTCGCTTGCGCTACTCGATCCCGATGTCCTCGTTCCATAAATCCGGCTTGTCGCGGATGAAGTTGGCCATCAGCTCTATACACCGGGGGTCGTTGAGGTTGATCAGCTCGACGCCGTGCTGTTTGAAGAGGTCTTCGGCCCCCATGAAGTTCTGGTTCTCGCCGATGACCACGCGGGGGATCTTGTAGAGCAGGCTGGTGCCCGTACACCTCACGCAGGGACTCAGCGTGCTGACCAGCGTGAGCCTGGGCCAGTCCCGCCGCCGCCCGGCGCTACGGATACAGGCCACCTCGGCATGTGCCGTCGGGTCCCCGGTCTGCACCCGCAGGTTGTGCCCGCGCGCCACGACATTGCCATCGCTATCGGCAAGCACCGACCCGATCGGCAGCCCGCCCTCGGATAAGCCTAGCTCGGCTTCCTTGATCGCTTCGTTTAAGAGTGCTTGGTAGTCCATATATCGCCTCCGACGGGGAGAAAGAAGTTTTGACAGGATGAATAGGATCAAAGGGATCGGTTATGCCGCGCCCACAAGACTACATCCTGTCGATCCTGTTCATCCTGTCAAAAGAACTTCCTTACGAAGCGTTGGATGAATCGTCGGCTATCCTATCTCGTCATGGGCCTGCTTCTTTTGATCTTGTTTGCTTTATGTCTGCTCTGGCTACTCGGTGCGGCGGGGCTGGTGTATGCGCTAGGACATCCCAAGCGTAAGACATTTGCGGTGGCGCTGGCTTGCGGGGACCCGACGGACCCGGCGGACCTGGAACTGGTTGCCGAAGAGGCGACGTTTACGATGGGGGGGGGGTCGCGGTCGCCGGGATGGGTGATTCAGGGGAGCGATCCAGGCGGCCCAACGATCGTGATCGTTCACGGGTTTGGGGATAGCCGGTACGGGGCGCTGCACCGTGTGCCGATGGCTGCGCCGTTTGCCCGGCGGGTGGTGGTGTTTGACCTGCCGGGCCAGGGCGAGTCGCAAGCGCGTCGGGCGTATGGGGGTTTGCGTGAGCCTGACGACGTGCTGGCGGTGCTGGCGGTGCTGGCGGTGCTGGAGCAGTTGGAGAAGCAGGATGCGCAGCGGATCGTGTTGCTTGGATATTCGATGGGGGCGGGGATCGCGATCGCGGCGGCGGCGAAGTCGGTGGGTGAGGCCCGAGCGGGGATCGTGGGTGTGATCGCCGAGGGGCCGTACCGCTACTGGGACGAGCCGATCGTGAGCATCTTTAAGAGGAACCATTACCCGGTGCAGCCGATTGTGTCGCTGGTATGGGTCTGGCTTCGTCTGACAGCCCGGGGTTTTGCACAATTCGACCGGGCGGGGCACGCGGCGAAACTGTGCTGCCCGCTGGTGGTGCTGCACGGGACGCAGGACGAGCTGTGTCCGATAAGTTCTGCCCGCCAGATCGCCGAGTCGGCCCCCGACGGCCGGCTGATCGAGTTCCCCGGCGGGCGTCACAACGACCTGCCCTGCGAGCACGAACAGGCCTACCGCACAGCGATCGGGGATTTTCTAAAAAGGCTTTGTTCCGGCGACGGATCGGGTACAATGAACCGCTTGGCCGAAAAGGCCCAGCCGGGCGCTTCAAGGGGCCGGCGAGCTTGAGCTTACGGGCGGGTTTAAACCCTTATATCCCACGGCTTGAAGCGACCCCCCGGGAGGTACCCGCTCACCGCTTAGAGCGCCGGCTGACCGTTGTTTTTCCGCCGGCGATCCGTGTCCGTATTTTGACAGCGCCGGCGCGATGACCTGTAATGCTTTGGCACCGATGTGCCCTGTCCGTGGAAAACGATGACCGAGAACACAGCATCGCGACGCATCGCCGTGGGAGCGGATCACGGCGGCTTTGAGCTTAAAGAAAAGATCAAGGCGCATCTTCAGGGCCAGGGCTATCAGGTCCACGATTGCGGGACCCATGCCGCCGATGCGGTGGACTACCCGGTGTTTGCCCGGGCCGTGGCCGAGCGGGTTTCACGGGGCGAGGCCGATCAGGGCATCCTGGTCGACGGCGCGGGGATCGGTTCGTGTATGACGGCGAACAAGGTACCCGGCGTGCGTGCGGCGATGTGTTACTACACGTCGTCGGCGAACAACGCCCGTGAACACAACGACGCGAACGTTTTGACCCTGGGCGCGGGGTTTGTCGGGCCGAACCTGGCGATGCAGATCGTGGACGTCTTTTTGACGACCCAGTGCACCGCCGAGCGTCACCTGCGTCGCGTGAGTATGATCGAGACCGGCGCGGGGCCCGCGGACCCATCCGGGGGACTATCCGGGGGACCGATACCGGGGGCGCCGACGCCTCAAGCGCACGCCTGTCAATGTCAAGAGAACAAGATGCCCGGAGCAGACATGCCTGAGTCAATCCAAGAGCAGGACCTTCAGCGGATCGTCCAGCGGATCATGGACCTGGCCGGGGGCGCAGACTTAGGCTGCACGACCTTGGCCTGCGGATTCTGCAAGACCTGCGCACAGACCAACCCCGAGCTGGTCCGTCAGTTCCTGGAACTGGGCGCCGACCGTATCGTCCATCAGCCCGGGGCCGGCGACATGCCGCGCGAGCTGGCGGCCTCGATCGACCACACCCTGCTCAAGCCCGACGCCACCACCGACCAACTCATCAGCATGTGCGACGAGGCCAAGGACTACGGCTTCGCCAGCGTCTGCGTGAACCCGGTGAATGTGAAGCTGGTCGCCGGCCAGTTGACGGGCACCGATGTCAAGGCCTGCTCCGTGGTCGGGTTCCCCCTGGGCGCGACCACGCCCGAGATCAAGGCGATGGAGGCCCGTCGAGCGATCCGGGACGGCGCACGGGAGATCGACATGGTGATCAACGTCGGAGCGCTTAAGAGCGGCAACGACGACCTGGTCTACCGCGATATCCGGGCCGTGACCGAGGTCTGCATGGACGGGCGGAGTATCTGCAAGGTGATCCTCGAGACCGCCTTGCTCAACGACGACGAAAAGGTCCGCGCCTGCAAGGCGGCGAAGCGGGCGCGTGCGGACTTCGTCAAAACCTCGACGGGCTTTGGCCCAGGCGGCGCGACCGCCGAGGATGTGGCGTTGATGAGCCAGGCCGTCAGCGGCACTCGGATGGGCGTCAAGGCGTCCGGCGGGATCCGCGACCTGGAAGGGGCCAAGGAAATGATCCACGCAGGCGCCACACGTTTAGGCGTCAGCGCCGGCGTGAAGATCGTCAAGGAAGCCAAGGGGATGACCGTTTCTCAAGGAAGCACCAAAGAAAAGTATTGACAGGTTGAATCACTATGCAACACGTTGACCTACGCGCGTACGTTTTCCTCGACAGCCTCCAGGCCCAGTTTGCCTCTTTCATGGCGACGGTGTCGCAGGGCTTCTTGCCCGTGGCCGGCCAGGCGTCGCTGTTCGTCGAGATCTCCCCCGGGATCGAGATCAACCGCGTCACCGACATCGCGCTGAAGTCCACGCACGTCCGACCGGGCATGCAGATCGTCGAGCGGCTCTACGGCGCGCTTGAGATCCACTCCGACTCGCAGGCGGATGTCCGCGCCGCGGGACGCGACATACTCAAGGCCCTGGAGGTGACAGAGGAAGAGCGGCGCAAACCCACGGTGATCTCCAGCCAGGTGATCCGCTGTGTGGACGACTACCAGACCCAGCTGATCAACCGGATGCGTCACGGCAACATGATCCTCGCCGGTCAGACGCTGTATATACTGGAGTGTGAGCCCGCCGCGTACGCGGCGCTGGCGGCGAACGAGGCGGAGAAGGCGGCCGACATCAACATCCTGGAGGTCCGTGCGGTCGGGAGCTTCGGGCGAATCTATCTCGGCGGCGAGGAGCGCGACATCGAAGTCGGATACCAGGCGGCGGTCGCGGCGATCGAGGGCGTCAGCGGCCGGGTCGTCGAGAAAAAGAAGAGGTAACCCCGGGCCTGTATTGGGCGGCGCCCGGACCCGGGCCCGAGACGATATAACAGTGAAGATTTAACTGATTCAGAGAGGAACCCTGACGATGGCAGAAGCATTAGGCATGATTGAAACACGCGGGTTTGCGGCGATGGTCGAGGCCAGCGACGCGATGGTCAAGGCCGCCAAGGTCGAACTGGTCTCGTACGAGAAGATCGGCGGCGGGTACGTTACCGCGATCATCCGCGGCGACGTTGCGGCGGTGAAGGCCGCCTGTGACGCAGGCCAGGCCGCGGCGGCGCGCGTCGGTGAGATCGTCACCGTCCACGTGATCGCTCGTCCGCACACCAACGTGGACACGACCCTGCCCCTCGGTCGGCCCAACGCCGGCAAGGGCAAGTAATCACCGGGTCGTCGGCCGGGTCGGCAAGCGCGCTTCACGGCGTGGACGGTCTGTCTTGATACAGGCCGCGCCGCGCGCCTGTTTGCGCAGCGCCGACTGGTTAGCGATCCCATGGGAGTCTTGCGATGTTTCTGGCGCGGATAATCGGCACGGTGGTCTCGACCCGCAAGGAGGCGAGCCTCGAGGGCCTGCGCTTCATGCTGCTTCAGCCGCTTGACGAAAAGGGCAAGCCGACCGGCTCGCACGTCGTCGCCGCTGACGCGGTTGGCGCGGGCGTCGACGAAGTCGTCCTCTACGCCTCGGGCAGCTCGGCCCGGCAGACCGTGGCGACCGACAAACGCCCCTGCGACGCGGTGATCATGGCGATCGTCGATTCCTGGGAGGTCGGCGGCGATCAGCGGTACAAGAAGTAACCTTCGGTGAGGTGACCAGCGATGTCTCGGCTAAACGACAACCAGATCGACGTGATCGCCCGGCAGGTCCTGTCCAGGATGGCCGGCGCCGTGACGCCCGACGCGCCAACCCTGCCGCCGGCGCAGACCGAATCGATCGCCCGGTCCGGTTCCCTGCCCATGGGCGTGTTCCGCAGCATCGACGACTGCGTCGCCGCCGCGCAGCAGGCGTTTGTGCAGTTCAAGAAGATCGGGCTCGACCACCGCAAACAGATCATCGCCTCGATCCGTGAGTCCATGCTCGCCCACGGCGAGTCTTTGGCGCAGGACGCCGTCGACGAGACCGGCCTTGGCCGGGTCGAGGACAAAATCATCAAGAACCGGCTGGTCACGAACAAGACCCCTGGGCCGGAGTACCTCGAACCCTCGGCGGTTTCCGGGGACCACGGGCTGATGATCATGGAGCGAGCGCCCTACGGCGTGATCGCCGCGATCACCCCCACGACCAACCCGACCTCGACGATCATCTGCAACTCGATCGGTATGGTCGCCGCGGGGAACACGGTTGTATTCAACGTCCACCCAAGCGCCAAGCGCGTCTCCTGCCGGAACATCGGCCTGATCAACGAGGCGATCGTCAAGGCAGGCGGACCCGAGAACGTCGTCACCGCGATAGCCGAGCCGACCATCCCAAGCGCCCAGGAGCTGATGCGTCATAAGGGCGTCCGCCTGCTGGTGGTGACCGGCGGCCCGGGCGTGGTCAAAGAAGCGATGACCAGCGGCAAGCGCGCCATCTGCGCCGGGCCGGGCAACCCCCCGGTCGTGGTCGACGAGACGGCCAACATCGAAAAGGCCGGCCGGGACATCGTCAACGGCGCTTCGTTTGATAACAACGTCATCTGCGTCGACGAGAAAGAAGTCTTCGTCGTCGAGTCCGTGGCCGACCGCCTGCTGAAGGTGATGGGCCAGAACGGCGCGGTCGTGCTGACCAAGCCCCAGGCCTCGGCGCTTGAGAAGGTGATCTTCGACGAGGTCCGTGGCCCCCGTAAACCCGGGAAGATCAACCGCAAGTGGATCGGCAAGAACGCCAGCGACATCCTCGCCCAGATCGGGATGCGCGTCCCGGACACGGTCCGCCTGGCGGTGATCGATGTGCCGGTGGACCACCCGCTGATCTGGACCGAGCAGTTGATGCCGGTGCTCCCGGTCGCCCGTGTCAAGACCGCCGACGAGGCGATCGATCTGGCGATCGAGGCCGAGCACGGGTTTGGCCATTCCTCGTCGATGCACTCGATGCACTTAGGCCGGCTCAGCCGGATGGCCCGGGAGATGAACGGCAGCATCCTCGTCAAGAACGGCCCGATCTATTCCGGCTTAGGCCAGGGCGGCGAGGGCTACACCTCCTTCTCGATCGCCAGCCCGACCGGCGAGGGGCTGACCAACCCAAGATCGTTCTCCCGTGAGCGCCGCTGCGTGCTGATCGACCACTTCAGGATCACCTAAGTTGAGCCGTGAACCCGCCATCGCGTTGCTTGAGTTCGACAGCGTCGCCATCGGCACGCACGCCGCCGACGCGATGGTCAAGCGCGCCGAGATCACCACGCTCCGCGCCGGCACCGTGCAGCCGGGCAAATACCTGGTGCTGATCGGCGGGCCGGTTGCCGTGGTTGATGAATCCTACACCGAGGGCATCCGCGTCGGCCACGAGGCGCTGACCGACCAGATCATCCTCCCGGACGTGCACGAGCAGGTATACGCAGCGGTTGCCGGCAAGCGTCAGACAAAGGCCGACGATTCGCTTGGGATTATCGAGGTCTCTGGCCTGAGCGCGATGCTTGTCGCCGCTGACCGCGCGGTTAAGAGCGCCGATGTTCGGATCATCGAGATCCGCCTGGGCGATGGGCTCGGCGGCAAGGGCGTGACACACCTGACCGGCAAGCTGGAATCCGTACAGGCCGCGATCGACGCCGGGCTTGCCGCCATAGAGCCGTTGCACGCCAGCCACAGCATCATCCCCGCGCTCGACGCCGAGCTGCGCAAACACATCAACAAATCCACGGAGTTCAACCCGTCATGATGCTCGGCCGCGTCATCGGGACCGTGGTCCCCTGCGAAGTGTACGAAGGGCTCCGGGGCGTGCCCATGCTTCTCGTGCAGCCGCTTGACCCCAAGCAGAAAGGTGCCGGTTCGGCGCTGGTCTGCTGCGACTCGACGCGCATGGCCGGCCCCGGCGAGCTGGTCTACTACGAGGGCGGACGGGAAGCCGCGCTCGCGCTGGACCCCTGGTTCGTCCCGGTCGACCACACCATCATCGGGATCGTCGACGGCGTCGACATCCAAGGGGGCGCGTCATGATCCTCGGCATCGTTACCGGCACGATCACCTCGACGATCAACCACCCGTTCTACGACAACCGCCGGCTTCTGATCGTCAGCCGTACCAACCCCGACTGGACGCTGACCGGCAAGTACCTGATCGCGATCGACACGGCATACGCCGGTGTCGGCGACCGGGTCCTGGTCCTGGATGAGGGCAACGGAGCCCGCCAAGTCCTGGATGACCCCACCGGGCCCGCGAGGTCGGTGATTGTGGGCATCGTGGATGAGGTTGCCTAAGCCGTTTATCCTATGGGGATGAACACGCAGCATATCGAAGTCGCCGGCGTCACGATCGGTCCGGACCGGCCGTTGACGATTATCGCCGGGCCGTGCCAGGCCGAGTCCAAAGACCTTTGTACGACGGTCGGCAAGGCTGTGCGTGACCGCTGCGCGGAGCTTGGGCTTAGCTACATCTTCAAGGCCAGCTACGACAAGGCCAACCGCAGTTCAATCCACACCGAGCGCGGGCCGGGCCTTAAAGCCGGGCTTTCCATGTTGGCTTTGGTGCGCGATGAACTTGGCGTGCCGTTGACGACCGACCTGCACGAGCCGGGCCAGGCTCAGGCGGTGGGGGAGGTTGTCGATCTTGTTCAGGTCCCCGCGTTTCTCTGTCGGCAGACCGACCTGCTTATCGCCGCGGCGAAGACCGGCAAGCCGGTGAACGTCAAGAAGGGCCAGTTCATGTCCCCGGCGGAGATGAGCAACGTAGTAGCGAAGCTGACCGAAGCCGGTGCCGCGAATCCGGGTGCGGGCATCATGCTGACCGAGCGCGGGACGTTCTTTGGGTATCACCGATTGGTCAACGACTTCGCCGGGCTTGGCGACATGATGAAGCTGGGCTGGCCGGTGTGTTTTGATGTGACGCACTCGACGCAGCAGCCCGGCGGCGAGGGCCAGAGCACAGGCGGTCGGCCGGACACCGCGCCGCTGCTTGCCAGGTGTGCCGTGGCGGCGGGGGTCGATTGTCTGTTCATCGAGACGCACCCGGATCCGGCGAATGCCAAGTCCGACGCCGCGACCATGCTGCCGCTTGAGCAGATGCTTTCATTGCTTGGGGAATTGGCGCATCTGCGCGGGGCGCTTGGGCAGATCACCACGGGCTGACCCTCGCGCCACCGGCAAGCGCTCTGAAACCAAGTCCAGCGGTCTCCGCGATCAAAGCCACCGACTTACAGCCGGCGAGTCCGCCATCTATAAGATGGCGGCTAGTATGCCCCATTGAGGTTGAAACGGGGTGCTCCAGGCCCCCGGGGCTACGCGGGTAGGCCGTTGGTCAGGAATGCGCCCCAAAATCGCCGAAATGGGGAACATGCGCCCCGTTTGTTACGTCCTAACCTGTGAATAGGGCTTGCGCCGGGGTATGATTGTGCGGTCCGGCCCGATTGAATGATTGATGGAGACAGGCCTATGAACGCGGTACGTCAGGCCATTGCCCGCACCCGTCGGCGTGTGTTTTTCGACACGTGGCTTGGGACCCTTGGGTGGCTCGCCCTGGTGTGGGCGGCGGCGGCGCTATTGATCCTGCTGGCCGACCGTCTGGCGTCGCTGAGGATCCCTTTAGACCCCGTTTGGGTCTACGGCTCGGCGGCCGGGGCGCTGTTTTTGTTAGCACCGTTGCTTGCGTGGATACGCAGGCCCGGTGTCGAAGACGCGGCGTCGGCGATGGACGAGCGGCTTGGGCTCAAGGACAGCCTGGGGACCGCTTTGTATGCCGAGGGACTCAAAGACGACCCCTTCGCCAGGCAGGTCCTGGCAGATGCCGACCGGTTGGCGTCACGCACGCGCGTGGATGAGGCGTTCGCCATCCGCCTTGGCGCGGGCTGGGGGTATGCCGCGCCGGCCGGGGCGATCCTCGCGCTGCTGATGGCGTTTCTCCCCGGCGGGATGGATGTCCTGGGTCTGGGCCAACACAGACAGGATCAGCAACAGCAACAGGCCCAGGCCGAGCAGGCCCAGCGCCAGATCCTCCAAGCCAACGCCTTGATCAAAGAGGTCGAGGCTTCCGAGTCCAAGCTGGTTGAGGCCGATCCGGACGACGTGTTCAAGGAGCTCGCCTCGCTGACCCGCCGGGACCTGACGAACCCAGAGTTTCGCCGTGAAGCGGTGTCGAAACTGTCGGATGTTCAAGAGAGACTCGCCGACGCCGAGCAGGCCAAGCACCAGCAGGTCCAGGCGGTCAAGAACCAGATGAGCCAGCTCGATCCCGGCCAGCGCGGCCCGGCCGACCGGTTCGCCGACGCGATGCGCCGCGGCGACTTCGCGTCGGCGCAGAAGGAGCTACAGCGCCTGGCGGACAGCCTCGATGGCATGCCCGATGCCGAGAAGCAGGCCATGCAGCAGCAGCTACAGAACATGTCCGACCAGCTCCAGCAGTGGGCCGCCCAGCAGCAACAACTCCAGCAACAGGCCCAGCAGCAGATCCAGCAACAACTCCAGCAGGCGGGCCTAAGTCAACAGCAGATCCAACAGCTTCAGCAGCAGGGCTACAACCAACAGGCGGTCCAGCAGGCGCTTCAACAGCAGATGCAGCAACAGGGGATGACCCAGCAGCAGGCCCAGCAACAGTCTCAGCAGATGGCACAGCAGATCCAGCAGCAGCAACAGCAGGCGCAGAACGCCGGGCAGTCGGCTCAGCAGAACCAGGGGCTCAGCTCATCCATGGGGCAGATGGCCCAGTCGCTCAGTCAGCAAGGTCAACAAAGTCAGCAACAGCAAGGCCAGCAGCAAGGCCAACAGCAAGGTCAGCAACAGGGTCAACAGCAAGGTCAACAACAAGGTCAGCAACAGGGTCAACAGAACTCACAATTCTCCCAAGGCGCCTGGCAAGGCCAGCAGCAGCTTGGCCAGATGGCGCAGATGCAGCAGCAGCTTCAGCAGATGCAGCAGGCCCAGTCGCAACTGCAAAACGCGATGCAAGGGATGAACCAGGGGATGGGCCAGGGGCTACAGGGCATGGGTCAGGGCGCGGGGATGCAGCCGGGTCAGGGCGGCGGCGTTGGCGGACGTGAAGCCGGCAGCGGGGTCGACAACAACCCACTGGGCCAAGAGCGGCATACCGGCCCGTACACGACCCGCACCGAAAGCGACATCCAGCAGCGACAGGGCCGGATCATCGCCTCCTGGATGGAGAACGGCGAGATGAGCCCAGGCCAGGCGACGGTCGAGTTCGACCAGGCGGTGACCGAGGCGCGCACCGACGCCGAACGCGCCGTCACCGAAGACCGCGTCCCCCGGCGGTACCACGGCACGGTCAAGGATTATTTTCAGCAACTGCCCGACTCCCCCGACGCCGTCCGACAAGCCCCCGCCGCGCCGAGGTGAGGTGGGGGTTGGAGATTGGGTGTCGGAATTAGGGATTGGGGTTTATCACCGGGACCATCTACTTAATAAATGTCTTTTTCCAACCCCTACCCTTACCACATGACACTCACACACATGATCTCGAAGCGTTATCCTGCGCCTGCGGCCCCAACCTCTAATCCCCAACCCCTAATCTCCAACCACCTTTGAACTTCCGCTTTGACCATCCCGAACTGCTTTGGCTTGGGCTGTTAGCCGCGCCGGTTATCTGGCTCGGCCTGCAAAGCCTGGCGGCGCTGGAGCCGTTTCGGCGGTGGACCGCGATCGGGCTTCGGTTGGCGGTGTTGTCGGTGCTGGTGCTGATGCTCGCCGGCCTGCAAGCCCAGGTCTGGCACTCGGACCTGACGGTGATCGCGCTGGTGGACCAATCCGAATCGGTCCGCCGTTTCGCCAAACCCCCGGAAGATGGCGGGGCGGACCCGGGCCGGGAACAAGCACAGGACTACCCGCAGTGGGTGCGGTCTTATCTCAAGGGCGCGTCATCGGACAAGCGCGACGGCGACATGCTCGGGCTGGTTACCTACGACGGGCGGTCGACCGTCCGGGCGCTGCCCAGCGAAGCGACCGAGCTGGACTCGGGCACGGTTGACCAGCCGATGGAGGGGACCGACACCGCCAGCGCGATCCGATCGGGGATGGCGCTGTCTCCCCCGGACACCGGACTTCGGCTGGTGCTGGCAAGCGACGGCAACGACACGTCAGGCGACACCCTCGCCGCGGCGCGTGAGGCTGCCGCGGCCGGGGTCACGATCGATGTGCTGCCCGTGCCTTACCGGGTGCGGGATGAGGTTATGGTCGAGGCGCTGTACGCACCCAACGAGGCGCGCGAGGGGCAGACCGTGTCCCTGCGCGTCGTGCTCCGCGCTACCCAGCCTGCCAAAGGGCTGATCCAACTGCTCCACGACGACATCCCGATCGACTTAAACGGCCGGATGCCCGGGACCGGTGCGCCGGTGGCGCGGGTCGACTGGACGCTGGAAGAAACCGATACGCCCGTCGGCGGAGATGACGAGGTTGACGACGCGGCCGGCGAAGCTGCGGCGAATGACCGGGCCGATGCGCTGGGCAGGTACGTCACCGTCCGCGAGGTCGACATGCCGCTTGGTTTTACAGGGGTCAACAAGTTTGAGGCGGTCTTCGAGCCCGACGCCGGCTCGGACTCGATGACAGCCAACAACAAGGCCCAGGCATTTACCCTGGTCTCGGGCAAGGGCCGGATCTTGTTCGTCGACAACATCGGCGGCGACAGCGGCAGGGTCCTGCCCAGCGCGCTGGCCAGCCGGGGGATCGAATTGGACGTCATCCCGCCCCAGGCGATGCCCGCCAGCCTCTCGCAACTGCAACGCTACGACGCGGTCATCCTCCAGAACGTCCCCTACGACATGGTCACGCCGTCGAAACAGAAGAAACTAACCAGGTACGTCCACGACCTTGGCGGCGGGTTGATCATGCTCGGCGGGCCCGACAGCTTCGGCGCAGGCGGCTGGACCAACTCCGACCTGGACCGGTACATCCTCCCGGTCAGTTGTCAGATCCCCTCGCAGACGATCCTGCCCTCCGGTGCGCTGGTGCTGGTGATCGACCGGTCCGGCTCGATGTCTTCGAGTGTCGGCGGGACTTCTTCGAGCCAGCAGGAACTCGCCAACGAGGCCGCGGTGCTCGCGCTGAATACCCTTTACCCACAGGACCTGGTCGGTGTCGTTGCGTTCGACGGCGACGCCAAGATGATTGTCAAGATCGCGATGAACTCGGACCCCGCTTCGGTCGCCAAAAAAGTCCACAGCCTCCAGCCCGGCGGCGGCACGAACATCTACGCCGGGCTGAACATGGCCTACCGCGAGCTCGCCCCCCTGGGCGTGCAGGACGCCGCCGTCAAACACATCATCCTCCTGACCGACGGCCAGAGCATGGAGCCGGTCCCCGGCGGGTATATCAAGCTCGCCAGGCAGATGAAGCGGCAGGGCATCACGCTCTCGACCATCGGCGTCGGCGACGGGCACGACGCGCAGCTACTGAATCAACTGGCCATGATGGGCGACGGAAACTACCACCCGATCATCAACCCCGCCAACCTCCCGCAGGTCTTCATCAAGGAAGCCAAGACCATCCGAAAGAACCTGGTCAAGGAGGTCCCATTCGTCCCGACCGTTTTGCCGACCGACTCGCCGATCACGGCCAACCTTACCGGCGTGCCGGAGCTCAAGGGGTTGGTCCTCACCGGCGAGAAGCGCGACGCACGCATCAAGATGCCGATGGTCGGCCCGGAGGGCGAGCCCGTCTTTGCGCACTGGCAGGTCGGGCTGGGCAGGAGCGCCGCGTTCACCTCCGACGCGACCAACCGTTGGGCGACCGCGTGGCTGTCATGGGGCGGGTACCCCGACTTCTGGGCGCGCACCGTCCGCACGATCGCCAGGCCCTCGGCCAGCCGTGACGCCGACCTGCTCGTGGCGGTGCATGACGGCCGGCTCGAGGTCCAGCTCGACGCCGCGTTCGCCGGCCAGACGACGACCGGCAGGGGCAGGCGCGCCGCCGGGTCGTTCGGCAACTTCCTGAATGTCACCGGCAGCGTCCTCAAGCCCGACGGCAGCGTGCAGCAGATCACGCTTAACCAGGTCGGGCCCGGGCAATACCAGGCCGACACGCGCGCGGACCAGACCGGCAACTACGTCGTGAGCCTGTTCGTCCAAGAGGAAGGCGGCGCCCGGCGGATGGTGTTCGGCGGCGCGAGCCGACCGCCAGGCCAGGAGCTGCGCCGATTCAAATCTAACACCGCGTTGCTCCAGCAGGTCGCCGAGATCACCGGCGGACGCCTCCTCGATCCTACCGCGCCCAAACCCGCGGGGCTCTTCGAGCGCACGCAGTCTTTTGAGACGCGCTCAATCCGCCCGCTTTGGCGCACTTTGCTGTTGTGGCTGGTCGTCGCGTTCATGCTGGACGTGGCTTGCCGGCGTATCGCCTGGGACCCCGCGGCGATCGCGGCCTGGGTCAGAGGGCGGGCGGGGTTGTTGTTTGGCTCGCTGCGCCCCCGCGAGGTCGAGGCCGCCGCCACCCTCGCCGCGCTCAAAACGCGCATGGCTCAGACCGATCGGAAACTCGCCGCACGCTCCGCGGGGGGATCGCCCGAGGCTGCCCCGCCACCCTCGAAGAAGCGCAAGTTCGAGGCCAACACCGATTTTGTCGCCGAATCCGACTTCACCCAGGCCGTCGGGGGCGCGAGCGAAGAGGGCCCCGCCGCACCAACCGCCGCGGGCCAAGCGGACTCGGCGGATGGCTCCGAAGACCAAGGCCCGACCACCAGCCGGCTGCTGGCCGCCAAACGCCGGGCACGCGAGGAACTGGATAGCGAATAAGCAACCCCCGCGCGGACTTGTCCGCGCAACCGTGTAAGGAGATGTGAACATGACCGCCAATATCAACGACGAGCAACAGGTCCTCGATCAGGCCGAGGCGTTCAGGAAAGACTACCAGGCCGTCCGCGACCAGATCGCACGCTGGATCGTCGGGCACGGCGAGATCATCGACGGTGTGCTGACCTGCCTGTTCGTCGGCGGACACGCGCTGCTCGAAGGCGTCCCCGGGCTGGGCAAGACGCTCTTGATCCGCAGCCTGAGCCAGGCCCTGTCGCTGGACTTTAGCCGTATCCAGTTCACCCCCGACCTGATGCCCGCCGACATCACCGGCACGACGATCGTCGTCGAGGCACGCAACGAAGACGGCACGACGTCGCGCGTTTTCAAGTTCCAGCGGGGCCCGATCTTTGCCCAGATCATCCTGGCCGACGAAGTCAACCGCGCCACGCCCAAGACGCAGTCGGCGATGCTCGAAGCGATGCAGGAGAAATCCGTCACCGTCGCCGGGGACACCTACGAGTTGCAAAAACCCTTCTTCGTGATGGCGACGCAAAACCCGATCGAACAGGAGGGGACCTACCCCCTGCCCGAGGCGCAACTGGACCGGTTCATGTTCAAGTTGGACGTGGGGTATTCAACCCGCGAGGAACTGCACGAGATCGCCGACCGCACGACCCGTGCTGAAGAGCCCAAGATCGAGCCGGTGCTGGATGCGGGAAAGATCATCGGGTACCAGCAGCTCATCCGCCGGGTCATCATCGCGCCGCACGTGCAGGACTACGCGATCCGCTGCGTGCTGTCGACCCACCCGGAAGGCGAGTTCGCCTCGAAGCTGGCCAGGCAATTCCTGCGCTTCGGCGGCAGCCCCCGCGCGGTGCAGGCACTGGTCCTCGGCGGCAAGGTCCGCGCCATGCTCGACGGCCGGGCGCACGTTTCGGTCGACGACATCAAAGCGATCCTCCTCCCCGCCCTGCGCCACCGCGTCCTGATGAACTTCGAGGGCCAGGCCGAGGGCATCACCCCCGACATGGTCCTGAACGACATCATCGATAACCTGCCGGTCGAAGCAGAGGGGCTGAAGGTGTAAGAGGGTGAACCGCCAAGACGCGGAGGACGCCAAGAAGAGTCGGATAAATGAAATGGTTGAAGAACATCGGCATTGGTAGATACAAACCTTGGCGCTCTTGGCGTCTTGGCGGTTAATACATGACAGCACTGAACTCACAACCCGACACCCAAGACACCCTGCTCTCCCCGGCGTTCATGCGGCAGCTCGATCGGCTGGACGTGATGTCGCGGAAGATGCTGCGCGGCAAGTTGCAGGGGGAGCGGCGGAGCAAGAAGAAGGGCCAGAGCGTCGAGTTCGCCGACTACCGAAGCTACGTCGTCGGGGACGACCTTCGGTTCATCGACTGGAACCTCTACGCCCGACTGGACAAATTGTTCCTGCGGCTATTCATGGAAGAGGAAGACCTCTCGGTCTCCGTGGTGCTGGACGTGACCAAGAGCATGGACTTCGGCGAGCCGAACAAGTTTTTGTACGCCAAGCGCGTCGCCGCGGCGCTGGGGTACATCGGCCTGAGCCATTACAACCGGGTGAACCTCTACACGTTCGCCGACACGGTGACGGATATGGCCCAGTCGATGCGCGGGCGACGGCCGATCCCGCAGATGCTTCGGTTCCTCCAGGGCCAGCAGCCGGTTGATGGCGAAAATGTCAGCGGCAACCTGGCTAGCGCCTGCAAACGCCTGTCGCTGCTGCAGCGCCAGCCCGGGGTGATCGTCTTGCTCAGCGATTTTTTTGATAAGGGCGATCTGGCCGAGGCGCTTCGGTACCTCGGTGGTGAGAAGCACGACGTCTACGCGATCCAGCTCCTGGCCCCCCAGGAGGTCGACCCGATGAAGGGCAACATCGTCGGCGACCTGCGATTGCGCGACATCGAAGACGGCGACATCGCCGAGGTCTCGGTCAGCCCGGCGCTGATTAAAAAGTACAAGGCCAACCTCCAGGCCTACTGCCAGCACGTCCGAGAGCAGTGCCTGCGCCGCGGCGCCGCCTACATGATCAGCGAAACGAGCGTGCCGTTCGATGCGCTGGTCCTCAAGTACCTCAGACAGCGGGGGCTTCTGGGATAGGTGTGGAACAGGGATGAACGCTGATAAACGCGGATGAGGAAGATTGGCTTATGACGATGGATGAGACTCCAAATCCGGATAATTCAGCTTATCTGCAGCGAGTGGACGTTCAGGGCCACCTGAAGGTTTTGGAGGTTCTTCGAGAATGGGACCCAATCGGTGTCGTCGATCTACAAAATCCTGGTGGTGCTGGATGGGATGAATACGACTCGTATGCACCGACGTTGATTCAGATGCTTGATCGGGGCGATTCCGCTCGCAAGATCGTAAAGTGGATGCGCTATGTGGCTACTGACTATATGGGCTTGAGCTTTTTTGATAAGGCACACAGCCGCGCGTGTGCAGAGAAGATCATCGAGTTTTGGAGAACTTGGAAAAAAAATGATGATTGATTTATCCGCCTTCATCCCTGTTTCAGTTTTCTTGATTTGATCTAACCATGGGATTTCTCTCTCCAATCACCGCCCTGATCGCCGCCGGGATTACGGTCCCGCTGTTGGTGGCGTTGTATTTTCTGAAGCTGCGCCGACGACAGGTGATGATCTCGTCGACGTTGCTGTGGAAGAAGGCGATCCAGGACATGCAGGTGAACTCGCCGTTCCAGAAGCTTCGGCGGAGCCTGTTGCTGCTTCTGCAGTTGTTGATATTGGGGGCGTTGTTGTTCGCGATGGCCCGGCCGACGATGCAGGCGACCGCCGCGCCCGGTCAGCGGGTGGTGATCGTGATCGATCATTCGGCGTCGATGAACGCGACCGATATTTCCCCGACCCGCCTGGATGAGGCGAAGAAGGCGGCGCTTGAGCTGATCGGCAACCTCGACGCGGGGGGCGATGAGCCCGGCGGGTCGTCCCAGGGCGCGCCAGGCCAAGGCGCCGGTGTCGGCGGTCCATCAGGTGGCGTGTCCGGGGGCGCATCCGGTAGCGCAGCTGGCGGCGCGATGGTGGTGAGTTTTGCTCAGAACGCCCGGGTGTGTCAGACGTTTACCAACGACCTTGTCCGCCTGCGTGACGCGGTGCGTGGGATCGAGCCGACCGATCAGGTCAGCGATCTGGGCCCGGCGCTTCGGCTGGTCGAGCCGTTCGCCAACAAGGCGATGCGGGATGACGTCGATTCGCTGGTGGTCTACGTGATCAGCGACGGGCGTGTGTTAATGGACGGTGCGGCGATGTCGCTCAGCGGCGCTCAGCTCCGCTACGTCCCGATCGGCGGAGGCGGCGGGGCGCCCGACGCGGACAACGTCGGGATCGTTTCGTTCAGCGCCCGGCGTGACTTCGACAAGCCCGAGATCGTGCAGGTCTTCGCCCGTGTCGCAAACTTCGGCCAAGACCGGGTCCGTGCTAACCTGACACTGAGTCTTGACGGCCGGGTCACCCGTGTCCAGCCGATCACCCTGAGCCCTGCGCCCGTTGCTTCCACGCCTGCGCCCGGCAGCGGATCGAGTTTGGCCTTAGGCGCCGACTCAACCGCGCCCCCGGATGCGCCGACGGATGCGCCGACGGATTCACCCCCGACTTTGTCCCCGACTCCCGGTCCAGCCGGCAGCGAGACGTCCGTGCAGTTCGATTTCGTGCTGCCCGGGTCGGCGCTGGTTGAGTTGTCGCACGATCACGAAGACCAATTAGCCGCAGACAACGCCGCCCGCCTGACGCTTGCCCCGGCCCGTCGGCTGCGGGTGCTGATGGTCACCCGGGGCAACACCTACCTCGACCACGGGATCCGAAGCGCCGGCGTGCGCCAACTGGTGGCGATGAGCCCGGACAAGTTCGAGGACCAGGACCCCACGGCACTGCGGCGCGGCGGGTGGGACGCGTCCGGCGCATCGGGTTTGGCCGGGGAGGGCTTTGATGTGATCGTGTTCGATGGTTACGCCCCCAAGGCGACGCCTCTGGTCGACAGCCTGTACTTCGGCGCGGTCCCGCCGATCGAGGGTTTGCAGCGCGTGCCGTCGCGCGAGGGCGAGCCGACGTTGCAGCGGATTCTCGACTGGGTCCGTGACCACCCGCTGCTGCGTTACGTGGTGCTCGATGATGTGATCCTCACCGAGCCCGGGCGTCTGGAGGTCCCGCCCCAGGCGGTGGTGTTGATGACCGGCCAGTCCGGGCCGTTGATGGCGGAGGTGGTCCACGAGGGCGTTCGGCACGTGGCGACTTCCTTCGATGTGCTGCACAGCAACTGGCCTTTGAGCGTCGGCTTCCCGGTCTTCCTGAGCAACACGGTGCAGACACTGGGACTCGGCGGGCTTTCCGGGGAGGCAGGGGTGTTCTATCACACCGGCGAGGTTGCGGTGGTCCCCGCAGACGCGGAGGGGGCGCTTGTCTACAAGGGCCCGGTGCGGCTTACCGTGAACCGCACCACCGGCGCGGCGGTCCTCCCCGCGTTCACCCGGGCCGGGGTCTACCAAACAGATGCGGGCATCGATCCGCCTTTCGATCGGATCAGCGTCAACCTGCTTGACGCCAACGAGAGCGACGTCCGCACCGCCGACCTGCTGATGGTCAGCACGGTGGCCGGCGATGCCCAGGCCCAGCCCGTCAGCATCCGCCGGGAGGTCTGGCGCTGGTTCATATGGGGCGCATTGGCGGTGATGATGATCGAATGGCTGGTCTACACCAGGCGGATGCATCTGTAGCGGGCGCATCCAATCTTCATTTTTTTTGTAACGCCAAGTAGCAAGTGACGGCCCACGGCTAGAAACCGTGGGCTTTGGTTGTTGTTGTTGTTGTTGTTGTTGTTGTTCTGGTATCTACGACTGGCAGGGGTTTTTCTTGAACTCGCCGACGAGGTCGACCTGGACCTTGTTGACTTCGAAGCCGATGCGTTCCTGCAGTTCGTCGATCAGTTCTTTGGGGAGGTGCTCGAGGATGCGTTTACCCAGGTCGTCCGGTGCGTCGGTGAGCTTGCCGGTCTTTCGGCACCGCAGGTGCAGGTGGTCTTCGCCGCCGGTGTCGTACCGCGTCGAGCCGTTGCCACCGCAGCACGCGAGCTTGTACGCCAGCCCGGCGCAGCAAAAGGCCTCAAGCGTGTTGTAGACGGTGGCGAGGCTGAGGTCGGCGTCCTGCTCCTTGACCAGGCGGTGAAGCTCGTCCGCGGTGGGGTGGCACCGGCATGTGGAGAGGGCCTGGAAGATCGCGCGGCGCTGCTTGGTGCAGCGTAGGCCGTGTCCCGCGAAAGTCTGTTGAAGCTTGTCTGACATGCTCGAAGTCTGTCCGCTGGCCGGATCCGATTCGTGGCGTGCGCCCGCGACCGCCGGTCGGTCTGCGATTGAGCGGCCCCGCAACGGATCATCGGCCGGGGAACGATACGGCTTAATCCACGCGGGGTCCAGTGGCGGGTTGATATTGTTTTAGTCAGCGGGGTTTACGCGGCGTGGCGGGAGCGTACACTACCGGCCTATGGCCAAAAAAACTGGCAAATCAAGGGGTAAGCCCAGGGGCACGGGTAAGGGTCGATCCGGGCGGCAATCTGAGGGAATGGCAGGGGGGATGACCTACGCCCAGGCGGGGGTGGACATCGACGCCGGGGACCGCACGGTGGACCTGATCAAGGGCCATCTCAAGCGGACGTACAGCCCCCGGGTCCTGGGCCGCCACGGCGCTTTCGCCGGGTGTTTTCGGCTGGACTTCAACGAGCGGATTTTCAAGCGCAACTACAAGGACCCGGTCCTGGTCGCCTGCACCGACGGGGTGGGCACGAAAGTCGTCTTGGCGATTGAGATGGGCGTGCACGACACGATCGGCCAGGACTGCGTGGCGATGAACGTCAACGACCTGATCGTCCAGGGCGCAGAGCCGTTGTTCTTTTTAGATTACGTCGGGACGCACAAGGTCCAGCCCAGTCACGTGGAGCAGATCGTCAAGGGCGTGGCCGATGGATGCCAACTGGCCGGCTGTGCGCTGATCGGGGGCGAGACAGCCGAGATGCCCGACGTCTATAAGAAAGACGACTACGACCTGGCCGGTTTTGCGGTGGGCGTCTGCGAGCTGAGCAAGGTGGTTGACGGCCAGCGCGTGGAGAAGGGGGACGTGATCATCGGGCTCGCCTCCAGCGGGGCCCACTCCAACGGCTACACCCTGGTCCGAGCGATCATCAAGCAGGCCAAACTCGACCTCGACAAGGTTTACCCCGAGCTGGAAGACGACCGGCCGCTTGGGTTGGTGCTTCTGGAACCCACGCGGATCTACGCCAAGCAGATCGTCAGCGTCCTGGGGTCGTACAAGGTCAAGAAGCCGATCGGCGGGATGGCGCACATCACCGGCGGGGGGCTGCCGGGCAACGTCAACCGCGCCTTGCACGGGTCGGTCAACGCCAAGATCAACCGCAAGGCCTGGCAGACGCCGCCGCTCTTTACCTTCCTCCAGAAACACGGAAACGTCGCCGACGACGAGATGCTTCGGGTCTTCAACATGGGCATCGGCTACACCCTGATCGTCCGCCCCCACTTCGCCGACGCGATCCTGGACAAGCTCCGCAAACAAGGCGAGCAGGCCTTCGTCCTGGGCAAGATCACCGCCGGGACAGGCGCCGTGGTGCTTTCCTAGACGGATTCACCCGTGGATGGATCGGGCGTCGTGCTGCGGCAACGCTTGTTAACTTGCTTTATATCAACAGATTATTGAGTTGTGCCCCAGAAGATGCCCTGCGGCGTGTGGTTTGTAATCCCCATCCGTCCGCGATCCACTCAGTCGGTCTGGCTGATCTGAAGGGCTACTTCTTATGTAAGTGATTGATATAATGGGTCTTAAGCCCTCTTTGGGATTAAGCGATCAAGCCGTCGTGATTCTGGCAAGCCCCTTGTGATAGCTCTTTGTGTCGCACCCGCTGATGGGTGGCGGCAGGATAAGGAGCAGATACACATGGACGAAAAAACCTTCCAAACCAAGCTGTCTGAGCTGATGGGCGAGATTTCCGCCCTGCCCAAGGCCGAGCGTGAGAAGATGGAAAAGATGGCCGAGCAGACCCAACAGCGTCATAAGAAGCTCAAGAAGACCGTTGGAGACCTTCAGGAGTCGCTGGACTACCTGCGGCTGTCGATCAAGTACCTCGTCTTCGACCTGGAAGCCACCCGCCGGGAAAACCGCTACCTCCGCAAGATGCTCGAAGAGGACACCCCCGGCCGAGACGACTGAGGCGCCACCGGCCAACATGGCCCGCAAACGAGATGACCCGATCCCAGGAAACTCTCTGGTTCGTTCATACCAGACCCTTGCTCGACGGACGTCCCCCAACCAGGGCGTCCGTCTTTTTTTGTCTCAAGCCCGGTCATCCGGCGCAGCCGCTTGGCCGAGGCCGGGCCCATCATTGATTCATTAGACACACACATTCGCCCTTCGCTGCAAGGCATAAGGCCTTCTTCGGACAAACCCCAACTACCCACATCCCCCACGCACCGCTATCATGTGCCCTCGAATAAACCCGATCCCACGCTGAAAGCGAGATTCACGGATGAGCGCTTACGACCTGCCGAACACCCCCCGCCAACCCCAGGCCCCCGGACACAACACCCCCGGATACAACGCCCCCGGATACAGCGCCGCGATGGCCGCCATGGCCCAGGCGGGCGCCTACCCCGGTGCCTTGGCCGCCGCACCGCCCATGCAGCGCTACCGCGAGATGACCATCGACGAGATGCTCCTGGAGAACCGGGTCGTCTTCCTCGTCGGCGAGATCAACCACGCCACCGCCACCGGCGTCATCATGCGGCTGCTGCACCTGGAAAACACCAAGCCCGGCATGGATATCAGCCTCTACATCAACTCCCCCGGCGGGGCCGTCGACGACACGCTCGCCATCTACGACACCATGAACCACATCAGCTCCGAGGTCTCGACCGTCTGCGTCGGCAAGGCCATGAGCGGCGGCGCCCTGATCCTCGCCGCCGGACATAAAGACAAACGCTACTGCCTCCCACACGCCAAGGTCATGATCCACCAGCCCTACGGCGGGGTGTACGGCCAGACCACCGATGTCGTCATCCAGGCAGAAGAAATCCTCAAGACCAAGCAGCAACTCAACGAGATCCTCGCCAAGCACACCGGCCAAGACGTCAAGCAGGTCGAGGAAGACTCCGAGCGCGACAAGTTCTTCAGCGCCCAGGAAGCCAAGGACTACGGCCTGGTCGACGACGTCGTCATCAAGGCCGAAGAACCCAAGAAATAGCTTCACCGCTTTGCTCCCCCCCCGACGCACCGCGACCTGTCGCGGCGGTTGTCCGCTGTCCGCCCCCCCCTCACCGTGCCGGTTTCAAATAGCTGTCGCACCTAGACCCGCATCATGTCCGGTATGGGAGGGATAGCAGGCGGATGGGTGAACGGACTTACGACGTGCTTAAGCGGGCCTTGCCGCGGGGGTTATCGGGGTTGCGGGGATTCACGGGCCGGGTCGCTGTTGGTACGGGTTAACCAAGCATATCTGTTTCTTTCTTTTATGTTTAATAAAAGTGCTACACGGACCGGGGTTGGCCGATATGATGCCAAGGCCTGTATCTGTGTATGCACCCGTACCGGGCACGCGAACATAAAGAAGGGTATAAGCATGATGGCTAAAATGTCACACAAGATGTGTCGTTTGGCTGTGGCCATGACCGTGACGACGGTGCTTGTTCCGGACCTGCCCGCGAGCGCTGCGATCACCTACGACACCCGCGCCCTTACGGGTGACGCGGCCCCGGGCACCACCGGGGTGTACAGCACCTTTAAGGAACCCGTGATCGACGACGCGGGCCGGGTTGCGTTCCGGGGCCGCCTGCTCAAATGGACGGGGGGCGTGACTTGGGACAATGAGTACGGCCTTTGGTCTGAGGGCTCGGGTTCGTTGAGCCTGGTCGCACGTGAGGGTTCAATCGCGCCGGGCACCACCGGGGTGTACAACTTCTTGCAAAGGCTTGTTCTCAACGGCGCGGGCCAGAGCGCGTTCGTTGAGCACCTGCTCGACGGGCCGGGGGGCGAGCGTTTCGTAAATGGCAACGGTATCTGGTCCGATCGTTCGGGTTCAGTGAGCTTGCTCGTACGCGAGGGTGACGCCGCGCCGGGCATAACCGGCGGGGTGTTTGCAGACTTGAACGGCCCCCTCTTCAACGACGCGGGACAGATGGCGTTTCTTGGTGCTTTGAGGGTGGGTACTGCGGGTGTGACGATGCCCGATAGGATGGGTCTCTGGTCGGAGGGGTCGGGTTCGCTGAGCCTGATCGCACGCAATGGCGACGTGGCGCCTGGCACAGGTGGGGCGTTTTTTAACTTAGAGAAACGCATATTAGACCCAGACGGTGACGGCGGCACACCAGGTGAGGGCTTCGGCCTTACCGCCCTCAACGATGCGGGGCAGGTCGCGTTCACCGGCCATTTACTTCCCGGCGCGGCGGGTGTGACACTCGATAATGACGCGGGGATTTGGGCTGGGGCTTCGGGTTCGATAAACCTGGTTGCACGTAAGGGCTCGACCGCCCCGGGCACGGCCGGTGGCGTGTTCGGCAGCTTTCACGGCAACCCCGGCTTCAACAACGCCGGCCACATCGTGTTCAAGAGTTATTTGCTCGCCGGGTCCGGGGACGTGACTTCGGCCAATGACGCCGGCATCTGGTCCGACCGCTCGGGTTCGCTGGCCCTGGTCGCACGCGAGGGCGCCGCCGCCCCGGGCACGGCGGGGGTGTATCACGACATAAATGACAACCTCGCCCTCAACGGCGCGGGCCAGATCGCGTTCCATGGCCGCCTTACCGGCCCGGGCGTGACGCTCGACAATAACGAGGGCATCTGGTCCGAGGGTTCCGGTTCGCTGAGCCTGGTCGCACGCGAAGGTTCCCCCGCCCCGGGCACGGGTAGCGTGTTCCGCAGCTTTAGCCTCCTTGCCAACAGTCTCATCCTCAACGGCGCGGGCCAGGTCGCGTTCAACGGGATCCTCCGAACCGGGATGGGAGGCGTTACGCTTGCCAATGACAGAGGTATCTGGGCGACCGACACCGCCGGCGAACTCAAGCTGATCGCTCGCGAGGGCGATCTGTTCGATGTCAACGACGACCCGCTGATCGACGACTTCCGTACGATCAGATCCGTGGTCTTGTTTGGGTCCGGGACAGGCGGTGAGGAAGGCAGGAGCACCCCTTTCAACGACGCCGGCCAGCTCGCGTTCAAGCTTTTCTTCACCGACCGTAGCGAGGGCATCTTCGTCGCTTCGATTCAGGCTGACGTGGCAGCGCTGGCCGGCGACCTCAACGGCGACGGGTTTGTCGGGCTCGCGGATCTGGATGTCTTGCGAGATAACTGGAACCGGGGCACGCTCGGGGGCGATTCCGTCCAGGGCATCCTGTCGGGCGCCCCATTGATTGGTGATCTCAACGGCGACGGTTTCGTCGGGATCGATGACGCGAGCGTGATACTGTCGAACTTGAACGCCGGGACCCTGTCGCTCGCCAACGTAGTCAGCATCCCCGAGCCTGGGACGGTGGGGGTGTTGGGGCTGTGCGGGATGGTCTTGTTGCGGCGGCGTAGATCGGCGTGTTGACGCCCGCCTCGCCGGGGCGGGTGATTGTTTGGTGAAACCGCGGGGATTTAGCCTTCGGCCGAGCTGTTTTTCAACAGCCCAGGTGGCTATCAATAGACAATTAAGTCTTAACATGCTAGGGTTGCCAAGTGTACCGCGGGTCCGAAGACGTCAGGTCTGAGGAGTCTCCCGCGGGCGGGGCCGGTGGTTGTGTCGCCGGCGATGGGGCCGGCCGTTCCCCAGACTTCACATGCAACAGACGTCACGTGCCCGCCTGGATTCGGTAGCGCGTCATGTTGTTGCGCGTCCGCTTTTCAATGCTTGTTGTGTTCCCGGTTGCGCACGTGAACCGCAGCCGTCTCGACGGACGATCTGAACCGCATGGTGATGGGAGGGCGGCAAGTAAAAGGAGAGAAAGATGGTCAACCAACGTCTGATCCGACAGGTCGCGGCCGTCCTGCTGTTTGCGGCAACGGCAAGCACGGCACACGGTCTCATATTCCTGAACTTCGACCAGGAAATCTTCACCGCCCCGGTCGGCACGCCCTTTGTCAAGATCACCGCGACGCTCGACCTCGACAGACAGCACTACCTCTGGGGCAGCACCAGTCACGGCAGTTCGGGCGCCATCTGGGCCGATATAAGTTTCACCTACGGCCCGGACCCCAGCGAGCCCAATCGAAATGCGCGGATGGAGAAGTTAAGGGCGCAGATCGGCAACCTCCCAGGCCCTGTCCCGCCCGACGGCGACTACCCCATCAGCATCCCGTTTGTCTGGGGATACTGGCACCTGGATAACTGGCAGTTCCCAGAGGCGTACGGCTTCCCCGGCTATATCGGGGCTTTGGGCTCGTTCGAGTTTCAGAGCATCAACGATGAATACCGCATCGAGTTCTACAACACGACCGACCCGGGCAATACGTTTGATAATCCGCTGATGCTCGATTCAATCAACCCTGGCGGGGGGTTCGAATTCGACATCGGGCTTAGCCCTAACGGCCTTGGCCGGGCATTCCCGGTCTTCATCGACCCGGTCGCAGCGACAGGGTACAGCTACTTAGTCGGGGTCGGCGACCCGAATTTCGGGATCGTTTACATACCCTCGGCGCTGCCGCTGGGTGACTCTTTATTCGATCTGCATGTGGCGGGCGGGACGTACCCGCTCACGGCTGGCGTGCCGTTCGACCTGACCCAGATCGTCCCGGGTGGCGTCAGCGCGTTCACCATCACCGGGATCGATCCCATCGAGGGGCTGGACCCAGACGACCCCGCCGCGTTCCCCACAGGGCTCATGTTCGTCGGCGACGGGGCCGCGGCGAATGTGACGATGACCGCGATCCCCGATCCAGCGACATTCGTTGTGATCGGGTTCGGTCTTGCCTGTTGGGTGGTGGGGCATCGGAACACGCGCAGCATGCATGAGTAAGTGATCCCATGGCCGGAGGCCTTGGGCTTAGGGGTGCAGCGGGTGATATTGGTTTGCCGGTGTTGTCTTGGCCGATAGCCCTTGGGTGATCCGTTCTTCGCACATCCTGCAATTGGCCGTCGTTGCGCTGCTTGGTTTGGCAGTGATTATGGTGACGTCGGCGGCGTCGGGGGTCGGGGGGGCCGGTCACACCGGGGACGTGGGGCTGGTGGGGGGGGTGCTGGGGGTATTGACCGGGCGGACGGTGATCTACGCGGTTCTGGCGGTCGCAGTGATGCTGGCGGCGAGCCGGATCAATGTCAGGCAGCTATTCGCGGCCCGGGGCTGGACCAATCCCTTGGCGGTCATCGTGGTCGGAGCGCTGGCGCTAGCGGCGTTGACCCTGGTTCCCGGGATGGGCCGGAGCGTCAACGGCGCCAGCCGGTGGCTGTATTTGGGGCCCAAGAGCTGGGGGCTGAGCTTTCAGCCAAGCGAGATGGTCAAGTGGGTGATGGTGCTGGCGGTCGCCTGGTGGTGCGCCCGTCGGCGGGGGCTGATGCACCGGTTTCGGTTTGGGTTGTTTCCCCCGATGATCCTGTTGGGCACCGCGTGCCTGATCGTGGTGGTGGAGGACCTGGGCACGGCGGCGTTGATCGGGCTGGTCGCGGTGTGCATGCTCATTGCTGGGGGCGCTCGGTTAAAGCACCTGGCGTGGACGCTGCCGATCGGGGCGCTGGGTCTGGCGGCGGCGCTGATCCACAGCCCGTACCGGATCAAACGATTGACGGCGTTCTGGGACCCATGGGCGGACCCGGCGGGGGCGGGGTACCACCCGATCCAGTCGATGCTCGCGGTCAGCCAGGGCGGGCTCACCGGCCGCGGCCTGGGCAACGGCATCCAGAAGTTCGGCTACCTCCCCGAAGACACGACCGACTTCATCTTCGCGGTGATCTGCGAGGAACTGGGCCTGGCCGGCGCGGCGCTGGTCGTTGGGCTGTACATGGTCATCCTGTGGATCGGCCTTGGGATCGTCCGCGACTGCAAAGACACGTTCGGCCGACTGGTCGGCCTGGGCGTCTTGCTGACCGTCGGCCTGCAGGCGGCGATCAACATCGCCGTCGTCGTCGCGGTCGTCCCGACCAAGGGGATCGCGCTACCGCTTATCAGCTCCGGCGGCACCGGCTGGATCATGACCGCCTTCGCCCTGGGCCTGGTCGCGGCGCTGGACAACGCCAACTACCTTCAGGCCGAGGATGAACTCGAAGGTCTGCTGCTGGAGCCGGCGTAGGGGGTTTTTAACCTTTCCCCACGCAATCTGTGCCTCGTCACCCGCAGCTATCAAGAACAAGATACGATCAGTGTGAGTAATTAACCCAGACTCGTATCGCTTGAGACACACTCATGAAGCTGGATATCTCACATGTCATCGCATTGATCGTGGCATCCGCACTTGGCGGGATGATTCTGGGTGGCGCGTTTGGTTACGTGGCGGGTCAGGCTTCTCCGGAGTTTTTTCTTGTGTTATTTGGCATGATGGGGTCGGATGTTGATCCGATCAACGCCGCAGCCGTGGGAGGCGCAGCCGGCGGGGTTTTTCTTGGCGGTGGCCTGGGGGTGTTTGCAATCTTGGTTCGGTTATTTCAAGAATGGCTGGCTTTGCTAAGTAAGCCATGTCTGTAGGGGAAGTCTTTGACCACAACGTCGCGCACCATCCTGTTTGCCGGCGGGGGTTCGGGGGGGCATATCTTCCCGAACCTGGCGGTGCTCGAGCGGTTGCGTGAGGCGGAACCGGGAGGGGCAGGGGGACCGGGGGTGTCGGCGCACTTCCTTGTCTCGCAGCGCCCATTGGACGAACACATCCTCGCCAAGGAAGGCCAGCCGTTCACAGCCCTGCCGGCGTTGCCTTTGGTTTTTCGGCCCAAGGCGCTGCTGCGGTTCTATCAGGCGTACAAGCAAAGCGAGCAGGCGGCGCTGGAATTGATCGCGCGGACGAACGCCTCGGCGATGGTGGCGACCGGCGGGTACGTGTCGGGCCCGGCGGTGTCGGCGGCGCACAAGGCGCAAATACCGGTGGCGCTACTGAATCTCGACGCCGTCCCCGGCCGGGCCAACCGCTTCTTAGCCAACAAGGCGACCGAGGTGTTCACCGTCTACTCGACCGATCAGCTTCGCCGGGCCCAGCAGATCGGGATGCCGCTGAGGCGTTCGGCGATCGGGAAGGTGGGTGTCGAAAAGGCGCGGTGGGACCTTGGGCTTCGCCCGGACCTCGAAACGATCCTGGTGTTCGCCGGCTCGCAGGGCGCGACGTCGATCAACCAGATGATGATGGAGCTTTTCACCCGCGCCCAGCACCGCCAGGCGGTTTCGAACTGGCAGGTGATCCACCTGACCGGCCCGGGCGAGCAGGCCGTGGTGCAGCGCGCATACGAGCAGGCCGGCGTGCGTGCGCGGGTCGAGGCGTTCTGCAACCAGATGGGCTTGGTGTGGTCGGCGGCGACGGTGGCGATCAGCCGGGCGGGTGCCGGGTCGGTCGCCGAGGCCTGGGCCAACGCGGTCCCGACGATCTTCATGCCGTACCCATATCACAAGGACGAGCACCAGCGATTCAACGCCGAGCCGATCGTCAACGCCGGGGCGGCACTGCTCCACCACGACCTGATCGACCCGATCGAAAACGTCAATCAGATCGCTGGCCCGCTCAAGGCGCTGATGAGCAACGAGCACCGGCTATCCAAGATGCGTGCTCAGCTAAGCGATTCACGGCCCCCGGACGGGGCTGCGGTGGTCGCGGATTGGCTGACGACGATGACCGGCGTGGGCCTTGGCCGGAAGATGGGCGGTTGAGGTTAAATAGATCGGCCCGCCTCATGGGATCGGCCTGGATTGACGCTGTGCCGATGATGGCTCCGGGCCGGTTGCAGACGCTGCCGATCTGTTGTGGCCTGGGCTCCGGTGGTCTAAAATGACGGATTCACCCCCCCGTTTGTCGCGGCTCGTATCCGCTTGGAAGTTAGATGAGTACCCTGGACGTGACCCAACTGGACCTGGAACAGATCACCCTGCCCGCCCGGAATGTCGAGGCATACCTGTCGGCGTTTCTGCGTCATCGGCCGCTGCCGGAGAACCTCAAGCGGGCGGTCGCGTACGGGCTGCTCGGCGGCGGCAAGCTGGTCCGCCCGATCCTGGTGATCCGTTGCTGCGAGGCGGTCGGTGGCCGGCCCGAACAGGCGCTGGCTCCGGCGGCGGCGATCGAGATGGTCCACGCATTCAGCCTGGTCCACGACGACCTGCCGGCGATGGACGACGACGATCTGCGCCGCGGCCGGCCGACCCTGCACAAGCAGGAAGGCGAGGCCATGGCCGTGCTCGCCGGGGACGCGATGCTGTCGCTGGCGTTCGAGCTGATCGCCACACGGATGCGGTCGGCGGATACCGCCTTCGCCGTGATACGCGAGCTGTCGATCGGGACCAACGACATGATCGCCGGCCAGGTCCAGGACACCCTCCCCCCGGCCGAGGAGATCGCCGAGGACCCGATCGACCGTTTAGAACTGATCCACAAGAACAAGACCGGTGCGCTGTTGCGTGCGGCTTGCCGGATGGGCGCGATCTGTGGCGGGGCGGCGGCGGCGGAACTGGCGGCCCTGACCCGTTACGCCGAGGCGGTCGGGCTGATGTTCCAGGCCGTCGACGACCTGCTGGATGTGACTTCCACGACGGATGAGCTGGGCAAGGCCGCCCACAAGGACGCCGACCAGGGCAAGCTGACCTACCCCGGTGTGCTTGGGGTCGAGGGCACCCGTGACCAGATCACGCGCCTGCACGCCAAGGCCCACGCCGCGTTGGAAAGTTTCGACCGTCGGGCCGATCCGCTGCGTGAGTTGTGTGACTACCTGGCTGTCAGACAGAAATAGAGATCCTCATCCCGAAGTGCGCCGCTTCCCATCCTTCGGATCGCCTTGACCTGTCTCGCCCTGAACAGCCAACCCCACAGCCTCCATCCTGACGCAGGGCGGTGTACCAGATAGAATCACACACGCGGACGCGGTTGATGACAAACTATCTTCCCTCCGGGTGCGTAAGATCGACGGATAGCCCAATCACATGGATGCACCCCTGCTAAGCACGATCCAGAGCCCGGCCGACCTCAAGCGGCTGGCGATCGACCAGTTGCCGCAACTGGCCGGGGAGATCCGGCACGTGATCTGTGAGCAGGTCGGCAAAACCGGCGGGCACCTGGCGCCGAACCTGGGTGTCGTTGAGTTGACGATCGCATTGCACTACGTCTTTGACTTCGCCCACGACCGGCTGCTGTTCGACGTCGGGCACCAGTGTTACCCGCACAAGCTGTTGACCGGCCGACTCGGCCTGCTGCCCAAGCTGCGCACCCGCGATGGGATGGCCGGGTTCCCCGATCCCGATGAGTCGCCGTACGACCTGTTCGCCGTCGGCCACGCCGGGACCGCTATCTCCACCGCCGTCGGCATGGCGCGCGGCGATGCGCTCAACGGCGAGCACGATCGCAAAGCCGTCGCGCTCGTCGGGGACGCCTCGATCGTCAACGGCGTGGCGCTGGAGGGCCTGAACAACGCCGGCACACTCGACCGCCAGTTCCTGGTCGTCCTCAATGACAACGGCATGTCCATCAGCGAGCCCCAGGGCGCGATGGCCGCCTACTTCGACCGCGTCCGCGTCAGCCCGACCTACGGCGACCTCAAGAAACGCGCGCACAAGGTCCTCGAAAATATCCCCGGCGGCTCGATCCTCGAAGAGATCTACCACCGCGGCGGCGAGATGCTCAAGCACGCGCTCGCCACCGACCACCTCTTCGAGCACTTCGGCCTCGTCTGTGTCGGTCCGATCGATGGCCACGACCTGCCGACGCTCATCGACATGCTCAACGAGATCAAGGACATCAACCGCCCGGTCCTGCTGCACGCCAAGACAATCAAGGGCAAGGGCTTTGAGCCGGCCGAGGGCGACGCGACCGCCTTCCATTCCCCCAAGCCGTTTACCGTCGACGGCTGCCGGGTCGAGGTCGCCAAGGGCGGGCGCAGCTTCACCAGCGCCTTCGCCGACGCGATGCTCAAGCTCATGGCCGAGGACGAAAAGATCTACGCCGTCACCGCCGCGATGGGCCCGGGCACCGGCGTCGATAAGCTCATCGAAAAATACCCCGACCGCGCGCGCGATACGGGTATCTGCGAGTCCCACGCGATGGACATGTGCGCCGGGCTCGCCAGGACCGGGCACAAGCCGTTCTTCGCGGTGTATTCGACGTTCAGCCAACGCGCCTTGGATCAGACATTCCAGGAAGTTTCGCTGCAAGGCCTGCCCGTAAGAGTCTGTATGGACCGGGCGGGGCTGGTCGGCGGCGACGGCGCGGTCCACCACGGGTTCATGGATATCTCGATGTTCCGCACGCTCCCCGGCGCTGTGTTGCTCGCCGCTTGCGACGAGCCGACACTCAAGGCGGGGCTTCGGTTTATGAAGGACTACGACGCCGGGGCGACCTTCCTGCGCTACCCGCGCGACAACGTCGCCAAGCAACCGCTGCAGATTGAAGCCGAATGCCCGCCCTTTGTGTTGGGCAAAGCCAACCTCGTCATCGCACCGAGCGCCAAGCCCGACCTGGTCATCCTGGCCTGTGGCACGTCGGTCTACGCCGCGGCGCAGGCGATCGGTCCGCTGACCGATCAAGACCACGACATCGCGCTCTACGACGCCCGCTTCGCCAAGCCGGTGGACATCGAGCTATTGCGAAAAGTGATCGGCGCAGGCATCCCGGTCCTGACGATCGAAGAGCACGCACTCGTCGGCGGCTTCGGCTCGGCCGTGCTCGAAGCCTGCAACGAGGCCAAACTCCCGACCCGGCACATCACCCGTCTGGGCCTGCCGATGAAGTGGATCAAGCAGGCCAGCCGAAGCGCCCAGCTCGCCGAGGTCGGCCTCGACGCCGAAGGCATCGCCCGCGCGATCCGTAGTGTTCTAAGCGACCACCCCTCGCCACAACCCGACCCGGCCGTAGCGCGGACGCAATAGTCCAACTCAAAGTCGTCCTCTCTCCCCAACCCCGTCCCCCGATACCCGACCTACTTATGCCCCTTGGGCCCGCCGCTGGCCAGGTACTTTTTCGTGATCGACGCGGTCAGGTCTACACCGTTGATGTTCGCCAGCGTACACAACCACGCCAGCACGTCGGCGAACTCGCCTTCAAGATCCTCGTGGGTCGACCCGCCTGAGGTGTCGCCGCCTTCACCCTTGATCTTCTGGAGGGTCGTCGCCAGTTCGCCGATCTCCTCGATCAGCCACATGAACGTGCCCGGCGTGCCCCGCGCCGAGTCGGTTTCGAAGTAGCGATCCCGGATGTACTCCTGGAAGTCGTGGAGGGTGACCGGGTCGTGGGCGTTGTCGTCGTGGTTGTCCATCAGCGCATTGTACGCCAAGCCGCCGGCCCGACGGCGGGTCAGGCCTGGTCGGAAGGCTCGCTGGCCCGGTAGCCCAGCGCCTCAATGGCGCGGACCAGCCCCGGACGATCGAGCCCAGTCCCCCAAACCGTCGCCCGGCCGGCGTCCAGATCGACCTGTGCCTGTTGGACCCCAGGCAACTCACGCAGCGCCCGGCCTACCGCATCGGCGCAGTGCGAACACCGCATCCCGATGACTTGCAGCACGGCGGTCTGTCTGTGGTCGGCGTCTTGGGGCTTACCTGAAACGGATCCGCCGCTCAGGCGCGCGGGCAGGAATCGCGACGGGATCACGGACCCGACCAACATCAAAAGCAACAGCCCGGCCCAGACGTGGATCATCCAGCCCGGCCCGGCCAACGCGTGGGTGTGCTCAGCGGACGGGATCCCAAGGCTCACATAGCCGGCAAGCAGATCCAGCAGATACCCCGAGCCCAGCGCCGCCCCGGCCGTGGTCAGCAGGTAGATCACCGTCGTCCGCCTGCCCAGCAGTTTCCAGTTCACCGTGATCGTCGCCACGTTCGTCGCGGGACCGGCGATCAGGAACACCAGCGCTGCGCCCGGCGAAGCGCCCAGGTGAAGGAACGCAACCGCCAGCGGGATCGACCCCGTTGCGCAGACATACACGGGGATCCCCACCAACATCATCACGAACAGGCCTAGCATGCCCCGGCCCAGGTAAGGCTCGAGCGAGCCCTGCCCGACGAGCGCCGCCAGCACCGCCGCCGCCAACACGCCAAGCAGCAGCGGGCGGGCGATGTCGCGCGGCAGCGTGACCAGCGCGTAACGCAGCGCCGCTGATGTCTTAGCCGAAAAGCCATGCTTCGGGGCTTGATCGGAGGTGTCGCAGCAATCTTTGCCCTTGCCGGCGCAAGCGTCGTCGGCTTCGGCGGTCAACACACCGGTTGCCGCGTCGGTCTTCTCATCGCCGCGCGCCGCGAACTCGATCAGCGTCCCGCCGACCAGCCCCGTCACCAGCGCGACCACCGGCCGAATGACCGCCAGGACCGGCCCCAGCAGCGCGTAGGTCGCCAGGATCGAATCGACCCCGGTCTGCGGCGTCGCCAGCAGGAACGCCGACGTCGCGCCCCGGCTTGCGCCGTGTTGTCTAAGCGAGGCCGCGACCGGGATCACCCCGCAGGAGCAAAGCGGCAGCGGCACCCCTAGCACCGTCGCCTTGACCACCGGCCCGACACCACGTCCGCCCAAATGTTGCTCGACCCATCGCCGGGAGACCAGCACCGACAACACACCTGCCACCAGGAATCCCAGCAACAGGTAGGGGGACATCTCCCCGAGCACCAGCCAGGCCCCCGCCATGATCTCAACCGTTTTCTGCCACATCGGAATGATTGTAGGCCAGCACCACACGGACCGCCGGACACGATCTCGGGGGGCCTAGGACGCGTTCCCTAGTTCTACTGAATCCAGTCCTGCCGTTTAGCGGCGGGTCACAGACCCGCGCGTTGGCCCAAAGGGCCAAAGACCGTTGATCTGCGATCGCCCGCTAAACATACCAGCATGCCAACACGACTTACGGGACGCGAACGAATTGGCGACGGTCCCGTGTCGGGTTACGAAGGTCAGGCGCCGACGGATTCAAGGCGCTGTGCGCTCCGGGTCGCCCGGCCCAGGGCGATAGCCAGCCCCGCGGAGATCAGGCACAGCACCGCGGCCAGCACGAACGCGGCGAAGTAGCTGCCGGTCAGCGCCTTGGCGACGTTGCCCGCCGCGATCCCGATCACCCCGGCGATCCCGTAGCTGGTGAAGACCCAGCCGTAGTTAGCGCCTAGGTTCTTCGCCCCGA
The DNA here is from genome assembly GCA_029260655.1 of Phycisphaeraceae bacterium. GTDB lineage: Bacteria > Planctomycetota > Phycisphaerae > Phycisphaerales > Phycisphaeraceae > JAJRRS01. Next base: position 74,978 of record JAJDCU010000040.1, read on the forward strand.
ACAGGTCGGCCGTCGCCGAGGGGAACAACGCGAAGTTGCCACCGAAGTTGAACCCCACGATGCTGGCGACCACGGCGATCGACATTTCGGTGTCGGCCTGGCTCAGCACGCACATGGTCACGGCCTGGAAGAGGAACATGGCGACGAACGCCGGCGTCCGGCCGATGCGGTCGGAGATCAAGCCCCACAACACCCGGCCGACCGCGTTGAAGATCGCCAGGTACCCGACCGCCTCGGCGCCCCTGAGCATCAGGTCGGCCTTGATCGGGTCGGTCAGCACCTGCCCGGCGGCCTGGGCGCCCGCGACGAGCTGGTCGCCGGCAAACACCTTGATGATCCCGATCACCATCAGCCCCGCCATCGCGCCCGAGAAGAACATCAGCCAGAGCATGTAGAACGCCGGCTTCTTGAGTGTGTCGCGCCAGGTCGTGTCACCGCTGGCCTGGGTCAATGATGGTGTGTCGGCGATAGGCGGATTCCGCAGCAGCATCGCGCCCAGCGTCACCGCCACCAGGCACACCACCCCGTGGACCAGGAAAAACGACGTGATCCCGTTGTCTTCGATATACCCCAGCGCCCCGACATACCGGCCCTTAAAGAGGTACGCCCCGAACCCAAAACCCGCCACCGCCAGCCCGCTGACCAGGCCCTTTTGGTTGGGGAACCACTTGATCAACGCCGCGATCGGACAGACGTAGGCGAAGCCGATCCCCGCACCGGCCAGCAGACCGACCGTTGCCCAGAGCATGAAGATCCTGTCCACCGGGCCCAGCCGGCCGACGAACTGCTGCCCCGTCGTGATCCCGGCGACGGCGACCGTGATGACAATCGCCTGGGGCACGTACCGAAGCATCGGATTATCACGGGCCTTCTCGCGTGAGCCCAGCAGCGCATCGAAGATCATCAGCGCGATCAGCCCGACCGTGCCGGTCAACATCGCGTGCGCAAGGAAGAACACGACCGAGTTGTTCATTAGCGAAGCGACCATAAAGCCCGCGCCCATCAGGCACGCCCCGATGATCGCCGTCTGCCTGGGGCCGCGCACGTCCTGAACGCGCCCGGCGAAGACCATCGTCAACGCAAACGAGAGGATGCAGATCGAGAACGCGTACTTGAGGTAGCCCTGCTGGGTGGCGAGTTGCATGTCCCTGGCGGCCTGATCGGCAACGACCGTCATCCCCGCGGCGTCCGCCTCCTGCGCGCCCTGGGCTATCAACGCCGCTTGCTCGGCTTGGGTCACCACCTGCGGGAAGACCATCGCGTCCAACGGCTGCCAGAAGATGCTGTAGCCGTAGACCGTCCCCAGGATCAACTGAACCAGGACCGCCCCGATCAGCACCTGGAATCGGATCGGGATCAACGCGGTGTCTGAATCTTGGGTCGTAGATGCGGAGGGGGGCGCAGGGGTCATGTCAGATCGGCCTTGTGGTTTGGCGGGCGCTCGGCCCAGCTTGGGGAGAGAGTTATAATAAAGACTGATAATACTTTTGTATAGTCGCCTCGATTGGTGTTATGGCACCCATATGATCGGTTAAACGTTCGCAAGGCAAGCCCGCCCTCGCAGCAGCCACATGTGAAGCAGAAGGAAGCCGGTCCGGTGTAACATTGACATGTTGTTTGGACCATTGCCTTACCATGAGGTGGCATCGTAACCAGAGTTTTGCGTACCGGCTGCCGGGAGTGACACGGATGTGGCCATTCACACGACGCTTGGCAGTTCTTGCCGCTTTCCTCATGCCGATCGGTTACGTCGGTATCATCCTGGGCGTGGTTAGTCATGAATTGCTGGGTCATGGGCTTACGGCCATTTTGCTGGGGGGGCATTTCGAGGGCTTTGTCATTAAGTCGGACGGCATGGGTTGGGCAATCGCATATCCCGCGCAGGGCGCTCCGGAATGGCATGACAGTGTGATCTGGGCAGGTGGGGTAGCTGCCACAATGGTCGTTGGGTTGGTTCTGTTAGGCCTTGGCATCCTATGCAGAAGATCGCTGTGGCTATGCACCTCGTTGATCATTTTGGCCCAGGAGACGCTGCTCGACAGCGCGGCCTATACATTCTGGAGTGCGCTGTATCCCGGCACGGTGGGCGACGCTGCCAGGATCGTGGAACTGACCGGATCAGGCGTGGTTCAAGGACTGCTCGTTGCGCTGGGCGTGACGTTGACTGTGACTGCGACAGTTATTCCATTTAAGCTACTTCTCGACGCTGCTGAATCGTGGTTGACGGCGGGGGGGTATTTCACTTCAAGCCAGCGTGCAGTCGTGATCGTGGTTTTGTTCCTGGTGCCTGTCGGTGGCGGGTATTACGATTTCGACTGGAACCAGCTCATTGAGGGCATAGGTTATGTACCAGCGCACGCCAATTTGTTGCTTGTGCTCCCGACCGCGTTGGCGCTGTGGATATGGCCGCGCCGCTGGATGCCGTCGAGCACGCATGCGGAATCGGCCGGATTTGCAATTACGATCGCGTGGTCGGCGGGGCTCATGACGGTGTTAGTCACAGCGATGTGGCTGAGTTACGGCGTGAGTTGGTGAGGGAGCAGCGGGATTCTATGAGACAAACCAGGCGAACCCGGGTGCTGCGCTTGCATCGCTCACAGGGTTGGCGGGGTTTCCGGCACCGCGTCTGTCTGGGCCTTGCGGTAGGCGATCAGCCGTTGTTCGATGGTCTTATCCGACAGCGCCAGGATCGCCGCGGCGAACAGGGCGGCGTTGACCGCGCCGTGGCTGCCCATGCTCATCGTCCCGACCGGGATACCCCTGGGCATGTTGCACGTCGACAACAGCGCGTCGATCCCGCCCATCAGTTTGCCCTCCATCGGCACGCCCAGCACAGGCAGGTGGGTCCCCGCCGCCATCACCCCGGCAAGATGCGCGCTCATCCCCGCCGCCGCGATGATCACCTTCAGGCCGCGCTTAGCAGCGGTCGTGACGAACTCATGAGCGCGATCCGGCGTGCGGTGCGCCGAGCACACCTTCATCTCATAAGCGATACCCAACTGCTCCAGCACGGCAGCGCACTGCCGCATCGCCGTGGCGTCGTTTGGGCTTCCCATGACGATCCCGACCAGGGGGCTTGGCTGGTTCTCGCTCATGGGCGGGAGTATAGCGGGATCGTTGGAAGGACGTAACCTAAGTTACTTACCTTTGTCTTTTCTTGATTCCGGTTTGACCAGATCGCCCCACGCCTCGGGCAGGACCTGCAGCCAGTATCGGCCGTGGACCCGGTCAACGCAGACCTTGCAGCCAAACGCCTCGCTGAGTTTCTCAGGCGTGATGATCTGGTCAGGCGGGCCCGCGGCGACGAACCGGCCGTCGCGCATCAGCATCACTCGGTCGGTCTTTGGCGACAGCTCCTCAACGTGGTGGGTAATCATCAGGACCGCCGGGGCGCTGGGTTGGCTAAGCACCTGTTCGATCGTCGCCAGCACCTGCTCCCGCCCGGCCAGGTCCAGGCCCGCGGTCGGCTCATCCAGGATCAAAAGCTCCGGCACATGCACCAGCGCCCGCGCGATCAACGCCCGCCTCTGCTCGCCGGTCGACAACAACCCGAAGCGATGATCCATACGGTGTGACAGCCCAACCAAAGACAGCAACTGCCGGGCCCGCTGCTCCTGTTCGTCGGTGTACTTGTCGTACAGCCCGACCGTCGCGAAGAACCCGGTGATGACCGCCTCGGTCGCGCTGAGGTCCGCATCAACCACCGCCCCCATGACGTGCAGCCCTCCTGCATCGGTCGTCGGGTTGACGATCCCGATGCGCTTACGGAGCTTGCGGATGTCGGTCAGTCCCAGCGTTTCACCCAGCACACGCACCGTCCCGCCGGTGGCGAACATCTGCCCCAGCAGGCAGCGCGCAAAGGTCGTCTTCCCGCAGCCGTTGGGTCCGAGGATCGCCGTGTATCGGCCGGGGTCCAGGCGACAACTTACACGGTCCAGGATCGTCGTGCCGTTGCGGATCACAACCAGGTCGGCCACCTCGACCGCAGGTGCCGACAGGCTGTTTTGTGGCTCATCTTTCACAGGCTAACATGTTACCTTGATTCGCCATGTGCAACCGCCAAGATACCAGGGACGCTAGGGTAGAATATGGAGGTAGCCGCAAATGAACGCGGATGAGCACAAATTGAGCCCGATGAATGGGCCTGTTTGATTCGCGTTCATCTGCGTTTATTCGCGGCCTATCTTCTCCGCGGCCTTGGCGCCTTGGCGGTTCAAACAATGACGTTGGTTTCATAGCGGCAAGCCCGTCGCGGAGAGAGTCATGCAAGCCCGACACGAGAAGTACCTGCTTGAATTAACTGGTTTGCCGACCGCGACCGGGCGCGAGGGCCGGGTCGTGGATTGGATCGAGCGTTGGACCCGACGGCGACGATCGGTCGAGCTTCATCGCGACCGCTACGGCAACCTGATGCTCAAACGGGTCGGCTCCCGTTCGCGCAAGCCGATCGTGTTCACCGCGCATATGGATCACCCGGCGTTTGTGGTGGTCGAACAGATCGATTCAAAGCAGGTGCTCGCCGAGTTTCGTGGCGGGGTCCAGGACCGGTACTTCGTGGGTTCGCGTGTCCGTTTACGCTTAGGCGGGGCCGAGTCGCGCCCCGGCCGTGTGCTGCGGTTGGATGCGCCCGTGAAACCGAGGCTTGATAAGCGTGCGGTGATCGGGTTTGCCCGACCGGTGACCGCTAACGCCGGCGATGTGATCACATGGGACCTCGCACCGCCTAAGATCGTTCGCGGCCTGCTCAGCGCCCCGGCGTGTGACGACCTGGCCGGGTTGGCGGCGGCGATCGCGGCGTTCGAGGTCCTGCTCAAGGCCGCGCCGCGCCCCGGCGCCGCCGATGTACGAGTCCTTCTGACCCGGGCGGAGGAGGTCGGGTTTATCGGCGCGATCGGGGCCTGTAAGAGCGGGATTATCCCCAAGGCCGCGCGGCTGATTGCGCTGGAGACCTCCAAGAGCTTCGCCGACTCACCGATCGGGGCCGGGCCGATCGTGCGCGTGGGCGACCGCACCGCCAGCTTCGACCCCGGGCTGACCTACTGCGTCGGTCAGGTCGCACAACGCATCGAACAACGCGACCCAGGCTTCAACTGGCAACGCAAACTCATGCCCGGCGGGACCTGTGAGGCAACCGCTTACCAGGCGCTTGGCTATACCGCGACCTGTCTGTGCCTGCCGCTTGGCAACTACCACAACATGAACGACGGGACGCCCATGGTGTTTGCGGGCGCGAAGCGCAGCGGGAGATCGAAGGCGGTTGCGCGCGCTCGGCCGTGTAAGGCGAAGATCGACGCCGAGGTGATCTCACTGTCGGACTATCACGCCCTAGTGCGCTTGTTGATCGAAGCCGGCAAGACGCTTGATCACAAAGCGCATCTGCCTCCGCTGCGTAGACAGCTCGACACGCTTTTTGCGCGTCGACGCGGGTTGCTGGCCGACACATCGCTATAAATCCGGGCCAATGCAAACGCTAAACGAAGAAGGGCGGGCGGGTCGGATTCTGCGCGTCGTGCGGGGGTCGGCGTGTGTGTTGCGCGGCGCATGGGCTGCGCGATAGCGGCAGGTGTTGCGCGGATGCGGGGGACATGGGGTCGTCCCCCCGCCCGGCGAACCGGCCTCGTAAGGGACGATACTATATTTATATTTACTTATTTATCAAAGATTTATAGTAGCATCCAGTCGGCTTTGCCCTGGGCGGGGCGCTGTGTTGGCACGGCTGGCACCTGTGTTGCGTTTGGACCGGGGGCGGACTGCCGTTGCGCCGCCGGTGAAAGGTCAGTGTTTGTGAGACAGGATTTTCAGGCCATGGATGAGCAGATTTGGTTGCCGGTGATCCGTTCGTCGGGTTCGTCGACACTGGGCGAAGCGGTGCTGCGTCTGGCGGCGTTGGCCGAGTCTGCGCACCGGCGACAGATAAGTGAATCGTATCAGGCGGGTGGTTCAGCGATGTTGCGGGCCGACGGACCGGCCCCGCGGGACGTAGTCGCCGCCGAGTCAGGCGGCCGGCTCCACAAGGAGGTGGACCGATGAACTACGGCCTGTATCTTTCCGCTTCGGGCGTCCTGTCTAATACATACAGGCAGGACGTCTTTGCCAACAATCTGGCGAACGCCGAGACGGTCGGGTTCAAGCCCGACATGCCCTCGGTGCGCCAGCGCGACCCCGAGTCGGTTGAGGATCAACTGGGCTACGGGATGTCTGATGCATTGATGGATCGTCTTGGCGGCGGTGTGCTGGCCGGGACCCAGCGGATCAATTTCACGGCTGGCGCACACCGGCAGACCGGCACCCCCCTGGATGTCGCGTTGATCGAGAAGAACCAGTTCTTCGCCGTGCAGTCGATCAACCCGGACACCGGCGAGGCCCAGGCCCGGCTGACCCGCGACGGGCGGTTCACCCTCAACAGCGCCCGCGAGCTGGTCACACAATCCGGGCAGCGGGTGCTGGATGCTTCTGACAATCCGATCGTCATCGACGGGCAGGGCAAGGCGGCCATCGGCCCCGGCGGGCAGGTGCTGCTTAACGGCGAGCAGGTCGCGCAGCTCCAGGTTGCGCGGGTCGCAGATCTGGAAGGACTGACAAAGCTCGGTGACGGTTTGTTCACGATGACAGGGCAGGACACCCGTCAGGTCGTAGACAACCCCAGCATCAGGCCCGGGTTCATCGAGGCCAGCGGGGTCGATCCGATCACGACCATGATGCAGATTGTTGCCGCGACGAAGGCGGCGACCGGCAACGCCAACATGATCCGGTACCACGATCAACTGCTGGACCGGGCCGTCAACACCCTGGGGCGTGTGGGTTAGCGGGACTGATTTTCACCCGGCGCCGGGCGCCGACGTATTGATGAGGTAATCCATGGCCATCGCCGCACTACATTCCGCCGCCACGGGCTTAAGCGCCCTGTCCTCGGCGATCGACGTCACCGCCAACAACCTCGCCAACGCCAACACGGTCGGGTTCAAGTCGTCGCGCGTGAACTTCCAGGACCTTTTGTATCTGCAGAAGGCGCAGCCAGGGGTGGAGAACGCCAACGGCGACCAGCGCCCCGCCGGGATCCAGGTCGGGCTTGGCACGAGGATCAGCAACACCCAGGCCGACTTCACCACCGGCAGCCCGCAGAAGACCAACGCCGACTTCGATGTGATGGTCAGCGGCGATGGGCTTTTCAAGGTCTCGATCCTCCCCGACCAGGGCGACGGGGTCGGGTACACCCGGGCGGGGAACTTCTTCCGCAACGGCGAGGGCGACCTGGTCTTGGGCAACGCCGACGGGCCCAGGCTCGAGCCGGCGATCAACATCCCGGAGGGCGTAAACAAGATCGAGATTTCACCGGACGGGATCATCTCCGGCGTAACCCCCGGCACGAACACCCCCACCGAACTGGGTCAGATCCAGCTTGCGTCGTTCGTCAACCCCGCGGGGTTGGAGTCGATCGGCGGCAACATCTTCATCGAGACCACGGGCTCGGGCCAACCCATCGAGGGCACGCCCGGTGAGGGGACCCTCGGAACGATCCTGCACAAGTACCTCGAGTCGTCGAACGTCGACCCGGTGATCGAACTGGTCACGCTGATTAAGACCCAGCGTGCGGGTGAGATGAACAGCCAGACGATCCAGGCCGCCGACGAGGCGCTGCAGGTCATCGGCAACCTCCGAAGGTTCTAGTTTTAAGTAACTGACGAACAAGGATGATCGTCATGTTTGATTTCGAGCCGGACAACTCACCCGCCGCCACGCTCCGCCGGATGCTGATGCTGCTGATCGCTGCGTTAGTTGTGGCGTTTGGGATCGCCGCCAAGGCCGACTCGGTCCGCCTGTACGACCAGATCGGCGTTGAGGGCGCGGAGGTCACACTTGGCCAGATCGCGGAACTGCAAGGCCCCGCCGCGCGGGCGCTCAGCGCGGTGGTGGTAGGGACGCTTGGCGACGGCCGCAGCGAGTTGGAACTATCGGTCAACGATGTCGAAGATGCGATGGACAAGGCCGGCGTTAACTGGGGCCTGGTCTCGCTTCGGGGTTATTCGGTTTGCCAGGTCACACGGCTGGCGCCGCCCCCGGACCCGATTGTCGACCGTGGCCAAACTTTCGCCGCAAACATCCAGACCCCGATCGGGTTGGAGACGACCCTGACACTGCGCGGGCTGGTCGAACAGCGGATCGCTGAGTTGGCCGGCGTGCCGTTAAGCGAACTACGGCTCGGTTTCAGCCAGCGCGACACCCGAGAGCTTGACCTCGCGATCCTCGGCCAGTCCGTCGAGGTCGAACCGACAGCCCTGAACAGGCTTGGGCGGGTCCCGGTCACGGTGCGTCTGTACGAGGCCGGACGCGTCTCGAAAACACTGCATATCAGCGCCAAGGCCGAACGCCGGATGCTAACGGTGGTCGCCGCCGAGCCGATCGGCCGCGGGGATCTGTTCACACGGTCGAACCTTGAAGTCCGTGAGCGCTACATCGACGACGACAGCGACGTGCCGATCACCGACCCGCTACAGATCGTCGGCCAGCAGTCGTCATCGGCGATGCGCCCCGGCGAGGTGGTCTTTGTGGATCGGGTCAAGTCCCCGGTGATGGTCAAACGCGGCGAGCTGGTGACGGTCCGCTGCGTGGTGGGCTCGCTGGTGGTCCGAACGATCGGCCGGGCCGGTGAAAACGGCGCGATCGACGACGTGATCATGATCCGAAACGAAGCGACGGGCGAATCCTTTCACGCCACCGTCGCGGGCCGGCGCGAGGCCGTGGTTTTCACACACCCAACGATGGGCCTGCAGCGGTCGGCCGCGATCGACAGCCGGGATGCATATGAGGTGGCGCCTTGACAAACTTGACACCCAGGGGGTCTGTATTAATGGAAGCCGATCATGATGCCCTTGCCCGTGGCGCTCGCGGGGCTTCGCTAAGCCGCAAGCCTTCTTTTCGCGCAGGCTCTTCTCTCTTGAGAGGTGTCGTGGCAACTTTGTTGATCGGCGCTGCGTCGGTTTCGGCGATAGGCCAGTCCTCGTCGCTGTACCTGAGGCAGGAGCCGGCGGCCTCGGCTTCTGTTGTGGGCGAAGGTCAGCTTTCCCCGGCGATCGCCGCCAACAGCTTTGTCGCCGTCTCGATCCCTCTGCCGCGTCAGTTTACCGAGAACGACCTGGTCACGATCATCATCCGCGAGTCGTTCCAGACCGACCTCAAGGCCTCGCTGGACACCGAGAAGGACATGAAGATCGAGGGGGAGGTCACCGATTTCCCCAATCTGGACAAGCTCCTTGAGCTGGTCCTTGAGCAGGATGATTTCGCCGGCGGTGAGCCGAAGGTCGGGGTCGACCTGTCCAACGAGTTCCAGGGCGAGGGCGATTACTCGCGGTCCGAAAGCATGACAGGCCGGATCACCGCGCGGATCGCCGACGTCAAGCCCAACGGGACACTGGTCCTGGAAGCCCGCCAGATGGTCGCGCACGACAAGGAGGAGTTGACGATCGTCCTCTCCGGGACGTGCCGCGCCGCGGACATCACCGCCGACAACACCGTGCTCTCGACCGAGCTGTACGACCTGCACATGAGCAAGCAGCACCAGGGCGAACTGAAGAAGACGACACGCAAGGGTCTTATCACCCGTTTCCTGGAGGGGCTGTTCAATTTCTAGCCACTTTGGCGCAGACACCACCTGGCCATGCGGCCTTGACGAGAAGCGAATCATGAATCAACGAGCCGTTCAGTTTGTTTTTAGCCTTTTGTTCCTGGTCGTGCTTGGCGTTGCGCCAGCCGGTGCGGTGCAGGTTCAGGACGTCGCCCGGCTCAAGGGCTCGGAGACCAACAAGATCATCGGGATGGGCCTGGTCGTCGGGCTTAACGGCACCGGTGATGGCGGCAAGTTCCTCCCGGCGATGCGGCCGCTTGCGAAGATGATCGGACGGTTCATCGACCCCAACACCGTCGCCTCGGAGCTCAAGGACGCCAAGAATGTCGCCCTGGTCACCATCACCGCCGAGCTCCCGGCTAACGGCGTCCGCGAGGGCGACCTGGTCGATGCGCAGGTGTCGGCGATCGGCTCGGCCAAGAGCTTAGCGGGCGGGCGGCTGTTCATGGTCCCCCTGATGGCGCCCAGGCCCGACGCCGAGATGATCTTCGCCTTTGCCGAGGGATCGATCAGCGTCGAAGACGCGGACAACCCGACGGTCGGCGTCGTCGAAAACGGCGCGCAGCTCACGCGCGACATCATGATCAGACACATCCAAAACGGGCAGGTCACCCTCGTGATCGACCCCGAGTACGCCTCCTGGCCCGTCGCACGCAACCTGGCGACCCAGATCAACGGCGAGCTGGCGCCCGAGGGCCCGCCGCTGGCGCGCGCGGTCGATCCTAAGAACGTCACCATCGATGTTCCCATGTGGGAACGCAGCGACCCGGCCACGTTCCTGGGCAAGATCATGGTCATGAGCTTCCCGACCAACCTCATGCCCGTCGGCGCCCGGGTCGTCATCAACGAGAAGACCGGCACGATCGTGATGTCCGGGGACGTGGAGATCAGCCCGGTGGCGATCTCACACGACGGGCTGACGATCACGCGGATCACGCCCCTGCCCGAACCCGTCGATGTCCAGCCCGTCGAGGTCGAGGACCGGTTTATCGGGGTAGACCCGGCCGACACCGGCGGCGCCAAGCTCGCCGACCTGCTGGAAGCTTTTAACCAACTGAAGGTCGATGCCCAGGACCGCATCGAGATCATCAAGATGATGGACGCCTCGGGCCACCTGCACGCCCGGCTGATTTTCGAGTGAGAACCGGATGAACGTCTACGCGACCGACAACCTGATCCCGCCCCCGGTGTCCACCGCCGCCTTGACACAGCGCGCGGGCGTCGGCGAAGACTTCGCCCACGCGCTGGACGCCGCCGAGGTCAACGCTTCGGACGATCAGGCCAGGCTCGACCTGCTGCGCAAGAGCTCCGAGCAATTGGTCGCGACCACGTTTGTCATGCCGATGCTCGCCCAGATGCGCAACGACCCGTTCAAGAGCGACCTGTTCCACGGCGGTCAGATGGAGGAGGTGTTCGGTCAACGGCTGGACACCCTCCTGGCAGAGCGGATCGTCGCCAAGTCCGACTTCTCGATCGTGGACGCGGTGTACCGATCGGTCATCCAGCGTTCGCCGGCGTTAAGCGGTTCGGCCAAGGGGGTGGACACGCATGGATAAGCAGATGCCCGCCAAGCTGGTCGCCCTCGAGCAGGTTCTGCGTCAGCAGTTACAGCTGCACGGTGAGTTACTTGAGCTACTTAAGAAAAAGCGTGACACGCTCCGCACCAACGACACGCGCGCGACGATCGACCTGTGCACGCTCGAGCACGAGAAGGCGATGAAAATAGCGGAGCTTGAGAAGGATCGGCTCCGTTTGGTTGCGGACCTGACACTGGTGGTCGAGCCCGGCGCGTCCGAGCCGATGTGTCTGGCGGACCTGGCCGAACGGCTGGGCGAGCCGGTGCGTGGTCGGCTCCTGGTCACGCGCCAGCAATTGCTCGACCGGATGCGCTGTGTCCAGGAGGAGACGTCGATCGTCCGCCGGGCTACCGAGTCTCTGGCCAAGCACATGCAGGGGATCGTCCAGACGATCGGAGCGATCTCCACGGGGGTTTCGACCTACGGCAGCCGGGGGGCGTTCCCCCAGTCAAACGCCGCGGTGAGCACTTTCAGCGCCACCGCGTAGCACGAACTGTTAACGGCTCATAGCAAACAGCTAAAGGCTACTACCCATGGGACTCGGCGGGGCATTACAGATCGGTCGGACAGGACTGCTGGCGTCGCAGACGGCGCTGCAGGTCGTCGGGCAGAACCTGGCGAACGTCGCGACCGACGGGTACCACCGTCAGAAGATCACGCTCGCGCCCCAGCGGTCCCAGGAGATCGGACCGGGCCTGTTCCTGGGCCGAGGTGTGATGATCCAGTCCATCACCCGCGTGATCGACGAGGCGCTCGAGGCCAGGCTCCGCGGTTCGATCTCCGACCAGTCCGCCTCCGAGGTCCGCCAGCAACTGCTCGGCCGGATCGAGGCGATCGAGAACGAGTTCACCGGGACCGACCTGTCCACAAGCCTCGGCGAGTTCTTCAACGCCTTTAGCCAGCTTTCCAACAACCCCCAGGACGTGTCATTGCGCACGCTGCTTGTCGAGCAGGCGTCGAGCCTGGCCGGGTTCATCCGCGACCTCGACTCGGAACTGGGCAACGTCCAGTTGCAGACCGTCAGCCAGATCGATCAGTCGGTCGCCGCGGCCAACGACCTGATGACCCGGATCGCCGAGCTGGACCGGCAGATCGCGGTTGCCAGCAAGGGCTCGGGCGGGGCGCCGGGCCTGCGCGACCAGCGCGACCAGTTGCTGTCTGAGCTGTCGAAGTTCCTGGATATCTCCACGGTCGAGCAGAGCAGCGGTTCGGTCGACGTGTTTATCGGATCGCTGCCGATCATCCTGAACAACCGAAGCCGGGGTATCGAACTTCTGAATGAGACGGTCAACGGCCAGACGGTGACGAAGGTGGTGATCTCCGCAGACAAGAGCCCGCTGGACATCAGCTCCGGGGAGCTTGGCGCGTTGATCCAGTTCAAGGAGCAGGACATCCAGGACGCGATCGGCGCGATGGACACCTTGGCCGAGCAGTTGATCAATCAGGTCAACCGCCTGCACAGCCAGGGCCAGGGCATTGACCTGCTAGACGCCGTCACGGGCGCGACGACGATCCCCGACGCGACCGTCGCGCTGAACGACCCGTCGGCCGACCTGGCCGTCGTCCCGTCGCACGGCTCGTTCCAGCTTCACATCGTGCAAAAGTCGACCGGGCGTGTCATCACGACAACGGTCAACATCGACCTGGACGGGATCAACCCCGCCGGTGATACGACCCTGACGAGTCTGGCCGCCGACATCGACGCGGCCGCCAACGTGAGCGCGACCGTCACCAGCGACGGCCGGCTCCAGATCACCGCCGACAGCAACGACTTCCAGATCAGTTTCAGCGACGACAGCTCGGGTGTGCTGGCGGCGCTGGGTGTGAACACGTTCTTCACCGGCAGGGATGCGTTCGATATCGATGTCAACGGGTTGCTGGTTGCCAGCCCCCATTTGATTGCCGCCGCCGCATCCAGCGCCGACGGTCAGAACCCCGGCGACAACACCAACGCCCTGGCTATCTCCGCTCTGCGTGACCAGGGCCTGACCCCGCTCAACGGCCTGAGCCTGACCCAGTTCTGGAACCGCCACGTCGAAGACTTCGCCGTACGCCAGGCCCAGGCCCGCGAGAATTTTAAGGCCGACTCCGTCATCCGTGAAGGCCTCACCAACCAGCGCCAGTCGATCTCAGGCGTGAACGCCGACGAGGAGGCGATCGACCTGATCCAGTACCAGCGTGCATTCCAGGCCAGTGCCCGGTTCCTGACCGTGATCGACGAGATGTTCCAGACACTCATCGCCGCCGTGTGATCCCAATGAGTCAAGCCGCGACAAGTCGCGGCGCTTCAAAAGCAGCACCAACCGTCAATCACTAACTACTAACCACTAGCCACCACACCATGGCATCTCCACCCGCGATAACCCGAACGACTTCACAGATGCTCAGCAATCTGATGCTGTCGCGTCTGCGTCAGACCAACGCGGGGCTGTTCGATGCCCAGCGTCAGATCAGCACGGGTCAGAAGCAGTCGGTGCCGTCGGACGACCCGAGCAACGTGTCGGCAATCCTGTTCCTGCGCGAGACGCTAAGCGCCCGCGATCAGTACCAGAAAAACCTTCAGGGCGCCCTGTCGATGCTGAATAACGTCGACCAGGCACTGGGTGAGTCGGCGAACATCGCGGTGGAGGCCAAGACGATCGCGTCGAGCCTGATCCACTCCAGCGCCGAGGAGCGTCAGGCCGAGGCGTTGGTGATCGACTCGCAGATCAAGGGTCTATTAGACCTGGCGAACCGGCAGTTCAATGGCTTGTCGCTGTTCGGCGGCGACGCGGGCGCGGCGGAAGGCGGCCGGGTCTTCGAGGAGTTCATCGGGGGTATCCGCTACGTCGGTTCGGAAACGAATCTGTTTGGGGACGCGGGCCTGATCGAGCAGCACGCCTTTACCAGCAACGGGGTCGAGGCCTTCGGGGCGCTGTCTTCGCGCGTCAAGACCGACAACGACCTGAACCCAAGCGCCACCGCAGGGACCACCCTCGTCTCGGTCGACGGTGCGCAGAGCATGGGCATCCGAAAAGGCGCGGTCAACCTCACGGTCGATGGCACGCTGGTCTCGGTCGATCTGACCACCGCCGACACCCTCGGGGACGTGCGGACCCGTATCAACGACGCGATCAATACCATCGACCCGACCGCCGGGGCGCTGGCGATCAACGGCACGGGGTTCAATCTGACCAACAACGCCGGGCATAGCATCGTGATCGCCGACATCGGTACGGCGCAGACGGCCGGGGACCTGGGGATCAACTTAAGCGCCCTGGCGCCCGGCGGGTCAACGCTGGTGGGCGGGGACCTCAACCGTCAACTGATGCTCACCACCAACCTGGTGGATCTGTCGACCGCGGTCGATTTCGTCAACGGCCTGTCGATCACACAGGGCCAGCAGACCCGGATCGCCGACTTTTCCGCCGCCACCACGGTCCAGGACATGGTCAACGAAATCGATTCGCTTGGCCTGGGCCTGCGTCTTCAGATCAACAACTCGGCCGACGGCCTGGACCTGGTCAGCGAGGTCAGCGGCCTCCGCCTGGCGATCGGTGAGAACGGCGGGAGCACCGCCGCGGACCTGGGCCTGCGGACCTACGGCCTGAACACCAAGCTGGCGGACTTCCGCGACGGCCTGGGGATGGAACCGGTCACCGGCAAGGATGACTTCCAGCTCACACTGAACAACGGCACGAATTTCGCGGTCAACGTCGACGGTGTGACCACCGTGAGCGAGCTGATGACCGCGATCAATGTGTCCGCGATCTTTGCCGGTCTCACGATCGGCGTGGATTTCTCCACCGGGCTGGCGAGCACCGGCAACGGGATTGAGTTCCAGGATATGACCGCCGGCGCCAACGGGTTCACCATCAACCGCGTCGATCAGAGCCTGGTCGCCGACCAGTTGGGCATCCTCAAGGAGGACCCCACCTCGCTAACTTTCCAAAGCGCGGACCTGACAACGGTCCGTGTCGAGAATGTTTTTACCCATCTGACGGATTTACGAAATTCTTTGCTCCAGGATGACACGCGTGGCATCACCCTTGCTGGTAACAGTATCGAGTCGGATATCGACTCGATCACCCAGGCCCGTGCCACGGCCGGCGTCAGGGCGCAGCGTGTAGAACGGCAGCAGCAGCGGTCAGAGGACCTTGAAGTGATGGAAAAGACGATACTAAGCGATTTTCAGGACGCAGATTTGACCGAGGTCATCACGCGGTTCCAGCAGCTACAGACCCAGCTACAAGCCACGTTGCAGGTTGGAGCGCAAAACCTGCAACTGAGTTTCTTGGACTTCTTGCGCTAACCGGCGCAGGACTTGCGCGGCCCGGCGGCGAATCGGCCAGCCACGGGTCAGGACAGAAGACGGCAGGAAGCCGTCGCCCCGGTATTTCGCCGGGTGTGATTTCCAGGATGGACGGGCCGTGTTTGAGGATCGTGGTCATGCTGATCAATACCTCGCGTTTCGGTGAAGTAGATGTGGACCAGACCCGGATCATCAGTTTCCCCAAGGGGATGCTGGGGTTCCCCAAGTACAAGCAGTACGTGCTGATCGAGGCCGGTGATGAGAGCTACTTCTGGTGGCTTCAGTCGATCGAACTGCCGGACCTGGCGTTCGTCGTCACCGACCCGAGCCTGTTTGTCCCGACGTACAAGGTGCCCTTGAAGCCCGAGCAGATGCAGGAGATGGGCATCGAGTCGCTGGACGAGGCGCAGGTCTTCGTGATCGTGAACAAGCGGGACCAGGTGCTCACGGGGAACCTCCAGGGACCGCTGGTGGTCCATTGCGGCAAGCGGGTCGGCCAGCAGTTGGTGCTCAGCGACCGGCGGTTTACGACACGGGTGCCCCTGATCGAGTTGGGGGCCGCGGTGCACGCGGCTTCGGCCTGAGGTTGGCCGCGCGTGGCACAGCGCCCACACGCGGCGACGAGACGTGATTTGAGACAGGATGAAAACAACACAAGCGTAACGGGACCGACGCAAGGAAGCGGCGGGAACGCGAAACGGCCCAAGGAAGGAGCCCGAACCGATGCTGGTTCTATCCCGTCAACGCGACGAGACGATCATGATCGGCGACGAGATCGAGATCACCATCGTCGATATCCGTGGGGACAAAGTCAGGCTGGGCATCTCGGCGCCCCGTCAGGTCCAGGTGCACCGCAAGGAGGTCTACGAGGCCATCCAGCGGGAGAACGCCTCGGCCACCGGGGTCCAGGTGAACGACCTGAGTGTCGCCGACCAGAACCTGCGCAAGCAAAACGGCAAGCCGCCGGGCGCGCAGAAACCATAGATCGAGGAACGAGGCCGCCCGCGCGGGTAGAGGATGTTTATCGCACAGGGCCTAAACCGGATACCAGACCCCGAACGAATGCCACCGGCCGCTAACGCCGGACAGGCACACGCGACAATCAAGGAGGATTGTCTATGACACGCATAAACACCAACGTTTCATCCATGATCGCCCAGCGCAACCTCGCAGGGGCCAACGACGACCTGGCCGTGCGGCTCCAACGGCTGAGCACCGGGCTGAAGATCAACCGAGGCGCCGATGACCCCGCGGGGTTGATCGTCTCCGAGCGGTTGCGGACCGAGATCTCCGGCGTCTCGCAGGCGGTGGACAACATCGAGCGGGCGTCCAACGTCATCGCCACCGCCGAGAGCTCGCTCTCGGAGATCGGCGCGCTGCTGATCTCGATGAAGAGCCTGATCATCGAGTCGGCCAACACCGGTGCCTTCTCCGAAGAGGAGATCGAGGCCAACCAGCTCCAGATCGATTCGGCGATCGACTCGATCACCCGGATCGCCAACACCACCAGCTTCGCCGGGCTCAAGCTGCTCAACGGGTCCCTGGACTACATCAACCAGGGCCTGATCGCCAGCCAGATCACCGATCTGCGCGTCACCGGCGTGAACTTCGGGACCAACGCAACCATGCCCGTCACCGTTGAGGTCCTCAACTCCGCCGAGACAGCGGCGCTGTTCCTCTCCGCGTCCAACCCGGCGGCCCCCACGACGTTGTTGTCAAGCGTCACCTTCTCCGTCGCGGGCGTCAACGGCGTCGAGGTCTTCGAGTTCGTCTCCGGCACCTCGTTGTCCTCGGTCGTCTTCGGGATCAACACCGTCTCCGATGCCCTGGGTGTGTCCGCCAGCCTGGTGAATACATCAGGTATCCAGCTCAACAGCACGGCCTTCGGCTCCGATTCCTTCGTCGCGGTCAAGAAGCTCGACGATGGGGCTAGTTTCAACAGCGTTGATGCGCTCAACGGCACCGTCGTCAATCGCGACGAGGGCGCCGATGTGCTTGCCCTGGTCAACGGCAACCTCGCCTTGGGCGACGGAATGGACGTCACGCTGCGGACCACCACCCTCAGCCTCGAGCTGTCGCTGACCTCCGCGGCCGCGCAGACACTGAACGCGCCTTACAACTTTACTATCACCGGCGGTGGGGCGACCTACCAGATCGGCCCCACGGTCAACACCCAACAGCAGATCGGGTTCGGGATCCAGTCCGTCACCGCCAATAACCTGGGCAACTCCATCGCCGGGTTCCTCAGCTCGGTGAAGTCCGGCGGCGACAACTCCCTGGTCAAGGGCTCGGACCCCGCCGAACAGGCGCGCAAGGCCTCCCTGGTCCTGGACGAATCGATCGACCAGGTCTCGATCCTCCGAGGCCGGCTAGGCGCGTTCGAGCGCAATACACTCCAGACCACGCTGCGGAGCTCGCAGATCGCGGTCGAGAACCTCACCGCCGCCGAGAGCATCATCCGCGACACCGACTTCGCCGATGAAACCGCCAAGCTCACACGCGCCCAGATCCTCCAGCAGGCGGGCACATCGACCTTGGCGATCGCGAACAGCACCGCATCCAGCGTCCTGGCATTACTCGGCTAAACCGCGGCGGCCCTATCGGTGGGGTAGGGCCGCGCGGGGTCGAGAAAACTTTCTAAGAGCCCACGGCTTCACCGGCGTGGGCTCTTTTCATAAGCCGGGCGCGGGGGGTGATCGCCCGGCCAAACTCATAGCCGTCACCACCACCAGCCCCTGCCGCATCCGGATGGCGCTGCTGATCTTTCAGAGGCTGTGTAATTCGAAGCGCCAATTCTGCCCGGAGCCACTCCGTAAGGTCATCATCTAATTGCCGTCGAGCATCCGGCCGATCCCGCCGAGGATCGAACCTTCGCCCTTGGCTGACCCGCCTTGGGAGGGCGCGTGCGCGATGATGCGGTCCGCCATCCGGCTAAACGGGAGGCTCTGGACCCACACCGTACCCGGGCCGGTCAGCGTCGCCAGGAACAGGCCCTCGCCGCCGAAGAACATGCTTTTAAGATTCCCCGCCCGCTCGATCGAGTAGTCAACACTCGAATCGAACGCCGCTACGCATCCCGTGTCGATGCGCAGCGACTCGCCGGGGCCTAACTCCCGTTTGATGATCGTCCCGCCGGCGTGGATAAAGGCCAGCCCGTCGCCGCGCAGCTTCTGCAAGATAAACCCTTCGCCGCCGAAGAACCCGACGCCGAGCTTTTTCTGGAACGCGATACTGACCTGTGTGCCCATCGCGGCGCAGAGGAAGGCGTCCTTTTGGCAGATCAACTCGCCGCCGACGCTGGGCAAGTCGACCGGGATGATCTTGCCCGGGTAGGGGGCCGCGAACGCGACGTGCTTCTTGCCGGCGCCTTGATGCGTGAAGTGCGTCATGAACAGGGATTCGCCGGTCAACGCACGCTTGCCGACCGAGAGAAGCTTGCCCATCAGGCCTTCATTGGCGACCGAGCCATCGCCCATCCGGGCCTCAAACGTGATCCCGTCTTCCAGGTAGTTCATCGCCCCGGCCTCGGCGATCACCGTCTCGCCGGGGTCCAGTTCGACCAGCACCATCTGCATATCGTCGCCGACAATCTCGTAGTCCAGTTCATGGCTTTGCATGTCCGCTCCCTCTTGTATTGGCTGATGCGGGCTGTGATCAGGTAGATATCCGCCTGAGATTATAGCGTCGGGTGGATCGCGTCTCAGAGAATATCGGGTCGATGCTGTGCGGATGTGGGACGTATCCCGCCCGGCCGATCGGCGATGTCGGGGTGGGCCGCGGCAGAAGCGTTCGGCGTGGCTTAGCCGATCTGCTCAAGCTTCGGAGCCGGCAACCCCAGAAAGTTCGCCAGCATCCTCGGGCCTTCGAGTGTCAAAAAACTCTCCGGGTGGAACTGTGCGCCTTCCAGCGGGGCGTCGCCGAACACGCCGGGCTTGGCGCGCAGGCCCATGATCTCGCCGTCGTCGGTCCAGGCGCTCAGCTCGAAGCGCTTGTCGTCGAAGCTGTCTTTTCGGATGATCAGGCTGTGGTAGCGTGTCGCGATGAAGGGGTTACTCAGCCCAGCGAAGATCGTCTTCCCGTCGTGGTGGATCGGCGACGTCTTGCCGTGCATCAGCTTGTCGTTCTGCTGCACGACCATCCCGTAGCTGTGGCCGATCGACTGATGCCCAAGGCACACACCCAAGAGCGGCACCTTCCCCGCGAACGCCTTGATGATGTCGCAACTCACCCCCGCCTCCAACGGCGTACACGGCCCCGGCGAGACGATCACATGATCCGGATTCAGCGCCACCGCCTCGTCGGCCGTGACCTTGTCGTTACGGATCACCCGCAGGTCAAGCGTTGCATCCAACTCCCCGATCCGCTGAACCAGGTTGTAGGTGAAGCTGTCGTAGTTGTCGATGAGAAGGATCATTAGGGATAGGGTATAGGGTCCGGGGTCTGGGGTCTAGGGTTTGCGGCCTCAACGCTGTCCCTGAGCGTAGCGAAGGGCGGGTCGCCCGGGCTGCCGTGTGACTGATACTGCCAATTACCCGACAACTATGTTGATCAACCGCCCCTTGATTACAATGATTTTTCGGACGGCCTTACCCTCGATGTGCGCCGCGACGTTTTCATCTGCACGCGCCGCGGCCTCGATCTCGGCGTCGTCGGCGTCGGCGGGGACGGTGACCTTGCCGCGCAGCTTGCCGTTGACCTGCACGGGGTATTCGATCGTGTCCTCGATGAGCAACGCCGGGTCGTGTTCGGGCCAGTCGGCGGTACTGATCGAGTCTTCATGCCCCATGCGTTGCCACAGCTCTTCACAGATGTGTGGCGCAGACGGCGCGAGCAACGGCAGCATGTTCTCCGCGACTTCGCGGGGGACTTTTTCAAGCGCTACCAGGTCGTTGTTCAGCTCGATCAGCGCCGCGATCGCCACGTTGAACGCCATCGCGTCCATCGAATCGGTCACGCGCTTGATCGTCTTGTGCAGCTTGCGCTTCAGCGCCTCGTCCGTCCGGTCGCTGTTGACCTTCAACTCGCCGGTCTCATCGTCCACGAAGTTTCGCCACAGCCGTTGCAGGAACCGGTGCACGCCGACGATGTCCTTGGGGTTCCACAGCTTGGATTGATCCAGCGGGCCCAGGTACATCAGGAACAGACGTAGCGTGTCGGTCCCGTACCGCTTGATGACTTCGTCGGGGATGACGGAGTTTTTCAGGCTTTTGCCCATCTTGCCGAACAGCCGCTTGACCGGTCGGCCCTCGTAAAGAAACGCGCCGTCCTTCTCGACAACCAGGTCGGCCTCGACACGCACGCCGCGCTCGTCTTCGTAGTAGTGGGCCTGGATGTAGCCCTGGTTAAACAGCTTGCCGAACGGCTCAGCCGTGCCGACATGGCCCAGGTCGAACAGCACCTTGTGCCAGAACCGTGCGTACAGCAGGTGCAGCACCGCGTGTTCGACGCCGCCGACGTACAGGTCGATGCCGTTGTCACCCATCCAGTAGCGCTCGTCCCGTTCGCCGACCAGCCTCTGGTTGTTGTCGGGGTCCAGAAACCTAAGGTAGTACCAGCAGGACCCGGCCCACTGCGGCATCGTGTTCAGCTCACGGGTGAAGCGTTCCCCGCCGTGCTCGACGAACTTCCAGCTGTCGGGCGCCCGACTAAGCGGGGTCTGCGTCGGGGCGTCGGGGTCGTCGCTGGCGTGGGGCTTGAAGTCGTCCATCGGCGGCAGCTCGACCGGCAGGTCCGCCTCATCAACCGCGGCGATCCGTCCGTCGGATGCATGCAGGATCGGGAACGGTTCGCCCCAGTACCGCTGCCGGCTGAAAAGCCAGTCCCGCAGCTTGTACTGCACGGTGCCGCGCCCAAATCCCCTGCGATCGAGCCAGTCGGTCATCGCCGAGTTCGCGTCCGGGGTGAGCAGGCCGTTGAGGCTGACCTCGTCGTTCTCGGAATTAATCCCCGCGCCGGTCCCGCTGAACGCCGCATCGAATGTCTCGGTCGCCGTCGCGTAGTGCGCGATCAGGTCGTTGGTGTCTTGCTTGTCACAGCCGCCCGGCGCGTGGTGCTTAAGCCAGTCCTGCGTCGGGAGGACGACCGGCTTGATCGGCAGGCCAAACTGCCTGGCGAAGTCAAAGTCGCGCTGGTCGTGCGCCGGCACCGCCATGATCGCGCCCGTCCCGTAGCCCATCATGACGTAGTCGGCGATCCAGATCGGAACCTTGTCGTTGTCGACCGGATTCAGCGCGTACGCCCCGGTGAACACGCCGGTCTTTTCCTTGGCCTCGGCCTGACGGTCGATGTCCGAGCGCGCCGCGGTCTGCTGTTGATACATCCGGACCGCCTGGCGCTGCTCATCGGTGGTCACCGCATCAACCAGCGGGTGCTCGGGCGCCAGCACCATGTACGTCGCGCCGAACAGCGTGTCCGGCCGAGTCGTGAAGACGGTGATAACATCCTCGGCCGACTCCGCGGTACCAAACGCCAGCGGGAAGTGAACCTCCGCGCCCTCGCTGCGCCCGATCCAGTTCCGCTGCATCAGCTTGATCGGCTCGGGCCAATCGACCTGCTCCAGGTCCTCCAAAAGCCGGTCGCAGTACGCGGTGATCCGCAGCATCCACTGCTTCATCGGGCGTTTGAAAACCGGGTGGTTGCCGCGGTCGCTCTTGCCCTCGTTGGTCACTTCTTCATTGGCGAGCACGGTCCCCAGCACCGGGCACCAGTTGACCGGGACCTCGGCCAGGTACGCCAGCCGGTACTCATCCAGCAAACGCGACTGCTGGTCGGGCGCAAGCTCGGTCCACTTGCGCGCCCCCGGCTCGACCCCGCCGAGCGTGTCCATCACGCCTTCCGCCGAATCGCTGACCAGCGACCCGTCCGGTCCCACGTCGTACTCGCCGGTTTCCAGCGCCTGGATCAGTTCGGCGATAGGCCGGGCTTTGCACGACACCGGGTCGAACCAACTATTAAATAGCTGCAGGAAGATCCACTGCGTCCACTTGTAATACCCCGGGTCGGTCGTCGACAGGCAACGGTCCCAGTCGAACGAGATCCCCAGCGTCTTGAACTGCGCGGTGATGTTGGCGATGTTCTGGTCGGTCGTGACCTTGGGGTGGACGTTCTTCTCGACCGCGTACTGCTCGGCCGGGAGCCCAAAGGCGTCGTACCCCACCGGGTGCAGGACGTTCAAGCCGCACATCTTCTTGTACCGGGCGACGATGTCGGTGCTGGTGTAGTTCAGCGCGTGGCCCATGTGCATCCCCGCGCCGGATGGGTAGGGGAACATGCTCAGCGCATAGAACTTGGGTTTTTCCGGGTCAAACCCCTCGTCCGCCGGGCCCGGGGCCTTGAAGGTCTTGTCCCCGGCCCAGGTGTCCTGCCAGCGCTTTTCGATGGCCTGAAAATCATAAGTGCTCATAGTGGGTGTAAGGATATTCGCTTGCCACACCCACCGCCACATCGCCCCCGACGTTTCGCGCCACACGCCGCCGCATACATCCCCCGTTTAGCGCCGGGCCGAAGGCCCGGGCGTTTTACCAGTTGGCGTACCGCGCGGCCTGGGTCGCCCGTCCGATCAGGGCCAGGTAGATCATCAGCCCAACCCCAAGCAGCCCGAACTGCCAGAAGAACACCAGCAGCTCCATGTCGATGTTGTATTGCGCCGCGATCTGGTTCAGCAAGCCGTCGAACATCACCACGATAAGAACAATCAGGTTTACCCAGAACACCCCCGCCCACAGCAGCGCAAACGCGCTGGTGTAGCACGCCGCACGCACCGCCGCCGGCATCAGGTTCCGCCCGTGACGCCGGCCCTCGACCGAGCCGATGATCCCCGCTCCCAATAGCGCGACCCCCGCCGTCGTCGCCACCATCAGCAGGCCCAGTATCGTGCCGCCCATGAGCGTGACCTCTACTAACTCCCGCCAGTTAATGCCCCCCCTGGGTCTGGTCGGGGATTCCACCATGTAATAGACCAACCCCATCGCAAGCGGCGCGCTGAGCATCAACACCCCCAGCGTCACCGCCAGGCACAGCCGGTGCCCGCGGTCCGGCGAGAGCACGTGCAGCTTCTTGCCCAGCGCGGTCGGCCGCCGCACCGCCTGGTAGCTCTGGGCGAGCCACCAGCCCGAGACCCAGCACCATCCACGCCCCGGCGTCACCGTGCCGAGGCGAATGTCGCACCCGATCGTCGCCGACACCGCCAACCCGCATTCCGGGCAGTCGCTGTCTTTGTGTGTCCCCGTCAACTGGTACCCGCAGCCCTCGCAACGCGCAGGCCACCGGCTCATCGCCGGCGGCACCCGGCAGCCAAGCGCTTTAAGGAAGATGACAAGCGACCACAAACACCCAAACGCAACCAGTGCCATTGCGATGTTCTCGGCGTATGCCACGTACCACGGCACTGCATCCCATTTATCTCCGGATGTCCGTCTCCACCATGCGGTCTCAAGCCGGCTAAGCCAGACCATGACCGACCCAACCCCCGCCACGACGGTTGCCGCGTGAGGTGTCAGAAGCATCAGCCTCCGCACCGATCGGCGGTAGCTTGCGCGCAGCGGCTCCTCCCTAGCCGACCAGGACATCGCCACCACCGCGGTGAACCAGAGACAGAACTCGACGAACAGCACGGTGAATATCAGCAACACCCAGCCCGGCGCTGAGTCAAGCTCCGCTACCATGTCAGACAGTAGCCGCTTCAACGACCGCACGACCCGGATGGGCGTGGCGGGGACCCGGCCTCGGACATCGCTCCACGCCGTCAACACCAGGATGACGCTAAGCACCATCGCAACCCCGACCCCATGCACCAGCCACGCCCAGCCAAGCGCCAGGTGGTCGCCGCGCCGCACCGCCGTCACAGGCCGAAACAGCGCCACCAACGCCGCTTTCACAGGTGAGTGCCGCGGCTCGTTGTGTGGGTCACTTTGATTCACGCCTGCTCCGCCGCAGCACTCCCGAAATCGGCCGTCCATACCCTAGCAGATCGCCCGCCCCGTCCCGTTGCGGCCCCCGGCGGTTCTGCTAACCTTGCCGGGTTCATTGTTGCCGACCCTCAGGAGCCACGCCGATGACCGACCGCGCCGATATCGCCCGCCAGGCCGCCGACGGGCTGCGACGTTTCGCAAAGGACGCCGTCGCCACGCCGGTGCTCGTCGGCTTCGACGGGTTCGTCGATTCGATCATCCAGGTCGTCGATAAACGCACCTGCGTCGATCAATACGAACCGATCCCCACGATTGATCGCTTCGGAAAGAAAATCTCCGCCGCCGCCGGGCACAGCTCCAACTTCGAGCTGGTCACCACCCGTGAAAAACTCGGCGGCAACGGCCCGATCATGGCCAACGCGCTCAGCGCCGCCGGGCTTAACGTCACCTATATCGGGGCCCTGGGTTATCCCGAGTTGAACCCGGTCTTTGAAGGCTTCGCCAAGCGCGCCGCCGTCCACACCGTCGCCAACCCCGGCTTCACCGACGCGCTCGAGTTCAACGACGGCAAGCTCATGCTCGGCAAGTACCAGGCCCTGGCCGGCCTGGACTACACAGCGGTCGAAAAAGTCATGGGCCCGGATACATTCAAGCAGGTCGTCACACAAAGCCGCCTGATCGGGATGGTCAACTGGACCATGCTCCCCAAGCTCGAATCCATCTGGCAGAAACTGATTGACGACACGCTGGCAAACGAGGGTGCCGCTGATCGGAGGCTGATTTTCATCGACCTGGCCGACCCCGCCAAGCGGACCCGTGAAGACATCGCCCGCGCGCTTGGGTTGATAACGAAGCTTGACGCCCGGGCCGATACGATCCTTGGGATGAACCTAAGCGAATCCAGTCAGGTCGCCGACGTCCTTGACCTGACGATTGAGGGTGACCCCGAAGAAGCGATCGAATCCACCTGCCGGGCGATCCGCGAGAAGCTGAATATCTACTGCGTCGTGATCCACCCCAGAAAGAGCGCCGCCGCCGCCGTGCGCGTGGGGGGCTCCGGGGGCGATAAGGTCGAGTCCGGCCGGTTTTTCGGGCCGTTCACCGCCAACCCCAAACTCTCCACCGGCGCCGGCGACAACTTCAACGCCGGCTTCTGCCTCGCCCAACTCGCCGGCCTAAACGTCCAACAATCCGTCGCCGTCGGCACACACACCTCCGGCTTCTACGTCCGCAACGCCCACAGCCCACCCCGGACCGAACTCGCCGACTTCCTATCCGACCCGCCCCCCTCCGAGGATTGACCCGCAGCCTTAAAACCCCTCCCGCCT
>JAJDCU010000041.1 GCA_029260655.1 Phycisphaeraceae bacterium
AGCCGGCCGTACATCTCGTCGATGGATGAGACCTGGTCGATGTGCAGACAGGACTCGGCCGCCTCGACGATCTGGTGATGGACCTCGACGTAGCGCCTGGGCCGGGCCTCGACGAGCTGGATGTGCGGGCACAGCCTCCAGGCATCCTTCACGGCGATACCGGTCCGGACGCCCAGGGCCTTGGCCTCGTAGCTGGCGGCGATGCAGCAGGTGGTTGCGACCATGGTCGGGACGACGCCCACAGGCCGGCCCCGCAGCCTTGGATGGTCCTGCTGCTCGACCGAGGCGAAGTAGCTGTTCATATCCAGAAACAGGTATTTGAGGGGGCCCATAAATACCTAACA
Source organism: Phycisphaeraceae bacterium (assembly GCA_029260655.1). Taxonomy (GTDB): domain Bacteria; phylum Planctomycetota; class Phycisphaerae; order Phycisphaerales; family Phycisphaeraceae; genus JAJRRS01. Next base: position 345 of record JAJDCU010000041.1, read on the forward strand.
TACACCGTACAAATAGGCAGGTCATGGGGTGGGCAGACGTTGGGGATTGGGGGTTGGGATTTGGGGGTTAAGACACGGGGCAACGCGGATGCGCAGAGGCCGTAGGACCATGGATCTGAACCCGTGTTCATCTGTGTTCATCCCCGTTCTTCATCCCAAATCCCTAACCCCCAACCCCTAATCCCTACTAGAATGGCTGGGCTATGACGCAGATGCAACGAGAACAACTGGTGACGGATAAGGCCCTGTCTCAATGAATGCGAATTGTTCAAGGGAGAATCGATATGTTTGGTTGGCTACGCCGATCCGATCCGAAACCACGCCTCCGATTCCATGTGTGGCTTAGTGAAGAGGCGAAGCTAAAAGCTATGATGCGTATTGCGATGGAAAATGAGTCGCGGGGCCGGGCAACGGTGCTGGTTACTCACTTCGCAGAGATGTATCAGATACTCGGTCGTTTATTGGATGAACAAGGCATAACTTATTCATCCCTGACTCTGGGCGGGGATTTTAAGCCGAACACCGCCTTCCGGAATGAAAGCGAGGGGGTTTACATCGCCCTGTTGGATGGCCTGTTGGACTCGCAGACAAAGGCCGAAGAATCACCGGCGGCCCCCACGGTTCGGGTTGTCGCGGTCGAGGCCCATCCATTGGAGATTCATAACCGTGCTGTCTTGAGTTTTTCGGATAGCTTACCCCGGCCAAGCGTGGCAGAGCATCACATATCAATCGACGAACCGGTCATGCGGATATTTGTAACCGACACCACGACCCGCGCCCTTGCGGCGCTTGGGTTGAAGGATGACAGCTGTATTGAACACACGATGGTAGATAAATCCATGGTCCGGGCGATGCAGAAGATAGAGAAAGTGGCCACAGGAGATCAACCGTCCGATTCGGCAGCACATTGGCTGTCCATTAATTGTCCGGGATTGTCTGTAGACTAAGATCCTGCATTAACCGGGCTCTGGAATACACTGAGCCAAAGGGGACATGGGAGACAGCCTTGACGCAGATGCAGCGAGAACAATTAGCGGTGCAGCGGGAACGGGCGATCCTCGTCGGGTGTCTGCTGCCCAACGACGGGTCCGACCCGCACGATCCACTTTCCGAACTGCGATCCCTGGCCGACACCGCGGGGGCGATCTGCTGCGACCAGCTCATGCAAAAGCTCAGCAAGCCCAACCCCAAGACGTTCATCGGCAAGGGCAAGGTCGAAGAGCTGAAGATGATGTGCGAGGTCCACGATGCGCAGGTGGTCATCTTCGACAACGACCTGTCGCCGTCACAGATCGGAAATATCGAGAAGGTGATCGAGCGGAAGGTGCTGGACCGCAGCGAATTGATTTTGGACATCTTCGCCGCGCGGGCCCGGACCCACGAGGCGAGGCTGCAGGTCGAATTGGCGCAGCTTGAATACACCTACCCGCGCCTGCGTGCGATGTGGGACCACCTCGAACGGATCGCCGGTGGATCGCCGGTCGGGATCGGGACGCGCGGCCCCGGCGAGCAACAGCTAGAAGTCGACCGGCGGATCGTGCAACGAAAAAAGGCGCAGCTCAAGCGCGAGATCAAGGATGTGCAGGGCCGAAAGACCCGCGAGGTCCAGGCACGCAACAAGGATTTTTACACCGTCTGCCTGGTCGGCTACACCAACGCCGGCAAGAGCACGCTGTTCAACACCGCCATCGAGGTGTCCGGCGACGGTGAGGGCGGGGCCTACGCCGACGACAAACTCTTCGCCACGCTCTCGACACGGACCCGCAAGTGGGACTTAGGCGGCGGTGACGCGGTGATGCTCTCGGACACGGTCGGATTTGTCCGCAACCTCCCACACCACCTGGTCGCCAGCTTCAAAGCCACGCTGGAAGAGGCGGTCCACGCCGACCTGCTGCTGGTTGTGCTGGACGTCTCGCACCCCCGGGCCGAGCATCAGTACCGCACAGTGATGGATGTGCTTGATGAGATCGACGCGACGACGCCCAAACGGCTGCTGCTGCTGAACAAGACCGACCTGCTGACGCACAACGCGGACCTCTTGGTCATCCAGCAGGAACACCCCGGGAGCATCCCCTTAAGCGCCAAGACGCAAGACGGGCTCGACGCCGTGATCGATGCGGTCCGCGCCCAGGCCCGTGGCGGGACGATCGACCTGTCGCTTCAACTCTCCTGCGGCGACGGCAAAGCCATCCACTTCCTGGAAAACCGCGCCAACGTGCTGGAACGGAACTATGAAGGCGACACCGTCACGATGTCCGTCCGCATCGGCAAGCGCCAGCTCGATCAACTCCACGCGATGGGCAGCACCGCGGTGATCGTTGGCGAGTTTGAGGACGAAGCCAAGGGCGGCTGGGGGCGGTAGCAGGGTTCGGATTGAGCGTCGGGGAACAAGAACAGGGACCGTGTACAGATTATGAAGCGCCACGACTGATCGCCTTAGAATCAATCACACGCACTCAAGCCCACGTTGTCACAACGTGGGCTTCTTAGGTATGGGGAGCATCTTCCCCGAGTGAATCACCCCAGCCCGCTGTGGAGGAAATACTCCATCAACTCGTGGCCGAAGTCGATGTGCAGGTCGGAGCTGTCGGCGTTTTGTTCGCTGAAGGGCAGTTCGCGGACGGAGCGGACGTTTTTGCCGGCCATCAGGAACGGGACCGGGGTCGGGTCGTGCTTGCGGTTGTCGACCCGGGTGTAGTGGTCGGGCAGCAGGAGGATGCGCCAGTCTTCGCCGCGGCCTTGTAGTGCTTCGTGGATCGGGCCGACCACATGCTTGTCAATCGCTTCGATCGCGGCAACCTTGGTGGTGACGTCGGCGGCGTGGCTGGCCTCGTCGGGGGCCTCGACGTGGACACAAAGCACATCGTAGTCGTCCAGCGCGGCGACGGCGTACCTGCCCGTGGCCGCGTAGTCGTTGTCGTGGTAGCTGGTCTGCCCGGGGACATCCAGGCGGTCCCAGCCGATGAAGTGCGAGATCCCGGAGAGCAGGTCGACGGCGGTGATCATCGCGCCCTTGAGCTTGAACCTGGACTCGAAGCTGGGCATCACGGGTTTGGTGCCCTGGCCCCAGGGCCAAAGGTGGGTCGCGGGAAGTTCGTCCATCTCCTGGCGTGTCAGGTTGATCTCGTGCGTGGCGAACAGTTCGGCGCTGCGGTCCATCAGGGTGTGCAGGAGCTTGGCGTGCTCGCCGCCGACCGGCAGGTGGCGAAGCAGGGGCTCGCCGGGGATGTCGTGCGGGGGGACGGTGACCAACTCAGACCAGTCGCGCCCCGAGCCATCCACCATGATGTTACGGTAGCTCACCCCGGGGTAGAGCGTCGCGCCGGGCAGGTCGACCTTGCTGGCGAAGTCGGTCAGCAGGCGCCGCCCCTCCTCGTCGGAGATGTGCCCGGCGGAATGGTCCTGCATCTTCCCATCGATGACGGTGACGAAATTGACGCGGAAGATCCAGTCGGTGTCATTCAACTCGATGCCCAGCGCCGCGGCCTCGAGCGGCGCCCGGCCGCTGTGGTACTTGGACGGATCGTAACCCAGCAGGCTCATGGTGCAGACATCGCTGCCGCAGGGCATGCCCCGAGGCGTCGTCGCGGCTGTGCCCAACCGGCCCGTCAGTGACAGGCGATCGGTGTTGGGGGTATCGGCGGCCTGGAGCGGGGTCTTGCCCCCCAGCGCTTCCTGGGGGAGGTCTGCGGCGCCGTCCGGGATGATGATGACGTATTTCATGGGGGGGGGAATTGTAAGCTGTTAGCCGTTAGCTTGGAACGCTAAGCCGCAAGCGGCTGGTTGGGGGTTGATGCAGACATTGGTTCTCTTCTGGCTAATGGCTAATGGCTAAGAGCTCTCAACTAAAACTGCACCGGCAGGCCTTCGGCCTTCCACTTCTCGACCAGCAGGCGGGCCTCGTCGATCGCGGTCTTGAGCCTCTCCGACGCGTCGTTGAGGTTCTCATAGAGCTCGGGGTCACTGATCATCTTGCTGAACGAACCCCCGCCGGCGCGGGCCTGCTCGGTCAGCTTCTGCATCGACTGGACGGCGGCGCTGAGGTCATCGGCGACCGCGATGTACCGGGCCCTAAGCGCTTCGATACTGTCGTTGAAACGCTGGCTGAGTTGGCGTGCGTTGGCGGCGGTGGTGCGGACGTCGTCGTGCAGTTGGGCGTCGTTGACGTACTTGTTAAGCCCGTCGATCGCCTCACGCAGCTCGGCCAGCCTGGCATCCGCGCGGGCCAGCACCGTCGCCATATTCCCGACCGCGTCACCGTCATCGACAGCGTCGACGTTGCGCTGCTCAACCAGTTGATTGACGTTCTCACCGACCAGGGTCCACTCCCGGCTAAGCGCCTCGAAGTTGTCGGAGATACGGCTGAGTTCGTCCATCGGCCCGCCCAGCGCCTCACGCAGTTCTTGCGCGACCTGTGAGAAGTCGACAGCGGGCCCGCCTTGTACGACCGCGGACCCATCGGTGGGCAGGTACCCCTCCGCCGGTACGTCGTCACGGATAAACTGGGCGCTGGCGGACCCGCCGAGTATCGGGCTGGTGACCATCACGGTCACATCGTCGGGCAGCTCGACCACGTCCTCGGTAACCAGCGCGACCGCGGTGACGCCCGTCTTGGGGGGGGACTGAAATTGGACCGACTCGATCCGTCCGATGTCGATCCCGTTGTAATAAATCCGCCCGTCCTTGTGCAGGCCCGCGGCGGTGGGCAACTCGATCGTTACGCGGTAACCCGATTCAAAAAGCTTTGACAGCCCGCCGACCCGGGTCAAGAGCAGCGCCAGCCCGAGGATCCCGGCAACGGTGGTGATCCCTACGACGGTGTTGAGCGTGCGTTCTTTCATTGGCTTGGCTCCGAACCCCCGGGGCGTGCCCGGTTGTGTCCGCCCTTAGCACGGGACGGGCCGTGGGCTTGATCGTGGATGTTCATTCTTCGACACGCTGCGTGTCCAGGCCCTTGCGGATCGATTCCAGCTCGATCTGATCGGCCTGGCCCTGGATAAACTTTTGTACCAGCGGGTTCTCGCTTCTTAAAAACGTCTCCGGGTCTCCGTCACAGATGATGTTTCCATCGTAGAGAAGCAGCATCCGGTCCGCAATCTTCGCGGCGCTGACCATGTCGTGCGTGACCACGATGCTGGTGATCCCGAACTTGGTGTTCAACGCGATGATCAACTCGTTAATCAGGTCGGCGCGGATCGGGTCAAGCCCGGTGGTCGGCTCGTCGTACATGACAAGCATCGGCTCGAGGACGATCGCCCGCGCCAGCGCCACGCGCTTGCGCTGACCGCCTGACATCATCGAAGGCCACTTGTGCTGAAGACCCGACAGCCCGACCATCCGCAGCACACGGTCCACACGCTCGTCGCGCTGCGCCGCGGTCATGTCCGTGTGCTCGACCAGGGGAAACTCGACGTTCTGCCCGACGTCCATCGAGTCGAACAGCGCGCTCATCTGAAAGAGGAACCCGATCTCCTTGCGTATCTCGACCAGGTCCGTGGGGGACATCTTGTCGACCCGGCCGCCGTCGAAGTAGACCTCGCCGCGGTCCGGCAACAGCAGCCCGACGATCAGCTTCAACAGCACGCTCTTGCCCGTGCCCGACGGCCCGATGATGACGGTCGTCTGACCCCGTTTGATCTCTAGGCTGACGCTATTAAGCACGCGCAGCGAGCCGAAGCTCTTGGAGACCCCGTCGAGATGGACGAGGGTGTCTCCCCCCGGCCTATGCGGCCTGGGCGCGGCGCCGGCCTCGGGCCCCAGCATCGTCGCGGGGTATGGGCGCCAGCCCGCGCCGCTGACCACGTGGCCGTCGGCCTCCGCGGTGGACGCCTTGGGGTCCTGGCCCATATTGTCCGTCTGTTCCGTCAAAAGATCGGCTCACTCGGCAAGGAAAAAGTCCCGGACACAGTTGATCACTTCGTCCTGCTGCTGCACCGACATCTCCGGGAACGCCGGCAGGCTCAAGACCTGCTCGGACGCCTCCTCGGCAAACGGCAGGCTCCCGGGGTCGTAACCCAGGTGCGTAAAACAAGGCTGGCGGTGCAGCGGAGCCGGGTAGTACACACGGCTGCCGATCCCACAGGCGCTAAGATGGTGACGCAGGCCGTCGCGCATCCCCTTGCCGCGGACGCGGACGGTGTATTGGTTGTAGACGTGGTGGCGGTCATGCGACTCAAACGGGGTGGTGATCGCCAGTTCCTCGAGCTCCTTGCCGTAGAGGTCGGCGTGCTCGCGGCGCTGGTCGCACCAACGATCCAGGTGCGGCAGCTTGATGCTCAACACCGCGGCCTGCAAGCCGTCGAGGCGGAAGTTGCCCCCGACCACGGGGAAGTGGTCGGCCCGGTCGGCGCCGTGGTTGCGGATCTCGCGGAGTTTCTGGGCGAGCTCGTCGTCGTTGGTGGTGCAGGCTCCGCCGTCGCCCATCCCCGCCAGGTTCTTGGTCGGGTAGAAGCTGAAGCAGCCTACGTCCCCGATCGAACCGACAGGCCGGCCCAGGCAGCGTGCGCCGGCGGCCTGCGCGGCGTCCTCGATCACCTTCAGCCCGTGCGCCTCGGCGGTCTTCATGATCGGGTCCATGTTCGCCGACAGCCCGTAGAGGTGCACGGGCATGATCGCCTTGGTCTTGTCGGTGATCGCGCCCTCGATGTCCTTGGCCTCGATGTTGTAGGTCCGCGGGTTGATGTCGACGAACACCGGCGTGGCCCCAACCCGGGCGATGCTGCCCGCGGTGGCAAAGAAGGTGAACGCGGTGGTGACGACCTCGTCACCTGGGCCGATACCCATCGCCATCATTGCCGCCAGCAAGGCGTCGGTCCCGGAGGAGACCCCGACCGCGTGTTTGACCCCGAGGTACTCGGCGAACTGCTGCTCGAAGGTCTCGACGTATCGCCCGAGGATGAACTGGCCGGACCGCGCGACCTCGTCGAAGGCCTGACGGATCTGGGGCATGAGGGATTCGTGCTGCTGATGAAGGTCCAGGAGGGGTACTGTCATGGTGGGCTCGCACTTCCTTGTGTTCTGCGTGACTAAGGATAGTCTCCCGCCGGTGTCACGCCAAGGCGGGCGGTTTAAGCGGCTATTTTGAGCCGGGCAACTTGACAACCCTCCGCGGTGACACGAATCTAGACCGCTTCGACGTACCCCCCACGGGACCGATATGACTCAGGGTTCCAACAAGAGCTTTACCTGTCCCCACTGCAAGAAGCGGTTCCAGTGGACGACCAATATCGCCGACCGCAAGGCGCGGTGCCCCAGTTGCAACAAGCGGATCCGCATCCCGACCGTGCCCGAGCGGGTCGCCGAGGCGGTCGACCCCCTGCCGGAAAAGCCCGCCGCCAAGCCCAAGCCCCAAGACGACACCTACGAGCTGGACCTGACCGGGGTCGACGACGAGACGGTCGACGCCCCCCCCACGCCCGCCCAGCAGGCCGCCGCTGAGACCGGCCGATGCCCGGCGTGCAACCAGTCGATCACCTCCGGCGCGGTCATCTGCATCAAGTGCGGATACAACCTCAAAAAAGGCAAACGCCTGAAAACCCAGGTCCGCGACGAAGCGAACCCCGATGCACCCACCGGCGACACGGTCAAACTCCCCCAAAGCGCGCTGGCGTCCATCGGCGAGGCCAGCCCGGTCACACACGCCCTGCAGGACCGAACGGACGACCAAGCCAGCAACAGGAGACAGGATCTGTATCTCCCCCTTGGGCTCCTGGGAGGCGGTCTTCTCTGGAGGCTGTTGGCCGACCTGCTGCTGACCGATCACGGCTGGGCACATATGCTTGAACGCACGAGCATCGAGTTCCTGTTTGTCTTGCCGCTCATGTTTTTAACGTCGATCCTGATCGCGATGCTGTTTTCAACCGCGTTCGGGACGCTGACCGTCACGCTGATTAAGCTCTCAGCGATTATTGTCGCCCCCGAACTGTTCGGCGACCTGATGGAGATGTGGCTTGGGCCTTTTGCTTGGGGATTCCCGGGGATCTTCTTTGTCGGGCCGGTCTATTTCGGGATGTATTTCGGGGCCTTCACCGTCCTGTTCGATCTGGACGCCGATGAGGCCGGGGCCGCGACGTCGATGATGTTCGTCATCAACTTCCTGCTGCGCTGGGTCCTGGGGGTCTTCGGCCTTCCGTATGTCTACTACGGATATCACTGGCTGCACAACTGGTTGTTCCCCTAAACAACTCATGCTGATTACGGATTGAAACTCGGGCAGAAACCCCCGGCAAAGCCGGGGGCTGAGGGCGATACAGCCTCTTACGAATTAAACGGAATCCGTATCAGGTAGCCTTATCCGCCCTCGCTGAGCCGCTTGACCTCCGCGCCGCCGAGCAGGTCGACGGCCTCGCGAAGCAGGGCCGGGACTTTTTCAGCAAAAGGCGAATCACCCGCTGCCTTGACCAGGTCGGCGGGCTCGACATCGTCAAGCACCTCCGGTTTGCTTCCCGGGAACCAGTGCTCGGCATTGCCCAGGAGGTTGAACCGCATCTTGCCGTAGTCGAGCATGTCCCAACCGACGGTGAGGTTGCGTAGCCAGAGCATGATCTCAAGGTTCAGCTCGCCGGGGACCTGGCCGCTATCGGGCATGCCGCGTGCCGTGTCTTCGGGGTGCGCTACGCCGGCCGCCCGCTTCATCGCCTTACTCAGCCGGTCCTCGACCGGCCCGAGCAGCTCCTCGGCCTGATCCAGAAGCGACAGGGCCTGCATGTGCAGGTCGAAATCGCTTGGGCGCGCAGCGCCGACGCTGAGCGTGTGCAGCTTGGGATTCATCAGGCAGAACAGGTCGTTGAAAACGATCGGGTGAAGGGGTTTGCAAAGCTCGACCAACTTGGCCGGGGGCTTGTAGAGCATGCCGCCCTTGTCAGACGGGCTGATGATGAATACGCCCATGTCCCGGCGGATGGCTTCGTCGATCGCGGGTTGGTTCCGCTGGAAGATGTAGTACCAGTGGAGGTTGACGTAGTCGAAGCCCTTGCCGGTCTTGGGTTCGCCGTGACGGATGGCTTTGAGGATGACGTCAAGCGGGCCGTGGGTCGAGAACCCGATGAAGCGCAGCTTGCCCTCGCGGCGCAGCTCCTGTGCGACATCGAAGCAGCCGCCTGGGCGGACCGCCCAATCCAGGGTCTTGGCGTCGTTGATCCCGTGCAGGCCGAACAGATCAACGTGGTCCAGTTGCAGACGTTCCAGTGACTCGTGGAAATTCTGACGGAAGACCTCGGGGTCCTCCTCGGGACAGACCTTGGTCTGAACAATGATTTTATCACGCGGGAGCTTGGGCAGAACCAGTCCCAGCTGCCTTTCGCTTGGCCCGTAACCGCGCGCGGTCTCGATGTGGTTGATCCCCAACTCAACGGCGCGGTGGATCGTTGCTTCCAGGTTGTCCTGAAACCCGTCGGCGATCTCACCAAGCGGCTTGTCCTTCCAGCCGTCCTGGTAGCGCATCCCACCGCAACTGAATACCGGCATGTCAAGCCCGGTTCGGCCAAAACGGCGGCGCTGCATCGGGACGGTCGTCGGGTCGATCGTGGTCTGGGGTGTCATGGTGAGTCGCCTCCGGGCGTGTTACGGCTGTTGCTGTTGGGCCTCGCGTTCGGCTTGTTCACGTTCGAGCCGCTCGCGGCGCTTGCGTCGGCGCTCTCGCCGGGCCTGGCGCTCTTCGTCGGTCAGCGGTCGGTCCGCCGCCTGCTTGTTCTCAGGGTCCTGGGCCTGATCCTCGTCGGCACCGGGCTCGGGCTTGTCCCCTCTTAGCAGTTCATCGAGCAGCCCGCCGACGATCTCGCCCGCCTCGCCGCCGATCTTCTCGCTGACCGCGTCCCCGGTCGTGCCGCCGAGTTCCTGGCCGGTCTTTCGGCCAAGTTCGCTCTTTAGTAGCTCAAACCCAAGCCCCACGAGGTCAATCTTGGGCTTGTCGATCGTCCCGGTCAAGGGGACACTGATCGACGCGCTGGGAATGACCATCAGCAGGTCCAGCCTGTTGGTTTCCAGATCGACCTCGCCGGAGAAGTCCAGCACGAGGTTGTCGACGGTCATTGATAGGCCGGTGTACGACAGCTTGCCGCCGGCGATGTTGATCGTCACGGGCGTGAACGTGGCCTTGAACAACCGGCCATCACCCACACCCAGCGCGGTGAGCAGGGCCTTGAGTTGGCCCTCGCCGCGCAGGTCCAGCTCGCCCAGTTCCAGGTTGATGTCGGCGTTAAGCTGGTTGACCTCAAAGTCCCGCTGGGGCGCGGAGAAACCTTCCTTCATCACGGTCACGCCGATCGGGAGCCGGGCAGAGACGGCGTTACCCAGAAAAGGCATGACTTTCTTCAGCGCCGTCTGCGACAGCCGCGGGGTGACCTGGAAGCTAAGCGGTGCGTCGGCCTTGAGTGTCCACCGGCCTTTCTCCAGAAGCAGCTTGGCGTCGACGTCGGCGGTGCGGCTCTTGAGAACCAGATCGATCCCGCCGCTGCCGTCATCCAGCGCCGGCTGGTACGACCCGGTCGCGTCGAGCTTCGCCCTGGGCCCGACCGCGCCGACCAGCTCACCTTGTACATCAAACAGCGCATCGATCAGGTCGATCGGGGCCCGGCGGATGTGGGTGTCGGTCTTGTATGACGCGGTGGACGGATCGACCTCACCCTGCGCATTGACCAGGCCGGTGACGGTGGTGGTCGAGTTGACTTTACCGGGCTTGGGCTCGCCGCCGTCCGGGGTCGGGTAATCGATATCTGCCTTGAGAACCAGCGTGGTTTCATCGGTCAGCCCGGCGGTCGAGACGTCCAGCAGCATGCCCTCGAGTGTCGCGGCACGCTTGCCGTTTTGGTTCAGCAGCACCTTATCGCTGGTGAGCTTGCCAACCAGCCTCACGCTGGCGGGGTCCAGCGCGTAGCCTTGATCATCCAGCGTTGTGTCCTCAGGCTTGTTTAGCCGCGCCCTAGCCTGGGTCAGGTCGAGCCTGAACGTCGCGGGCCCGCCGAGCGTAACCGCCGCCGGGTTTGGCTGTTTGCCGTCGTCATCGGGCTTGGCGAACGCCTGCAGGTACGCGCTGACCAGCCCGGGCGTCGCGGTGAACTTGATGAATGATCCGTCGTATAAGTCGGCGTTGAGCGCCTGCTGATCCTGATCGAACTTGCCGATCAGAGTCGATTGCATCCCGGCCTCGCCGCCGGTGGTCAGCAGGTCGATCTCAAACTTGCCGGTCCGTCCCTTTCCGTCCGCGCGGGGCGAGACATCCGCAACGATATTTCCTTCCACAACCGGCCCGAGCGTGCGTGTCGCCAGGCCGTGGGTCAACCCGGGTAATAACTCGTCCAACACCGCGGCGACAGGCGCATTGGTCAGTTCCCCGTTGATCTTGGCGGACAGACCCTGGGTGTCGACCTTCTGATCGGGACCGATCAGGTCGGCGAGCTCGATGCTCAGCTTCACATCGCCGGGCCTGCGGTTGATCGAGCTGGTGGTATTGAAGCTGGCGGTAAGTAACTCGCCAAGCCGCGTAGTGCTGACACCGCCGGTGGTCGACGCGAGCGTGACCTCCCCGACGTCCTGGATCCGCATCTGTGCGTCGCCAACCGTAAGCTCAAGGTCCAGACCCGCGTTAGCCAGATCTAACTGATCTTCGGTGAATGGCAGTTTGAGCCCGTGCAACTTGGCCGCAATCTTGACCGGCTGCTCAAGCACGCTGGCGGGTTTGTCATCCGAAGCGGTCAGCAACGACCATGCATGAGGGGTCAGCGTCAGGTCGATCGTAGGTGTGCCGATATTCGTGATCCCGGAGGGATCGAACGCGAGCTTGCCATTGATATTGAGGTTTTCGCCGACCGCTTCGATCGCCGCGGACCCGCCCGCGGATGTGATGTCCGCCTCAACCGAACCGTTGACGATCGGCCCGACCAACGCCAGCAGCTTGCCATCTTGCCCAGTCAACTCATCAAGCAGATCGATCGGCAGGTCCTTAACCCCCGCGTTGATCTGCGCGGTGGCGCGGTCCAGTTGGTACACCCCCGCCGAATCAAAAAGCTGATCGACCCGTGCGTCGGCCTTGATCTCGCCCTTACGCTGGGCCTGGCTCAGTTCGGCAGCGAGTGTCAGTTCCAGGTGCTTGGGGTCCGCCGCCGACAGGCTGGCCTTTGGTATCGAAAGCCGGATCGGCTCGGCGTCGTGCGCCCGGTAAGCCACATCGATGTCGCGCAGCTCCAGACCGAACGACAGCCCGCTTGGCCAGGTGAAGGTCGGAGCTGCGGGTCCACCACGGCCTGGAGCGCTACGACCGCGACCACCGGTTCCGGGCGTACCGGGGGAAGGTGGAGTTGCGGGTGTTCTAGAAGTTCCGGGGGCGCCTCGCATGGATAGCGCACGCTGCAGGTTCGTCGTCCCGTCGTCGTACCCGATGATGTCAGCGGTGACCGACTCGACCTCCAGGCTGCCCAGCGACAAGCCGCCGGTCAGTATCGACCACAGCGAAGCGTCCGCGAAACCGACCCGTCCCACGCGCAGGACCTCGGCCCTGTCAACACCGTGGACCGTCAGACCGGTCACCTGCTGCCCGCTGAACCATCCAAGTGCCCAATCGTCAGCGCCGACCGAACCGGCGATCCCATCGTTGACCTTGGCCAACACAAACCGCCTGCCCGCGTCCGTGCTCAAAGCCGTCGGCGCAAGCAGCACCAGCACGATCAGCACGGCCAGTAACAGACACGTCAGGACAAACAGTCGGCGAAGCCATCTCCGGGGGCGGGGGCGCCGGGGGCGCTTGACGCCTTGGGGCGATGCGGCCGCCTGTCTGGATTCGCTGGTGTTACTCATAACCCGTCTCTTAAGTATCTAACGCCGTCTCTGGCCGGATGATTTCATCATCGCCAAGTTGCTGGCCGCACTCCGGGCAGACCGGCTCTGTCAGCTTATGTAATAAATAGTCGCACTGAGGGCAGCGGGGTTCCTCAATATTGATCTCAAACTTCAATTTACAGCCAACACACCGCGAATGGCCGCTCGCCACCGTCTGCTCAAGTGTACACCTTGGGCAGGTAATCTTGATTTCCATGGCGGTGGATTCGACGCCCGCTTCTTTGTCGATCCCCGTAACCTTGGCGAGGATCGGAACGGTGATCGTGCCTAGTGCCGAGAGGATGCCGAAGACGCCGATGATCCGGATCCAGATATCTTCGTCGAGCACGCTTTCAAACAACACCACCCACGTCACCGACAGTGCCAACGTGAACACCGCCCCAATCGCCGCGCGTCTGACCCATCTGAAGAATCCCTTGAGCGTCGCCAGCGAAAGCAGACCCGCGTGCGGCAGCGCGATCGACCAGATCGCCAGCCACCACATCACCTTCCACGCAAATTTCCACCAGGGCCAGTTCCAGTGGGGCTCGAACCAGATCATCAGCAGATAAACCAGCAACCCCAGCCCGCTGAGGATGAACGTGACGACCATCGCGGCACGCCACCGACCTCGCTCGAACACAACGGCAGCACCAAGCGCCGTCAGGCTGAATAGCGCCGCGGTCATGGTGGTAAAGAGGATCTTCCACTCCAGGTCCCCAAAGTTCCCGAAAAGAAAAGTCCATATCCCGATCAGCGCCGCCAGCGACAGCGACCCGATCACGCCCAGGAGGAAGGTGCGCTTAAGTTGCATGGGGGGATTCTACCAGCGACGGGTAACCAGCGTCCGGCCGATGTCAACCGCTGCCGGCGACCGAGTCAGTCACGACCTCGTCGTCACTCAAGGCGGCGCCGCACTCGGGGCAAGCCGGCTTGGTCAGGTTATGCAGCAGGTAATCACATTCGGGGCAGTGCGGCTCCTCGATCTGGAGGATGAACTTCAGCCGACACTTCGAGCACCGCGAGTGCCCTGTGTGAATCGCCTGTTCATGCCGGCAGCGCGGGCAGATAATGCCGATGTTCAAGGACGTGCTGACGATCTCGGCTTCGCGGTCTATCCCCTGGATCTTGTAGAGAATTGGCAGGCTGAGGATCAGCGGGATAACCAGAATGACTAACACAGCCGAAGCCTGCAGGTATCGGTCGCCCAGTGCATTGCCGCCCCACCCCATAAGCTCGATGATCGGCCAAGCGCACATGCCGGCAGCAGACAGCCCGATCAACCCCATCGCCGCGATCTTGGGTAGCCGCGCCCAGCCCCTGAGCCTGACACACGAAATGGCTGCCAGGATAGGCAGGGCGACCGCCCAAACGGTCGCCGTCGAGATGACGGGCACCAGCGCCCAATTAAGCAAGTCGGCCCAGCCCCAGCTATAGCGGTTCCACAGCGAAGCGGCAGACACCGTCCCAGCCAACGCGACGAAGCCCACGACACAAAGCACCACGGCGGCCATCATCGCGCGACGCCAGATGCCCCTTTCTCGAAGATGTGCGCTGGCAAGCGCCGGCAGGCTGTAGAAAGCAGCCGCGATCAGCAACCCCATCCAATCGCCGTTATAGCGGCCGTAGCTGTTGGTCAGCACCACAAAAACACCGAGCCCACAGGCTACGATGAGCAAGATGAGTGACACCACCAGGATCGCGCGCTTCAGATGCATGGCAATATATTACCACGCTGATTAAAAACGGTGTCCCTGAGCACACCCGCCGGCGGCCTACAATTTCTCCGCGGCGATGCTGGCCAGTTCGCTGCGTTCGCTCTTGGCGAGGGTGACGTGGCCGACCATCGGCTGGCCCTTGAGGCGTTCGACCATGTAGGACAGGCCGTTGGATGATGCGTCGAGGTAGGGGTTGTCGATCTGGGCGATGTCGCCGGTCAGGACGATCTTCGTGCCCTCGCCGACACGGGAGACTATTGTTTTTACCTCGTGGGGCGTGAGGTTCTGGGCTTCGTCGACAACCATGAACTGGTGTGGGATCGATCGGCCTCGGATGTAGGTCAGCGGTTCGAGCACGAGCTGGCCGGACTCCATCATGGATTTGATGCGTTGCTCGGCGGGCTTGGACTCGGCGTGCTGGGTGCCTGCGCCGCGGGTCGACATCAGGTAGCTTAAGTTGTCGAAGATCGGCTGCATCCACGCGGAGAGCTTCTCGTCCTTGTCGCCGGGGAGGTAGCCGATGTCCTTGCCCATGGGCATGATCGGCCGGGCGACGAGCATCTTGTCGTAGCGTTGCTCGCTGAAGGTCTTGGCCATGCCCGCGGCGATGGCAAGCAGTGTCTTGCCGGTGCCCGCCGAGCCCAGCAAGGTGACGAGCTTGACCTCATCATCCAGCAGCAGGTCCAGGGCCATCGTCTGCTGGACGTTGCGCGCCATGATCCCAAAGACCGGCTTGCGTGGGCCGTGGATCGGGATGGCGTGGTCGGTGTCGGTGAGGCGTCGCGCGATCCCGGTGTGGGACTCGTCGACCGCGTCCTTGAGGACCAGGAACTGGTTGGCATGAAGCTCGATGGGCGTCTCAGTGCCGTCCTCGGAGCGATCGACCAGGTGCGGGGCCAGCTCATGGACCTCCAGCTGCTTCTCTTCGTAGAGCGTGTCGATGATCGCGGACGGGACAGCCAGGGAGAGGTACCCGGCGTAGAGCCGGTCGCTGTCGACCTTCTGGGCCTCAAAATCTTCGGTCTGGATGCCCAGCGCATCGGACTTGAGCCGGACGTTGATGTCCTTGGTGATCAAAACGGTGCGCAGGCCCTGCTCCTTGAGCGCCCAGGCCACGCCGATGATCCGGTTGTCGGGCGCGTCTTCCTTGAGCCACTTGGGCCGGTCCTCGACGGTGAACTCGACGCGGATCCGCCCGCCGTGGCCGTTCCACTTCACGCCCTGCGCCAGGTGGCCCTTGGCGCGGAGCCTGTCGAGTTGGCGGATCACCTCACGTGCCGATCGGCCGATGTCGTCGTTCTGGTTCTTAAACTTGTCCAGCTCTTCGAGGACCGTAAAAGGGATCACGACCTCGTTGTCGTCAAACATGTACAGCGCCGCGGAGTTGTGCAGCAGGACGTTGGTGTCCAAAACAAAGTGCTTAACCGCCTTGTCGCGGTCCTGATCGGTCGTAGTCAACTGGGATTCTCCAACGTCCGGCGGGCGTGTGGTGGTGCTCATGGGTGTGGGCCCGTCCCCTCTAAAGTAAGTATCGGATCATTCTAGGCAAGTCTTACGGGCCGGGCCTTCCCCGCCCAAGCCTCTGCCGTACTGTCCTTTATACGCCCGCAGTGACCGGGGTGTTCAGACCCGGCCCAGGTTATCGGGCCTTGATGCCGCCTTCTGCGACTGCCAGTCCTCTGCCAGCATGTCGTATTCAACTGCATCGACGTGGCCGCCGTGCAGGGCGCAAGCCTGACGCTTCACCCCGACCTGCTCGAAACCCAGCCGCTTGGGGACCGCTGCGCTGCGCGTGTTTTCTGTCGCGGCGTGGATCGTCACCCGGTTCAGGCCCATGTCGATCAGCGAATAGTCAACTATCTCCCGAGCGGCGCGGGTCACGACCCCGTTGCCTTGCGCCGATTCGGTCAGCCAGTACCCGATGTCCGCGCTGTGGTCGGTGGTGTTCACCGGCTGGTTGCCGATCCCGCCGACGAACCCGCCTTGATAAACCATCCATAGTGTCAGGCCCTTGCCTCCGGCGAAGCCCTTGAGCATGTCGCGGATGAATGTTTCCGCATCGCCCAAGGCGTACTGAGGCGTGCACCAGGGCATCCAGCGCCCGATGTGCTCGCGGTTGGCGTCGATCAATTCGTACAGCTCTTTGGCGTGACGCGGCTCGGGGAGACGCAACTCCATCTCGTCGTCCACACGGTGCGTCAACGCGAACGGAGGAGAAGTCACCTGCCACTCATCCGCCAATACGCCGAACTCCACCGCATCGTAATAAGTCTCATCGACCCGCCAGGCCTGACGCGACAAACCCTCACGCTTAAACCCAAGCCGTTCCGCCACACCCAGGCTCGCCGTGTTCTGCGGTGCGATACGGATATTGACCCGATTGAAACTCAGATCGCGGGTCGTAATATCAATAAATGCACGCACCGCACGACTCGCCGCCCCCCTGCCCCGCGCCGACTTCGCCAGCCAATATCCGACCTCGACCTGTTTGTTCACCGTGTCAGGCCGAACGTGGAACACCACGCCGACCAGTTCGCCGTCAAGCTCAATCCCAAGGCTCATACACCCGGTCTCGGCGGTCTGTGTGAGCCATAGACCGATGTGATCGCGCAGCACCTGGACGTCCGTCACCTCGCTGACCCAGCGCATCCAAGGCAGTAGCGCCTCGCGGTTCGCATCGACCACCGCGAACAACTCCTCGGCGTGACGCGGTTCGATCAATCTCAGCGTGATCTCATTATCAATCCGGTATGTGAAGTTCATATCCCGTCACCCCCGTCTACCCTGCGATACATGATGACATCATCCTTGTATTCGCCGGACCCGAACTTAGTGCGCTGCGGCAGACGCCCCGCCTCCACGAAACCGAACTTGTGGTACAGCCCCAACGCCCGGTCATTGTCCGCATAGACCTGCAATTGCAGCATCTCTAACACCGAATGTTCCTCGGCCCATGCGACCAATTGTCCCATCATCGCGGACCCCAGGCCCGAATCCCAATACGCTTTGCGCAATGTCATGCCAATCTGGCCGACGTGCGCGATACGACGGCGAGACTGAGCACTACAGTTAAGCAAACCGACAACCTCGTTTGTGGTTTCTGCAAGCAAGACCATCCCCCCCGATGTGTGCTCCTGTGCCAATATCCAGTCTCGCTCTTGATCAACGGTTATAACAAACTCATCTGGCTCGGTCACGACATACCCCGTGAACTCGGGTTGGCCGAGTTTCAGGTAACGGATCATCGCCTCGGCATCGTCAGGCACCGCGGGTCGTATCGTTACCTCACGGCCATCGCGTAGCTTCACCAACTCGGGGGCTAACACGCTCATGGCTGCGCCGCCTTCCCGGAGCGCGTCTCGCCGTTCATCATCGTTGCGTTCACCTTGCGTTCTTCGGTGGTCTTGATGCGGTTGATGGCGGCGAGGTAGGCCTTCACAGCCGCTTCGATGATGTCGGTACTCAGGCCCCGGCCACGGACCTTGCGGTCGTGGTGGCGTACCTGGACGGTGGCCTCGCCCTGGGCGTCCTTGCCGCCGGTGATCGCGCGCGTCTGGTAGTCTTCAAGCGTGACCTTGACGCCGGTGATCCGCTGGATGGCGGAGTAGCAGGCATCGATCGGGCCGTCGCCTGCGGAGGCGTCGGTCATCTCGGTCCCCGATGAGTCGCGCAGCACGACCGTCGAGGTGGCGATCACACCGGTGCCGCTGGTGACCTGGAAGCGCACAAGCTCCCACAACCGCCGGCCGGTCTCCAACTGCTCATCCAGGATCGCCTCGATGTCTTCGTCGTAGACGTCCTTCTTCTTGTCGGCCAGGGCCTTGAACGAATCGTAGACCTTGTCCAGCGCTTCGCCATCGAGCGAGTATCCCAGCTCGGTGATTCGTTCGCCCAGCGCGTGTCGGCCGGAGTGCTTGCCCAGGACGAGCTTGGACTCGGGCACGCCGATGGCGGTCGGGTCCATGATCTCGTAGGTGTTACGGTTCTTGAGCATCCCGTCCTGGTGGATGCCGGCTTCGTGCGCAAAGGCGTTTTCGCCGACGATGGCCTTGTTCCGCTGCACCTGCAGGCCGGTGAGGTTCGAGACCATCCGGGAGATCGGATAGATCTTGTTAGTGACGATGTGGGTCTCGTACTTGTCGTAATAGTCGGCGCGTGTACGCAGGGCCATGACGAGCTCTTCGAGCGAGGCGTTGCCCGCGCGTTCGCCGATCCCGTTGATCGTGCACTCGACCTGCCTCGCCCCGCCGGCGATCGCCGCCAGGGAGTTGGCGACCGCTAAACCAAGATCGTTGTGGCAATGCGACGAAAGGTAGATCCCGTCGCGGTCGATCTGCGGCAGCTTCTCACGGACATACGAGAAGATGTGGCCGTATTCTTCTGGCACGGCATACCCGACCGTATCGGGGATGTTGATGGTTGTCGCACCGGCTTCGATCACCGCAGCGGTGACATCGACCAGGTAATTCAATTCCGTCCGCGACCCGTCTTCCGGGCTGAACTCGACGTCGTCGACGAACTGCCGTGCACGTTTGACCGAATCGACCGAAAGCTTGACGATTTCCTCGAACGCCTTCTTGAGCTTGTGCTCGCGGTGGATACGGCTGGTGGCGCAGAAGACGTGGATACGCGGGTTGTTCGCGCCTTGGAGCGCTTCGCCCGCACGGTCGATGTCGCGCGGCACACAACGCGACAGCCCGGCGACGGTCGCCCGGCCAAGCTCCTTGCCGATCGCGCCTACCGCGTCGAAATCCCCCTGGCTGGTGATCGGGAACCCCGCCTCGATCACATCCACGCCCAGAGCTTCGAGTTGACGTGCGATCTCCATCTTCTCGTGATGGTTCAGGCTCGCGCCCGGGGACTGTTCGCCGTCGCGCAGCGTCGTGTCGAAGATCCGGATCGGGGTACGCCCGCCCCCGGAAATGGTTGTAGAGGTGTCGGCAGGTTGTGCATCGGGTGAATCGCTCATCGTCATGCTCCATCGCTAAGCCGCAAGCGGCTATCCGGCTAAAGGCTAATCGCTAACGGCTAACTGCTTCCTAATATCCACAAAAAAACCCTGTCGGCTCGGGCCAGACAGGGTGGTTGGTTACGATTCAAACCTTCGCAAGACCCTATCCGGCGCGTGCCATAAGCTCGAGGCTAAGCAGTAGCCCGGCAAGCTTGTTCGCGAAGATAGTAGCGTTGCGGTGGTTCATAAGCGGCTTAGTGTACGCCCCAGTGGGGCCTATTGTCAACCCTTTTGATATCGGTTTGCGGGTGGGCTGACATGAAACTTAGACGGGCTGGGGCCTGGATCGCTTGCCGATCAACCCGAACATCATAAGCATCACGGCCCCGCTCGCCGGCTCGGGCACGCCGGCCCACCAGGCCAGGGTGAAGTCCGGTGTCTGCTCAAACCCCGGGAACAGTGTCAGGTCCTGTGTAAACGCAACCCGCAGCTTGTAGTCGCCGGCCTGGGGCAATTGAAAGAACAGATGTTCGAGGTTGTCAATCAGGCTGTCTGAGCGCCAGACCGCGTTGGCGGTATCGGTTTCGCCGGCGAGCATCAGGTACAGGTCGAGGTTGTCTAGCGGCAGGGCTTGGAAAAAATCAGTCCCGGGCTCAAATGTGCCAACAATGCCACTGTCCACGTATAGGGCCTGCCTGTCCCAAGCCAGCGTTGCGGAGATGAAGTCCCCCGCCAACAGCGACTGGTCCAATAGATAGTCAAAAAACTCGCCCTCGACGGTCGCCGCCTGCTTGTCCCATCCGATCATCGGCACGCTGCCCGGTGCCTGTTCACCTGCGTCGTACTGCAGCAGCGCTCGTGTTACGTCCAGTTGCCCCGCGCCCATCTGCTCGTCCAGCGGGACGGCCGGGTCGGTGAACGCGGCGCTGGCGAGCCAGTCCAGGTCCTGGCGGTCGACGATCGTACGGGTCATCCCCAGGACGCCGTCGATCTTGTTGGCCGAATTGATCATCACCGCGCGCATGGTTTCGTTAGACGTGTCCATCCCGCGATGGGTCCCCCACTGCTGGAGCAGGGCCCCCGCGCCGGCGACCAGTGGGCCGGAAAAACTCGTTCCAGCGACCGTCACCCAGTCGGCGTCGACGTCGTCCTGGGGGGTGATGTTGGGGGCCTTGAAAAGCGAGACGTTGGCGGCGTCAGGGCCTTGAAAGTTAACCGCGGCGCTGGCGTCCCGGCCGTCGTTATCTTCGAACCCGCCGAACGGCACGATCAGCGCCGCGCCCGGGGCCAGCAGGTCGGGCTTACTCCGCCCCGCCGTGTCAGCCGGACCGTGGTTGCTAAACGGGGCGACCTTGCTGAACGTCTCATCGGTCGCACCGACAGACAGCCCGTTGTACGCGTCGGCGGGGATCGAGAAGTTGATGTTGTCCGGCCCGCTGTTGCCCGCGGGGATCACGACCAGTGTGTCACGCTCGTACGCCAGGTAATCCAGTGACAAGGTGTATTGTGTGCTTCCGGTGATGATCGAGTCGTTGGACTGATCCTCGACCAGCAGGATGCTCGCCGGGCCTGCGGTCAGGTCCAGCCCGGCCTGTACCGCGCCGTTGGTGTCCTTGCTCAGATCACTCTTCCAGAACTTCCCGATGTCCAGCGTCGCGCCCGGCGAGATACCGATGTGCCCGGTCTGCGTGCCCACCGAGTCCAGCCCGTTGCTGACCATGACGCCTGCAACAGCGGTCGCGTGGAAATCGCTGACCCAGACCCGCGGGCCGTCTGTGGTATTGAACGCGAAAAAGTCGGTGTCCGGGTCCAGCAGGCCTTCGCCGGAGTAGTCGGTCTGTGAGACAATCTTCCCCGCCAGGGCCGGGTGATCCGGGTCGATCTGGGTATCGACGTCTGCGATGCGGATGCCCGTGCCGTCGATCACCTGCCCGGCGATCGTGTAGCCTGAGAGCTGCCCGGGCAAGGCCCCAACCGCCTGGATGGCGGTCTCGACCCCCAGCGCAGCGTCACCGCCGAACGCCAGCGACAGCGCACATCCCAAGCCTGCATACCATGGGTGTCGAGACATCCGCCTCTCCGTACAGACGTATAGACCGCCCCGTACCGGCCATCGCCTACCAAGAGTAAACCCCGTCTGCGCGACGAGTCAAGACAATAAGGTATACTGGCCGAACTTTGGCGATCCGCCGATTCGGCTGATGCCGTCAAAGACCCCTGCAACCCCCCATAACGGACTTAAATCACGGTTTTTCAGCAACGAAGCGGAGCATCACCATGACCCAGGCAGCGACCCCCGGTTCCCCCAGCACGCAAGGCCAGCCCATCGCATTTAAGGACGGGCGGTTCGACGTCCCCAACCATCCGATCCTCCCCTTCATCGAGGGCGACGGGATCGGGCCGGATATCTGGGCCGCCAGTCAGCGCGTCTTTGATGCCGCCGTCGAGAAGGCCTACGCCGGCGAAAGGTCGATCGCCTGGAAAGAGGTACTCGCCGGTGAGAAAGCTTTCAATGAGACTGGAAGTTGGCTGCCGAACGAAACACTCGAAGCATTCAAGACCTACCACATCGGGATCAAGGGCCCGCTGACCACGCCCGTCGGCGGCGGGATCCGCTCGCTGAACGTCGCGCTAAGGCAGATCCTTGACCTCTACACATGCCTCCGACCGGTGCAGTACTTCACCGGTGTGCCCTCGCCGGTCAAGCGCCCGGAGCTGACCAACATGGTCATCTTCCGCGAGAACACCGAGGACATCTACGCCGGCATCGAGTTTGAACAGGGCAGCGACGACTGCGCGAAGTTCAGCAAGCTCCTGGCAGATAACTTCCCCGAGCCCTTCAAGAAGGTCCGCTTCCCCAAGACCGCCGGCTTCGGGATCAAGCCCGTTTCTCAGGAAGGCACCGAGCGCCTGGTCAAGGCCGCGATCCAGTACGCCATCGACAACGAACGCGACTCGGTCACGCTGGTCCACAAGGGCAACATCATGAAGTTCACCGAAGGCGCCTTCCGCGACTGGGGCTACCAGACCGCCAAGGACCACTTCGGCGCAACCGAGCTCGACGGTGGGCCATGGTGCACCTTCAAGAGCCCAAAGAACGGCAAGACGATCACCATCAAGGACGTCATCGCCGACGCCATGCTCCAGCAGATTCTCACACGCCCCGCAGAATACAGCGTCATCGCGACGTTGAACCTCAACGGCGACTACATCTCCGACGCACTGGCCGCCTGCGTCGGCGGGATCGGCATCGCGCCCGGAGCCAACATCAACTACGACGCCGGCTGCGCCATCTTCGAAGCCACCCACGGCACCGCGCCCAAGTACGCCGGCCAGGACAAGGTCAACCCCGGGTCTGTCATCCTCTCAGGCGAGATGATGTTCCGGCACATGGGCTGGACCGAAGCCGCCGACCTGATCATCAAGGGCATCAACGGCGCGATCGGCCAGAAGACCGTCACCTACGACTTCGAACGCCAGATGGAAGGCGCGAAACTCCTGAAGTGCAGCGAATTCGGGGATGCGATTATTGAGCATATGGGGTGAGTGCAACGTATTCGATTTGAAGCGGGGTCAAATCATGGAATCAGATACGCGTGCAATACGGCCAATGCGATTGTGCCCACAATGTGGATACAACTTAGGTAAACTGAATCCCGGCGACCCATGTCCAGGGTGCGTCGAAAGAGGCAGTGGTGGCAACGTCCGGCAGATGAGCAATGGCAGATCGGATGCCATTATCTCTGTGGTATTTGCCATAATTGCAATTCCCGCCGTCATCTTCTGGGGCGTGTTCACAGTTGTTCTATCCTCTGCTGCAATTTATTTCGGTATTCGAGCGAGAAAGCGATCTGCCCGGGATATCTACGACACTACGACACCGGTCATTGCTGCAACAGGCATCGTGATGGGCATTATTATGCTGGCCGTTGGCGTACTCATTGCTGGTGCACTGCTGATCGGGCTGACGTATATCTTCACAGCGTCGTAGGCAAAGGGTTGATCGGCGCGGCAATGAAATAGTAAGCGACAAGTCGCAGAGACACATAGCCGTGTCGACGAGTGGATTGCACTCTCACGAAGCGGCGCGACTTGTCGCGTCCGATTTCAACGCCTCCCCCACCACCTCTCTCAAAACTTCCATCTGCCCGCGCGCCAGGCGTTGCCCGACCTGGGCAGACCACCAGATGGCGGCGGTGACTAACGCGCAAAGCCCGACCAGCCAAAGCGCCGTGGGGGATTTTTCGGTGGCCCACTGGGCGTAGGCGTAGCAGGCGGCGAAGAGTGCGAACGTGATAAGGAAGAAGTAGGCGGCGATGAAGCCGGTCCAGATGCTCGGATGCGGCATGAATCGGCCGTGGACGGTCACGGCCCCGCCGGCCTCGGACTCCCCGCCCCCCTCCCTCCCA
This sequence comes from Phycisphaeraceae bacterium, assembly GCA_029260655.1. Lineage (GTDB taxonomy): Bacteria > Planctomycetota > Phycisphaerae > Phycisphaerales > Phycisphaeraceae > JAJRRS01. The sequence goes on from JAJDCU010000041.1 coordinate 24,233, forward strand.
TCTTCGGTAACTTCCATATCCAGCCAAGGCGACCAGAAGTGGCGGTCTTTTTCGCTGACGGTGAGCATGATGTGCCTGCCGACGACCTTGCCGGCAAACGAACCGCCCGGATGTTCGAGCAGGCCGCGGATGCGGTCGATCGCCTGGTCGTGGGTGAGGTCCACGGCCAAGGAAAAGGTCGGCCTCATCTTCGGGATCGACATACACGGCTCCTATAACGGGCGGGCATCATCCGTTGTCTGCCGCGCCGGATCAAGCCGGGCCGGTGTCTGACCGATCTAATACATTAGACCATTATGTCCAAAGATAAAAAGAAAAAGCCCAAGGGCGCTGATAAGCCTAAGAAAAAAGGCAAGACTTCGGACGTGCCAACCAAGCCGTCGGCGGGGAAGCTGCCATCCAAGTTCTACGAGAAAGAACTGCTTCGGCTCCAGGCGGAGTTGGTGAAGCTGCAGGCATGGGTGCGGGACAAGGGCCTGAAGGTCGTTGTGATCTTCGAAGGCCGGGACGCGGCGGGCAAGGGCGGTGTGATCAAGCGGATCACCGAGCGGGTCAGCCCGCGTACGTTCCGTGTCGTCGCGCTTGGGACGCCGACCGAGCGGGAAAAATCCCAGTGGTACTTCCAGCGTTACGTGTCGCACCTGCCGGCGGCGGGCGAGATCGTGCTGCTTGATCGAAGCTGGTACAACCGCGCCGGCGTCGAACACGTCATGAACTTCTGCACCGACGACCAGTACCAGGAGTTTTTGCGCTCCTGCCCGCAGTTCGAGCGGATGCTGGTGCTGTCGGGCATCCAGATCGTCAAGTACTGGTTCTCGGTCAGCGACGAGGTACAGGAAAAACGTTTCCAGGCCAGGATCCACGACCCAACCAAGTCGTGGAAGCTAAGCCCGATGGACTTAAAGTCGCGGACCAAGTGGGTCGGGTATTCCAAGGCCAAGGACGAGATGTTCAAGTACACGGACACAAGTATCGCGCCGTGGTACGTCGTGGACGCGGACGACAAGCGTCGGGCCCGGCTGAATACGATCCAGCACCTGCTGAGCCTGATCCCCTACGAAGGCTCAACACCCAAGTCGATCAAGCTGCCGCAGCGCCAGCAGGACGAGGGCTACCGAAGGCCGCCCAAGTCGGCGCAGCGCTACGTCCCCAATCTCTACTGATCCGCCCGACACCCCCCCCGCCTGTCACGCAGCAATTCCATCGGCTAGAATCCACCCATACGTATCGTGTATGGGATGGCCAAAATGGACTACACCTCACCGGTCGAATACAACCAGGAGCGCATCCACGCTGCGGCTGTGTATTGCAGCGACGGGCGTGTCGGTGAGCACTTCGACGATTTTTTGCACAACGGGCTGGGCCTGCCGCGCTACGACCGTGTCGCGCTGCCCGGCGGGCCGGCGAGGCTGGCGGGTTATGCCGACGCCTCGATCGAGGAGCGCGCCGTGATAGAAGAGCTCAAGTTCCTCGCCGACGCCCACGGGCTGACACGGATCGTGCTGATCCAGCACGAGGGTTGCGCGTTCTACCAACACCGGCTGGGAGTCGACGGCGAAGACCTGCGCCTATTGCAGGACGCCGATCTGGTAAAAGCCGCCGACGCCATCCGTGACGCCACCGGCCTGGGCCAGATCGAAGGCTACTACGCGATGCGCTCGGCCGGTGGGATGCGCTTCCTGCCTGTGCCTCTGGATAAACATCACGCCAACCCGGCCACCCGGAACCGACCGACATGAGCCACGACGATCAACCGCTGAACCAGTGGGACCCGTTCGACCCGCAGAACAAGCCCGACCCCGACGCGCCCGCCGCATCGGGCTACGCGGGTCCGGCTGCGCCCCAGCCTACGGCCGTGTTCTGCCTGGGCTGCGGGTACAACCTCACGGGGACCATGATCGGATCGACCTGCCCGGAGTGCGGGCACATTGTCGCACCTTCGTTTCACGGGCAGACGCTGCCGAGCTCAGGCAAAGCGGTCGCGTCGATGGTGCTGGGGATCTGCGCGATCGTCGGGTGCACGTTGTACGGCGTGCCCTCCTTGATCTGCGGACCGCTGGCGATCATCTTTGCCATACTCGCCCAGAAACAGGTAAAAAATGGTACCGCCGGCGGTTCGTCCACGGGCATGGCCACCGCCGGGCTGGTCTGCGGGATTATCGGCCTGGTCATGGGGCAGGCGACCGTAGGCATCTTCGTGGCGGTGATCATAGCCAATGGTTTCTGACCCCCGCCTGAGCCGCCTTGCCAACAGCCTCTCACCCAAGCCATACCGGGACCTGCACCCACAGGTACGCCGTCATCAGCGCCATGTAACACAGCGTCACGAACACGATCAGTATGAGGCTGAGCTTGCCGCTGCGCAGTGATGCGGGCATCGCCCGGCGCAGCTTCACGTGATTCAGCAGGATCAGGGCCGTCGCGTAGATGACCGTCCCGACGAAGCCGATCACGGCGCTGGTGATCATCAGGGTCCCGGGTGTGTCCAGGTACATGGTGACGCTGGTGATCACCGCGCCGCCGAGCACGAGCCCGTAGTACCAGGGCCGCTGGTCGTGCTTGGCTACCGCGGGGAACATCTCGGTGATCGCGTCGAGGTGTATCCGGCTGACGCAGTCCGCGGTCGCCAGCCAGGTATCCGCCAAGAACGCCGCGGCGATCACCAGGAACAATATCCGGCCGAAGTCCCCCCACGTCACCTCGAAGAAGCGCGACTGCACCACCGCGATGTCAAAGCCCTCCGGCAACAAACCCTCGGGGCGCAGAAGTGCATATGCCAGCAGGCAGGTCATCAGCGTCGTCGCCAGGTTCCCCGTGATCCCGATCAACGTCTCGATGCACAGGTACCGGTACCACCGCCGCAGGACCGACGGCGCCTCGGGTGATTCTTCGGGAAGCATCGGCTCGCCGACACGGATCGGCTCGGCGCCGCTGCGGAACCCCGTGATCTTCTGGCTATGCGACGCCATCCCGACGCCCTTCTCGCGGATCCAGTACGAGTAGAACAGCGTCCAGAACCCGCCGAGTCCGGCGAACGTGATCGCGGTCAGCAGCCGGGACGCATCGGCCTCCACATCCAGCGACTTCATGCCCTCGACGTCGATCGTGAATAGCCCCTGAACAAACGGGAACAACTCCGCCCGGACCGTCGGGTGGCAGCACGCGACAACCATCCCCAGCAAAGACACGACCGCCACGATCTTCATCACCCATTCGATCAGACGGTATACGCTCTTGGCGAAGACGATCGCGATCGTAAAAACAACGATCGACGACTGCGCCCAGAAAAGCGACTGCGCCTCACGGCCCCAATCCAGGGGGAAGTACGGCTCCGTCGCCGCCGCGATCGCTGTTCCACCCGCCGACGCAAAGGCCCCGAACCAGAAAAACGAGACCGTAAACAGCACCCACAGCGCGACCCCGAACGCCTTGTTCAGCCTGAAGAACCCCTTGAACACCCCCTCCCCGGTCAGCAAGGTGTACCGGCCGATCTCGAACGTCAGCGGGAACTGCAGCAGGCACGCCGGGATCAGCAGCACCAGAAACACCAGCCCGTACTTCGCCACCACGTAAGGCCACCAGATCAGTTCCCCGCTGCCCTGCGCCAGCGCCATCCACACCAGCCCGGGTCCAAGCAGCTTCAGGTAGCCCGGCGGGGAAGGTAGCGGCCGGTGTGTGAACGAGGGTTGCGGTGAGCGCTTAGACATGGACCGGCATTGTCGGAGACGCGCCACAAAACCGCAACCCGTTGCCGCACACGGGCCGTCTCTTTCGGATGAAAGCGCATCGATGTGCCGCCCTGTTTTTCCACACGGCCTGTGGCACGTATCCCCCAAAGACGGTCGGTCGATACACCCCACACCCAACCCATCAACATGGGCCCCATTTAGCCCCGGCCCGCCCCCCCGGGCCACTGCCGGGCCTTTTCGATAACCGCAAACAATTATCCTTTGGGATCGGTCGATCTCTGATAAAATAGGGGGCTGAAAACGAAGTGAGTCAGAAAGATGCAAGAGAGGAATCAGACAAGATGAGCGAAGCGAAGATCGTCAGTGAATTACGCAAGCAGCACGCAACCCATGCGTCGCATGATGGACATAACGGCCGAGACCTGGACACTGATCACGCCCTGACCGAGGCGATGCAGCAGGTGATCCAGCAGGCCGGGGGCGACCCGGGATCGATGACGGGCAAGCGGATACGAGAGATCATCCACACCGCGACCAAGCTGATGGCCGACGGCGCTGACGACGGTGAACTGAAGCTGGTCAGCCGAAGCGTCAAGGAATTGCGCTACGCCCTGAAGGTGTTCAGGCCGTACCAGGAGACACCCAAGATCTCGATCTTCGGCTCGGCGCGGACACCGGAGAACGACCCGACCTACCAGGCCGCCTTGACGTTCGGGAAGTTGATGGCCGATACCGGCTGGATGGTCATCACCGGCGCAGGCGGCGGGATCATGGCCGCGGGCAACGGCGGCGCGGGACGCGAGGCGTCGTTCGGCGTATCCATCCGCCTGCCCTTCGAGACCAACGCCAACGAGCACATCGTCGGCGATCCCAAACTCATCAACTTCCGCTATTTCTTCACACGCAAGCTCATGTTCATGTGGCAGTCCAAGGCCGTTGCCCTGTTCGCCGGCGGGTTCGGCACGCAGGACGAAGGCTTCGAGGCGCTGACACTCGTCCAGACCGGCAAGGCGTCGACCATCCCGATCGTCATGGTCGACGCCCCGGGCAGGTCATACTGGAAACGCTGGGATCAGTACGTCCGCGAAGAGCTGCTCACCGCCGGGCTGATCAACAAGGATGACCTGGCCCTGTACCGCATCTACGACGACCCGAAGGCGGCGGCACAACACGTGATTGACTTCTACCGAAACTACCACTCTCAGCGGTTCGTCAACGATGTGCTGGTGCTGCGGATGCACCGCCCGCTAGGCGATGCTCAGGTCGAAGCGCTCAACGACGAGTTCGCCGACCTGGTCAAGGAAGACCGGATCGCGCAGGCCGGACCGATGGACCAGGAGAAGCGCTACCGGGATCTGCCCAGACTCCGGTTCATCTTCGCCAAGCGAGCCTACGGCCGACTGCGGCTGATGGTCGATCGGATCAATGAATTCGATGTGCTAAACACGCGGACGTAGTAACATCCCGGCAAGTCGCGCCTCAGCACGCCGTCCCCCTGCAAACCCACGATGCCGCGGGCTTAACCCGTGGCTACCAGCCGTACATCAGGCTTGCGGGGATGGAGCCTTCGATCAGCTCGGCGCGGAGTTCGCTGCGGCCGTCGCCGCGGCGGTTAGCCCCGACGATGCGGACACGGAAGGGCTTGCCCTGGGGGTCTTCGGTGCGGATGTTGACCGTCTCTCCGACGTCCGCGGTGTTTGCGGAAGTGAACGCGAGCCCGCCGCCGCTGATGTTGACGGCCTGAGCCTGCTTGAGGATCGAACGGGGTTGGCCGTACTGATCCATCACCGCCGCGCTGAGACTGCCCTGCCCGGCGATGCGTGGACTGGTGCGCCGGTCTTCACCGCTCCATCTGGGTTCGTATGCCATGTTATCGGCCCTTTCGGCTGAACATCCCGACCAATCGACAAGATCGGCAGGATCGGCCGCCAGGTTTAAGTGAGTTGTCGGCGTCAACGATCAGAAGGAAGGGACAGATGATGCAGCACGATCCCGACGGCGACCGCGACGTTCAACGAATCGACACCGGGCCTCATCGGGATCGTCAACTTCTGTTGACACAGGTCGGCCCATTCACTTGCCAGCCCCTGCGGCTCGTTGCCGAACAGCACCGCGACGCCGGGGGATCCGGGGGACGCCGGCGGACGGGCGTAGTCGCTCAGGGCCGTGGCGTCATCGTCGAGGACCGCCGCGACCAGATTCATGCGATGGTCATCTCGCATCGCGATCAGGTCGTCGGCGAGACGGGGCGAGCGGACGACCGGCAGGTCGAAGACGGAGCCCATCGAAACACGGATAACCCGTCGAGCGAAGGGGTCACAACCGATATCGCTAAGCAGCAGGCCGTCGGCGCCGAGCCCGTGTGCGGCGCGTGCGATCAGTCCGAGATTCTCGGCATTACGGATCTCGGGCAGGACGACAAGCGTGCGCGCTGGCAGCAGTGACGATGCCGGCGCTTCCGGCGGGCGCTTGCCACAGGCCAGCACGCCCAGATGAAAATCGAACCCCACCACGGCGGAGAGCAAGCTGCCGGGCGCGATGTAGACCGTGACCCCGTCTGGGATAGCCGACGAGAAGTCTTCGAACCGGTGTCCGGCGATCAGCAGCGAGACGGCCTGATGCCTCGATGCCAACAGCCGGCGAACGTTGTGCTCGCCTTCACAAACGAACAGGCCAAGTTCGGCGGCGAGCTGTCGGTCCTTCAGCGCGGTGTAGGGCCTAAGGCGCGGGTCGCTGGCGTCGGTGATGTGGATTGTGTTCGTGGGCGTGTCAGTTCGCCTCGATTTCAACCGGTTCGCGCCCCTTGAGCATCGCCGCCAACCGATCACGCTGAGAGGGTGGGTCTTGGCCGTTGCCGTTGCCGTTGTCGCTGTCGTCGGGGCTGGCGGGTATGTCTTCGCTGATCACCGCGAGGGTTGTCGGGTCGGAGTCGGTCTCGGTCTCGGAAGGAGAAGCCGCAAGCGGCTGGGTGTTGGCCTCGGTGAGGTCCCTCTCTGTTTGCGAGCGGACGGCGTCATCTGAGATCTTGCCGTCGTGGCTGACCTGGTCGAACTGTACCGAGACGCGCTTGGATACGCCCCGCTCCTGCTGGGTGATCCCGTAAAGGATGTCGCAGACCTGCATCGTCCGCTTGTGGTGGGTGATGATGATGAAGTGCGACTTATCCAGGAAGCTGTGGATGACCTGGGTAAAGCGCTCGACGTTGGCCTCGTCCAGCGCCGCGTCGACCTCGTCCAGCAAGGCGTAGGGCGACGGCCGTGTCTTGAAGATCGCCATCAAAAGCGCGACCGCGGTCATGGTTTTTTCGCCGCCTGAAAGCTGGCTGATCGAGCAGGGCTCCTTGCCCGGGGGCTTGGCGCGGATCTCGATCCCGGACTCAAGCACATCGACGTTGCCTTCTTCGTCGGGCTGGAGGAACAGGTCGGCCCGGCCCCCGCCAAAGAGCTTGCGGAACAGGCCCTCCTGGCCGGCGAAGTTTTCTTTGATCGTCTCGAACGTCTGCTCGAAACGCTTGCGGGAGTCGTCGTTGATCTGCTGGATCAGCACCTCGAGGTCGTTCTTAGCCTGCGCGATATCGCCGACCTGGTCCGCGAGCTCGTCCTGGCGGCCTTCGAGCTGGTCCTGCTCGGCGATCGCGTCGACGTTGACCGTCCCCAGCCGGGCGATCCTGCCTCGCAGGTCCGTGATCTCGGCCTCGACCGAAGCCCAGTCGATGTCGAACGGGTCGGGCTGATCGTCTGGCGTTTCAACATCCATATCAGCATCTGACGTATCGCCGTCCAGCGCACGCAGCGCGTCCTGGTCTTCTTCATCGCCCCCCGCGTCGGCGTCGCTGGGCTCATCGTCAGCCTGGGCTCCCTGCAACGCCCGCGCGTAGGCCTGGGATACGTCCAACTCCAACTGTTCATGGCCTCGCTGACACACGCCATCTGTCTTGACCTCCAGCTCACGCTGGCGGACCTGAAGCTTGTGAAGCTCACTGTCGGCAGACTCCACCAACCCGCGTTGGGCCTGAACGTTGGCCTTGAGTTCGTTCAGCCCGGTGTCGACCTGCTCGACCTTTCGCTGCGCCAGCTCGCACTGGATGATCAGTTCCTGGAGCTTACGCTCGGCCTCCTGGGCCTGCTGCTGGGCCTGGGCCTCGGTCGATTCAAGCTCGGCGATGCGGCTGTGATAACCCGATAGCTGGTCCTCGATCAGGCCGCACTGGCGCTGAACGTCGGCCGAGGCGATCTCGACCTGGCGGACCTGGCGCTGCGCCGACGCCAATTGCTCGGCGAGCTTGCCCGACTCGACGCGGGCGGTCGTGACGGTCTCGCGCGCCGACTCGGCCTCTTCGGTAAGCCCATCGATCAGCGCCTGCGCCGACTCAACGCGCTGTTGACGCTGGGCGGAGTCCTGCTCCAGGCGGTCGGCCTCGGCCCGGCGCCCGGTGCGCTTCTCGTCGGCCTCCTTGAGTTGGCGGTGGATCTGCTCGGCCTCGGCGGCCAACACCGGCTGCTCGCGCTCCAGACCCGTGATCTGTCCGTTACACGCTTCGAGCTTGCTGCCAAGTTCAACCGACATCGACTTGGCTTCGTAGATCGATTGCCTCAGGTCGTTGCAGACCTGCTCGGCATGCGCGGCCTGGTCGGACAATTCTGAAAGCTTCTGCGCGTCCCGGCTGATTTCCGCGTCCAGTTCGGTGATCTGCTGTTGCAGGAGCGAAAGCTCGCTGCGTCGACTGATCAGCCCGCCTGCCGCGCCGTTAAGGGGCCCGGCAAGGACCCGGCCGTCGGCTTCAAGCAGTTCGCCGGTCCGGGTCACGAACCGACAACCGTCGGGCATCTGGCCACGCAGCTCCAGGGCCTGCGCTAAATCCTCGACGATGAACGTGCGGCCAAGCAGACGCCAGACGACCGGCCCCAGCCAATCGGGGAAGCGGACCAGATCGACCGCGGCGGTGAGTTTGACGAACTTGCCATCGCCGACCTTGCGCATCGTGCTCCCGACTTGCGCCGGCAGGGGCGGCTGGTCCATAGCTACGAAAGTGACGCGGCCGGCCAGGGATTCGACCGCGGTCTTGCCGCCGTTGTCTGAGCAGATATCGCCAAGCCGATCAACGACCAAAGCTTGCTGATACTCGCCCAGGGCCGCTTCGACGACCGCGGCGCGCTCGATGTCGGTTTCCAGGTGGTCCGCCAGGAGCCCGCGGACGAAGCGGAAGGTGCTCTGCTGGTCGTCGCCCCGAGCCGCGGCGCGTGCCAGGAAAGCCTTAACCGGATCGGCGACGCCTTCCTGCTTGTCCTGCATCTCCTGCAAGAGGGCCCGCCGGGATTCCAGGCCGGAACGTTTTTCCTTGGCGTCGCCGAGCGTCTCGGTCAGGCCGCGTTGCTCGGCGTCGAATCGCTGGGCCTGCTGCTGCTGCTGTTCGAGTTGGCGGGTCTCTTCATCGAGAAGCTGCTGCGCTTCGGCGCGCTTGACGGTTGCGGTGTCACGGGCGCTTAGCAGTTCTTCAAGCTGCTCACTGACGCTGCAGGAGCGTTCGTCCAGTTTCTGGCGGGTCGAGACGAGGTTGCTTTCGAACGTGTCCAGCGAAGTGATCTCGTTGTGGAGCTGGGACGTGCGGCGCAGCAGGTTGATGATGCCGGCCTTGTCGTCCTCGAGCTGGGACCGCTTCTCGTTAAGTTCGTGCTGGAGGGTGCGGTATTCGTCCTGGGCGGCTTCGAGGCGCAACTCACTGGCCTGCTGCTGCTGGGCCAACCGATCGACCTGCTCGATCTGCTCCAGATGATCGCTGTTGAGTTTTTCTTTGCTGGCTGTCAGCTCCGCGAAGCGGTCGGTGTCGCGCTGGGTCTGACGGCGTGCGTCTTCAAGTGAAGTCCGTGCGTAATTGATCCGCTGCTGGGCCTGGTCCTTGCCGGCCTGCTGTTCGAGTCGCTCGTGGTCGAGGCGTTTTTGCCGGCCCAGCACGGACTGCCGCTCGAGTTCGGCGTCGTCGACGGCACGCTCCTGATCGGCCAGGTGACGCGCCGCGGCGGTGCGGTCGGCCTCGGCCTGCTCGAGCAGCTCGGACAAGTCGCCCAAATCGGACTGGAGCTTGTGGTACTCGGCCAGGGCGTAGCTCAGCTGCAACTCGCGCAGACGCGCGTTGTGTTGCTGGTACGACCGGGCGCGCGCGGCCTGCATCTTCACACTCCGCAGGCGGCGCTCGGTGTCTTCCAGACGTTGGCGGACCAGCTCCAGATTCCGCTCGGTGCGTTCGAGCTTGCGGATGGCTTCTTTTTTGCGGGCCTTGAACCGGCTGATCCCGGCGGCCTCCTCGAAGATCGTTCGGCGCTCGGTGGCGTTGGACTGCAAGAGTACGTCGACCTTGCCCTGCTCGATCACCGAGTAGGCCTCGGTCCCGATGCCGGTATCCATGAACAGCTCACGGATGTCACGCAGACGGACCCGGTGGTTGTTCAGCAGATACTCGCTGGTGCCGTCGCGGAAGAGCTGGCGGGTAACGGCGACGTCGTCCTGATCGAGTGCGAGGTGGCGTGTCCCGTCGGGCCTTTGGGCGTTGTCGAAGGTGAGGGTAACCGAGGCCATCCCGGAGGGTTTGCGGTTCGCCGAGCCGTTGAAGATGACATCCATCATCGCGCCGCCGCGCAGGCTCTTGGCGGACTGCTCGCCGAGGACCCACTTGATGGCGTCAACGATATTGGATTTGCCGCAGCCGTTGGGCCCGACGATCCCGACCACGGGCGCGTCAAAGGCGATCTCGGTCTTGTCGGCGAACGACTTGAATCCCGCCAAAGTTACCTTGGCTAAGCGCATAGGATCGACCTCCATGTCGATAGGTTCTTCATCGTCAGGCGGCGGCCCCCGGCTCCAAAAGGTCCGGCTATCACAGGCCCTGTCCCGCGAGGCCCGGCCTCCAAGGCCCGGGCGGTTTCTCTCCCCACATACATCATAAACAGCGGCCTTGTCACGCTACCTGCTGGACGTGCGTTTAGGGGTTTGTGCATCGTCGGCCGAGTCGGGCCGGGTTGTCAAGGCCTGGCCATCGTCCGGGGAGCCATCGGCGTCCAACCGCCCTACCGGCTGCTCGTCGACGACCTCGGGCCCGGTCTCAGGACGAAGCTGTTTGATCTGGGTGTTTTCCAGGTCGGCGATCTGCTTGGCCAGCGGGCTGGCGACCACCTCGATCGAGGCGGGGATGTCTCCCTGCTTGCACAGTTGATACACGACGTCGACCACCTGGCTGTATGTCATGCCCAGGCCCAGGTTGGGCTGCTCGAGTGTAGGCTTATGCCCCAGCAGGTAGACCAGGGTTTTCAGATCGGCCCTGGCCTTGAGCGTCACCGACGACGGGGCGTCGGGCTCGTTCAGTGAAGCGGGCTGGTAGAACACGTCCAGGTGCGTCTGCTCAGGCCGCATCGTCAGCATCAGGCGGTTGTCCCACAGCCGCGCCAGCAGCGGGGCCTTGAAACCCAGGTCCGGGCTGAAGATAACGATCCGCGGCACGCCGACCTGCGAGATGTAGACCAGCGGCTTTTCGGCGGGGACCGCGTCGATGACGTATTTCAGCCCCGTGCCTGACGCGTCGGGGATGCTGACCCGGCCGGTCGTGATAAGCCGATCGTTGATCGCCGCCAGCGACTCGTAGGCCGTGACCCGGACCACGGTGTCTTGATCGTCCAGCAGGTCCTTGAGCGTGCCCGAGCCCTTGAGCGATCTGGGCAGCATGACCAGCGCCCGCGCCACGCGCGCCCGGACGGCGGGGTCTTCGTGGATAGCCAGGTCTGCCAGCGAATGGCTGGCTCGCTCGTCGCCGAGCCAGGCCCCGGCCTCCAGTGCCGACAGACGTAGCTGCAGATCACCGTGCCCGTAATACCCGCGCAAGACCTCGACGACCGGCCTACCCAGCGCCTGCCAGGCGAGCCGGACCGACCACTGGGTCTGGGGATCGTCCTGGAGCACCTGCGCCAACATCTGCGCCTGCTGGGGCTCGAAACCCGGGCCGGTCTGCATGTACATGTGCATCAGCAGGTCGACCAACTCGGCGGGGTTGGCCTGGTATCTCGGCGGGACATGGATCTTGATCAGTTGATCGGTCATCGGTTTGGCCAGCGGCTTGCGGTCGGTGGTCTTGCCGAAGCGTTCGTTGATGCGGTCTGCGATCCCCCGGCTGCGCGTGTAGCTGGATTGGTTGAGGACCAGCTCAAGGGAGCGCGGCGCGGTGGTTTTACCGCCGGCTACGACCATAGCCTGCAACTGACCGAACTGCTTGGGTTCGCCGGTGCTGGGCTGGTCGTGGTAGGGGTTGTCGTAGATCGGGCCGTAGGCGGTGGCCTGCTCGTGCATGAACTTGAACGCGGCGTTGGCGCCGTTGATCCCTAGTTCGGCGGTCCAGAGCGTGCCGCCGGCGAGACTGGTGGTCTGCGAATCAACAGCGGTGACCAGGACATCGAACCGCAGGCCCGGTGTCGCGCCCGGGGGGATCAGCCCGTCGATCCGAACGACCGCGGTGTTGGGGTCTGCCAGAACCCGTTCGGGGGTCATGTGCAGGGTATCCATACTGGCGCTGCCCAGACCGTACTTTCTCATCTGGTTAATCAGCGCCAGCCGCAGGGGCGCGGGGACACTGGTCGAGCCGGTGCCGTTGAGGTTGACGACGATGCCGTAACCGCTGACAAGCAACGGGCGCTCCGAGCCTGATCGCAGTCGCGCCAGCGAGCCGATGGTGCCTCGGAGGTAGGCCGGGCCGGTGTAGGTCGGCGCGGGGGCGCCGCCGGGGGCATTGACCGGGGCGCTGGGCGGAGTCTCACAGCCGGGCAACACCAAGGCGCAGACCCAGACCAAGGCCGTGATCCAGCCCAATAACCGCCCGTGTCGGACCGGACGCCGACCGCCGCCGGACATAGCCTGTGAGGTCCCAGGCAACCCGTGGCCATGGCGCGACCGCCAGGCACCGTCTCGCAGATTGTTAACCATAGTCATCCTGCCGCTGAAACACTGGATCAGGAAGCGTCCTATTGTCTGCCGTTATCGGCCCTGGGTCAAGCACTTGCCGGCCTTGCCCTCCCCGCCGTAGCGGGCACACAGCCGGTCCGCACACCCCACCGGGACGCTGGTACACTAACGCCATGCAAGCCGACATCGACCGCGTGCTGATCGACCGCCAGGCCATCGGCCGACGGCTGGACGAGCTGGCCAAGACCATCGCCGAGGACCTGTCCGCCGAGGCTACAGGCGGGCACGGGGAGATTACCCTTGTCCCGATCCTCACCGGAAGCATCATCTTCCTGGCGGACCTGATCCGACGACTCCCGATCCGCATGCAGATCCGGGTCATGAGCGTCACCAGCTATCCCGGCACAGCAACCAGCAGCCGGGGCGCCAGCATCGAAGCACAGCTCACCAAGCTCCCGGAGGACCTGAGCAACAACCACATCCTGGTCGTCGACGACATCCTCGACTCGGGCAACACCCTGCGCCTGGTCAACGAAACCATCAAGCAGCGCAACCCCGTCAGCCTCCGCACCTGCGTGCTGCTGCGAAAGACCATCCCCTCGGCGATGAGCTTCGAGGTGGACTACGTCGCCTTTGACATCCCCGACGAGTTCGTCGTCGGGTACGGGCTTGATTACAACGACTACTACCGCAACCTCCCGGACATCGTCACCCTCAAGAAGCACGTCTACGCAGGCGCATGACCCCGCCCCCGGATACACCCCCGGACGCACCCCCGGACACCTCCCGGATCCCTCGGACCCTAAAGCGACCATGACCGCCACCGCCACCGAGCCCCCCAAACCCCAGACAGCACCTCAACGCCCGGCGTCCCTGCCTCAGGACCACCGCGCCGAGGGGCTGACCGGCGAGAGCAGCGCCGATGAGGCCACCGCCCGCGCCGCGGGGATGCTCCCGGCGGAACTGCTTCAGCCAGGGGAGATCATCGTCCTGCTGTTAAAGCCCAGCCCGTGGTTCGTCCTGCTCGCACCGTTTCGGACACTCGCCGCCATCGTAATCGCCACGCTCATCGCCGACACCGCCGGGACGTACCTCGCACACGGGATCAGCCGGCAGAACATTTTCCTAATCGGCGCGGCGCTGGTGCTGCTGAGGGTGTTCTGGCAGTTCCTGGAATGGCTCTCACGGGTATACGTGCTGACGGACCAGCGGGTCATCGCCGTCGCAGGGGTCCTGCGGGTCCGCGTCTTCGAGACCCCGCTGGGAAATATCCAACACACCAACCTGCTGTTTAGCCTACGTGAACGGCTGTTCGCCCTGGGCACCGTCACCTTCGCCACCGCAGGCACCGCGGTCACCGAGGCCTACTGGCTGATGCTCGCCAACCCGCTGGAAGTACATCAGAAAATCGTCCAGACACTCAAACGGTATCGGCGGTAAGCGCGCGATCGTTCTCGGTTGGACTCAACTGGCTTCTTTGAGCGCCGCAGAGCGGATGTAATCTGAAATACCCCGGAAACCCTGCCGCTGGGCCGCCTCTTCCAGACGCAGCTTCTCTTCTTCTGTCACGCGGATGTTGACCTGGGCGGTGCGCTTCTCGGACGTGTTGGGCACCGGGGGTTTCTGGCCTGTCTCCAGCATGACGGCGACCGCAACAGTGAGCGCCTCGATCGTTTCGGCGGCGCACTTGGCGACCGTCTTGCCGTCCGCCATGACCATTGGCATTTCGACCGAACGACCCAGGTAGCCGACATCAGGTTCTTTCTGAATAATCAACCTGTATCCCGAGGCGATCTCCCCCGCCCGCTTCCATACACCGGCATCAAACGAGGCATCAAGTGCCCGCTTGCCCGTCTTCTTCGAGTTTTTTCTTGAGTTCACGGACATAAATGTATTTCACCTTCTGACGATGTACCGGGATACTGATCGGCGTTTCGCCATCCTTGGTGAAAATATGATGCGAGCCTCTGATCCGGCCGCATATCCATCCGTGGGATTCAAGGAGTTTCCTGACTTCTGAGAAACGTACGTCACTGGGCATAGCTAGACTCCAAGCGTACGAAAACCCTACCAGCATCCCATACATGCTAGTTCTTGCGGCCACGCAAAATACAAGGGGTTTTCGTCCCGCTAGAGCCCGAGGGTAATAAAACGCTGCGTGGCCGACTTTCACCGCACTATTAGTATAGCACAGGCTATACGCCTGTCAACCCCTGGCCCGCGCGGAGTGGGCGTGGCCGTCCAGGCCCTCGGCTTCGGCCATACGGGCGATGTGGTCGACCGCGATCTTGGGCATGCCGTCGCGGTAGGCGACCGTGCCGGCACGCTTCAGGAAGGTGTAGACGCTGACACCGCTGGTGAAGCGCGCGGTGGTGGCGGTCGGCAGGCAGTGGCTTGGGCCGGCGTAGTAGTCCCCGGCGGCGACCGGGGTGGCGTCGCCTAAGAACACCTCCCCGCCGTGGCGGACTTTCGCCAGCAGCGCGTCGGGGTCGGCGACCGCGAGGTTCACGTGCTCGGCGGCGAAACGGTTGGCGACCAACGCCGCTTCACCGATATCTTTGACCAGCACGGCGCAGGACTCGTTCTCCAACGCGCGCACGATCGCGTCTTGCCGATTGCGTTGACCGAGCTGGCTCTTCACTTTCCCAACGATCTTGTCCAGCACCTCGCGCGACCAGACGATAAGGAAACACTTGCCCGGGTCGTGCTCGGCCTGGGCGATCAGGTCCGACGCCACACGCACGGGGTCCGCGGTGTCGTCGGCGATCGTGACGATCTCGCTGGGCCCATAGAACCCGTCGATCCCGACCGCGCCATTGACCTGCGCCTTGGCGAGTTGGCCGTAGACGTTGCCGGGCCCGGCGATCATGTCGACCGGCTCGACCGTGTCGGTCCCGAACGCCAGCGCCGCGACAGCCTCCGCGCCGCCGACGCGGTAGACCTTGTCGATCCCCAATAGATGCGCCGTCGCCAGAACGATCGGTGAGATGTCGTGCGGCGCATCGTCATCCCCCTCGCGCCGGGTCGGCAGCGGGTGGGCGACACTGATCCGCTTGGGGTCGACGCCCGCAACGATCGCGGGGACGGCGAGCATGATAAGTGTCGAGAATAAAACCGCCGTGCCGCCGGGGACGCTCAGCCCCACGCTGTCGACCGGGGTGAAGCGCAGCCCAAGCTCCGCCCCGCCGATCGTGATCGGGTCGACGGGCTTGGGCATGACGTGCTGCTGGTACGCGCGGACCTGATCGATAGCGGTCTTGATCGCTTGAAAAAGATCGGCATCAACAAGCTTGGACGCTCCGGCCAGCTCGCCCTGGCTGACTTGCAGGCGGTCGGGGGTGAAGCCGGGATCGCTGAACTTGCAGACGTAGCGCACCAAGGCCCGGTCCCCGTCGGCGCGTACGTCGGCGATGATATTGGACACGACCGACACGACCTCGCCGCCTGCCCCGGCGGTTGCGCGCAGCCGATCGAGACAGGCATTCAGAGCCGCCTGACCTTGCGGGGTATCGAGTTCAAAAACCGGTAGCATCGTGCGCCTTTTTCTCTGTGTGAAACCGACGAAGCGATCGCCGGGCCAAGCGGGGAATTATAACAAGATGGCCCTATGGCGAGCGTTTTCGAGAAAACAACCCGCCCTGCCTGCTCACCGCGCCGCGGACCTCAAGCATGGTCAGCTCGGCCTGGACGCTCTGGATCGGCAGGCCGGTCCACGCCACGAGTTGATCGAGTGAGCTGGGACCGCTTAGCGCGTCGACGATCTTCTTTTGAGCTTCTGTAAGCCCCATGTCCTGGGTCGGCCGATCGGGTGAGTCATCATCGGTATCGCGGCCTGGTTGATTGTCCAGCCCGACCTTGAGCATCTGCCCGGCTTCGCCCAGGGCGTCCAGGACATCGCCGGGGTTGGTCACCAGGGTGGCCCAGCCCTCGCGGATGATCTTGTGGCAGCCGGCGGAGGCCTTGGCGTCGACCCGGCCGGGGACGGCCATCAATTCGCGGTGGTGCTCCTCGACCGCCAGCCTGGCTGTGATCAACGCGCCGCTGCGCAGCGCGGCCTCGACGACCAGCACACCAAGCGACAGCCCGGAGATGATCCGGTTGCGCCTTGGGAAGTTTTCCGCCGCTGGGGGGGTCTGCATCGGGAACTCGCTGATCACCGCGCCGCGGCTGGCGTCTGGCTCGGCGATCTCATCGAACAATTCAGCGTGATCGTGCGGATACGGTTTGGCCAGGCCCGATCCGATCACGGCGATCGTCCTGCCGGCGCAGCGCAAGGCCGCGCGGTGCGCCGCGGCGTCGATCCCGCGTGCCCCCCCGCTGATGATGCACAACCCGCTTTGGGCGCAGAGGCTGGCGAACCGGTCGGCCTGCTCCCGGCCGTACTGCGAACACTTGCGCGACCCGACGATCCCCAGGGCCAGCGCATCGTCCGCCGCGATCTCGCCACGGACCCAAAGCAGCGGCGGCGGGTCGGGGATGTGCTTTAACAGCGTCGGGTATTCCTCATCACTCAGGCCGATCAGGTGGACGCCGTATTGCTCGATGCTCTCGCGTTCGCGCTGAACAGCATCACTTCGGAGGGTCGTAGCCAGCGCTGCGCGGAGTTGCCTGGCGCGTTGTTGACCTACCTGATTGATCTGCCCCAGTTGATTTGCCGACGCACCGAGCGTCTCGTCGGCGCTGCCGAAAGATTCGACACACCGCCGGATCGTGACGGTGCCGAACCCAGCCGTCAGCGTCAGCGCCAACAGCGCATCATGTTCTTCGGTGCGCATCGTCGGAGTGTAGCAGGAACGATCAACCGCCTTCTTCGCGACAACGGGGACGCGGCGCAAGAAAAAACCCGCCCCGACGCATCGGGACGGGCGTAGATTGTCGGTCCGGTCGTGGGACTGCCCATCAGCCCCGTCGAGCCGCTTACCGCAGCCCACTCCGGACGCTCGTACAAAACTCGTTATCCAAAGATCACCTCCGATCAGAAAAGAACCGTTCCAGCCGTCGCCGCCCTCTGGGTCTCCGCTCGCAAAGAACGCAGGCCTAGATACGGCCGCCGGAGTTCTTCCGCCCCGTAACGTCTTGCGGGGCACCACGCCCGTCGGCGGGAGAGACCTCCACGCCAACGCTCGGTCGGATTCGCCTGCCTTGATTCGACAGCGGGGTTGTCCCGCGCCCAACCAATCGGTTACGCCGACAGTTAATTATCGTTCAGTTGGCGGAAAGATCAATGGTTTTTTGCAAAAAAATCTGACGCGATGCCGCAAGCGGTTTTTTCTCGGCGATATCCACTTTATCGCGGTTGCCGTAAGAAAAACCCACGGCCAATAAGACCGTGGGGCGTTTTGGTTGTTTGGGCTAATCCGCGCTATTGCGGTGTCAGGCGTTACCGGCCTGCTGCGCCATGAGGATCTTGTGCCGGCGCTTGATCAGGTCCATCAGGTGCTCGGTTTCTGTCACAGCCGAGGGTGTCCAGACGGCCCAGTGGATATCCACGGCCCGCTTGGACACGCGGATGGCGTCACGGATGTACCGGTTAAGTCTTTTCAACGGGAGCTTTTCCACGGTCGCCGGCTTCAGCGGGATGCACAGCACCGGGGTCTCGGGGTTGGGCACGAGGTAGGCCAGGGTGTCGATCAGTTTGCCATCCGTGCCGTAAAGCGAAAACTGCAGCGTCCACTTCCACGCCGAGCCGTGCCAGATGAGGGTCTGATGCACACCCGGGTAGGCGTTGATCTTCTTGATCAGGATGTCCACGACCTTGCGGCGCTGCTCCTCGATGGGGTCGAGCAATTGCTTGACCTGAGGCTGGGACCAGCGATCTTCCCACGGGCTGCATACCTCGTACATGATAGAACTCGTTGCGGTCAATCTAGCGAACTCCTGCGTGGGGAACCAGTCGTGCAAAGGGCTTGGTCATCGGCGGCCGGCATGCTGATCATGCCTGGGCCAATGTTTGTCCCTGCCATGAACCGACACCCACTACTACACGACTACCCCGGGCTTAAGGTTAGGTATCATCATGTCTTAAAGGCCGATACGTCATCAAACCCAACCTGGTATTGTGTCCGGGGTCGGCAGATCAGGCTCGGATCGGCCCCGGACAGTTTACAGATGACAGACGATCAACCATCATATCCAAACCCGAGAAAATAGCAAACGCACTCAATCTCCACTCTGACTTAAATGATTGATCTATCACTACTTAGCCCTGATAGTATGCCTGATGGGCCTGATACGCGCCCGGCGGTGGTGGTGATGGCCAAAAGGCCGATCCCCGGACGCGTTAAAACACGCCTTACCAGTAGGTTATCCCCTTTCGGTGCGGCCTGCGTCCATGCGGCGATGCTCGAGTGTGTGCTTCAGCGGACGCTCATGCACCTGCCGGGCCGGCACATCCTGGCGCTGTGTGACACAGCAGATCACGGGCTGGAATCGACCGACCCCGGGCTTGCGGTCGCTGTTCCCCCGGGCTGGGAGGTCGTGGACCAGGGCTCCGGGGACCTGGGGATGCGTCTGGAGCACATCTGGCGGACGATCGGGCAGGGCCAAGCCGTGTTCTTCGGGGTCGACAGCCCGGATATCCCGCCCTCGGCCTTGCAAACCGTCTGGGAAGCCCTCGAGCAGGCCGACGCCGCCATCGGGCCTGTCGGGGACGGCGGGTACTGGTGCCTGACCGCCAAGCGATACGCCCCACCGCTACTCACCGGCATCGACTGGGGGACTTCAGCGGTGTACCATCAGACGCACGATGCCGCACGGGAAGCGGGCCTGACTCTCCGCGACCTGCCCCCCTGGCACGATGTAGACACGCCCGATGACCTCTTGGCGCTGAGTGAGCGCCTCACACAGGCCCGCGAGCCGGCGTTGACCCAGCTTCGATCCCGATTGGACCCGACCGTCAAGGACCTGACCCGATGAACCGACCCGATCAGGACACCCCCCAGGCATCCGCCGGATCACCCCCCGGCTCCCCACCCGCCGACGCACCCAGCCCAAGCGACCAGGAGTTCGACCTCAGTGAATCCGTCATCCTCGTCGTCGATGACAACCAGCAGAACGTCGAACTCATCCAGGCCTACCTCGACGACCTGCCCTGCAACGTCCTCACCGCGTTCGACGGCCTCGAGGCCATCAAACTCATCGAAGACACCGACCAGCCGACCCCCGACCTGATCCTGCTGGACGTGATGATGCCCAGGATGTCCGGCTTCGACGTCTGCAAGAAACTCAAAGACGATCCCAAAACCCGAACCATCCCGATCATGATGGTCACCGCCTTGAACGAGCTAGGCGACATCGAGCGCGGCGTCGAGTCCGGCACCGACGACTTCGTCACCAAACCCGTCAACAAGCTCGAACTGATCACCCGCGTAAAATCTCTGCTGCGCGTCCGCCACCTCAAGCGCGAACTGGACCGCACCGAAGCCTACATCAAAGACATCGAACGCATCGAAGGCCGCGGCGGCGAAGCCAACGACTGACACCCACCCGCCTTCCCTCCATCCCCACACTCCCCGCGCGAAGCGCCGCGACTTGTCGCGCTCACCCCCGCCCATCCGCACCGCCCCCTCTGTCAATTTGGGCGGCCTCATAAAAAGCTCCGGCCGCTGAAACCTCCACGGCGGGCAAGGATGGGGGATTCAATAGCATAAATTGCTTGAACTACCGCCGCCCGCGCGGTACCTTCATACCTACCGTTTCCGCCGCCTCACATGATCCCAAGCCGACGGAACACCCGCCAGATACGATCCTTTTCACTGAAGCTACGGCACATGAAGCCCAGGACGATGTTCAGAATCTGCTCCGCAGCCGCGATCACAGCGTGGACACTTGTACTATCGACACCCACCCACACATCGGCGGCGGTCACCTACGACACCCGTGTCTTGACCGGCGACCAAGCCCCGGGCAAACCAGCTGGGGTGGTGTTCGACAACCTCCTAATAAGTCCGCCTGCGCTCAACGCGGCAGGCCAGACCGCGTTCCGCGCTTTCCTCACCGATCCCGACGGGAACAGCATGAGCGGTGTCAGCATCTGGTCAGAGGGTTCGGGTTCACTTAACCTGGTCGCTCAGACTGGCGACCCCGCCCCGGGGACGGCACCGGGGGTGGTGTACAACAGCCTCGCGCCCCCTGTACTCAACACGGCTGGACAGACCGCTTTCCTTGGCTTGCTCGGCGGCACAGGCGTGGACAGCACGAACCGCTTCGGCGTCTGGTCGGAGGGTTCGGGTTCATTGGACTTGGTGGCGCGCGAAGGCGACGCCGCGTCGGGCACGGCCCCGGGGGTGATTTACCACCTTCTTGGCTCCCCTGTGCTGAACAATGCCGGTAAGACCGCATTCTTTAGCCGCCTCACCGGTCCGGACGTGGACAGCACGAACGACCGCGGATTCTGGTCGGAGGGCTCGGGTTCGCTGGAGCTGATGGCGCGTGTGGGCGACTCTGCGCCGGGCACGGAATCGGGTGTGGTATACGGACTTTTCAACAGTTCTATTGTGCTCAATGGGGCCGGGCAGGCCGCTTTCTTTGGCGGCCTCACCGGCACGGGCGTGGACAGCACAAATGACCGCGGTGTTTGGTCCGGAGGAACGGATTCGCTGGACTTGATGGCACGTGAGGGCGACGCAGCGCCTGGCACGGGGGCGGTGTACAGCTTCTTGGACGTCCCTGCACTCAACGGGATGGGGCAGGCTGCTTTCACAAGCTTCCTTGCCGGCCCCGGTGTAGAAGGAACGAACGATAGCGGCGTCTGGTCCGGGAAGGCAGGTTCGCTGCAACTGGTCGTCCGCGAAGGTGACGCCGCCCCGGGCACGCAACCGGGGGTGGTGTACGGTGAATTCGGGCGTACTCGACCCATGATCAACGGGGTTGGGCAGACCGCATTCTGGAGTTCCCTCACCGGCTCGGGCGTAGACGGTTCCAACCATACCGGCATCTGGTCAGAGGGCGGCGGTTCGCTGGCTCTCGTAGCTCGGCAAGGCGAATCTGCTCCGGGTACGGCGGCCGGGGTCGTCTTCGACGATTTTCAATTCGTGGGGAATCCCGTACTCAACGGTGCAGGTCAGACCGCGTTCAAGGTATTCCTCACCGGGCCGGGCATAGACTTCACAAACGACCAGGGCATCTGGGCGACCGACCCCAATGGTGAACTTACCCTCATTGCCCGCACCGGCGAGCTGTTCGACGTCAACGACGATCCATTGATCGATGACCTGCGCACGATCAGCGGTATTATTCTGACCACCGGTTCCGGCGGCGAGGACGGTCGACCCACCAGCTTCAACGACGCCGGCCAACTCGCGTTCCACCTCGAATTCACCGACGGCAGTGAAGGCATCTTCGTCGCCACCATCGGCCTGACCGGCGACCTCAACGGCGACGGGTTCGTCGGGATCGAGGACCTCGGCAATGTCCTGGGCAACTGGAACGCAAACGTCACCCCCGGCGACCCCTTTGCGGGGGACCCGACCGGGGACGGGTTCGTCGGGATCGAAGACCTGAATGTGGTGCTGGGAAACTGGAACGCCGGCACCCCGCCGCCGCCGACCGATGGGGCCGTCATCCCCGAGCCCGCCTCGCTGATGCTATTCGCTGGCGTCCTGGGCGCTCTCGCTACACGGCGAAGGTAGCACCGCGGGTGCTTACGTCTGCGGGCCTTGGCGTCCTTATCGAGACGCTATCACCTCTAAGCCGCATAACGGGCACAGATGGCTGATTCAAAGGCACAAATTGCTTGACAGAGGCAACGGCGAGGCAATAATACAAGCGAGAGCCTGTCGGCATTCCAAAAAGACCTCGTCACGGTCCCTGAAAGCGGGAAAGCCACCTCCGCAGCGTGAGCCGTGTGCGCCCATCACAGAGTTCACGGTCTCTGAGCCAGGCACGCTGGTGATGTCTGAGGGTTTCATGGGCGCTCTCGCCTCGAGGCGTAGGCTTAGTTGAATCGCAGCGGAGGGAAGAAACCGATGGACCTATTTACTTGGACCCAAAGGCAGACATGCCGCGCAGCGGGCGCGGTGTTGCTGGCCTTCCTGTTCACGTCCCACGCCAACGCTCAATTCGACACGTCACTGGTCGCCAGCGGGCTGGGCGCGCCGATTTATGCCACGCATGCACCCGGCCGGCCGGGCAGCCTGTTCATTGTCGAGCGAGGCGGTGCGATCCGGATTCTGGACAAAGGCACCGGGCTGATCAACCCGACGCCGTTTCTGAATATCCCCGACGTCAACACGTCCGGCGAGGGCGCGCTGATCGGGCTTGCTTTCCACCCGGACTTCGACACCAACGGCCGGTTCTACGTTAACCTGACCACCGACCCCATGACCGCAGGAGCGGCCTTGACCAGCCACATCCGCGAGTACACCGTCACGGACCTTCTGGGCAACCCCGATGTCGCCGACCCCACGCCTAAAGAGATCCTGAGTATCGCCCAGCCGCAGACCAGCCACAACGGCGGGTGGATCGGTTTCAGCCCCACCGCCGCCGGCAATAACCTCTACATCATGACCGGTGACGGCGGCAGCAGTAACGACCTGGGCCCCGGCCATACCGCAGGCACCGGCAACGCGCAAGACCTCACCGACAACCTGTTGGGCAAGGTCCTGCGCATCGACATCGATGGCGACGACTTTCTCGCAGACCCCGACCGCAACTACGCCATCCCCGTCGACAACCCGTTCGTCGGCGTGAGCGGTGACGACGAGATCTGGTCTTTCGGGCTGCGCAACCCCTTCCGAGCCAGCTTCGATCGCCAGACCGGCGACCTGTACATCGGAGACGTCGGACAGGGCACACGCGAAGAGATCGACTTCCAACCCGCAAGCAGCACTGGCGGCGAGAACTACGGCTGGCGCCTGCGCGAGGGCGACATCGCCACACCCGGCGGCGTGGTCGGCGGCCCTCCACCGCCAGGCAACGTGGACCCGATCTACGACTACCTCCACGGCAACGAGACCTTCCAGGGCAACTCCGTCACAGGCGGCGTGCTCTACCGCGGGCCCGTGACAGAGCTACAGGGTCAGTACATCTTCGCAGACTTCGTCACTAACAACATCTGGTCGTTCGACCCCGCCGACCCGGACAACACCATCGCACGCATCAACAGCGACCTCACCCCCAACAACGGCATCATCAACAACATCGTTGCATTCTCAGAAGACACCGTCGGCAACCTCTACATCGTCGACATTGGGGGACAGATCTTCCGCGTCGGTCTGCAAGGCGACCTTAACGGCGATGGGTTCGTCGGGATCCAGGACCTCAACGTGGTCCTGAGCAACTGGAACCAGGGCGTCATCCCCGGCAACATACCAGGCGACCTCGACGACGACGGATTCGTCGGCATCGAAGACCTCAACGTGGTGTTGGGCGCGTGGAACCAGACGGTCGCGCTCGGCGACGCGATGGCGGGCGATCCTTCCGGCGACGGGTTTGTCGGGATCGAAGACCTCAACCTCATCCTGGGCAACTGGAACGCCGGGACGCCGTCGGGCAACCTGCTCTTTGGAGACGTCAACGGCGACGGGTTTGTCGGCATCGAAGACCTCAATACGGTGCTTGGCAACTGGAACGACGGCACACCGCCACCGACGGAAGCACTTACAAATGTCCCCGAACCGGGGACGCTGCTGCTGTCCGTAGGTGTCCTGGGTGCTCTCACATCACGGCGAAAGTGGCACCGCTGATGCTGACATCCGCGTGCCCCGGCGCCCTTCTCGAGACGCTATCGCCTGAAAGCCGCATAGCGCAGACGGATAATGGATTCGTTAGCACAAAATACTTGACAGAAGTAGGTAGCGGGGTACCCTTTTATAAGTCTATTTTTTACACCAGACCATTCCGGGACGATGAAATATCGACTCAGCGATCCGCCTGGCGGAGGATACGAGGCTTGATGACCGTATCGGCTGTTGGCGAGCGGGCGCACCGCCGGGTGCGTATCACACACCGGAAGGCTGGCAGCTGTCAATCGGGAGCAAGATGATGGACAAGCTGCTATCACTACGCGGTTGCGGCTTGCACCGGTTGGTCGTCTCCGCGGCGATCGCGGTGCTTTTGTACGGGGGAAGTAACAGCGCCACAGCCCAATCCCTCACGTCGTACCATGTGGGCAACAGCCTGACGTGGGACGCCCGGGTAGGCGATGGTCTGCCGCCGCTCGCCGCGGACGCCGGGCTTCAGCTCACCACGGGCTATCACATCCGTTGCGGCAATTCGCTTGACTATATCACCGCCAACCCCAATGACACCTGTGTCACCCCCAACAGCTTCGGGTCATATACCGACGCATTCGCCAATCATACGTGGGACGCGATCACCCTCCAGCCGTTCTCTGCAAGCACCCCGCGGCAGGAGTACCTGGCGTTCAAAACACTCGTGCAACAGGCGAGGCAGAACCCGGCCAATCTCAATACCCATTTCTACCTGTACGCGAGCTGGCCCCAAAGGCCCCTGCCGGGTCGGTCTTTCTACGGCGAATGGTACAACCCCGACGCCGTCGACCCGGATGCGGATCTGATACGCAACGCCAACGGGTTCAACTGGATATTCGATCAGCTCAAGGCCGACCCCGACTTGCAGGGTGTCCAACTCTCCGTGATCCCCGTGGGCGATGTGCTCGCCGAGTTGGACTTCCGGATACGCGCGGGCCTGGTCCCTTCGTTCACGATCGCCAACCCGTTGTACCGGGACGAACTCCACCTGAACAACCTCGCCCGATTCGCCGCCGCGAATACGGTCCTGGCCACACTCTTCGACCAGGACCCCACGGGCACACCCACCAACAGCGACTTCGATACCAGCCCGTTTCAGCCGGCGCCAATCGAGATCACTCCCGACCTCGCGACGGCGGTACAGGAGGCCGTGTGGTACGTCGTCGATTCGTATCCACTTAGAGGAGCTGAATCCGGCGACCTCAACCGCGACCGGTTCGTCGGCATCGAAGACCTCAGCATGGTCCTCTCCAACTGGAACCAAAGCGTCAAACCGCCCGACCCCCTCTTCGGTGACACTAACAACGACGGATTCATCGGCATCGAAGACCTCAACAAGGTCCTCTCAAATTGGAACCAAAACGTTACACCGGGTGACGCCTCGACCGGTGACCTCAACAACGACGGGTTCGTCGGCATCGAAGACCTCAGCTTCATCCTCAGCGAATGGAACCAGCACATCGCGCCGATCGACCCGCTGCCCGGGGACGCCAACGGCGACGGGTTCGTCGGGATCGAAGACCTCAACGCCGTGCTGGGCAACTGGAACGCCGGCACCCCGCCGCCGGACGCACTTATGAATGCCCCCGAACCGGGGACGCTGATGCTGTTCGCTGGCGTCCTGGGCGCCCTCGCTACACGGCGAAGGTAGCACCCAAGAGCGAGAGGCTGGCAATACCGTGGACCAATGGCCATTCCCGGTCCACCGCCACCCCCGGTCCCCCGCCCCTATCTTCAAAATCTGAGGAATCTGAGGAAACTTCTCAAATAATATCTCTTATAGGCCGCCGGCGCGCGCACGGACGCGGGCTTGGAGCCCTATATGGAGGGCGTGTTTTTTTCGGTGTCGTGGGCCTTGAAAACCTGCTTCACCGTGGAGGACACAGAGAAAACAGAGCATGTGAAACAGGGATGAACGCAGATGAAGCATGGCTCCCGATGAACACCGACCAGCGGTGACCGGGCGGACACAGAAAATAATGTCTAGTGGATGTAAATTATTGATAAAAAAATACTTAAGAGCTATCTGGGTTTTTCAGGCACGTCCTACCCCCGAGAGTGGACATTGATCCAAGTGCCTGTCAGACAATTACTTGTAAGTATTCGTTGGCCCGCCTGGGGGGGGAGGGGCGGACACGGACAGGGCGGACGGGTTGGTTCGATTCCCTCTCGAAAGACCGAATCCTGCGATACCTGCTTTTCTGGGCTTCCAACGCCGCTCTGCGGTCCATCTGTGACGTCTGTGCGGGTTGGTCAATCGAGCAGACGGCAAAACCCGCTGATCGATTTAACCGGGGTGATGATTCGAGCCGGTCATGACGAAGACACCACTGCCGAGGACTCGGGCTTGGCCCGGACGGCTAAAAAGATTGGCGGAAGACCCAGGGACGGTTCAACGGAAGATCATGCCCGGTGTAGGGCGTAAAGACTCCGTTAGACCTGACCAGGAGCCGCCTGTGGAGGACCGGAGAAATGAGTCGCATCAACACCAACGTCAACTCGCTGATCGCCCAACGTATTCTGGGGCAGCAAAACGCAAGCCTGAACAAGTCGCTGGAGCGGCTGAGCACGGGCTTTCGGATCAACCGCGGCAGCGATGACCCGGCTGGCTTGATTGCCTCTGAAAAGCTGCGGTCTGAGAAGGCTACCCTAGCGGCGGCGATCGGCAATGCCGAGCGTGCCGAGCAGGTTGTCAATGTTGCTGAAGGCGGCCTCCAGGAAGTCCAGAACCTGCTTCTGGAAGTCCAGAGCCTGGTTACCGCGTCGGCCAACGACGCCGGGCTGAGCGTTGAAGAGCGCAACGCCAACCAGACCCAGATCGACCAGATCCTTCAGACCGTGGACCGGATCGCCTCGACCACCAGTTTCCAGGGCACCAAGCTGCTCAATGGGTCGTTTGACTTCCAGACCAGCGCCCAGGCCACCACGGTCCTGGATCTGCAGGTCGATGGGGCGAAGTTCACCGACGGCACGAACACCGTGGTGCAGGTCCTGGTTACCCAGTCCGCCCAACACGGTGCGGCCTTCCTGTCGACCGGTGGGGCACTGGACCTTGACAACAACGCCGCCTCAAGGCTGACCTTTGATGTCGCCGGGGCGTTGGGCTCACGTGAGTTCAGCTTCGCCTCCGGCGCTACTGCGGCTCAGATCGTCACCGCCGTCAACACCTTTAAGGGCTCGACCGGCGTGTCCGCTGCCACCCAGGGCACGGGCGTCATGCTCAAGAGCACCGATTTCGGCTCCGACCAGTTCGTATCCGTCACCGTCGACTCGGCCCCGGGCCTGTTGACGACCACCGGCGTGTACTTCGTCTCGTCCGTGGATGAGGGCACCGTCTCGACGATCGCAGCCAACCGCACCACCTTCGCGGCCGCCCTCGGCGAGATCCGGGACATCGGCCAGGACGTGGCGGCCACCATCAACGGCAACACCGCTGCGGGTAAGGGCCTGAACCTCTCGGTCAACACCGACGGGCTCAACGCCAACATCCTGCTGAACTCGGGCGCCGCCCAGGCGATCGCCAGTATCAACGCCTTTACCATCACAGGCGGCGGCGCAGAGTTTAATATCGGACCCCGCGTCGATATCGCCAACCAGGTACGCCTGGGCATCGGGAACATCGCCTCGCGAAATCTCGGTGGGACCTACGTCAGCGGTGTGTCCTATAACCTCGACGACCTGGGCTCGGGCAAGCTGTTCGACCTGGACGACGGGGACCTGAACCTCAGCCAGGACATCATCAACAGCGCGATCGACCATGTTTCAAGCCTCCGAGGCAGGCTGGGCTCGTTCCAGAAGAACGTGGTCGGATCGACCATCAACAGCCTGAACATCGCGCTGGAAAACATCAGCGCCGCGGAAAGTGCGATCCGAGACACGGACTTCGCCAACGAAACCGCCGAGCTGACACGATCACAGATCCTCGTCGCCGCGGCGACCAACACCCTGGCGATCGCCAACAGCCAGCCGCAGAATGTGCTGGGTCTGATCGGGTAAACCTCGGACTAAAGTCCGTATAACCAAACCTCACACACGGCGGTCCTATCAAGGGCCGCCGTTTTTCTTGCGCATGGCCGCGTGTCCCAGACGTGTCGTCGCGCCCACGGTGGCCCGGCGCGCCCTTTCCGCCGAATAATCCGTCACTTTTTTTGTTATCAGATCGGTCGCCTTCGCGCCTGGTGTCTGAGATTATCGGCGGGCCGATTATTCCGTCTGGGTCGACCTTAAGCCCGGTTAGGGTTGTGACGATCAAGCCGGTTGCATGGCGGGCACATTCGCCCGTCCGTTGAAAGCAACCGGAGCCCGTGATGAACATCTGTTCCGATAAGACCAAAGTTGTTGCCCGGTGGCGAAAGCCGCTTCGGGCCGCCGACCTTGGTCATGCATCGGGACGTGACGCCGGGCCAAGGTGGGCCGAAAACGACACGCCCCTTAACACCGCGGGTGGACGACCTCCCCCGCCCAGCTCCCACACTCCACGGATGGAGAAAGGAGCCCCGACATGAGCGGATGACAATCAAGCCAACTATGAACAGTCAAGACAAAAGCAGTAACCAAACCGGGTGGCCCGTAGTCACCCACGTTTAGAAAAAGCATCACATCGGATCGGAGATCTGTGGACCTTAACTAGGCAGGAGCCTGGCGCCCCGCGGGGCGAATCACAGAACCGCGTGTTTCACGGAGGATCGACACCATGAGTCGCATCAACACAAACGTCAGTTCGTTGCTGGCCCAGAGAATCCTGGGACTGCAAAACCAGTCACTTAACAAGTCGCTTGAACGGCTGAGCACCGGCTTCCGCATCAACCGCGGCGCCGATGACCCCGCCGGCCTGATCGCCAGTGAGAACCTGCGATCAGAGAAGGCGTCCATCACCGCCGCGATCGGTAACGCCGAACGCGCCGATCAGGTGATGAACATTGCCGAGGGCGGCCTGCAGGAGATCAACTCTCTCTTGCTGGAAGTCCAGGGGCTCATCGGCTCATCGGCCAACGACGCCGGGCTGAGCACCGAGGAGAAGAAGGCCAATCAGCTGCAGATCGACTCGATCCTGCAGACGATCGACCGGATCGCCACGGCGACCAGCTTCCAGGGCACCAAGTTGCTCAACGGGTCGTTTGACTTCACCACCAGCGCCCAGGCCACCAGCGTTGAAGGCTTCCAGGTCAACGCCGCCAAGCTCGAAGGCACCGACCACCGGGCGGTCCAGGTGCTGGTCACCAACTCGGCCCAACACGCCGGCCTGGTCTTGTCGACCGGCGGGACCAGTCTGAACCTGTCCGCCGCGACCGCAAGTTTCCAGTTCGAGGTCATCGGCCTTCTGGGTTCGCGTGAGTTCACCTTCGCCTCGAGCACGACCATGTCCTCGATCGCGGCGTCGGTTAACACCTTCAAGTCGGTCACCGGCGTCTCCGCCGTATCGCTTCAAACCAGCGCAATCATCTTCAAGAGCACGGACTACGGTTCAGACCAGTTCGTGAGCGTCGAGATCTCTGACACCGGTGGCCAGGCAGGGTCGTTCACAACCCTGTCCACGACGGATGAAAACACCATCAGCACGATCGCTGGAAACATCGACACCCTCCAAACCGTCAAGAACCAGGGCAAACGTGACGCCGGTGATGACGTGGGTGCGATCATCAACGGCATCGCCGCAACCGCGGAAGGCCGAAACGCCAGGATTGTCTCGGACTTCCTGGATGTCTCGCTGGACCTCAGCGTCGCCGGGGCCACGACCCTCGGGTCGATCAACGCAATGACCATCACCGGTGGTGGCGCCAAGTTCAACCTCGGGCCGAACGTCGATATCCAGAACCAGGTCAGCATCGGCATCTCCAATGTTGCCTCTCGTAACCTTGGTTCTCTGGCG
This sequence comes from Phycisphaeraceae bacterium, assembly GCA_029260655.1. Taxonomy (GTDB): domain Bacteria; phylum Planctomycetota; class Phycisphaerae; order Phycisphaerales; family Phycisphaeraceae; genus JAJRRS01. The sequence continues at coordinate 54,442 of JAJDCU010000041.1, forward strand.
AACGGGTACCTGGACGATCTGGGCTCGTCAAAGGTCGCCAACGTCGTGGACGGCGACCTTGAAACCGGCCAGAAGATTGTCAACGACGCGATCACCCAGCTCTCCTCACTCCGAGGCAGGCTGGGCGCGTTCCAGAAGAATATCGTCGGTGCGACCATCCGGTCGTTGGGTGTTGCTCTTGAGAACACCAGCGCCGCCGAGAGCTCGATACGTGACACCGACTTCGCTGCGGAAACGGCCGAACTGACACGAAGTCAGATCCTGGTCAACGCCGCGACGAACGTGCTGGCTATCTCCAACAGTCAGCCGCAGTCGGTCCTGGCACTGCTCGGGTAACCCCGGGCCTCATGATCGCAGGACGCCTCGCTTAACACGCGGGCATCCGATCACTGATGCGGAACGGCGGCCGGAAACGGTCGCCGTTTCTATTTTTTAGAGCCCCCCACCCTGCTTTGACCGACCTTTAGATAAACCGGGCCGACCCATCGGCTTGATCGAACACGACGCCCCCCCACCGGAGCCGACCCGTGCAGCTACCTTCCGCCCGCCAGCCCGCCGTCGAACCGACCTATTACTACAGCAATCTCGACCAGGTCGAGGGCGGCGACGGGGTGTGGGATCTGAGTGATCGGCTTCCGGAAGTCCAGAAATATGCAGAGTTTAGGCCTGATGACGAGGTGATCGACTTAGGCTGCGCCGAGGGCCTGATCACGATGGAGGTCGCCAGGCAGGTCAAGCACATCCGGGGGGTCGAGTTGCGGCAGCAGCGCGTCGACGCCGCCAACCAGATCGCCAAGGAGCGGGAGATTGAAAACATCAGCTTCGAGATCGGGTCGGTCACAACGATCGACCTGGCGCCGCGGTCCTACGACGTGGTGATCTTCCTGGGGGTCTTCCAGCACCTGAGCCCGCAAGACAAATGGCCGAGCATGGCCAAGGTCCTGGACGCCGCCAAGCGCTCGGTCATCTTCCGCACCCCCCTGTTCCATCCCAACACGCCCCACCGAACGACCAAGCTGGCCAAGCTCTGCCAGGAATTGGACTTCACCCTCACGATCTACCCCCGCCACGAACCCCGCGGCGGCAGCTTCATGATCATGAACCGGATGGACGCGAAGTAAGGCGCATGACGGTTCAGTGATGCGCGATCAATGCTCACAGCCCCCGTTTCTTGATGTCGGTCGCGTTCAACTCCCGGCGAGCAGGTATATCCCTGCGGCGAGGGCGGCGCCGATCAGTGGGCCGACGATCGGGACCCATGCGTAACCCCAGTCGCTTGAACCTTTGCCTGGGATCGGCAGTAGCGCGTGTGCGATGCGCGGGCCCAGGTCTCGGGCGGGGTTGATGGCGTAGCCGGTGGGCCCGCCCAGCGACAAGCCGATCGCGAAGACAAGTAACCCTACCGGGACAGCGCCGACGGACCCTAGGCCGACCATCACCGGCTCGCCGTTGGGGGCTTTGGCGTCCGCGCCGGCAAAGTAGAGGACCGCGATAAGCAGCACCAACGTGCCGATGACCTCGGTGACGGTGTTCCAGCCCATCGACCTGATCGCGGGCCCGGTGCTGAAGGTCGCGAGTTTGGCGGCGGGGTCGCCGCTTTGTGCGTAGTGCCTCTGGTAGGCGAGGTAGGCCAGTGTAGATCCAAAGATCCCGCCGAGGGTTTGAGCGAGGATGTAACCGGGGACGATCGACCAACTGATCTTATCCACCAGCGCCAGGCACACGGTCACCGCCGGGTTGATGTGTGCGCCGCTGTATTGACCGATGCAGGCGACCGCGACAAACACGGCCATGCCCCAGCCCGCCGCGATGACGATCCAGCCCGAAGCGTTGCCCTTGGTCTTGGGCAACACAACATTGGCGACGACACCGGTACCCAGAAGCAGAAGCAGGGCGGTTCCCACGAACTCAGCGAGATAGATATTCATGCAGGGTCTCCGTGACGATCATTGACATAGCAGGTATGTTCTGAATCCGACATCGTCGGCAGTCAGCTCAACAGATCATCCACCGTCCTTGGGCTCCCAGCCCTTGGCGCGCTCCACCGCCTGACGCCAACGGTTGCGCAACGCCTGAGCATGGTCGGCGGGCATCTTCGGCTCGAACGTGCGGTCGACCTGCCAGTTGGATTGGATGTCATCGATCGACTTCCAGTAGCCGGTCGCCAACCCCGCCATGTAGGCCGCGCCCAGTGCGGTGGTCTCGAGCACGGTCGGGCGGACGACAGGTGACTGGAGGATGTCGGCCTGGAATTGAAGCAGCAGATCGTTCGCTGCCGCGCCGCCATCGACGCGCAGCTCGGTCAGCGCGGCGCCGGCGTCCGACGCCATCGCGCTGACAAGGTCGGCGACCTGAAAGGCGATCCCTTCCAAGGCGGCTCGGGCGATGTGCGCTTGGGTGGTGCCCCGTGTGATGCCAAGGATCGCGCCACGCGCGTAGGGGTCCCAGTCCGGTGCGCCCAGCCCGGTAAGCGCCGGGACGAAATAGACGCCCCCGCTATCCGCTACACCGGCCGCCAGTGCCTCGATGTCGGGCGAGGAGTCGATCAGCTTCAGACCGTCGCGCAGCCACTGGACGATCGCCCCGCCGACAAACACGCTCCCCTCCAGGGCGTAGGTTGTTTTCCCGGCCTGGTTCCAGGCGACGGTGGTCAAAAGCTTGTTGTTTGACCGGATGGCTTTTTCGCCGGTATTCATCAGCAGGAAACAGCCTGTTCCGTAGGTGTTTTTGGCCATCCCCGGCCGGGTACAGACCTGGCCCATCGTGGCGGCCTGCTGATCGCCGACCATGCCAGCCAGCGGCGCGCCGTTAAGCTGCGGGCAGTGTGATACCTCGGCGTAGACCTGCGAACTGGGGCGGACCTGCGGGAGCATGCTGCGCGGGACGTTCAGTGCCTCAAGCAATTCGTCGTCCCAGTCGCCTGTGTGGATGTTAAAAAGGAGTGTTCTTGAGGCGTTGGAGTAATCGGTGATGTGCTGCCCGCCGCCGGTGAGCTTGTAGACGAGCCAACTGTCAACCGTGCCGAAGGCGAGTTCGCCGCGCTCGGCGCGCTGACGCGCGTCTGGGATGTTATCGAGTATCCATGCGATCTTCGTGCCGGAGAAGTAGGCATCGAGAACCAGCCCGGTCTTGGAGATAAACGTGTCTTCCAAACCGTCGGCCTTGAGCCGGTCGCAGTGCCCGGCGGTGCGGCGGTCCTGCCAGACGATCGCGTTGCAAACCGGCTCGGTGGTCTTGCGGTCCCAGACGACGGTCGTCTCGCGCTGATTGGTGATGCCGACACCGGCGACGTCTTTGGCTTGGATCTTCGCCCCCACCATGGCCTCGGCGATCACCCCGGCCTGGCTCGACCAGATCTCGTCCGCGTCATGCTCGACCCAGCCGGGCTGAGGGAAGATCTGACGGAACTCTTTCTGAGCCACCGATACGATCGACCCGCTTTCGTTGAACACGATCGCACGCGAACTGGTGGTGCCCTGATCGAGGGCGACGATGTACGTCATGACGTGCTCCTGGCCCGATACCGCTTGCGATACTGCCCGCCCATGCACGGCGCCGCTGGCCGTGGATGCCACCCAACAACGATGTGGGCTTCTGATGTGCTGAACCGATATAACCTAGCCCCGACGCACCCGTCAAACAAGCAAACCTGGTATCACTCGACCGCTTTACCCGGTGACAGCGTTTGGGTCCCGCCACAGTCGGTGACGAGGGCCGGGAGTGTTGCCGGCGTATGGGGGCGAAATTTGTTACGCCAAGGCCCAGCGCTGGCCGATAATCACGGCGGCGACGGGCCGGAAACCCGCGTTTGGGACGATCCATGCATGTAATGCTTTCCTATCCCAAGTCCGGCCGGACCTGGGTCCGGTTCATGGTCGACAGCTACCTGTGCAAGGTGTTCGAGATGGACTGCGCCAACGTCTTCGACGCGGAGCAACAGCTCAAGCAGGTGCACCCGGTCGAATGGACGCACCTTAGCGGCGCGATGATCGCCAGGCTGCCGTACTGGGCGATGGGGCCGTGGAAACTCGACGACGCGGCGAAGCGGGTGCCCTGGCTGGTGCTGGTGCGCAACTTCCAGGCGACGCTCGGAAGCGCCTACTTCCAGGCGCGGGACCGGATCAAGGTCTTTGAAGGCTCGCCGTCGCAGTTCATCCGCGACCCGCGCTACGGGGTCATCAAGCTGGTCACCTTCTATAACCTGTTCGAGGAGCTGCGCCCGAGCCTGACGCAGTGCCAAGTATTTTCTTATGAACAGCTCACCGCCGACCCCAAGCCGCAGTTGACCCGGATCATCGAAGTCCTGAGCCTGCGCGTCGACGAGCTGCTGATCGAGCAGGTTATCGAGGATGCCAGTTTCGAAAACATGAAGCGGCTATCTATCACGCCCGAATATGCCGGCTCTGTCATCGCGCCGACCGATCCAACCAGGCCCGAGACATTCAAGGTCCGCAGTGCCGGGCGAGACAAGCAGGCGCTCTTTAACGACGAGGACCTCGCCTACATCGACCGCGTGATCGATGACCAGTTTCTTCATAAGGACCTGCCGGCGTATCAAGCCTGTCTTGGCAGACCCGCCGCACGATCCGAGTCCACCAAGCCTGCCGCGCGCGCCGCAGGGTAAGACGCGCACGCACACACCACTCACGAGCCCGTTATATGCCCGCCACGATCACCCAGCCCGCCAACATCTTGCAGAAAGCCGAAAAAGCCCTGCAAAAACAGCTGTTTTTCGTCGTCGGCTGCCAGAAGTCCGGTACGACCTGGATCCAGCGCATGCTCGACGGCCACCGGGAGATCCGATGCCACGGCGAGACCTACTTCGGACACGCCCTGCTGCCGGTGTTGCAACAGGCTGTACAGGCCTATAACCAGCGCCACAAGGCCGGCGCCGAGGGCAACATGACCGGCGACGACCTCAAGGCCCTGTTCCAGGCCGCCGTCGGGATCACCTTTGCACGCTGGGCAGGCGACCGGGACGTCGTGGCGATCGGCGAGAAAACACCCGAGCACGCCCTGTGCATGCCGATGCTCTCCGACTGCTTCCCAAACGCCCGGTTCATCCACATCACACGTGACGGGCGGGATGTCTGCGTCTCCGGCTGGTTCCACAACCTGCGCAAGGCCGGGCCCGACTTCACCAAACGTTTCCCCGACTTCAACAGCTACATCCACTACACCGTCACCAAGCACTGGGTCCCCTACATCCAGCACGCCCAGCAATTCGGCAAGCAACACCCCGAGCGCTACCACGAGCTGCGCTACGAAGACCTGCACGAAGATCCCACCGGTCACACGCAGAGATTGCTGAGCTTCCTGGGCGTCGACGACAGCGAGTCATCCATCGACGCCTGCCTGCAGGCCGGTAGCTTCAAGACCCTCACCGAAGGACGTACCCGCGGCGAAGAAGACAAATCATCGTTCTTCCGTAAGGGCGTCGTCGGCGACTGGCAAAACCATTTCGACGAATCCAACCTCGCCGCGTTCCGGCAAGCGGCGTGTGGCCTGCCTGAACAGTTGGGGTACACCTAACCCTCCAGCCCAGCCGCTTACGGCTTCGCGCCTCCGCGACCACCGCCCCTCAACACACACTTGACCTAAACCCGGCCTCGGGTATTGTTTATCTATGTGGACCCTGCTCCACACCGCAACCCCCGGGCGATTAGCTCAGTTGGCTAGAGCGCTTCGTTTACACCGAAGAAGTCACTGGTTCGAGTCCAGTATCGCCCATTCTTAGGACTGGCCCCATCCTGAAAACCTGATCCAGCGTATGTGAGAGAATCCGGCCGGCCGTAGGCTGGGAAGGATTCTTTGATGAAGACGCGACACAGCGCCGAACAGATCGTGGCCAAGCTGCGTGAGGCGGACGGCAAGGCCTCTGGGCATCGAATCGTCACTAAAACCGATTGGAAGGCCGAGGAAACAGGATGCGGATCATTGATCCGCCGCTGAACGGGGTCTTGCCGGGCGGGGTGGGTGCGATTACCATAATGGCGACTTCGTGTACGGACCCCCATGCGGCGCCGGGCTGGCGTGGGGTTTTATAAGAACCCTCCCGGTGACATGATTTAGGTTTGATGGGCGTCCCGCTTATTCCAGGCGTGGGCGCGTGTCGCTACACGGAGTCGTCCCAACATGGCAGGTTCTATTACGCCGCTTCCGGTGATGCTTGAGGAAGAGGACCGTAAGGTCTATGAGGCGCTACAGCCGCCGAAGTCGATCGTGGTGCGTCACGGCAACCAGAAGCTGGTCGCGGAGCTTCCCTACAGCGGCGACGAGAAGCCCGGCTGCGGGTCGAAGCTGGTGATCCGTACGCCCCGGGGCACGGAACTGGGGGAGATGCTCACGACGACGTGCGAGAACTCCGGCTGCTCCAAGAGCGTGTCGCGTAAAGACATGCTGGCATACATCGAGAACTCCGGCGGGAAGGATTTCCCTTTTACCAATCAGGGCCGGGTGTTGCGTGTGGCGACGACGGCGGATCTGAATGATCAAACCAGGCTGGATGACCGCAAGCCGGAGGTCCTGGTTCTGACCAAGCGGCTGGTCGGTGAGCTTGAGCTGAAGATGAGGCCGGTCGACGTCGAGATGCTTCTGGGCGGGGAGCGGATCATCATTTTTTACACCGCCGAGCAGTGGGTGGATTTCCGCGAACTGGTCAAGAGCCTGGCCGGGGAATTGCAGACCCGTATCGAGATGCATCAGGTCAACGACCGCGAGGAGGCGAGGCTGGTCGCCGACTACGAGCGTTGCGGGCAGTACTGCTGCTGCAAGAACTTTTTGAAGGTCCTCAAGCCGGTGTCGATGCGGTCGGCGAAAGTTCAGAAGGCGACACTGGACCCGCAGAAGATCTCCGGGCGTTGCGGTCGGCTGATGTGCTGCCTGCGTTACGAGGACAAGACGTACGAGGAGCTGCGCAAGAAGCTGCCGCACCGCAAGACGCTGGTCGAGACCGAGGACGGCGTGGGGCTGGTGCTCAACTCCCAGATCCTCACGCAACTGGTGCTGGTGAAGATCGGTGAGTCACCGCCTTCGGCGTACCCGCTTGAGAGCCTGCGCCCGCTGAATAAGGAAGAATCCGCGGCGTTCCGCAAGGAGCAGCAGGAACAGGCCGAGCGCCAAGCCGAGCGGGTATACACACGTCGGCCGATCCGGGACAGGGCCAAACCGCCCGCGCCCTCCGAGCAGAAGGAAACACCCAGCCAAGGCGAGGGGCAACGCCAGCGCCGCCGCCCACGCCGATCCGGCAAACCCAAGCCAGCCACCGAAGGCGCAGACACCCCCCGTTCGGCGCCCGCCGGTGAAGATGGCGCGCCGCCTAAGCCTTCCTCGTCCTCCGACCAGGAGGGTGAACAGCCCGGCAAAGGCAAACGCAAGCGGCGTCGACGAAGACGTGGCCGTGGACGCAAGCCAGGTGAAGGCGGCGGATCAGCCGATGGCGGCGGCAACCCATCAGGCGGCAACCCGCCCCCCGGTGGTACAGACGGCTGACGCGCCCAACTCACCCGACTGTTGCCAAGATCGCTCACAACGCAGGCGTAGCGCACTGGGCTCACGTTCACCGTGATCGCAGTGGCGTTGTATCTTGAACTTGGCGATCTACCCCGATCGATACCCGCCCACAGGTCCTGTTAAGCAGGCCCCATTTCGTGGTGGCCTTCTGTTTGTGACGTGGACGATCAGCTAGACGCCTTGCGGTCGCGTAGGACCTTGGCGGGGACGCCGCCGGCGATGCTGTATTCGGGGACGGGCTTGGTCACCACCGCACCTGCCGCAATCACCGAGTCGCGGCCGACAGTCACGCCGTCCAGCAACGTCACGTTCGCCCCCAGCCAGCAGTGTGCGCCGATGTCGATCCCGCCTTTTTCGATCAAAGGCTGCTCCAGGATCGGGATGTCCGTCCGATCAAGCCCGTGGTTGCCCCCGGCGATCAGGTAGCAGTGACCGGCGATCAAAACATTCTCCCCCACGTGCAGCCGGGTCTCGCTTATCAGCGTGCAGTTGACCGAGATGTTTACCCGGTCGTCGAGCTGGATCGCCCCGCCTTTGCAACTGAGGATGCTGTTTCGGCCGACGATCGAACCGCCGCCGATATCGATCGTCACATCGGCTTCGCCCTTGGCGTCCAGCACCGCGTTGTCATCAATGATCACGTTGTCCGCGATCCTGATCCGGTGCGGATGACGGATCGTGACATTACGCCCGAACACCACCTTCCGCCCGCAGCTTTCAAACATGTGCCGGTACAGCTTCTGCCTCAGCACCAGACCCAGCGCGCCGGGGATCGACCCCAGCAGCCCGGTCAGCAGCTCGTATTTCAGCAAAGCCAGCAGCGACGGCCGCCCGACCGTTAACGCCATGTACTTTTTCAGCGCCGAGCCCTGCGTGTCCTTCATCATCCGCCGGACCTCAGAGTCCGCCTCGACCACGCTGACTTTCCCCGCCATCTCCGCGGAAGGGCGCGACGGCTGGCGGGTCGATTCAGTGGTGTCGGCTAGATCAGACAAGTGGGCGGTCCTCCGTGGAGGTGGGCGGGGATGTGTGTGCAGACAGTCTACCTTCTCTTGGGCAGCTTGACGTCTGTGACCACGCGGCCCCAGCCCCTCGCCGGCCACGCGGACGCGGGCTTGACGTTAACGGACCTGGCAGCGATGTGAGTCATTCCAGCTTAACAGAGCCGACCCGTTTAACAGGGCCGACCCGGATCGTGGCCCAACACGGTCGGCGGGGCTTAATAACGTCCAAGCCCCGGCTTACTTGTACAGCGGTCCATACGTGGGCATGGTTCGAGTACACCGGGCGAATCACACACACGAATCGCCGAAGTCTGCCGCGTCCTTCGGCATCAAACCGCCACGGCCAGACACCGAAACCGGGGATCGCTTGCTCACCTCGCCGATCAGGCTCAAGAGTAATTCGGAGTTCCCCGTTCTTACAAAACACCTGTGCCAGTTTCACAACGATCTGCTACGAACTAAGGCGACGCCCTTCTTCAAACGCCTTGATCTCTTTTGACTCGATCATCCGGGCATAAAAAGACACTCATTCAATCTGGATCAACTTTCGAGGAAAATCAAGTATTACTACGTATAGATACAAGCTGACGATAAGGCTATGATCAGATATTAATATCCATAATACTTTGTATCCCGGTGGGTTACTACATTTTACTTTCTCAATCAAGTACTACTACCGATGTTTTTTCACCGTCATTTTGCCGAAGAATTACCAGCAAGGGGTTCAGGTTAGCCTGATATAGGAAGTAATATGTCTGATTAGCTAGCCGTCCTTGACGGAGTTTTGTTACATGAATACAGCCAAGTGTCAGGCCGCCCCCGATGATTCGAGCCTACGCGGTTTCCGTAAGAACCAGTTGGCGGATATCGATCAGGCGTTGGCGCGCTTGCCCCAGCTCTGCGAGGACTTGGGCGTGCAAGTGCCTAAGACACGAGATAGCTTTGACCTGGAACATCAGGAACTGGCGCTGAAGATCGAGCACGCCGGCGGCGGGCAATCCACACTGGCATGCGCCGGTCGATATTTCACGCAATGCACCATCTGTATGTTCACGACAACTTATGTGCATAAGGGCGGTCGATGCGAGGTCGGGCTGCCCACGGTGTGGGGCGCGACCGAAGACGTCGTGGGCCATGTCTTGGGCTGCCGGCATGTAAGGGGGCTGGTCCACGAGCTTCTGGTCCAAAGCACCGAGCCGATCCAGCTGAACCATTTCGTGCCGAATCAAGCGGCGGACACCCTGGCCGATCAGGGCCTGGCGTCGAAGGGCGTATCCAATCTGACCGGGCGGGTTCTGCTGTACGCGCCCCAGCCCGCCGAGGCCCACATCCTGTCCCACCTGCTGAAGGACTCGCCGGTCAAGCTCACGGTCCAGACCGATCTGGGCGGGGTGCTGGATGTCCTCAAGCAGCAGCAGTTCGACCTGATGCTCTGCGACACGGCGCTGGCCCCGGATGAGGCCGTGAAGAACATGACCCGGATACGGGACGCGGGTTATTCAAGGGAGCTGATCCCGTTGGTCAGCCGACGCCAGCAGATCGATAGCCAGGCGCTGCAGTCATTAAACGTGACGCAGACGGTCACCAAGCCATTGGATACCGAACAGCTGACCTGTTGCCTGCGCGGGGTCCTGGGGGGGACCCCCGTGCAGACCAACGGGTCGCACTCGTCATCCAGCCGCTTCGCCGACGATCCCGAGATGGCCGAGCTGTTGGTCTGGTACCGCGATCACATCAAGTCGGTGCTGCACGAGATCGAACAGGGGATACTCGGCCAGGACCTCCAGGCGGTAACGTCCTGCTGCCGGACCTTATCCGATACCGGGGGCAGCTACGGTTACGACGCGTTGAGCGAGCTGGCGGACCAGACCCTTTGTGAGATAAACGCGTCGATGTCGATCGAGGAGTCATCGGGATCACTTCAGGAACTGATCAAGCTGGGGTACGCACTGCAGTAAGCAGGGTTGGAGTTATCCAGGGGAGGGTGTGGCAGGGCCAATCGTGGCAATCCCGTTAGGGGGTATTGTGAGTGACAAAGTATCCGCGAGGTCTGAAAAATCCAAGCAAGAGGTTGTGACGGTCGTCGACCGCGACAGGCCTCATGCCCAGGAAATCGCCAAGTTGCTGGCCGAGCATGGGTATGCTCCACAAGTGTTTCATGACGCCGAGCCCTTCCTCGAATCCATTGGCGCAGGGGGCTGCGCCTGCTGCATTGTCGACGGGGGTTTGAAATATCAAGACAGGCCCATGTTCGAGGCGGTTCTCGGCCACAGGAGCTGTCTTTCGATGCTGGTGTTCACCCAGGAGCCCTGCGTGCGGTGCGCCGTAAAAGCAATCCAGGGGGGAGCATTGACCTACCTGGAAACGCCCCTGGACCGAGAAACGCTCATCGATCATATCCGCCGCGGTGTTCGGGCGTACCACGCATGCCGTAAACGGCGAGCCTGCCTGGAAGAACTGCACCATCGCTTCCGGCTCATGACTCAACGTGAGAACGAGGTGCTGCTGCGGCTTGTCGATGGCATGTCCAGCGAGGAGATCGCCAGAGAGTTGTCCCTGAGCCGGCGCACGATCGAATCGCACCGGTTCAACATCCTCCGAAAGTCAGAAGCCAACAACGCCGTGACCCTGGTGCGCAGCTGGTTGTCGTACCAGCATATGCGTGACCGGGACAGGCGGGTGCCTGAAAAAATCTGACATCTGACCCGCCGCTGTGATATCCGTCTGGCAACCAAACGCCCGCAGCCGCTTTGGAATCTACTCCGCCACCGGTCCCCGGCACTGCACGTCAGGCACTCAAAGCCCCGAACCGTTCGAAGCGAGCCAGTGGCCGGGGAGAAGAATAGGTCGGGAGTCGATTGAGCTGCTCCGCATTACACGTTTACTGTCTCAGTCCCCCGCTATCGTTTGCCCCGAGGTTCTGGAATATCTGGCGGGTCGCGTCGGACTGGTTGAGGGTGTAGAAGTGGATGCCCGCGACGTGGTGGTCCAAAAGGTCACGGCACTGCTCGGTGGCCCAGTGGATGCCGACGCGCTTGATGGCGTCTGGGTCTTCGCCGCAGCGGTGGATCGACCGTAATAGCGGCGCGGGGAAGCGTGAGCCGGCGGAGAGTTCGGCCATCCGCTGCATCCCCTTGGCGCTGCTGATCGGCATAATGCCGGCGACGATCGGGATGTTGATCCCAGCCAGTTCGCAGCGGTCACGGAAGTCGTAGAAGTCATGGTTGTCGAAGAACAGTTGGGTGCAGATGTAATCCGCGCCGGCGTCGACCTTCTGCTTGAGGTGGTCCATCTCCGTTAACCGGTTGGGGGTTCCGGGGTGTCCCTCGGGGAAACCGGCGACGCCGATGCCAAACCCGCGTCCCCCCGGGTCGGGGTGGGTGCCAGAACCGTTGAACTTTTTGATGAACCGGACCAGATCCACGGCGTGCTGGAAGGCGTCAGCGGCCTTGTCGTACCCCGCCAAGTCGCGCGGCGGGTCGCCGCCCAGCGCCAGGATGTTACTGATCCCGTGCCCGGCGTAGCGCTGAAGGATCGACTGGATGTCCTGCTCGCTGTGGCAGACACAGGTCAGGTGCGGGATCGTCGTGACGTTCAGTTCCTTGCGGGCGCGCACGACCAGGTCGTGGGTCAGATCTCGGGTCGAGCCCCCGGCCCCGTAGGTCACCGACACAAAGGAAGGCTTGAGAGGCTGGAGTTCCCGGATCGCGTGGTACAGACGTTCGACCGACGCCTCGGTCTTGGGCGGGAAGAACTCGAAAGAGAACGTTGGGCTGCTTGCCTGAAATATGTCCGTGATGTGCATTGTTGACTATCCTAACATCCCCGTGAGCCCCCGGCACCAGGAACCCAAGCCCCGCGCCCGCCTCGTTGACCGGGCCACATTTGCCCATGACCCGTACCCAACCCCTGGCTATCGACCTGATCGTGCCCGCGCGCAACGAGGAAACGAACATCGCCGCCATGCTCGAAACGTTGCCCGTGGGGTTTTTCCGGCACGTGATCGTGGCGGACAACGGCTCAACCGACCGGACGGCCGAGCTCGCCAGGCAAGGCGGTGCGTCTGTGGTTTACGAGTCCAGGCCGGGCTACGGCGCGGCCTGCCAGGCGGGGCTTGCCTGGATCCGTTCGCTTGGGCCTGACCAGGCCCCTTGCGCGGTGGCGTTTATGGATGCCGACCTCGCCGACGACCCCGCCCAGCTTCCCGCGCTGTGTGAGCAGGTGACCTCGGGCAGGGCCGATCTAGTTATCGGAACCCGGATCAACCTGGCACAGCCGGGGGCGATGGACCCGCATCAACGGTTTGGGAACTGGCTGGCCTGCCGATTGATCGCGTCGGCGACCGGTCGGCGTTACAGGGACCTGGGACCGATGCGTGTGGTCGCCTGGCCGAGCATGCAGGCCCTGCACATGCGGGACATGACCTGGGGCTGGACGGTCGAGATGCAGTACAAGGCGGCGGTGCTTGGCCTGCGTGTCTGTGAGATCGACGTGCCCTACCGCAAGCGTCGATCTGGCAAGAGCAAGATCTCCGGGTCACTGATCGGCAGCGCCAAGGCGGGGGTGAAGATCATCACCACGATCTTCGGCCTGTGGTGGGCTGGCCGGGATGATCGAAATACGTGATTTATCATCGTGTGCCAGAAAGACGCCCATATTCGGCGAACCCAGGCTTGGCGGGCGCATAAAAAGAGGACGCGCCGGGGCGTCCCTCGTAAGCCAATCGATTGTACTAACTGGGTTTAGTCTTCCTCAGTATCGAGCAGCGCCACGGGCTGTCGCCCGGCCAGGCCGGCGTCGGTCTCGTGCCAGTGGCCGATCCCCGACTCGCCCCGCTTCCAGCACAGCAGGATGTCCCGGCCCTCGTGGATCGCGGGGAAGTCGACCAGCCCCAGCTCGAAGTCCTTCAGCTCCACGCCGACCGCGTGCAGTTCATCGACCAGGACGCTCAGGCGGTCCATCGCGGTTTCATACGCGGCCTCGGCCCCGCCGTCCGACCCGCCGGGCAGGTCGCCGTTGCGTCGCATCTCAAGGATCCGGCCGTACACCTCGGTGATATCATCGACGATCCGAGAAACATACGGCAGGGCGCTGTTGGCCTGGGCCAGTGAAAAAGACTTCGTGTCGGTGTCGGCGGTTTGCGGGGTCTTGATGTAGGCGTTTTCGGTAGTCATGATCGCACCGTATCCGGGTATGTATGATTTCGAGCCCGCTGCGGCAAGTCAACCGACCGCACCCAACTGTCCCACCGCGTGGCCCTCTGGCAGGGCCCCGGTCCATCGCGGCACCTCTTCGACAAACAACCTATCGGCGAAAAACAGGGGCTAGATTCAAAAACCGCCCGACCGCCCGGGACAGTCGCACGTTCGATAATCTCTGGGATAATTAGCGAAGAACGGTCAGAACGATCACACCGATTGCACCGCCTGGGCCGACCCGCCTCCGCGCAGCTGCAAATAAAAATACTTGAGGTCCAGCACCAGGCTGAATAGAAGCGGCACGACGACCAGGGTGAATATGGTCGAGACGATCAACCCGCCGATCACGACACTGCCCAGGCCCTTGTACAGCTCGCTGCCGGAGCCGGGCATGAGCACCAGCGGGAGCATCCCACAGACGCTGGTGGCGGTGGTCATGAAAATCGGACGGATACGTGAGCGGACCGACTCACGGATCGCCTCACGCGGCTGCAAGGCGCCGGTCACGTCACCCGCGCCTTCGCCAAGGCCCCGCATGAAGTTAAGCGCCTGGTGGACGATCAGGATCGCGTTGTTCACGACGATCCCGATCAGGATGACGAACCCGAGCATGGTCAGCGTGTCCAGTTGCTGGCTGGGATCGGCCGCATGCACCAGCGCCAGCCCGATGAACCCGCCGATCGTCGCCAACGGCACGCTGAACATGATGACCGCCGGGTACAGGAAGCTCTCGAACAGCGCCGCCATCAGCAGGAAGGTGACCAGCAGGGCGAGGAACATCCGGCTGCCGCCCAGGCTCAGTAACGAACCAATGGTCGGCCCATGCCACCGCCCCAGCAGGGTTTGTCGAACCTGTGTCAGCTTATCTGCCGTGCCTGCCAGGTTCACCCGTACCGCGGGGGGAAGCGAACCATCAGACCGCATCTGCCCGACCACGGATTCGATCTGGCCTGTCGCCGTCTCAAGCGGCACCCCCTCAGGATCTACCGTCAGCTTGATCGATCGCTGCTGCTCGATCCGCTTGATCTGCTGGGGGGCATCGGCGCGGGTGAACTTAGCGATCGAAGACAACGGCACGATCGCCGACCGGTCGTTTAGACGGTCATAAACCGCGACCGGGACCTGACCGATCGTGTCCGTGCTGATCGGGATCGACGGGTCGCGGACCAGCAGCAGGTCGATCGTGTCCCCGTCGTAGCGGTAATCCCCGACAACCGCCCCGTCGATCAGGGCCTGGACACCCAGCCCCATCGCGGCGCGGTCGACCTGGAGGTCCGCCGCCTTGACCGGGTCGGTGCGAACCTGCAGCTCGGGCCCGGGCAGCGCATAGTTCGAAGGGTCTGCGCGTACGGCGTGCCGGCCGAACAGATCTATCAGCCGGGCCTCGACCGCCTGTGTGCTTTGCCCAAGCTCGACCAGGTCCGCCGCGCTGATCTCGATGTCGATCGTGTTGGTGCCGCCGAGGCCGCGTCCGAACAGCGAGGTCTGCGTGGCGAAACCGAACGACCCCGGGTTCGCGAACATCGCACTGGTCAGCAACCCGGCCAACGGCTCGACGTTGGTCTTGTCCACACTCGACGCGCCCATGAACACCGTTCCGCCAAACGACACGAAAAAATAGTTCTCGATCGGCGGGATATCCTCCATCGGGGCGAACGGGGGCATCGGCGAAGCGACCGGCGGCAGGCCGGCAAGCTCGTCATATGTCGACGCCTCCCAGTAAGGCCTGACTTTCGTTTCGATCCGGTCACCCAGCACGCCCGCGTGGTCGAGGCTGTATCCCGGGGGGTTGAACATGATCCCGAATACCAGGTTGCGGTTCCCCGCCGGCAGGTACGACGAAGGCGGCATCAGCAGGTACGCGCCCAGCAGCGACGTAACCGTGAACGCGGCCACGATCCCGACGCGCTGCCAGACCCGCCTGGGCGTCCGATCGGTCAGCCGGTAGATCAACGAAGAATACAGATCCACGAAACGGTTCAGCACACCGGTCAGCCCCCACAGCCCACGCGCCTTAGTCAGCACCTGGCCGTGACCGCCTTCGTCATCGTGCGATCGCAGGAACCGCGCCGACGCGGACGGGATCACCGTGATCGACACCACCAGCGACAGCAGCACCGCGGCGCAGATCGCGATCGCGATGTCCCGGAACAGTTGCCCGGCCTCGTCCTGCACGGTCAGGATCGGCACGAAGACCGCCACCGTCGTCAGCGTCGACGCCAGGATCGCCCCCCAGACCTCACGCGCCCCGTCGTAGGCCGCCTGCCCAACGGGCTTGCCCATCAACAGGTGCCGGTCGATGTTCTCCAGCACGACGATCGCCGCGTCCACGACCATCCCCACAGCAAACGCAAGCCCCGCCAGGCTGATCACGTTCAGGTTCCGCCCCGCCGCGGTCATCACCACAAATGTCCCGATGATCGAGATCGGAATCGACATCGCCACCACCGCCGTGGGCCTGACCGTCCTTAAAAACGCGAGCAGCACCAAGCCGGCGAGCGTCCCGCCGATCACCAGGTTCCACTGCACCAGCGAAACCGCGTCGTCGATATAAACCGTCTCGTCGTAGACCTGTTGAATCTTCGCCCCGGGTGCGATCGCCGGCAAGACCTGCTCGTTGATCCGCGTGATCTGAAGGCGCAGCTCGTGCATCGCCTCGATCACGTTCGACCCGGTCTTGCGGATCACCTGGAACGCCATCGCCGGCTGGCCTCTGGACCGCACAAAGCTGCGGCGCTTCTGCAGCGTCAGATCAACCTCGGCAAGATCACCTACTCGGATCGGACCGCCCGATTCGTCATACGCGACCACCGTCTGGCGGACCTGATCGAGTGTGTCGTACTGCCCGATCGTACGGACCCGCACGTCAAGCCGGCCCTCTGACAGTTCACCGGCCGAGACGTTCACGTTCTCGCCACGCAGCGCCGACACCAGTGCGCTAAACGAGATCCCACGCTGCGCCAGATCGCGGGGATCGACCTGGACATGGACCTGGCGCTCCCGCCCGCCGTAGATGTTGATCTCACCCACCCCACCGACCCGCTCCAATTGCGGGCGTATCCGGCGGTCCGCGGTATCGAAAAAACCAGCGACATCAAACGACGGGTCGTCGCTGGTCAGGACCAGCCACGCCATCGCGTTCTCCTGCGCCGAGTCGGCAACGGTGACGACCGGCTCGTCCACGTCATCGGGGTACTCGGGGACCTCGCGCAGCTTGTCCGAAACCTCCTGCAGGGCCCGGTCCATGTTCGTGCCCAGGTGAAACTCCAGTTCGATCTCGCCGCCGCCCTGTGACGCCGTCGAGGTCATCTTCTTCAACCCCGTCACACCGTCCAGCTTCTTCTCCTGCTCCTGAACGATGTCCTTCTCGACCTCCTGGGGGCTTCGGCCTGTCCAGTTGGTCTCGATCGTGATGATCGGCTGATCGACGTTCGGCGTAAGCTGGATCGGGATCTGAAACAACGCGATCAAACCAAACAACACCGTCAGCAGCACGCCGACCGCGACTTTCACAGGGTTCTGGATAGCGAAGCGGATGTAGTCCATAGGGGAGGTGGTTGGTGGTTGGCTACGGGTTGGTATAGATCAGGGGCTGGTCGGGCGCCAGGCGCTCGGCGCCCTCGATCACGACGGCCGCTCCTTGCGTCAGCCCGGCGGAGTCGGTGTCAGCCAGCGGTTGGATCACCACGCGGTCGCCCTCGCTGAAAAGCACACGAACCGCGGTCAACCGGGCGGTGGGCAGGGGGTCGTCCGGGATGCCGACCCATACCGTCTGCCCATCAGGCGCATTGACCACCGCGTCGCGCGGGACGGTGAGAGAGTCTGATACCGGGCCAATCGGCAGCAGGACCGTCACGCTCATCCCCGCCTTGAGCCGACCACTTTGATCGTCGAGCCTGACCTTCACGGGATAGGTGCGCGCCGAGTTGTTTCCGCTGGGGTTGATCGCCGCAACCTCGCCACGGACCGCCAACTCAAGCGGCTCGATCACCACGCCGGCGCGATCGCCGACTTTGACCTGGTCGATCAAGTGTTCGGGGACGTCGGCGACGGCGTCGATCCCGCCGTGGGAGATCACCTCCACGATCGCGTCACCGCGTTCAACCCACTGGCCGACCTCCGTGACCTTGCGCGTCACGAACCCGTCAAACGGCGCGAGTACCACCAGGCGTTCGACTTCTTTCTCCACACGGTCGCGTTCGGCGATCTCGGCGCTGAGCCGGGCTCGGTCGGAAGCGACCTGCGCCCGCATGTCCTGCACTTCCTTGGGCTTGGCGGACTGTGCGTCAAGCAGCTGTTCCAGGTACGCAAGATCGAGCACCGACTGGTCAAGCGTGGCCTGCGCCGCGGCGACCTGGGCCTGCGTGCGCGCCAGGTCCAGGTTCGCCCACACGCCGTCGATTTCGGCAAGCACGGTCTTGCCGCCAACCACGGGGTCGCCTTCCTGCACGGGGACGGACAGCACCTTGCCTTCGACTTCCGCCGCGATAATCGCCCGTTGGACCTCGCGCAACCGACCGATCAAGACGACCCGCTGTTGCAACTGCTGGGACTGAACGTAGCCAACCCGCACCTGGGCCGATGGCATCTTCATGGGCCCGGGCCCCGGTGAGCCTGAGCCAGGCCCCGCCTGCTCGTGCGTCGCCCCCCCGGCGCCCGCCATCGTCACCCACAGCACCACCGTCAGGGCCCCCGCCAAGAAGATGGCCACGGATACGAGGATGGATGCAGCAGGACGGTTCTTGACCATGGCGAGACCTGTCATCAGACGGTGGGGTTGCGATGCCGTACGCTGTACGATAGATTAAGGAAGTCTAAGCCCTGGCCTGATGCCGGTCAACTCTTTGAGCAGCCACATCGCAAAATACCCAGGCCTCCGGTAACGCCCATGCCCAGAAAAACTCCCAAGCCGACCTCCGCCGCCGGGCGATGGCAAAGCGCCGACCACGCGCAACGCCGGACGATGATCGTGAAGGTGGCGCTGAAGCTGCTGGACGAGCGCGGGCTCTCGGCGGTCACCATGCGCGCCGTCGCCGGCAAATTGGGTATCGGGGCGATGACGTCATATACCTACGTCGACGGCCAGGGCGGGCTGCATCGTGAGATGGTCCGCGCCGGCTTTGAACAACTCAGCCAAGGCTGCGATGCGGCCAGCACCCTGGGCACCAGCGCGGGCTGGCGCGGCGGGGCCAAGGCGTACCTGCGTTTCGCGGTGGACCACCCCAACCTCTACAAGCTGATGTTTGACTACCCGATGCCCGATGACGATCGGGACGTCCTGCGCGGCGGGATCGAGCCGCTGTTTACTAAGGTCCGAGGCCGGCTCGAAGCGCAAGGCCTATCGGGACCGGCGTTGGAAAAGCAGATCATCGCCCGCGCTGGGCGGTTCTGGATCGCATTGCACGGTCTGGCATCCCTAGCGATCGCGGGCCGGTTGGCCGTACTCGACGGCGGCGCGGATGAACTGCTGGACGACATGCTGCGGCACGTCGCCCCGGACTCCGCGTGATCGGGCCGGCCTCATTCAAAGATCAGCGACATGACCACCGCGACGAGGTTGAGCATCACGTGACCCGCGATCGCAGACTCCACGCTCCGGCGGCGAGCCAACTCGCCCAGCACCAGGCCGATCAGGAAGATCTGCAGGCACTTGGCGATCGGCATGTCTGTGTTGGGGATGTGCAGCAGCGCCCACAGCAGCGACACACTCACGATCGACAGCACCACGAGGCCTTGACGGCGACCGCAGACTCTAAGCAGGAAACCCAGGATCAGCCCACGAAACGTCAACTCTTCGGTGATCGCCGGGCCCAGCACCATCACAGAGAACAGCAGCAGCGCCACCGGCCAGGCCAGATCCTCCAGGCCCGGAAACATCGCCATGTATCCGCTGAGCATCGGGCCCATGCCGATGTCCAGCCAGATCAGCACCACGGTGCTGACGACTCCCGCGAACGTACCAAACACGGCGCCTAAACCGATCCCCGACCAGGTCCGGCGATCACCGCGCATCAACAAGGCATACCCGGGCAACCCCGCACGGTCCCACTCACCTACCCCGGCGGCAAACACCAGCACGTACCAACCCGACTTGATCACCACGAGCACCGATGCCATCACCGCGGCTACGATGTATATCGCCAACAGTGGTGGGGTGCCCGGCCCGCCAAAAGACCCGATGAGTTGTTCAAGGTCCATCACCGCCAGCGCCCCCGCGGTCGACGCGCCCGTGATCACCAACAGCACAACGCCCACGACGACCCCCACGCGCCAGCTACGCTTGATCGCGCCGAGGTTTAGGCAGATGACGACGATTGAAAACACGAAGATGCCGACAGCCAGAAGCAGCATCGCCAGCTGGACAAGGAACTGCACCGGTTCGATAGACTGAAAACTTCCGGGCGGCTGGCTGATCTGACCCACGGCTTGAATCACAGAGGGGCCCCGGCGAGGAGAAAGGGCAAACCACGATTAAGGGCTAATCCGCGTACTCCCAGACGTCGACGGTCAGACGTTGCGCCCCCCATTGCCTGGCGATCTCGTGGGTGGGGTAAAGCAAATCCAGGCGATTGCCCTTGATCTTGCCGCCGCGGTCGAGCACGGGCACGGGTCGGCCGCCGTTGTAGCCGGGGATCGTGACGATCGTGCCGAACGGCAGCAGGCGTGTGTCGGCGGCGACGAGTTTCATGCCGTTGGTCCAGACGCTGTATCCCGACGCGGTCATGCCGTCGGCCCACTTGCCGCATGAGCGATGGTCGGGGCTGTAGGCGGTGGTAAGCATGCTGATCTGCCGGACCCGGCGCAGCGGTCGGCCGTCGAACGTCGGTATCGGGGCATCACTCGGCGAGCCGACGTACGGCGCAGCGGTGGTCGTGTTTGACTGGACATTCCGCGAGCCCTCAACCACCGGCGCGAGGTGTTGGGCGGTCCCGTTCCCTGCCGAAGCATCCCCGATATTCATCAGCGTCAACCCGACGGGCTGGGCGGACGCTGTGTCGGCGGGGCTGCCAGATCGCAGCACGGCGAAAGCCGACATCAACACAACCACAGACAACAGCCACCCAACCTCTGCGAGGCTAAGCGGTCGTCGGCGTCGGGTTGTCCTGTGCATACCAGGCATAAGAAGACCGGACTCTCAAGCACCCGTACAGGTCGGCACGCACGTGCCGCTTTGGGGTGCTGGGTCGGCGATCCGTCGCCCTGAAAAGTTGGGACATGATACCGGACCCGGCGGCGGGAAACAAAAACCATCCGGGAAATTTTGGTGTTAATTCGGCTGTAAGCCGATGAGATTGGGTTATTTCCGGGCCTTGGCGAGCCTGGGACCCTTCTTGGGGGCGGATGCGGCGGGCTTATTGGTGGGTTTGGGCCGAGACAGCCAGAGAACCCGGTCTGCGGCGTGCCAGACGCCCTTGCCGGCGTATTGGTACATCCGGCGGACCTCGATAAATAAAGCCCCGTCATCACTGATGATATCGCGGATTTTGCCTGTCATATCCCCCCCGATGGAGGTGACAGTGTCGCCGCGTAAGAGTGTTCGACCGTTGAGGTCCTGGGCGTTTTCTACCTGATTCATACGGCCAAAGCTCCACGGGGTCTTGAGGCTGAATCCTAGGCATGCAAATCCTGATTTTCCAACGTTTTGCATAATAAAACCGCCTCTGGATGACCGTCACGCGGTCAGGCGCAGCGATATAATGCCTGGGGCTGGGTCTGAGCCCGGTCGAATCGAGGCATCATGGCCATCGGCACGTCATATAAGGCCAGGTGGTGGCACAAACACAAGACAACGGGGAAGGTTGTCTGCACGTTATGCCCGCGTGCGTGTCAGATCCCCGATGGCGGGCGGGGCTTTTGCTTTGTCCGCGCCAACGAAGGCGGGGAGTTGGTTCTCACAACGTACGGCCGAAGCTCAGGGTTCTGCATCGATCCGATCGAGAAAAAACCGTTGTCACACTTCCTGCCGGGGACGTCGGTGCTATCTCTGGGGACGGCGGGTTGCAACCTGGGGTGCAAGTTCTGCCAGAACTGGGACATCTCCAAGAGCCGGGCGATGGACACCCTCGCGGAGCAGGCCGGGCCCGAGGCGATCGTCACCGCGGCGCAAGAGGCCGGCTGTCGGAGCATCGCGTTTACCTACAACGACCCTGTGATCTGGGCGGAGTACGCGATCGACATCGCCCAGGCTGCGCATCCGGCAGGGATCAAGACCGTCGCCGTCACCGCCGGGTACATCAGCCCCGAAGCACGAAACGAGTTCTTCCAATCCATCGACGCCGCCAACGTCGACCTCAAAGCCTTCAACGAAACCTTCTACCGCAAGCTGACACAGACGCGGCTTGCGCCCGTGCTCGACACGCTCACCTACCTCAAGCACGAGACGGATGTCTGGCTTGAGATCACCACGCTGGTCATCCCCGGCGAGAACGACTCGCCAAAAGAACTTGGCGCGATGTGCCGCTGGATCGTAGATGAACTCGGGCCGGACGTGCCGATCCATTTCAGCGCGTTCCACCCGGCCTTTAAGATGAACAATACCCCGGCGACACCGCACGAGACACTGATCCGGGCCCGGCAGACCGCGCTGGATGCGGGTATCCGCTACGCCTATGTCGGCAACGTCCACGACCCGCCACGCGAGAGCACCTACTGCCCGGACTGCGGCAAACTGCTGATCGAACGTAATGGGTATACTTTGGGGGAATACAGTCTGGATCGCAGCCGTTGTACATCCTGTGGATACATCGTCCCCGGGCTGTTTGAACGGGCCCCCGGCAACTGGGGCCGAAGATGTTTACCTGTCAGGCTGGGTCGGCCGTGCGGATCGTAGGGGTCTAAAACCGCCCTAAGTGGACCGGGCAGGAGCATTGTCGGCATCGGGCTTGATATCACCGCACGGCGCAGCAATACTTTAGAGGAAGCGGAATATCCTGATCGCCCCGGCGGCGAGAGGAGCAAGGAAAGTTCATGATCAATAAGCCTCGATCATTCTCCGGCCTCGCTATGCCCCCGGCATACCGGCCGATGGGGTTGGAGACCTTGGAGCCGCGGGTGCTGCTGTCGGCTACGCTAAGCGCCCAGTTCGTCTCGGTGGACAACACGTCCGCCCTGACCGGGTTCATAACCGCCGACCTGCAAGTCACGGCCACCACCGACTGGACCGCTGCTGCGCTGCTGATCGAATTGACCCAGGGGTCGATCTATCAGGAGCCCGAGGGCTTTGGGCAAAACGGCTCAACACTTGGGCCGCCTAGCCCCGCTGGGTTCGGCGCGTTCCCCACCTCGGAATTCGATACCTATCTCACCAGCAATGGAAACGCTGTCACCTTCGTCGGTGCCGCAGGTGACGTCGGGGGGGATGTGCTGCAGTTTGACACCGCAGAGATCGATGCCGCCTGGTCCGATATCGCCCAGAATGACACGGGTACTTTCTCCATCGGCAGGTTCACCCTATCAGACGACGCGGTAGGGACCTGGGCCTTGAAGGTCGTCAGCGCCGGCGGCAATGTCTTCTCCGACTCGAACTCCCTCGCCGGGGGCGATCTTGTCACACCTCCGCCGCCACCACCGCCGCCCGCTCCCGCGGTCGATGGTGACTTTACGGGTGACGGTAAGGCCGACATCTTCTGGCGCAACACGCGCAACGGACGAAACGCCGTCTGGCAGTTCGACGGCACCACGTTCCAACTCGAAACCGCGGTCAAACGCCTGCGTAACACCAACTGGAAACTCGTCGGGACAGGTGACTTCACCGGCGACGGCAAGAACGACCTGCTCTGGCATAACACCAGCGACGGACGAAACAGCGTCTGGGAGATGGACGGCACCACGTTCCAAAGCGGGATCGCGCTGCTGGCACAGACGAACCTCGACTCGAAAATCGGGGGCGTCGGCGACTTTAACAACGACGGCAAGGCAGACATCTTCTGGCGCAACACACGCAACGGGCGCAACGCCGTGTGGGAGATGGACGGAACCACGTTCCAGAGCAGCACCGCCGTGAAACGCCTGAGAAACCTCGACTGGCAGGCCGCGGGCGTCGGGGACCTGACCGGCGACGGTAAAGACGACATCCTCTGGCGCAACAGCGCGAACGGCCGAAACACCGTCTGGCAGATGGACGGCACTACCTTCCAATCGGGCGTCGCCATCAAGCGGGTCAGGAACCTCAAATGGCAGGTTGCGGGCATCGCAGACTACACCGGCGGCGGCGTGGCGGACATCCTCTGGCGTCACACGCGCAGCGGCACCAACACCGTCTGGCAGATGAACAACACCACGTTCCAAAGCGCAATCGCCCTGCCGGCGGAAACCAACCTGGACAAACAGCCCGCCGGCCCGTTGCTGGGCTTGTGGGAAGCATAGCCACCGCATTGGACCCAACGACAGATCGCGAGGTATTCCCAGCTTGATATGTGAGGTGTGATAAGGGATAACACCGTCCCCAGACAATGGGCGTACACCCCACCCCCAAGCTGAGAGTACCAACAATGCAGACCTCCCTGATAATCCTTAAGCCCGACGCGATCCAGCGCGGGCTCGCCGGGCAGATCCTCCAACGCTTCGAGCGCAAGGGGCTAAGGATCGCCGGCGCAAAGCTGATGCTGGTCCCCAAGGAGTTGGCTGAGAAGCACTACGCCGAGCACAAGGGCAAGCCGTTCTACGACGGGTTGATCAAGTTCGTCACCAGCTCCCCGGTCATGGTGCTGGCGATCCAGGGCCTCGAAGCGATCGCCGTCTGCCGGTCATTGATCGGCGCAACCAACGGCCGAAAGGCCGACCCCGGGACGATCCGCGGCGACTTGGGGATGTCCGGCGGGTTCAACCTCGTCCACGGCTCGGACAGCGAAGCTTCCGCCCAGCGCGAGATGGCTTTGTGGTTCACCGACAGCGAACTGACCGACTCGCCACGCACGATCGAGCAGTGGGTGTACGACCCGTCGGACCTGTCGTAACGCTCATCGATAGCGTTTGATCATCGACTGCGGCGGCACACCACAGAACCCGCTTCTACGAAGCGCCGCGGCTTGCCGCGGTTCGCGGGCTGTTAGACCGCGGCTATAAAATGATGCGGTCGACTGTTGATTCACGGCTCAACCCAATCCACGCCGCCGACCCCACTGGTGCCGTCACCCGGGGGGCTGCCGCCGAAGACGTTGCTGGCCTGATTCGCGTTGAAGGCCCGGTCGTAGACCGCCACGCGGTGTAGCGTGCCCAGCCAGTCCAGGCCGCCGGTTTCCTCATCGCCAAGCATGAAGCGGAACGTGTTGTCCCAGTTCAATGTGCCGGTACGCGCCGAGGTGACCTCAGACGAGCCGTTACGGAACATCGTGACATTGGCCCCGTCATACGAGACGATCACGTGCTCCTGCGTAGCGGCGGTGAGGACCGAGGACGAGCTGATGTCGGGCGTGCCGTTGCTCGTGGTGGTGTCGGTCCTTAAGCGCGAGACGTAGGCGTCGGCTTCCTGGCCGAAGGTTATGTTCCGGCTGGCGGCCCCGCCGGAGTAGGACACGATCCGCGCCGGCCCGCCCTGGGACGTGTCCGCGGGCGTGAAGGCGACCTCCAGGCTCACCTCGTTGGTGGCGGTCAATGCGTCGTAGAGCTTGGTCGCGGCGGCGGGTGAGATGACGCGGGTGGCGGCGGTGATATCAAGCCCGCCGCCGGAAACCCAGCTAACGATGCCCGCGTCCTCAATATCCAGGTCCAGCGGCACGCCGAACCCGCTGGTGTCGTAGGCGATCAAGGCCACGCCACCGCCGGGCGCATTGCCGGTATAGATATTGTTGACCTGTGTCACGTCAAAGCCCTGATCGTAGATCCGCACGTCGTCGATCAAACCCTCGAAGAAATCCTGTACGGGTGTGGCCAACAGGTCGTCGCTGCTCCAGGTGTTGGCCCCCAGCACGATCGGCTCATAGTTGCCGGCGCCGCCGGAGTTGGTCCCCAATCCGCCGGTGTAGCTGTCGGAATCCTTCTGCGACCCGTTTCGGTAGAGCCGCAGCCCCCCGGGCCCGAAACTGACCACGACGTGGTACCAGTTGCCAACCGACAGCCCGGATGACTGCAAGGTGTAGTCGGCGCCGTCGCTCTGCAGCCTGACCTTGAGTTTCTTGCCGTCGGTGTAGATGTGCAGGTGCCCACCGGTGTCGAAGTTCTGTGAATCCTTGGAGAACAGGCCGTGATGCCCGGACAGGTTGTCGGGCTTGAACCAAAAAGACACCGAGCCGTCATCGAGAAGGTAAGCGTCGTCGTGGGAGATCACGATGTAGCAGTCCACACCGTCGAACTGCACGGCCGTCCCACCGTCACCGTTGCCCGCAGCCCCGCCGGTGGCCCCGCCGAAAGAGCTGCCGTTGTTGCCGGCCGCGTCATCGGTGGCGACCAGGCCTCCCCCGTTGAGGATCAGTTCCTTGGCCTCAAAACCGCTGGCGATCACCTGGGCACCGCTCCCGTCGAGGTTGGCGCGTGTGACCTGAAGAGACAGCTTATCTGACCAGTAGACCTTGCCCCCGGTCGGGTCCAGCGCCAGCGCCTTGATTTCCACCCCGGTCGCCAGGTCCTCGATATTCGAGCCGTCCAGGTTGGATCGCTGGAGCTTATCGTCATCTTTGTTGTACCAGTACAGCTTGCCCCCGGCGACGTCGAGTGTCATCTCCTTGGCCTCGAATCCACTGGCGATCATCTCGGCGTTTGCCCCGTCCAGATCGGCGCGCATCACCTGGAAGGGGTCCTTCTGCGACCAGTAGATCTTGCCCGCGGTCAAGTCCAGATCCATCACCTTAACGTCCAGCGTGCTCCCGGCCCCCAACCCGGAGGCCACGTCCTGGACGTTTGTGCCGTTCAGGTCCGATCGCTGGATCTTATTGGCGTCCTTGTTGTACCAATACAGCTTGCCGCCGGCATGATCGACGATCATCTGCTTGGCCTCGAACCCGCTGGCGATCATCTGGGCGCCGGTCCCGTCGAGGTTGGCGCGCATGATCTGGAAAGGATCCTTTTCCGACCAGAAGATCTTGCCCCCTGTCGGGTCCAGCCCCAACGCCTTGACGTCCACCACGGTCGTCAGGTCCTGGATATTCGAGCCGTCGAGATCCGAGGACTGGATCTTGTCTGAATCCTTGTTGAACCAATACAGCTTGCCGGCGGAGGCGTCGATCGTGAGATACTTGGTCTCAAACCCCGTCGCAAGGTCCTGCACGTTCGAACCGTCCAGGTCGGCCTGCTGGAGCTTATCGGCGTCGTTGTTGTACCAGTACACCTTGTTAGGCGCATCCCCGCCTGCCTCATCCAGCAACCAGTGCCCGACCAGCGTCGGGGGGATCAGAACCTCCTGAAACTCATACAAAGCAATCAGTTGCGGATTGTCTGAGGTCGTGGTCGCCGCGATCCCGGCGAGGTCCTGGTGGTATTGAGCGTTTTCTTTGATCTCCGCCCGATCGCCCTGGAATGTGCCGTAGAAGTGGGAGCTGTCTTTCACATGCAGCAGCCCGGTCGGCGCGATGACCGTCGCGTAGGTCTGTGAGCTGTCCTCGAAGTCGACGTGATCGGAAGCCATCTGGTAGATCGTCATCCGGGCCGGGTCGGCGGTGTTGACGTTGACCTGGGCGGTGCCCATAGCCTCGTACTTCCCACCGTTTAGGTAGAGCTTAAGGCTCCCGCCGGGCAGGATTGAAAGTACTGAGGTGTCTTCGATTGCGAAATCCCCATCGACGAGGAGGGTCACATCGCCGGAGATCTGAACGGTCGCCCCTGACCGGATTCTCAAGCTGCTAAACCGCTGATCGCTGCCGAAGTTCGTCGTGCCGCCAGACAACACCACGGTGCCCTGGCTGGAGGGCATGCCGGTCGGGGCTGTGATCGAGGGGACAGCGATGGTAGAGGTCAATACCGTAGATGAACCCGAGATGGAGCCTGCGTTGCTGATCGCGGTGGCGGTGTCGCCGCCGAGCCCGACCATCACGCTGCCGCCGACCGTGCCGCCGCTCTCGACGGTGATCGCGCCGCCGGTGGTCAGGTTGGTCGCAAGCACAGCGTTAGAGCCGACGTTCGAGCCGCCGTAGGCCCCCAGTCTGGAGTCGAAACTGTCGATCGAACCGCTGTCCTCGACTGAGATCGACCCCGAGACGGCGATCCCGGCGCCGGAAGTCTGAACCACGTCCACGCCCGCCCACTCAAGGGAGCGTTTGAGGATCGTCTGCCCGGCGGTGTTCAAGGTGGTGATGTCGATCCCGGTCGTGCCCCAGGGCAGCAGGACACGCCGGTTGGGCGAGGGCGAGCCACCGATCAGCACGTCACCGACATCGACCAACACCAGGGCGGGATTGGCGTTGGTGCTACGGGTCGCCAACACCGTAGCGCCCCCGGCAAGGACGCCCCGGTGCCTGGATAGCTGCTGAGAGCTGGTCGTGATCGTCAGGTTGTTCATGTCCGCCGTCGCGACGGTCGAGGTGATGTAGTGGGTGTTGTCTATGATGTCGATCTGAGATCCGGTATACGACCCGCCGTTCGTGTCGGTCATCAGCAACTCATCATTGAGGTTGTCCTTGTCGCTGACGACGCCGAGGCTCGTGCTGTTTAGTTTCGAGCCCACCGTGCTCGGGCTGACCGACGTCACGACATACACGACATCCGCATCGGCCATGGCCGCGTCGTACTCGGCCTGGCTGTCGTTGTCATTGATCAGGGTGACGCCGAAACCCCATCCATTGAGCAGGTCGATCTTGTCCTGGTCCTGCGTGGTCAGGCTGGCGGGATTGCCGACGATCATCAGGACGTCCACGCTGACCGCCGCCCCCCCCGGCGTGACCACCGCGTGGACGGTGTGGCTGACGCCGTTGAAGTTTGCAACAACGGTCAGGGTCACTGGGTCGGAGGTGTCGTCCGCCAAGTCGCTGTCGGTGTTGTCGACCACGCCGTCGCCGTCGGTATCCAGCCCGTCGTAGCCGAAGAGGTCGAAGGTCCCGCCGTTAAACGAGGCGTTGGTGACCCATTGGCCGTGGGTCTTGTCGGCCCGCCAGGTCGGGTCGGTCTGGACATAATTGATCCCGACCACCAGCGCCGACTCAGCGACGCTGCGTGCCTGGGCGTGTTTCAGGACGTTCTGTGCGACCCCGAGGGACGTGGACTGTGACGACAGGAACGACATCGACAGGATCGTCGCCATCGCCACCGCGATCAGCACCAGCAGCATCGCCACGCCGTGTTGGCGCGGGTGTGCGCCCCTAGCCCACGAAGTCAATCCGGTGGCTTCCCCGGTGAATGTGCGATCTGAATCATGCATCTTCATCTGTCCACCCACATTCAATCCCTTAGCGAAACCGCGTTCACCGAGGTGTCCGTTAAAGAGCCCGCGCTTAGTGTCAACTGAAAACTCACCAGCGCCGCGTCCATTGGGTCCACGGCATCCACGCTGACCGCCCACTGAGCGACGCCCGTCGCCCAGAGTTCGCCGACCAGATCGCCGCTAACGATCAACGCGTTCGTGATCGTGTCGAAGTCGTCGGTCAACAGATACGCCGCATTCACCGCCAGCGGGTCCGGGGTGTACGCCGTCAGCTCCCTGGCGACGGCGTCCAGTTCGATCCGCTTTAGTTCAAGCAGGTCGGGCTCGCCGCTGGCGTTGAGGTCCTTGACCCAGAGCACGATGTACCCGTCGGCCGCGTCGAGCACCTGCGCGGACTGACGGATGCTCGCGGTGATCCGGGCACTGAGTGTCTTATTCTTCACCACCAGTGACCGCAGGTCCCGGCTGCCCGAGGTGCCGTAGGAAACCGCGGTCAGCATCGACGCGATCGCCGCGCCGATCAGGCCCGTGATCGCCAGCGCCATGAGCAACTCGACCAGCGTCAGGCCCAGGCGTCTTGGGGAGCGCGACGACACCGTTGATTTTTCATAGCCGCGACTCGACGAGTCGCGGGCCCCACGGCGTGTCACGCCGTGGCTATAAAGTGCCGATGGCTTTATCCTTGCGATATCGCTCACGGCGTCGGCTCCTGGATGAACCGGCTGACCGTCCAGGCCCGGCTGCTCTGATCGGTCACCGTGACGGTAACGCTCAATCCGTCGTGATCTCCGCCGAGGTCCGACAGTGTCACCGTTGAGTAGGTCGTGGTGACGGCTCGGCCAAAACGCTGATACAGCTGGGGGTACGCCGTTAAAGACTGGTCCCGCACGGCTCCGGCCGCTTCGGTGAAGCCGTCGTAGTCGTCGGCGTTGTCGAACAGCCCGCGCGACGTCTCGCCGGCGTCAGGCCCGGCGGCCAGATCGCCTTCGGGGTCGTCGTACGGCTTGCTGAGAACCTCATCGATCATCGCCTCGGCCAACGCCACCGCGCGCGAGGCGTGCATCGCTTCGTAGGTGTGTGACTGGCCCGATACCACCGCCTGCGTCAGCGCGGCGACCGAGAACGCCAGCACCATCACGGCGAACATCACCTCCATCAGTGTGAAGCCGTGGTCGGCTGCCGCCTGATTGCACCGGATCAGATGCCTTGGGTGTTCCTTGGCCATCAACCTTCCTATCCCTTTTGCGCAGACCCTAAGCGCGGCCATAACCCTTAAGTCGTCAATCGAGACAACCCAGTTAACCACGACCGGTGTTCCCGCCTTGAGTTATCGGTCTCGGCCGGCGATCACCGCCGAACCAAACAGCCGGCGCGATCACGCCGATGATCTGGATAAGTGATGGTCTCCGCCCACTACACACGCGGACCCCGAGGGTTCACCCTGATCGAGCTGCTCATCGTGGCGACGATCGTGGCGATCGCCGCTGCGCTGGCGGTGCCGATGCTCAAGAACACCGCCGCCAGCAAGCTCCAGGGCGCCGCGTCCTCGCTCGTAGCAGACCTCGCCTTCGCCAAGGTCGAGTCCATCGCCCACGGCGATGACCCTCGGCTGGTCGTCTTCGACCCCCCCGCCGACACCTACCACATCGCCGCCGCGTCCGACCCCGCCACCCCGATCACCAACCCGATCGCCGCCAGGCCTTACAGCATCACATACGGGCAGGGAACCGCCGTCAGCCTCATCGGCGTCGGGATCGACAGCGTCAGCGTCGGCGGAGACGACCAACTGGGGTTCGGCATCTACGGCGGCCTCGACCAGCCCACCGCCGCCACCATCACCCTCGGATGCGACGGCCAAACCGTCACCGTCAGCGTCGACCCCAATACAGGTGAGTCAACGATCGGGGCGATTAATTGATGTTCGATGTGCAATGTTCAATCGATTCGGCGAAGATTGAACATCGAACCTTGAACATCATCTCACCGTGTAGACAAACCACCGCGCCTTCGCGTTTTTGCGGTTTTTCTGGCGTTCGAAGTAGAGCTTCATGATGTGGCCGGTGTCTGTGCGGACCTCCCACCAGTGCCTGCGGAGGTAAACTTCGCCGGTACTGTCGGGGCTGCTGGTTTTCCAGACCGTAAGAACCTCGTCGACCGTGTACTCACCACCGCGCCAGGTGAAGCGCCCCGGCAGGCCGGGCTCGCCCTTGGCGATCGAACGGGTATCAAACGTGCCCGGCGCGGGGGTGATCGGCTCGCTGATGAATTGTTCGTTGGGTTGCTCTGTCACACCATGGTCTTTCATAGCCGTGGTGTTACACACCGCGGGGCCCGCGACTCGTAGAGTCGCGGCTATGAGTCATCTGTTGATCGGGTCAACAACCCGTTGTACTCGCCGCCACGACATGGTTGGTGAGTTTCCCGATCTTCTCAACTTCGACCGTCACCTCGTCGCCGGGCTTTAAGAAGACCTGTGGGTCACGTCCCGCGCCGACACCGGCGGGGGTGCCGGTGAGGATGACCGTGCCGGGCAGGAGCGTCGTGTCCTGGCTGAGGAAGGCGATCAATTCGGTGACGGGGAAGATCATGTCGGCGGTCGAGCCCTGCTGCATGACCTGGCCGTTGAGGGTGGTGGTCAGCGTGAGCGCCTGGGGGTCAGGGATCTCGTCGGCGGTGACCATGACCGGGCCCATCGGGGCGAAGCTGTCGAAACCCTTGCCTCGGATCCACTGCCCGCCGCTGCCCTTTTTTTGCCACCAGCGGGCGGAGACATCGTTGGCGCAGGTGTAGCCAAGGACATGCTCAAGCGCCTTGTCTTGAGAGATATCGCGGCCGGGCTTGCCGATGACCACGGCCAGTTCACACTCGTAATCGACCTCCGGCCCGTTCGAGCAGGCGGGCAGACGGATCGCCGAGCCGGGGTGGCTCAGCGCGCTGCTGGGTTTCATGAAGACGACCGGCCGAGGTGGCAGCTCGCTACCCATTTCCAGAGCGTGCTGGCGGTAGTTCTGGCCGATGCAGAAGATGTTGGCCGGCTCGATCGGGGCCAGGCGCCCGGCGATCCCCACGACCTGGCCCTTGGTTTCAGGGGCCTGAATCAGAGGTGATCCGGTGATCAGATCGACCGTATCATCACCTAAGTCATTTCCATAACACATCTTACCGTCATTATCCACAAACCGTGTAATCCGCATGGCTGGTGTATCTCCAAAAGGTTTGCCGATATAATCCTAACGCCTCGCTCGCGCGGGGCATTTTGCATCGTGTGCCGAAGGGAGCCATTTTGGCGGATGAGCCGGTGAAATCAACGACCCATACCCAGCCGCCTGCACAAAACCAGGCGGACCGCTCCTGGCTGGGGATGAAGCAGGAAGAAAACGGCAAGACCCAGGGCGTACCCGAGGGCTTGTGGAAGCGCTGCCCCAACTGCGAAGCGATGCTGTACGCCAAGCAGGTCCAGCAGAACCTGCACGTCTGCCCGGACTGCGACTACCACTACCGCATCCACGCCGAGGATAGGATCGAACAGCTGTGCGACCCCGGCAGCTTCGAGCCGATGTGGGCCGACTTGTCACCGCGTGACACCCTGGGGTTTCAGGACCGCATCCCCTACAAGCAGCGGCTTGAAAACGAACAGACCAAGACCGGGCACCAGGACGCCGTGCAGTGCGGTCGGGCGTTTATCAAAGGACGCGGCGTGGTCCTGGCGGCGATGGATAGCCGGTTCATGATGGCGTCGATGGGCTGCGTGGTCGGGGAGAAGATCACCCGAGCGATCGAGTTGGGCACGGAGTCAGGTCGGCCGGTCATCATCGTCAGCGCCTCGGGCGGGGCGCGCATGCAGGAGTCGGCGCTTTCCCTGATGCAGATGGCCAAGACATCGGCGGCGCTTGCGCGGCTGGACGAACAAGGCGGGCTTTTCGTCAGTGTGCTGACCGACCCAACGACCGGCGGGGTGACCGCGAGCTTCGCGATGCTCGGGGACGTGATCCTGGCCGAGCGCGAAGCGCTGATCGGGTTTGCCGGGCCCCGTGTGATCGCCAACACCGTACGCCAGGAGTTGCCCGACGGCTTCCAGCGGGCCGAGTTTCTCCGTGACAAGGGCTTCGTCGATCGGGTGGTCCACCGCCACGACCTGCGCAGTGAAATCAGCCGGGTGATCGACTACGCGGGCAAGTAACCTTTCTCAGTACCATCAAGATCGGCAAGACCCAGGGATGGCGTCGGCTCAAACTCAATCTCAACACACGACAGGCCCGGCCCAAGTTCGGGGCAGGCTAGGTTTCTTATCCGCACTGGCGGTGATACTCACACTGTTCGCGTCCGCCTGGACGGCCGGGCTCACAGGGGTCAACGGACTTAGCGCTCGGGCCCAGAGCCCCCCCCAGCTCGAACAACTGAGCAGCCGGTCCTACCTGATCCACACCAACCTCTCGCGCGACGAGGTCCGGGGGTTTGGCAGACACATGGATACGGTCTTCGCGCAGTACCAGGACCGCTTCCGTGAGTTCCACGCCACCGCCGACCAGCACATGCCGTTGTACCTGCTCCGCACCGAGCAACAGTATCAGCGGTTCATGACATCACAGGGCATCAACGCCGCCAACACCGGGGGGATGTTCTTTTTCTCACCCAAAGCCCAGGGGCTGGCGACCTGGGTACAGGGAAGAAGCCGAAGCCAGGCGTTCCAGGTGCTCCAGCACGAGGGGTTCCACCAGTTCGCTTTCAACCACCTCGGCCAGGAGCTGCCGATCTGGATCAACGAAGGGCTGGCGCAATACTTCGAGGACGCGATCATCGT
Source organism: Phycisphaeraceae bacterium (assembly GCA_029260655.1). Classification (GTDB taxonomy): domain Bacteria; phylum Planctomycetota; class Phycisphaerae; order Phycisphaerales; family Phycisphaeraceae; genus JAJRRS01. The sequence goes on from JAJDCU010000041.1 coordinate 88,243, forward strand.
CGAAGACAAGATGACCACCGGGCTGGCCAACGCCCGACGTGTCCAGCTGGTGCGCCACGCCCTGACAACCGAGACGGCCATCGACTTCTCAACATTGATCGGCATCAGCCCCGAGCAATGGGCCGACACGCTTTCAAGCGACCCCAAGCGGGCGGCGCTGATGTACGCGCAGTCCTGGTCGATCACCTTCTTCCTGATCCACGGCGAAAACAAGCGGTACCAGTCGGCGTTTGCGCTGTACCTGCAGAAAGTCAGCACCGGCCGGGACAGCCAAAGCGCCTTCCGAGAGGCCTTCGGCGCCGACGACCTGGGACCGATGGCCAGGCGGTGGGCGCGCTTCGCCAGCGAACAGCAACCCGACCCGATCAACACCGCCGCATCGAGGATGGAGTTCCTCGGCGAGGCCCTGCGGTTCATGCATCAACACGGCGAGCAGACCCCAAGAACACTGACCAAGCTCCGGGACGCCCTCAAGGCTCGGCACTTCGTCGTCACACGCAGGGCGCACGGCCTGACGACCGAGATGTCCGCCGACGACCCCGATCTCTACCGCTACCGCAGACACAACGGCAGCACCGGGCAGTTCAAACTCCTTGAACCGGTCCGCGACGACCTGCCCCCGCGCATCACCGCCGCCGGCCTCAGGCCCGAGCCCACGCTCGTCTGGTCACGCGACACCGAAGGCAAACTCGTCCAGGATATCGAGTACCGGTAGCGCACTATCCAGAATAGGTATAGGTGGGGCGCACCGATCGCGACAAGTCGCGCCGCTTCGTGTCGCTTGTCGACGTAGTGACTAATTGTCGTTTGTCGACGCGGCGCTAAATCGCTCCGCATTATGAAGCGCCGCGACTTGTTGCGCCGCGCCCCAACTCACACCACAAGCCCCTCTAACGACCCAAGCCCCAGCGGCTCTTTCGTAAAAAACGGCTCGGCATACCGCACACCGATCCGTGAGCCGATGTACCCGTTAAGCTCACGAACGAACTCAACGACCCGCCGGTTCTTCTCCGGCACGACGAACTGCGTGTGGTACGCCTTGATCGCACGCTCCTTGTCGTCCATCTGCTCCGTGATATCCAGGCAGAACGTCGGGTCCACCACCCAGCGCAGGTGCGTGCAGTAATAATAAATCAGCCACTTGGGGTAGATCGGTTCGCCCGGGAGGTCGGTCTTGGTCAGCTTGGCGTCGAACCGCGCATCTTCGACGATACGTGTCACAGCCCGGTGGTCGGGGTGGGCGTCTTCCTCAAACGGCAGGAACACGATCTGCGCCTGGTGCTCACGTATCACCCCGGCCATCAGGTGACGCGCGGACAGGGTGTGCTCGACCTCGCGGTTCTTAAGCCCAAGAAGCCGGCGCTTCACCCCCATGATCTTCGCCGCCTCGGTCCATTCCTTTTCGCGCTCTTCGAGTGTGCCGTGGGGCGTCGGCTCGCCATTAGTCACGTCCAGCAGCAGCACGTCGTGCCCCTGAGAGGCAAGCCGGATGATCGACCCGCCCATCCCAAGCTCCTGATCGTCCGGGTGCGGGCCTACTACGAGAATGTTCGCCATCGTTAGGGTTTCCTGTTCAACACTTCCTGGTAAAGCTGTTCGATCTGCCGGGTCATGGTCTTCGCATCAAACTTGTCGCGCACATGCGCCCGACCCCGCTCGGCCATACCCCGGGCTGCCTGCGGATCGTCCAGCTGGCCGACGATCGCATCAGCCAGCGCAGCGGTGTCGCCGACCGGGACCAGCCGACCGGTTTCGCCATCGATGCAAATCGATCCGATCCCGCCGACTTCGTACGCAACGATCGGCACGCCGCAGAGCAAAGCCTCGGCCAACGTCCGGCTCTGGCCCTCCTGATACGACGGCAGCACCATGACATCCATCGCTGATAGTAGGCCGGGTATCCGGTCAAAGGGTTGGAAACCCGAAAAAATCACACGGCCCGATTGGCAGCCCGGGTGGCTTTCGACCTGAGCACGCCCAAACCCATCGCCGACGAACAGCAGCCAGACATCGCGGCCGTCCGTTCGGAGCTTAGGGAGCACGTCCATCAGGTCGGCGTGGCCCTTGAGCGGGTCGAGCCGGGCGACAAGCCCCACGACCTTTGCCCCGGCGGGGATACCCAACTCCCCACGGACGGCATCGCGCTCCTCGGGCCGGGGCTGGAAACGTGAAAGATCGATCCCGCTTGGGATCACCGTGAACCGATCCGGCCCGGCGATGCGCTTCTGCTCAAACGCCTCGACCATCGCCGGTGTGATCGCAATCAGATGATGGCAGCGCTTCGCCGCCCAGCGCTCGGATGCGACGTAGAGCCGATTCGTAAATCGACCCTGCTGGCCGTGAAACGGAAGCCCGTGAACGGTGTGAACTACAACTGGTGATGGCGTATCATCTGAAAATTCATACAGCAAATGACGGATGTCACTCGCGTATTTCCAACCCGCAGCACGCCCTACGATCCCGGCCTTGCTCGAATGCGTATGGACCACCTCAGGGCCAATGTCTCGGTGCATTAGCTGCAATAACGACTTGTAACACCGATAATCTTTCCACGGATGCACCGGGCGCACCATCGTACCGATCTCATGCAGCACCGCGCCGCTGGCCTTAGCCTCATCGAGCAGCGAACCCTCCGGGCCGTAGATCGGGCCGTATGCTAGGTGTACCTCGTGCCCCGCGCGCACCTGGGCCTCGCAACTCAGCACCGTGTTCTGCTGAGCGCCGCCCTGGATCAAGCGCGTGATGATGTGGAGGATCCTCATGGGATGGTGGACGAGCGAACAGCCCACGCCAACTCCTATTTCCTGCTTTCCTGCTTTTCCTGTTTTCCTGCTTTTCCCGCCACCTCATGCTTGATCCACTCCAGACAAAGCCCGTTGGGCGGCAGGGTTGGGCCGGCGAGTTGACGGTCCGCGGTGCGGAGGATGTCATCAATCCGCGTCGGCTCGAAGTGACCCCGCCCGACCTCGACGAGCGTGCCGGCGATGATCCGAACCATGTTCCAGAGGAACCCGTTGCCCTCGACGGTGATAACCACCCGGTCGCCGTCACGCATAACATCGCAGCGGTGGATCGTGCGCACGGTGGACTCCCGGCCGTGGCCCGCGGCGCTGAAGCCCTCGAAGTCGTGTTCGCCGATGAGTTTCTTCGCCGCTTGGTCCATCAGTTCAACGTCCAGCGTCTGCCAGTAATGATAAACCATGTGCCGAAGCGCCAGCGGCCGACGTTCGGTGTTGTGGATCGTGTAGGTGTATTGCTTGGTAACCGCGCATCGGATCGCGTCGAACTCAGGCGAAACCTCCTCAGCGCTGCGCACCTCGATGTCGTCCGGCAGCCGGCTGTTGATCGCCATCGCCATCCGCTCGACGGGGACGCGCGACTCGGCGTCGAAGTGGGCCACCTGACCTTTGGCGTGCACCCGTGAATCGGTCCGGCTGGCGCCGACGAGGTTGATCGGCTGCTTGAACAGCCTGACCAGCACGTCGTGCATCACCCCCTGCACGGTCCGAAGCGCCGGGGCGTCCGGGGGCTCCTGCTTCTGCCAGCCGTGGAAGTCCGAGCCGTCATACGCGATCAACAGCTTGTACCGCCGAAGCGCTCCGGGACC
>JAJDCU010000042.1 GCA_029260655.1 Phycisphaeraceae bacterium
TTTGAGCGCGGCTTTTTGTGGGGGCAGCCCGCGAGTCCAGGTCCTTTTAATCTTTGGATGCTCAGGGGAGTCGGTTAACCGCCATCGTGAGGTTGTCGGCAGACGCGATCAGGATTAATCACGCCTCCACTAGGGGACGGAGAGACGCGATCGTGCGCATAGACCCGTCGCGGTGTGCCTCCCCGTATGTCGCAACACCTTATTCCTGCGGACGCTAAGAAAATCTGCATCACACCACTTTTTCATCTGGGAATCGCCCCTGAACGTGCGCACAAATATGACGCCAGCAGGGCCGGCGATACAATGGCCGACAAAGATTGCCCGTGAACACTACAGGAAGACCCGGCTACTTAATTTGACTCCCAACCCCTTAGATTTCCCAGTAATGAATGCTGGCGAACACCGCATTGAAGGTTAGTCATTTGATACGATTGCCACTGTTTATCAGGTCATTATTTGGATTGGCCAAACCAACGCCTCTACGTTGTGAGCCCTACCCCACAGTTGAGACGGTCGATGGGTGGGACGACGCAAGTCTATGCTCGGTGGTTGGATTCAAGGCAGCTAGTCGGGCAAAATATGAAGGCTTCAAGTCTCTCAATAAGGCCGAGCGAATACTCAGCAGCATCGTTCTCTTTCAAGGCGACGTTAACAACGGTGGCTTTGGGATGTGGCTCGATGGTTTGCGCCCAGATGGCTTATCATCAATCGTGCCCGCCCTGGAAACCGTTGGCGCAAGTGAGATGGTTTCGTTAGTCAGAAGTACTCTTGCCGAATTCGGTGATCTGGAACGATTCACATCCCAAGATGAGTGGCAATTATATCTTGAGACCTTGCCAGACACGTTTCACAACGGATTGGAATTGTTGTCAAGTCGATATGTTGAAGCCGAGAACGAGATGCTGGAAGGTGCCTATCAGTATGCACGTCACCATTGGCAGCAGGTACGTACCGAATCATCTTGGGGATCGGGCGTCGAATTAGACAATCAAAGCGGCTGAATCTATTTCGGCGTGCAGAGAGGGTTAGAGCTTGGGTGACGCTGGCGGTCGGTGGGTTGGAGAGTTATCCGCGATGTCGGCGCAGGGCGGTGAGTGATGCAAGCGAAAGCAGGGCGAGTGTTCCGGGCTCGGGGACGGTGTTGGTTGGCGGCGGGGGTGTGCCGGCGTTCCAGTTTCCGAGGATGACGTTGAGGTCTTCGATGCCGACGAAGTCGTCGCCGGTGAGTTCGCCTGAGAGGAAGTCGCCGGGTGTGACGGTCTGGTTCCAGTTGCTTAGGACGAGGTTGAGGTCTTCGATGCCGATGAACCCGTCGCCGGTGGGGTCGCCCATGAGCGGTGATCCGACCAGTGCGGTGAGGATGTCCTTGATCTGTGCGCGCCAGTTGCCCCAGGAGTGTCCCTCGCTGGCGGTGGTGCGTGCGGCGTTGTAGCCGTTGTTGTTGAGGACGTTGAAGAGGTTGGGGCCTCCGGAGCCGTCGCCGATGGTGCCGTGTGTGATGAAGAAGTCGAGGTCGGCTTGCAGGCCGGCGGCGGCGAACTGGTTGTAGATGCTGGTGAAGTTAGACGGCGAGAGGGGGGCGATATTCTCGAAAGCATCAGAGCGTGTGAGGCCGAAGTAGGCCGAGTTTACGCCGCCGAGCGATGTGCCGAGGATGGTGCGTCCGGGCGCGGTGGGGTTGGTGCGGTAGGCGGCGTCGACCTGGGCGGTGAGTTCGTCTGCGACGAAGTTGGCGTAGTTGATGTTGCCGGTGTACTCCGAGGCCCGTCGGTTCGTGCCGGTGTTGGGGTCGCGCGGGTCGATGAAGACGGCGATGGTTGGGCGTAGCTCGCGTGAGTTGATCAGGTTGTCGAGCGTGACGACGACGGAGCCGAGGTGGTCTGCCGAGAACTCGTGGCCGTCGGTGATGTAGACGACGGGGAGGTTGTTCAGGACGTTCTGATCGTAGCCGGCGGGCGTGTAGACACGGTAGTTGACGTCGTAGCCGAGGTTCGTGCTGGTGGTTCTGATGTTGGGCGTGAGCGTGCCCATCGTGACGCCCAGATGGCGGACGGTTTCCTGGGGGAAGATGTAGTCGGGCATGCGCAATTCGTTGTTAGGCCCGAACCCTCCCCACATCTGTAGCGGGTTCTTCGGGTCGAGGATCCACCCCCCGTTGTTGACGATCTTGTAGTCGATGCGAGCATCGGTGGGGAAGGAAAGCTCCTTGATCCAGACGTCGGTGGTGCCCAGGCGCGAGGCGGTCGCGGCGGCGGTCGATGGACTCCATCCGGTGTGGTCGCCGGGGAACGCGACGCTTGATGCGGCGGGGTTTCGGTAGAGGAACGCCATCTGGCCGCCCTGTGCGTAGGGGACCTGGCCCGCGGCCTGGAGGTTTACGAAGAACGTATCCAACGCCGTGTCGCGCGCCGCCCCTGCGGGCATCACCGCGATGCCGTTGAGGTCGGTCCTGAAGTCGGCGTAGCTGGGGTAGACATCGCCGCGGACGAAGTTGGGGTCCGGCGGTGACTGGGCCAGTGCGGCGGTGGGTATCATCAGCAAAACCAGCGTGGACAGGGCGGAAAGACGGCGGCTTGGTTTCCCAAAGATCATGTCAGGTATCCTGATTTTGGGTAGCGGTACTGCTGCTATCATCATACGACGATGTCGCGAGATGTCACGGGCCGGGGCCGGATCTGGACTGTTTTTTCGCAGTTTAATCTCGGTTAACAGGCGGTCCGGTCTGACGTATCAGAGGGTTAGCACACAGGATTCAGCCGCGAGAGGCGTTGCACGGATGAACGATATAGCCATACGCCCTGAGACGCCCGACGATATCCCAGCGATCCGGCGGGTCAATGAGCTGGCGTTCGATCAGCCGGCAGAAGCGGGGCTGGTCGATGCGCTGCGGGATCACGGCGCGGTGACGCTCTCGCTGGTCGCGGAAGTGGGCGGGGAAGTCGTCGGCCACATCCTGTTCAGCCCGGGGCACGTGGTGGGTGACCACGGGGAAGCCGACGCGATCGCGCTGGCGCCGATGGCGGTTTTGCCTAAGCACCAGCGCACCGGTATCGGGTCGGCGATGGCGAATCATGGATTAGATCTGTTGCGTCATGCGGGTCACGGCCTGGTCATTGTCCTTGGCCATCCCGGCTACTACCCGCGCTTCGGTTTTGTGCCGGCGAGTCGGTACGGGATCCGTTGCCCGTTTGAGGCGCCGGATGAGGCGTTTATGGTTATTGAACTGCGCGAAGATGCGGCCCCCGCATATGGGGGTGTCGTGCGGTATCGGCCGGAGTTTGAGGGGGTGTAGGGTTTGGCCTTGTCGGCCAACGCGCGGTTCTGTGAACCGCCGCTAAACCGCAAGCGTGAGGGTGGGGCGCGCTGATATTTGAACGTGTTAGGTGGGGTGCTATCCGTCGTTATGCCGGCAGCATCACCGCGTCTTGGGCTTCGGTCGGCTCGACGATCAGCTTCTGCAGATACTCCGGCTCGCTTCGGGTGGTCCAGCTCTGGAACGTTTCGTCCTCGTCGATGCGCTCGGCCTGGAAAGCCTCGATCAGGCTCTTGATCGACAGGTGGATCAGGTCGCCCTGGACTTTCTTGGCGATCAGCTCGTTGAACTTCGGATCGGTTCCCAGCCCCGCGCCGAGCAGGACCTTGTAGCCGTCGACCTTGATAGGCTTGCCGTCGGCGTCTTTCTTGTCCTTGAGGACGACGGGGATCCCGGTGAGCCCGATGTCGGCGATCTGGAACTGGGCGCAGGCGTTGGGGCAGCCGGTGAAGCTGATGAACAGGGGGAAGTCGACGTCGACGTTTTGTTCGAGCCAGTTGAGGACTCGGCCGGCTCGGGCCTTGGTCTCGACGACGGCGAGGTTGCAGAACTCGCTTCCGGTGCAAGAGATCAGGCTGGTGCGCAGGGAGTGTGCGACCGGGGGCAGGCCGCGGTCGGTCAGGTCTTTTTCGAGCGATGCGACGTTGGCCTGCGGGATATCCAGGAGGATGACGTTCTGCTTGCCGGTGGTTCGGATGCGTTTGTCGCCGGTGGCGTACTTCTCGGCAAGGTCGGCGAGGTCGGCCATGTTGCGCGCGGTCCATCGTCCGCGGCCGATCGGCACGCCGACGTAGTAGTTGCCGTCTTTCTGTTTGCCGATGCCCAGGTGGTCGCTGTGGACGGCGGGGGGGTGCAGCAGGTTGTCGTCGTGTTCGAGCTGGTAGCCCAGCGCTTCTTCGATCTGGTCACGCATCCACTGCCAGCCCTTGTCGGCGACGAGGAACTTCAGCCGTGCGCGGGTTCGTTTTTCGCGGTAGCCGTGATCGCGGAAGACGGCGGCGATGGCGTGGCAGACATCGACGACCTGCTCTGGCTTGACGAAAACGCGCAGAGGTTGGGCGTAGTGAGGTGTGGACGACAGCCCGCCGCCGACCAGCAGGCCGTAGCCGACTTCCCCGCTGGCGCTTTGTGTGCCGTAGAGCCCGACGTCGTTGATCTGGGGCTGGTGGCAGTGGCTTTTGCACCCGCCGATGGCGGTCTTGAACTTACGCGGCAAGTTCGAAAACTCTTTGCCGGCGTCGATGAAGTGGTGATCGATGTCGCGTGCGTGCTTTGAAGAATCGATGATCTCGTCTTCGAGCACGCCTGCCAGCGGGCAGCCGATGATGTTGCGCGGCACATCCCCGCAGGCGAACTGGCTACTCATCCCGATGTCCCAGAGTTTCTGGAAGATGGGCTTGAGGTCTTTGGTGGTCAGCCAGTGGAGCTGGATGGTCTGCCGCGTGGTGATGTCGCCGAAGCCCCGGGCGTATTGGTCGGTTAACTCGGAGATCGCCTTGAGCTGCGCCGGTGTTAGCTGTCCGCCTGGGATGCGGATGCGGATCATGAAGTGGCCGGTGTTGGGCTTCTGGGTGTAGACCCCGTACCACTTGAACCGTTGGGAGGCGTCTTCCTTTGGGATGGCGCTGTAGTCGCCTTTCTCGGAGTACGCCAGCAGGTCTTTGAGGACGTCGAAGCCGTCCTTGGCCTTCTTGAGTTCTTCGGCTTTGTTCACGCGGGTGGTCATGGCGGGTGCAATCGTTTTTGTTGTCGGATCGTGCGGGTGGGGCGTTGCTTGAAGGTGCTGTGGCCTGTTCCGCTATCGCGGGGCTCAGCCGGGCAAGCGAGCGCAGCAGTATAGCGGTCCCAGATCTCTTTTGTGAACCGGGCGTGAGCCCGGCGCTACAGGATCAACTCAGCGGCCCGCCCCCGATCGACAACCTTATGAGACATCAATGCTTATATGCAAAAGGCCCGCCGTTCCCGGCCGGACGCCGGCTTAGGGTTGGGGTATACTCTCCCAAGTAACCGATCGATAATCAGTGATCCGAGCCGGTCTTGCCGGCTAATACGGTTTCTCGTCTCAGTGAGAAGGTGATTTGCAATGCGTATCACGATGGTAGGAACGGGCTACGTCGGGCTGGTCACCGGGACCTGCCTGGCCAACACCGGCAACGACGTGACCTGTCTGGATGTGAACCAGGCCAAGATCGACAAGCTCAATAACGGGATCAGCCCGATCTACGAGCCGGGTCTGGACGAGATGATCCGCCGCAACGCCGCCGCGGGCCGGCTCACGTTTACCTGCGACGCGGCAAGCGCGTACCAGAGCGCCGAGGTCATCTTTATCTGTGTCGGCACGCCCAGCGACGAGCGGGGCCACGCCGACCTGAAGTACGTCCTCGCCGCCGCAGCCGACATCGGCAAGGCCATCGAAGCCACCCCCGGCGCGACAGGCGGGGGCCAGGCCGAGCGACGCGCCAAGATCGTCGTCGTCAAGTCCACCGTCCCGGTCGGCACGAACCCAAAGGTCCAAAGCGCAATCGCCGAGCACACCGCCAAGACCTTCTACATGGCGTCCAACCCGGAGTTCCTCAAAGAAGGCGCCGCCATCAACGACTTTAACAAGCCCGACCGCGTTGTCATCGGCGTCAACGACAAGGGCACCGGCGACCGGATGCGCGACCTCTACGAGCCCTTCGTCAGGCAGGGCAACCCCATCTTCATTATGGATATCTCATCCGCCGAGATGGTCAAGTACGCCTCCAACGCCATGCTCGCGACCAAGATCTCTTTCATCAACGAGATCGCTAACCTCTGCGAGTCCTACGGCGCAGACATCGACGAGGTCCGCCGGGGCATGTGCTCGGACAGGCGCATCGGCAACCAGTTCCTCTATCCCGGCCTGGGCTACGGCGGGTCGTGCTTCCCCAAAGACGTGCTCGCCTGCATCTCCATGGGCGAACTCTGCGACACCCCCGCGACGCTCCTCGAGGCCGTCCACCTTGTCAACCAGCGCCAGCGCGACGCCTTCATGGCCAAGATCGACAAACACTTCGATGACAACGCCGGCCTCTCCGGCAAAAAAATCGCCGTCTGGGGCATCGCCTTCAAGCCCGGGACCGACGATGTCCGCGAGGCCCCGTCGATTACGCTCATACAGCACCTGCTGGATCGCGGCGCACAAATAATCGCCTACGACCCCGTCGCCGAAGAGACCTGCCGGCAGGTCCTCGCCGACACGATCAGCTACGCCAAGGACACCCAGTCCGCGCTCGCCGGCGCCGACGCCCTGGTCATCTGCACCGACTGGGACGAGTTTAAGTTCCCCGATTTCGACCAGGCCAAGGCCGCGATGAAGTCCCCCGTTATCTTCGACGGCCGAAACCTCTACCGCCCCGAGATGATGCGCGAGCACGGCTTCGTCTACCACTCCGTGGGCCGGCACCCGGTTGTGCCGGAGACGGTTCAGCAGAGCGGGTAGGTTCTCCACATCGGGTTTTGTTTTCCTTCCGCACGGGTAGCAGGACCTTGTGCTGCGCCGTTGCCGGTTGAACCATGCGGAGACGGTGGCCTGCCCAGGTATTTAGACCTGCACGCACGGTCCTCGCAAGCCGGTCCCATAACCCATCAGACCCGGCGTCATCAGTTACCATAATTTGTGCTTGTCATACGGGCCGAGATCGTGGAAAATGATCGGGCTTTCCTTTGTGTACCCGGGAGCCCGTCGATGCGGCACATCTCGTTTAAGCTGGCCGGTCTGGCGGCGCTGCTCGTTTGCCTGGCGGTAAGCTCGCCCGCCTTTAGCGACGAAGCGCCCCCGCACCTGCCTGCCGACCATACGACGCAAGAGCATGTCGAGGTTGCCGAGGGCGGGGACGCCGAGGCGCAGGTGACGCTGGGCTACGCCTACGCAACCGGTGACGGCGTGGAGCTGGATTACGTCGAGGCGATCAGGTTGTGGCGTCTCGCCGCCAAGCAGAAAAACAGCCAGGCGATGTACTACCTGGGCGTGGTTCACACCGGGGGCTACGGGGTGGCGGTTGACGACACCCAGGCCATCAAGTGGTTCCGCCGCTCGGCCAGATACAAGAACCCCGACGCGCAAAACTACATGGGCTTGGTGTACGCTTCGGGTTCTGGGGTCACCCGGGATAACGCCGAGGCCGTCCGATGGTACCGCCTGGCGGCCAAGCAGAAGAACGCCAATGGGCAGCGCAACCTCGGCTATATGTATGCCGCGGGTCTTGGCGTGACCCAGGACCATCACGAGGCCGTCCGGCTGTTCCGTCTCTCGGCTAAGCAGAAGAACGCTCAGGCTCAGTATTATCTAGCGGGGATGTATGTGGCGGGTTGGGGTGTTGCGCAGGACGACGCGGAAGCGGTCAAGTGGTACCGCCAGGCGGCCGCCCAGCAACTCGCCGATGCGCAGTTCGCTCTGGGTCAGATGTATGAGCTCGGCCGGGGGGTTGCGCCGGACTTGGGCGCCGCGGCGGCCTGGTACCAACTCGCCGCCGACCAGGGACACATCGACGGCCAGCGCACGCTTGGCATCATGTATGACGAAGGCATCGGCGTTGACGAGGATAACCTTGAGGCGCTGAAGCGGTACCGCCAGGCCGCGGCGCAGGGCGACGGGATGTCGATGCACCATATCGGTTTGATCTACGGGACCGGGGACGGCGTGCCGCTGGACGACGCCGAGGCCGTCAGGTGGTATCGCATGTCCGCCGAGACGGGCTACGCCCGGGCGCAAAGCGACTTGGGCTTCCGTTACGACACAGGCCGAGGTGTTAAAGCCGACCACGTCGAGGCGCTGAAGTGGTACCGTCTGGCCGCCGAGCAGGGCGATGCGATGGCTCAGCACAATGTGGGCGTCTATTACGACACCGGCGAGACCGTGCCACAGGACCTGAAAGAGGCCATCAAGTGGTACCGCCTGGCCGCCGAGCAGGGGTATGCGGGAGCACAGCACAACCTCGGGATCATGTACGACAACGGTAGTGGGGTGCTTATGAATAAGGCTGTGGCGGTGAAGTGGTACCGCCTGGCCGCCGAACAAGGCCTGATGGATTCGCAGTACAACCTCGGCAACATGTACCTCAAGGGCGAGGGGGTGTTGGCCAACGCGGCCGAGTCGGTGAAGTGGTACCGGCTTGCCGCCGAGCAGGGGGATATGGAATCGCAGTTCCATCTGGGCTACAGCTACGACCACGGCGAAGGTGTGCAGGCGGATATCCGCGAGGCGCTCAAGTGGTACAAGCTGGCGGCCCGTCAGGGGCATCTTGATTCGCAGCTCAGTCTGGGGCGCATCTACCAGGAGGGCCTGGGTGTCCCCATCAATGTGGCCGAGGCCTCGCGGTGGTATCGGCTTGCGGCGGATCAGGGCGACACCCAGGCGCGGAATCAGCTGGGGCTCATCAGCGTGGCCGGCGAGGACCCGATGGAAGACCCCGAGACCGGGGTCGAAAGGATCATCGCCGACGCCAACAACGGGGACCCGATCGCGCAGAACAGCCTGGGCATGCTGTATTTTGACGGCCAGGGCATCGAGAAGGATTACGTGAAAGCCACGGAATGGTTCAAGCTCGCAGCGGCTCAAGGAAACGCCACCGCACAGAATAATCTGGGCCTTTCCTATGTCCGTGGCGAAGGCGTCAAGAAGGACCTCGCCAAAGCGATCAAATGGTTTCAGTTCGCGGCCTTCCAGGGGTTTGTCGAGGGGCAGTTCAATCTCGGCACAGTCTATGAAGCGGGGAACGGGCAGACCATTGATCATGAAAAGGCGGCGCGCTGGTTCCGGCTGGCCGCGGATCAGGGCCACGCACAGGCGCAGTACAGGCTTGGCATGATGTACATGAAAGGCCGGGGCGTGAAGCGGGACCAGGCCCAGGCCGCCATATGGTTTCGTCAAGCGTCCGATCAAGGGCACGTTCAAGCGCAGACCGCGCTCGGCGCGTTATATGGCGCCGGCCGGGGCGTGACCGAGGACATCGCCGAGGCCGTGAAATGGCACCGCCAGGCGGCCGAGCAGGGGGCGGTCACGTCGCAGTTCGTCCTTGGACATTATTTCCGGCTTGGGCTTGGCGGCGAAAAGGACCAGGCCCAGGCGGCGCGGTGGTACCGCATGGCCGGGGAGGCGGGACACACGCAAGCACAATTCCAGCTCGGCCTGATGTACAACAAAGGATCGGGCGTGGAGCTGGATCATTCACAAGCCGTCAAGTGGTTCCGTCTCGCCGCGGAACAGGACCACGCTCAGGCGCAGTTCTCGCTGGCGGTCTTACTGGATAAGGGCCGGGGGATCACCAAGGACGAGTTCGAGGCTTTCGATTGGTACCGCCGCTCGGCTGAATCGGGTGAGCCCACCGCGCAGTTCAACCTGGCGGCCAAGTACCGTATCGGCTCAGGTGTGTCGCAGGACCCCGTGCTTGCCTATGCCTGGTATTCGATTGCCCGCAAGTCCCACGGCAAGCTTGGCCAGCAAGCCGAGCAGGCGATCCAGGGGCTCAAGCAAACCATGGCGGATATCCAGGTCCGCCGTGCGGAGATCATCTCAAAAGAGATAGCCTCACGCATACGGTTCGGACCGGATGATCAGCAGCGTTAAGCTACTGGCATCCACCGGTCGTGCATGGAGACGGGGCTGATGCGTGACGGGTCTAAAATCAATCCTGCGAAAACAATCCTCTCCCTGTATCGGTGGTAGAGTATCCGTCGATATGGGTGCAACCCTCCCCTTACACAACACGCGCCCCGGCGGTCAGGTCGAACTGATCGCTAACGAAGAGCATCTCCAGCGAGTCGTGATCGACGGCATGCTCAAGGCCGAGGTCAGCCTGGACATCATGACGGCGGACTTCAAGGCGATGTTGATACCGTCCCCCATGAGCCGCAGCAGGAGCGCGCCGTCGATCGTGCATCACCTGATCAAGTTGGCGCAGAAGGGTGTGGAGGTCCGGTTGATGCATTCGGGGGTGCCCAGCGGCCCGGCTCTGCGGGAATTGAAGAAGCTGATGCCCAAGTTAGGCGGCGGCATTTCCGGGGCCGGCAATCTGATTATCCGGCGGTGCCCGCGCCTGCACGCCAAGACGGTGATCGTTGATGCCTGCGCGATGTACCTGGGGTCTGCCAACCTCACCGGTGCGGGCCTTGGCGCGAAGTCGGCGGGCCGACGCAACTTCGAAATCGGGCTGTGGACGCATGGATCATCTCTGATCGACGCGGTGCTTCAGCAGTTCAATACGCTCTGGGAAGGTGAGCGATGCCGGGACTGTCAACGCAAAGATATCTGCCCGGTTCCACTGGAAGAGCCGATTCTGTAATGACTTAGATAGGGTCGACCTCCCCCGGTGGGCAGCAGGTCTATTTGACACTGAGTCTCAATTAGGATATTATCGCGTTTCCGAAATCGACCTATGAACAGGAGCGCATGATGTCGACTATCTCCCTGCGGCGAGCGGTTCGTCTGGCGTCTGTAATCATCTTGGCGACGGCGGCGGTGTGTTGTGTCAGCCAGACCCGTGCTGACGAACTGGTGCTCTACTCCGGCCGAAGCAAGGCGCTGGTGGACCCGGTGGTGAAGATGTTCACCGAGGCGACCGGCATCGAGGTCGCGATCAAGTACGGCAAGACGGCGCAGCTTGCCGTTGCGATACAAGAAGAAGGCGAGCACAGCCCGGCCGATGTCTTCTGGTCCCAGGACGCCGGGGCGCTCGGTGCGCTGGTGAGCGCCGGGATGTTGGCCGAGGTGGACGAGCAGACGCTTACGCTCATCCCGCAGGCCTACCGCGGGGACGACGGCCTGTGGGTTGCGACCTCCGGTCGGGCGCGGGTGCTGGCGTATTCATCTTTACGTGTGTCAGACGACGCCCTGCCGGCCAGCGTGTTCGACCTGACCGACCCGCAGTACAAAGGCAAGGTCGGGTGGGCGCCGACCAACGCCTCGTTCCAGTCGTTCGTCACGGCGATGCGTAAGACCCACGGCCAGGACGCGACGCGCGCCTGGCTTAATGGCATGATCGCCAATGATGCCCAGGTCTATCCAAAGAACACCGCGATCATCCAGGGCATCGCCGCCGGCGAGGTCGACTACGGTCTTCCCAACCACTACTACCTCCTGCGTTTCAAGGCCCAGGACGAGGACTTCCCGGTCGAGCAGACGGCCTTTTCGGCGCAGGACATCGGGAACCTGGTCAACGTCGCAGGAGTCGGCATCCTCAAGACCAGCGCACGGCAGGAGGCGGCGCAGGCTTTCGTGGCGTATCTGCTCTCGCCCCAGGCCCAGCAGTTCTTTGTCAGTGAAACGTTCGAGTATCCCGTGGTCAACGAAGTGGCGCCCAGCGCCGGGCTCATCCCGTCGGACACCCTGCAAGGCGAAGCGCCGGCGGTCGACTTAGGCTCGCTGGAAGACCTGCGGGGAACCCTTGACCTGCTAACGGAGGTCGGTCTGCGATAACCGAGACGACAAGAAACAACCGCCGCCCGCCTTGGTACCTCGTAACGCCCGCGCTGCTGTGTGGGCTGGCTGTGTTGCTGCCGCTTGGGTACCTGGTCGTGCGTTCGCTGGGCGCGGATGCGGCGCAGGTGGCGCGGGTTGTTTTTCGCCGGCAGAGCCTCGAACAGTTGACCAACACGATGCTGCTGGGCGCCGCGGTGGTGGGGGTGACGACCTTGTTGGCGGTCCCAGCGGCGTGGCTGACCAGCCGGACCGACCTGCCGATGAAGCGCTTCTTTGCGCTGGCGATGGTGCTGCCGTTGGCGATCCCCGGTTACCTGATGGCGTACACGCTGCTGTCGCTTGGCGGGGACTATGGTGCGGTGTTCCACATGACCGGGGTGAGCGTCCCGAGGCTGCGCGGGTTTACCGGGTCGGTGGTGGCGCTGAGCGTTTACAACTTCCCGTACATGCTCTTGAATCTGCGGGCCGGGCTCAGCGGGTATGACACGTCGCTGGAAGAAATCGCCCGTTCGCTTGGCCAGCGTCCGGCGCGGGTGTTCTTTTCCGTGGTGCTGCCGCAGCTTTGGCCTTCGATACTCGCCGGCGCGCTTTTGGTCAGCCTGCACGTCATCACCGACTTCGGGGTGGTCAGCCTGATGGGTTACGAGACGTTCAGCTTCGCGCTGTACAACGCCTACGTCGGGGCGTACGGCACGTCGGGCGCGGCGCCGATCGCGCTGATGATGATGGCGCTTGCGGGGGTGTTCATCGTCGCCGAGGTCTGGCTGCTCCGCCGTGTCATTTTGACCCGGGCCGGCGCGGGGGTCGCACGGGTGCGTCGACCACTAGGGCTAAGGCGTTGGAAGGTCCCGGCCGTGGGTTTCCTAACGGTCATCCTGGCCATCAGCGTGGTTACCCCGGCATGCACGATCATCTACTGGGCGCGTCAGGCGGACCTGGCTGAGAGCTGGCGGTCGCTCAGCGGCGCGGTGGTTGATTCGCTGTCGGTCAGCGCCCCGGCTGCGCTGGCGGCGACGCTGCTGGCGCTGCCGATCGCCTATATGGCAAGGCGCTATCCTTCCCGGCTCTCCGCCGGGCTCGAACGGCTAAGCTTCCTGGGCTACGCCACGCCCTCGCTGGCTTTTGCGCTGGGCCTGCTGGTCGTGACGCTGCGGGTCGTGCCGGGGCTGTACCAGACGGCGTTCGTGCTGGTATACGCTTACAGCCTGCACTTTTTGGCCGAGGCCGTCGGCCCGATACGCGCCGGGCTCTTCCAGGCCAACCCCAGGCTCGAAGAGGCTTCGCGCGCGTTAGGCTACGGCCCGATTTCGACCTTCACGCGCGTGACGCTACCCTTGCTGCGGCCGGGGCTGATCGTCAGCCTGTCGCTGGTATTTCTCTCGGCGATGAAAGAGCTGCCGCTGACCATGCTCCTGGCGCCGCCGGGCTTCGAGACCTTGTCCATGAATATCTGGCAATCCACCGAAGAAGCGTCCTACGCACAGGCCGCCCCGTACGCGCTTTGCGTGTTGGCGATCTCGTCGTTGTTCGTCGGTGTGCTGCTGTTTAACGAGCGGAGGATGTCGTGAAAGACCCGCTGCTTTGCGCGCACAACCTGACCAAGACGTTCCCGGGATGTGATTCGCCGGTGATCCGTGATGTCTCGTTTTGCGTCTACCCCGGGGAGGTGCTCACGCTCGTCGGGCCGTCCGGCTGCGGCAAGACGACCACCCTGCGCACGATCATGGGCTTCGAGCAGGCGGACGTAGGCGAGGTCAAGTACGGCGAGACGCTCCTGCAGGGCGGCGGCCGGTTTGTTCCGCCCGAGCAGCGCAAGATCGGTTTTGTCTTCCAGGACTACGCCTTGTTCCCGCACCTGTCTGTTTTGCGGAACGTGATGTTCGGGATCCAGGGCGTCCCCAAGGCCCGTAAGCGCGCGATAGCGACCGAGGTACTGTGGATGCTCGGACTCGCCGGGTTGGAAGACCGCAGGCCCCACGACCTCTCCGGCGGTCAGCAGCAGCGCGTCGCGCTTGCGCGCGCGATCGCGCCGGGCGCGCGGGTCGTGCTGCTCGATGAACCGTTTAGCAGCCTCGACCCCGACACCCGCCACACGATCCGTGGCGAAGTCCGCATGCTCGCCGAGCGCGCGAAGATGGCCGTGGTGCTCGTCACCCACGACCAGGAGGAAGCCCTCTCGACCGCCGACCGGCTGGCGGTGATGCGCAACGGGATGATCGAGCAGCTTGGGCCGCCTGAGTTCGTCTACAACCACCCGGCGAACAAGTTCGTCGCCCAGTTCCTCGGCCGGACCAACCTGATCGAATGCCGGGCCGATGGCAAAGTGGGCGACACGCCGCTTGGCAAGATCGAATTGAACAGCGAAGCCGCCGGAGCGGTGACACTGTCTCTGAGGCCTGAACACATCGAGCTACATAAACCGATCGAAGGAAAGCCGACAGGCAAGGTGATCGCCCGTGAGTTTAAGGGCCACGACATGACCTACCACGTCCGGCTCGGTTCCGCCGAATACCTCGTTCAGACCGATGCCCACTGCCGGTTCGACGTCGGCGACCCCGCCACGCTTAAGCCCCGCACCCCCGCCGCCATCGTCGACGACTCGCGAGCCGAACCCACGAAAAATATTCGCCTGCCCCTGGCGTAGTGTTTCTTCGGTGTTGATTCTTATGTGGCGATCCGAGCCGCCGTGCCCCCACGGCGGACCGCGTCGGGGGCGACGTAGCTCTGATACGGATCACAGTTAATTCTCGCGCGTAGCTTACACCTTCAGCTTCCAGAACCGGTGCGGGATGCCGTCGTCGTGGTAGCCGTAGTCGGTGTAGAGCTTCTGCGCCGCCGGGTTGTCGTCTCGGACTTCCAGCGTCACCGCGCAGCAGCCAAGTGATTTAGCCTTCGCCGTCACCGCGTCCAACAGCAAACGCCCGACCCCTGACCTACGCGCGCCGGGCACAACCGCCAGGTCGTGGATGTTGATCAACGGCTTTGCAGCGAATGTCGAGAAGCCCAGGAAACAGTTGGCGATCCCCACCGCCTCACCCCCGCAAATCTCACCGCTATCTTCTGGGTCACCGCGGTACGCCAGGAACACAAACGCAGCCGGGTGCGCACGAAGCCCCGGCACCAGATTTTCTTTCACGTCCGCCGACATCGGCTTGCCGCCGCCCATCGGGTCCTGCGCATAGGCGTCCAGCATCGCCACAAGATCCGACCGGTGGCGTGGGTCGTCGAGGTTGGCCTGGAGGATCGTGATCGCTTGGGTCATGCCGTCAGTATAGATACCCAACGTAAGCGGGGTGAATGAGACCCCAGCGGGCTCACGGCCAGGCTGCGGGGAGGTTCAGCAGTAGGAGTCGGTCGGGCACGCCCAAGACCGATAAGTCGACGGCGGCTCAACCGGGACCCGGTATCGCCCGACACCCTCTGTAGGAGACCGGTGCCGGCGTTCGGTGCCCCGGAGTGCGACCAAGATCAGATCGTCATTGAAAAATCTCTGGGTGAGCGTCGCGATCCTGGTGGGCCTGACGGTGGCCGGGACCGTGGGCCTGATGGTCGTCGGCGATCGCGGGGTATTTGAGGCGGTCTACCTGACGGTCGTCATCCTCACGACGGTCGGGATGGACAGCCCGGCGTCGGATGCGGAGAAGGTGTGGGCGTTGCTGCTGATGGTGGTGGGGATCGGGACGGTGCTGTACGCGACGGGCCAACTGGTTTCGTTCGTGGTCGAAGGACATCTCAAGCAAATGATTGGGAGGCGCAAGGTGACCGAGCGCATACGCAAGCTGGAAAAGCACATCATCGTGGCGGGGTTTGGACGGATGGGCCAGGCGCTGTGCGCGACGCTGGCGTACCGGGACAAGCCGTTCGTGTTGATCGAGTCAGGCTCGCAGCAGCTCCGTGACGCCGAGGAACTTGGGTATCTTTGCATCGAGGGCAACGCGATGCACGAGTCGACGCTGGTTGAGGCGGGGGTCGACCGGGCCGGGGGCATGGTGACCTGTCTTTCCCACGACGCGGACAACGTCCTGATCGTTCTGACCGCCCGGGGGGGCAGGCCCGACCTGCTTATCACAGCCCGCTGTGATGAGGCCGAGACCGAGTCCAAGCTGCGCCGCGCCGGCGCAGACAGGGTGATCAGCCCGGCTGTGATCGGCGCCGCACGCGCATCGTATCAACTGCTCAACCCGCAGGCCGACGACGTGATGGAACTGGACGGGTATTGGCCTGACCTGGAACTGGCGCGCATCGTCCTGTCTCGGTTCCCCAAGCTGACGGCCAGGCCGCTGTCGCAGGTCTATGAACTCATCGGGCAGAACACGATTGTCGTCGCTATGATCAAAGGCGACGGCACGCGCCTGCTGCACCCGCCCGCGGACACGACCGTCCACCCCTGCGACCAACTTGTGGTCATCGGCAACGTCGGCTGCACGAAGAGCATGGTCACGGCATTCTCGGGCGCCAAGGCCGCCTGATCGCCCGAAGGTCTCTGGGCAAATCGAAACACGCCTCGCCCCTTGAGAGCGGCATCCATACGCCTTCGGTGCATCGGCGGGGTGTTGCTTATACTGTGCCACTAATCTGAAAGGCACAGCCATGGACGCAGCGACCCACCCCATCGATATGCAGCACTGGACACCCAACGCCCACGCAGAGCCAAGCGTGCGCGTTGGTGTCATCCTGGAAGCCGACGGGCGCGCGTCGGTCGAGTTTGTCCTGCCCGACAAGCCGTACACCCTGACCGCAGACAACGGTAAGACGCAACCGGTCATGCCGGGGGCCGAGGTTTGTATACAGGTATCAGGCGATGGCCTGATCGCGTCCTGGTCCGGCGGAACGTTCGGCCCGTCTGAGCGATTGCGCATCGAGCCGGATGATCGTGTGCCCGCGGCGCCCGGGGCGGGGGTCCGGGTTTTAGACGTGGTTGCCGGTCGAGGGTTTCACTGGCAAAAGTGCGCCGACCAGACCTTGGCCGGGTCGCTTGAGTTTCACGCCGCGCCCGGCGGGGTCGTGATGGTCAACGAGCTGCCGCTGGAAGACTACCTGGCCGGCGTCATCACCGCCGAGATGAGCAGCGCCTGCCCGGTCGAGTTTCTCAAGGCCCAGTGCGTGGTGGCGCGCTCCTGGCTTCTGGCGATGGCCGAGCCCAAGCACCAGGCCGAGCCGTTTGATCGTTGCAACGACGACTGCTGTCAGCGCTACCAGGGCACGGGCGATATGAGTCAGCCCGCCGTCGACGCGGTGGGCGGCTCGCGCGGCCTTGTATTGCTTGACCCGGCAGCCCAGGTTCTTGACGCTAATTATTCCAAGAGTTGCGGGGGCATCTCTGAGCTGCCCGAAGCTGTCTGGGGCGAGCCAAAGCCGGGCCTGCGTGAGGTCATCGACGCCCCGCCGGGCGATCCCGTAGGCCGGTTCATGCCCGTGACCGAGGACAACCTCGACGCCTTCCTCGAAGGCGACTGGTTGACTGAGACCAAAGCCTATTGCAGCACGCATGTCGTCCCGGTCGAGGCGATCGGCAAGTACCTGGGCCGGGTCGACGAGGTCGACGACTACTTCCGCTGGTCAGTGGCGTACACACGCGAGAAGTTGGAAACGCTATTGCGAGACAAGCTGCCCGAGGCGGCCGGGCTTGAAGAGTTGCGTGATGTGCGTGTCACCAGGCGCGGGGTCAGCGGCCGGGCGATCGAGGTCGAGTTGACCTGGTTAGATCGATCGGGTCAGCCGGTGGCGCATCTGCTCGATAGCGAGTACCGCATCCGTGAGGTACTTCACCGCGGGTTCCTCTACAGCAGCGCGTTCGCCGTCCGCCTCCAGCGAGGCAGCGCCGGCGAGATCGAATCGGTCACCCTCCGTGGCGCGGGCTGGGGACACGGCGCGGGCCTGTGCCAGATCGGCGCGCTGGGCATGGCCCTGTGCGGACACGACGCGGCAGAGATCTGCCTGCACTACTACCCCGATGCCCATCTCGAGACCGCGTATCCCTGACCCAGGTTTTCCTGCGGTGATCGATACGGGTTTTTGCTAGGGGATTCAACGTGCTTTGAGGATCCTTCACGGCGGCGGGACGAACACCATCTTCCACTATTGAATCCCCTTCGCCCGCCAGATGGGGGGAAGCTCACGTCACACCAACGCTACCACGTCCTGATACTCCGGCACGCTGACGTTCCAGCCGAGCTTAGACTTGATCACTTCTTGAAGCGCTTCTGCGCCGCGCTCTTCGCCGTGGGTTAGGAAGAGTTGTTTGGGCGGGGTCTTGCAGTCGCTGAGCCAGTGCAATAAGTCGTCGCGGTCGCCGTGGGCGCTTAGGCCGTAGAGCTTCTTAATATCTGCGTTGACGCGCCAGTTGGCGCCGTGGATGCGGACCTCGTTTTTGCCGTCGACGATGATCCGCCCGAGCGTGCCGACGGCCTGGTAGCCGACGAAGACGATGGTCGAGTCGGGGCGCGTGATGTTGCGTTTAAGGTGGTGTTTGATCCGCCCGCCGGTGCACATCCCGGACGACGCCATGATGACGTTGGTGCCTTTGAGGCTGTTGATAGCGATGGAGTCGGCGACGTCGCGGACGAGCTTGAGTCCGGGGAAGTCCAAAGCCTGGGCGTTGCCTTCGAGCTTGCAGCGCGAGTCCTCGTCGAGGTACTTGCACCAGCGGTGAAAGACCTTGGTGACGTTGACCGCCATCGGGCTATCCAGGTAGACGCCCATGTCGGGGATGCGGTCGGCGTCGCGCAGCTTGCCCATGTAATAGACCAGTTCCTGGGCGCGTTCGACGGCGAAGGTGGGGATCACGATGTTCCCGCCGCGCTTGGCGGTGTCGTTGATGATTGTCGCGAGTTGATCTTCGATCGACCCGGATTCTTTGTGAAGGCGGTCGCCGTAGGTCGATTCCATGACGATGTAATCGGCTCTGCTGAACAGGGTCGGGTCGTTTAATAGCGGCTTGTCCCACTGCCCGACGTCGCCGGACATGACCAGCGTGCGCGTCTGGCCGTTTTCCTTGACCGCGATCTCGATAAACGCCGAGCCGAGGATGTGCCCGGACTCGTGGAAGGTGACGGTGACCTGGTCGCTAAGCTGAAGCGGCTGGGCGTAGCCGATCGGTTCGAAGAGTTCGACGGCCCCGGTCGCGTCCTCGGGGGTGTACAGCGGGTCGTAGCCGTGCTTGCTCTTGCGCCCCTGCTTTTGGTGTCGTTTCTTCTTGTACTTGGCGTCTTCCTCCTGGATCCTTGCCGAGTCGAGCATGATGATCTCAGCGAGGTCGGCAGACGGGTTGACCGTGACGATCGGCGCGGAGAACCCGCGCTTGACCATTTTGGGGATCAGCCCGCAGTGGTCCAGGTGCGCGTGGGTCAGCAGCAGGCAGTCGACGGTCTTGAGGTCGACCGGCGGTGGCTCCCAATTGCGCCCGAGGAACTTGCGCTCCTGGAACATCCCGCAGTCGATCATGATCCGCAAGCCCCCGGCTTCGAGCAGGTAACGGGAGCCGGTGACCTGCCTGTTGGCGCCTAAGAAATGAAGTTTCAAGATAGGACCCTTGCTGAGGTGACGGACGATTCAAAGCGGTCACAGCGAGACTGTGGAGTGTACTTGCCAATCCCCTGGCCGTCAGGCGGGACATGTCCATGCCCCGGACCCCGGTGAGCGGGGCGGCCCTTGACGCTGGAGGAATGCATGTTCATACCACGCCCTTCGATGGGTCACGAGTACAGGCAATAGCCCCCCCCCTGTCCGGGTGTGGTACAGGATCTAAGATCGTATTTAGCCTAAATACGAAACGAGTCTGGCTTTACTGCCTGAGGCCTGGGGAGTGAGATCGCCCAAGGTACAGTGCGGGGGTGCTTGACGGGCAGAAAGTTGCATATACAATTGCCAGATGCTACCAGTGCGGTCCCAAGCTGATGCGGCCCAGGAGATAGCCCGAGATTGCCTCGCGGCGCGGGTTCGCAGGCTCCATCGCGTGGTCAGCGGGGTTTACGACCGGGCGTTTCGGCCGATCGGGGTGACCGCCAGCCAGATGAACATCCTGGTCGCGCTGGCCGAGCAGGGGGGGGCGAAGCCGACGGCGATCTGTGGGCTTTTGCAGATGGATAAGTCGACGCTTTGCCGGAATGTTCAGGGCATGCAGCGGCGGGGCTGGGTGCGTGCGGCCCAGACAGCGGATGCACGAAGTCACCGCCTGGAGCTGACAGGCAAGGGCCTGGGGCTGATCGAGCAGGCTTTACCGATCTGGCGAGAGGCCCAGATGCAGGCGCGGGCGCTGTTGGGCAGCCCGGTGGCGGATCACCTGTTACTGGCAGAGATCCCCCCGGAATCCGTCCCGGCAGACGCCCCGGAAACACCCCCGGGAGACACCCAGGAAACCGCCACGGAAGTCTCCCTGGAAGTCACGCCGAGAGCCCTGCCGGATGCGGGGCAGGGGATTTTCTTCTGGGAATAAAGCCTGGGGATCTAAGTTGTATATGCAATAAATGCCCCGGCTGATCGGCACACAATGAGCGGTCATTGAGCCCGGAATTAGCCTGAGCCATGTAAGCTTCTTCGATACAACGAATTATATTGTATATGCAACTAATGCGTATTTCTACTTAGGGCCCTGGATCGTTGATTTACCGACCAGGGAGATGTTTCGGGGCGGTGCCGGGCCGGGGCAGGCCGGTTTGACTGGGCGTTGTGCCTTCCCGGCTGGGGCGGGCGGATGTTTTTCCCGAGCGGTGATCAGCCGGTACAATCCCCGGCTCGATCAAGTGTGGAAACCGACTATGACACGCAGTGTAGTGATCAGCGGCGTCGGCCCGGTCAGCGGGCTTGGCCTTGGGATGGACCCGACCTGGGAGGGCGTTTGCGCCGGCCGCTCGGCGGTCGGGCGTATCCAGGCGTTTGACCCCAGCGGGTTTGACTGCCAGTTAGGCGTGGAGGTTGAGCCTTACAAGATCGGCCAGTACGTCCCCAAGAGCCACCGCAAGGCGACGAAGGTGATGGCCAGGGACATCGAGCTGGCGGTGATCGCCGCGGACTTTGCGGCCCGTGACGCGGGGCTTAAGACCAAGGGGACGGACCCGGACGCCGGCAAGAACGGGGACTTTAAGCCGACCTACGACCAGGCCCGGGTGGGTTGCCACATCGGCGCGGGGCTGATCGCCGCGGACCTTACCGAGTTGACCGGGGCGCTGATCGAGGCCCGCAAGGATGACGGGGGCTTTGACATCCACAAGTGGGGCAACGAGGGGATGCAGCACCTCACGCCGCTTTGGCTCTTGAAGTATCTGCCGAACATGCTCGCCTGCCACGTCACGATCATCCACGACACACAGGGGCCGTCCAACACGATCACCTGCGGCGAGGCGTCTGCGATCCTGTCGATCGGTGAGTCTTTGCGTGTGATTCAGCGGGGCAAGGCGGACCTTTGTTTCTGTGGCGGCGCGGAGACGAAGATGAACCCGATGGTGTACTACCGTCAGCAGTTGACCGGCCGGCTGACCACGACAAGTAACGACGACCCGGCGGGCGCGGTCCGGCCGTTTGATCAAAGCGCGGCGGGCATGGTCGCCGGCGACGGCGGAGGGATCGTGACGCTCGAAGCGGCAGAAACCTACGAAGCGCGCGGCGGCGAAAACGCCTACGCCCAGGTCGTGGGGTTCGGCGCATCACAGAGCGTTAACCGTGAGGCGAAAAACAGTGAGCCGGACCCGCAAGGCCTGGCGGTGGTGTCGTCGGTGACCGCGGCGCTGCGTGAGGCTGGGATCGGTGCGGATCAGATCGATCTGGTCGTCGGTTTTGGCTGTGGCGTCCCGAGCTGGGACCGGGCAGAGGCGGCGGGCTACAAGGTTGTGTTCGGCGATCGGCTTGCCGAGGTGCCGGTCGTGTCCCTGCGCTCACTGGTCGGCAACTGCGGCGCGGGCGGGGGCGGGCTGGACGTCGCCGTCGCGGCGAAAGCGTTGCGCGAGCAGAAGGTCCCTGCGGTGGCTAACCGTGACACGCCGATCGACGGCCTCGGTCCCAGCGCCCCGGCCAAGGACGCCGAGCTACGGTATGCGCTAGTTTTTAATATGGGCTTCGGCGGGCAGAGCACAGCGATGATTCTGAAAGCGATGGATCGTTGAAGGCGGTTTCAAGATCAATCACGGAGAGCGCGAAGGCACAGAGACGCGGAGAAGACTTTATTTGAGATGGCACTGGGATGAACGCTGATGAACGGTGATAAAGAACTTGGATGAAGGGGAGATCAGACATGCGTTTTGATCTGCGTTCATCCGTGTTCATCCCAGTTCCATCTGTTTTCTCCGTGCCTGCTCGCCTCCGTGTCTTCCGTGAAAGTTTCCTGATTTGTAAAGGGTTTGGTCAATGACAACTCCTCGCATCGTCATCACGGGCATGGGCTTGGTTACGCCGTTGGGCCATGATGTCGAAACGGTCTGGGCCGGGCTGCTTAGCTGCGCCTCGGGGATCGGACGGATCGACCATTTTGATGCCTCGACGTTCCCGACGACGTTCGCGGCGCAGGTGAAGGATTACGACTACCGCGAGTTCGTGAAGTTCCCGGAGCTTCACGAGGGGGTCGGGCTGAACACGAGTTTTGCGCTGGGCGCCGCGGCTCAGGCCTGGCGTATGGCGGGGCTTGATACGTTTGACGGGCTTGACCGCGCACGGCTTGGGA
Source organism: Phycisphaeraceae bacterium (assembly GCA_029260655.1). Taxonomy (GTDB): domain Bacteria; phylum Planctomycetota; class Phycisphaerae; order Phycisphaerales; family Phycisphaeraceae; genus JAJRRS01. The sequence goes on from JAJDCU010000042.1 coordinate 22,405, forward strand.
TCTACCTGGGGTCGGGCGAAGGGTCTTTGGACTTTGAGAACTATGTCGCGTCGAACCTGGCCGGCTGGGACGCGGACAAGCGCGGGATCGACGGCGCGAAGTGGGCGGCGACGGCGACGAAGATGATGACCGCGGTGCGCGAGATCGAGCAGGAGCCGAACATGCCGTTGACTCATTTAGCGATGGAGTTTGATGCGCAGGGGCCCGCGTACAACTGCCTGACGGCCTGCGCCGCGTCGACCCAGGCGATCGGCGAGGCGACCGAGATACTTAGGCGCGGCGACGCCGACGTGATGATCACCGGGGGGGCGCACACGATGATCCACCCCCTGGGTGTGACCGGGTTCAACCGGCTGACCGCGCTAAGTAACCGCAACGACGACCCACAGGGCGCGGCCCGGCCTTTCAGCGTCGACCGCGACGGGTTCGTCATGGGCGAGGGTTCGGGGATGCTCATTATCGAGACACTCGAACACGCGCAGGCGCGGGGCGCGACCGTGCTTGCCGAGATCGCCGGCTACGGCTCGACCGCCGATGCCTACCGGATCACCGATATCCACCCGGAGGGCCGGGGCGCCGCCAAGAGCATGAACCTGGCGCTCGAAGATGCGGGGCTTGGGCTGGAGACAATCGACTACATCTCCGCGCACGGCACGGGGACCAAGGAGAACGATTCGATCGAGACCAAGGCGGTCAAGGTCGTCTTCGGCGACCGCGCCAAGTCGATCCCGATGAGCTCGATTAAGAGCATGCTCGGCCATCTGATCGCGGCGGCGGGCGCGGTCGAGGCGATCGCCTGTGTGCTGGCGATCCGTGACCAGAAACTCCCCCCGACACACAACCTCAACAGCCCCGACCCCGAGTGCGATCTGGACTACGTCGCCAACGCTGCCAGGGACGCCAAGGTCGACGTCTGCCTGTCCAACAGCTTCGGCTTTGGTGGGCAGAACGACACGCTGATCATCCGCAGGGCGTAACCGATTGCGCCCCCTGCGCAGCGGCGTCCATCTTTGAATCGTTTCGGCTGCCGATGCTTATCCACCGAGGCCACACGGCGGACCCGGTGTAACCGTCATAACCCTTCCAGACGGACTTTTTAACTGACCATTCGAGATGGCCGTGCTTGCTCTGCGCCCTGGCGGTGGCATGTTTCATGTGTGTTTAACCCCCGGCGCATTGGCCGGATGTCATTGGATTTTCAGAACCGATCGACCCGCTTCGCTTTGCTCATTGTGTGTGCGCGGTGGGTTCTGGAGATTGACTTACATATACAAAGGAGCCTGCCGATGTTTAGCCCTGTGACACGATCCCGGATGCTGCAACTGACCGCCTCGATGTGTTTGATGCTGACCATCGCCGCTCCGGTGTCCGCACTGACCGCCTCATCGATCGCGTTGGACATGACCAACTTCACCGGCGACAGCATGCTTGGCAGGGCCACGCTTGAGCAGGTCGGCAATGACGTGAAGGTTACGCTCACGACCGTGCAGGAAGGCGGCTTCGTCAACACCGGCGACTGGGGCGGGTTCTGGTTCAACATCGCCGACGATTCACTGCTCGCGGGCTTGAACGTGTCGGGCGCAGACGTCACGGACTTCGACTTCTCCGGCAGCGTCGGGTGGGTCGGTTCGGCGAACAACAACCTCAACGGCGGGGGCTCACCCGGGCTGATGGATGCCGGCATCGCGTTCGGCGACCCCGGGGCACAAGGCGGGCTGCTGGATATGACGATGTTTACGCTCTCGCACGCAAACGGCCTTAGCCTGTCGCTCTTCGAAGGGCAGACCATGGCAGGCCGGATCCAGACCGTCGGCCCGGCGCCCTTTGGCGGCGAAGGGTCCAGCAAGATCGTCACCGGCGATAACCCCATCCCCGAGCCCGCATCCGCAACGCTGGCGCTGTTGGGCCTCTCGTCACTGACTTTCATGCGCCGACGGACCTGCTGACCCCGGTATCCCCCGGCACCCCCGGCCAGATAAACAACCATAGATCAACCGGCTCCGCTAAACACGGGGCCGGTTGTTTTTATGTGTGGGCTCCGCGGGCTGCTCTCCGATCGATGTTATGATGGCTGCGCATCGGCCTGGTCGTCGGGCTGTACACCACATCGGGGATCTACAAGATGGACATCAAGCGATACATGGCGGTGCTGATTTGCCTCGTGTCGGTCGGCTGTTCTTCGCCGACGGTTTATCAACTTGCCGTGTCGCCCGAAGGTGACGCGATGCGGCGGGAACTGATGGTCGTCAACGGCGGGGTGGAGGAGATGCTTCGCACGATCTACGACGAGGCCGTCACCGAAGATGGGCAGCTTCGATACAGCGGCAACTTCGACACGGTGCCCGCGGACATCGGTGGGTCGGGGACGTGGCTGCGTGTGGCGAGTCCGGTGGGGAGCGTCTACGCCTACGCCGAACGGTTCCGTGGCGATGACGACCTGGTCGGGCAGATCGAAGCGAGACTGTTGGCGACGGACCGTTTCACAGACTTCCTGGTTGCGTGGTTCGGGTCGGAGTTGAGCGACGACCCGCACTGGCCGGTGTTACGCGAGTTTATGGATACGCGGCTTCGGCACGACATGAAGAACCTGAGCCTGTATGTTCTGGAACTGGAGCGTCAGGGCGTGGAAGGGGAAACGTGGGGGGCCGTCTACTTCGCACGGGTGGGGCAGTATCTTGTTGATCGAGGATACCTCGACGATGCCGATGTGCTATCGCTGATGCGGTTGATCGCCTTGGGCGGTCCGAATTGGGCCGATCCGCCGTCCCCGGGATTGTTGCAGCGGATCACGGCTCGGCGGATGGGGCTGGAAGACGGCGCGGACCTTCCTGTTTCGCTGGGTTTCCTGCGTCAGGACAACATCGAAGACTCCTGGCGGGCGTTCGTGGATTTGCCGGTCTGTGCCGAGTTGGTCAGCGAGTGGGAGTTGCAGGCGTCGAATGATACGCTCGAAGACCGGGACACCCAGGGTGCGGTGACACTGTTGGTGTTCGAGGCGGCGGGCATGGAGTTCGAGTTGTTCAGTTCGCCGGACGAAGTTGAATTGGCGCTGACGTGCGAGGTCGAGCCGCTGTTGACCAATGGTGAATGGGACGAGAAAGCACGGCTGGTGACGTGGAACGGCGAGGTCCGCGAGCGCTTCGGTTTACCTTTGTTCTTCTACGCTTGCTGGGCCGAGCCCGACGCCGACTATCAGCAAGCGCACTTCGGCGAATCGGTCATTCAGGGCAAGCGATTGGTGGAGATGGTGGCCTGGTACACAGGCCTGTCGGGGAAATCGCGCGAGCGATGGGACGGGTTCATCGGATCGCTTGACCCGACGCAGCCGATCCGGGCGCAGGTCGAGGCATCGCGTGCCTTCGATCGGCAGGAGGAGGCGGACCCGCTGGGCCGGGGATACAACCTTCTGCTTAGCGCGTTGCCCGGAGAATCAGACTGATACACATCTGGATTAATCCTCGTGCATCCATCCACGGCGTAATGCTCACGTTTTTAGAACGTGGGCTTCGATGCACGAGAGTTGGATGGGAAGCGTGTCGGACGGGGGGCGGACTTTGCGGCGATCACTCGAGCTTGCGGGGCATGGTCGAGGCGATGGCGCGGATGGGCGGGAGGTTAGCGCCCTCAAGCGCCAGCGAGGCGTCGTCGTCCGTGACAACGGTCATGTCGATCGAGCCGCGCTCGAGCACGAGCACGCCGTCGTTGTCGAACCGCCTGTGGGCGTAGAACTTGGCCTGGGTGACCCCGCCCATGATCGGCTGCTGGGTTTCGGTCACCTCGAACAGCAGGTCCCCATCATCGTCGATCCAAAGCCAGAGCTCCTGCGTTGCGGCGCGGTGCTCGACGCGGATGTGCTGGCCCGCCGGGTCGAACAGCTCCAGGTAGTAGCTTTCGATCGTGTCGCCATCGGCCAGCAGCAGGACCGGTGGGTTGTCGGTCGGGTCGTCCAGCAGCGGCCCGTGGGCTGTGCTGGTCCGTATCAGGGTCAGCATCCGGTTGATGACCATGCGTGTGGCGGACTGTGTGCTGGCGGTCGAGGCGGCGGCGGCGTAGGCCTTGAAGCTGGCGTCGATGGCGACCATCGTGGCGGTCAGCAGCATCGACGTGATCGCCAGCGAAACCAGCAACTCGACCAGGGACAGGCCGCGACATGTGTGATGTGCGATGTGCGATGTTCGATGTGTATGTTTATGTCTGTTCATATCGTAGTCTGGATGTCATGCGTTTTTAGATTGCACATCGAACATCTCTATCACTGTCCGCCCTCGCGGTAGGTCGCCAGCGACGGTGCGATCTCGATGTTGCCGAGGATCCCGTCGGGCAGGGGGATGGTCGGGTCGTACATGACCTGGATGACGCCCACGCCTGTGGTCGGGAGCTCCGATTCGAGGTCGCCGGACGACGACGAGAAGTACCCCAGCGTGGTGTTGAACTGCGGGCTGGTGTCGCCGATGACCGGCCCGGTGTTGCTCACCGGCTCGAACGTCGTCAGCAGGCTGCCGATGATCTTGACCTGGCCACGCATATCCAGCACGCCGGTGACGATCGTCCCGGACAGCTCGACGGTTTCACCGGCGTCCTCCGGCGCGATGAACGTGCCCATCTCGACCGAGAAGTGCGGCGCCAGCAGCGTGCTACGTCTGAACAGATCCTTCTCCGACGCGCTTAGGTGCGTGGATTCATCGATCAGGAACCGTGTGGTCCCGGTGAACGAGAGCTTGTTGCGGACGTGGGTGAACTCGTTGGGCGACTGGGTCACGACAGAACCCTCGAACGTGCAGTTGTCAAACCGCAGGTTGTTCGAGACGGTCTTGGTGTCAGTGATCTCGACGCCGTTGACCATCGCCGTCCGCCCGGGGTGCTTCTGTGTCCCGTCGGCCTCGATCATGCCGGCGTAGTTGAAGTTCGGGTCGATGTTGTCCACGGCGGTGTCGACGTAGGTCACCCCGATGAACGTGCAGTTGATGAACAGCGCGTTGGTCCCCGCGGGGATGGTGATGTTGTCGAACTGCATGTCCTGATAGATCGGTCGGTCGTAGTACTCGTAGGGGTGAGCTGCGCCGAACGGGACGGCCTCGGCGGGCGAGGTGGTGCCGGACGACCCGCCCTGACTCGCGGCCTGGGTCACTAAATCGCCGCTGGCCATCGCTGCGAAGGACGCGACATCGAAGTCCGACGGGTTGAACTGGTGGACCGCATCGTTGTCGGCGTCGAAGGTCATCGGGTCATTGCCGAAGTCGGCAACGATCGGGCCCTGGAAGTAGTCCTGGTAGGCCCCGGTCGCGCCACCCGGGCCGTCGGGGTCGGCCGCGCCGTCTTCCCAGCTCAGCTTGCTGGCGGTGATGTAGACCTCGCCACGGAGCTTGGTGTAGCGGTCGTACTCGTTGATGAGCCCGTCGCCGTAGCCCTGTCGGCTAGGATCTCCGAACGTGTCGATCAGGCTCATCAACTGCTGTCGGCTAAAGTCCGCGGAACCCGGGTCCAATTCCGCGAGGCTGACCTGGAGGTCGGCGTTGGCGTCAAACGCCGCCATGAAGAAGTCGTAGTCATCGATGTACCCGTCCTGGTCGTAGTCGAAAGAGCTGGGGTTGGCGATCTGGTCGATCTCGGCTGAACTGGCGAGGTTGATCCGGTTATCGCCGTTGGCATCGTTGCTGATCAGCGTGTTCCTGAACAGGTCCAGGTCTGCGTCGAGGTTGGCGTCGAGCCCGCGGAAGTCGCTCTCCATCTGGATCGGATGGCCGTTGGCCAGGTTGGTCTCCAGGAAGCTGGACCCGACCGGGCCGTCAATCATGACGTTTCGGCCGATCATGATCCGGCTCTTGGAAAGCAGCGCGTAGCGGATCTTCTTGTCGATCTTAAAGTCCATTGAGACCGAGCGGTAGATCCGCGACCCGATGGGCCCGTCGCTGGCGGTGACGGTGATGCGCACCCACCGTGCGTCCAGGGGCGAGAGGTTGCTGGCCGGGGGGTTCTGGTCGCTGAACGGCGGCTGCTGGTAAAACGCCGCGTCGTAGTTTTCATTGGCCAATGGGTGGGGCTCGAAGGTTGCGCTGAAGCTGGGTTGGCCCGGGCCGACCGGGATCTCCGGGACGACCAGCACGCCGCCCGCCACGTACGGGGCGTTGCCCTGCTGGTACTGGAAGTCCCCGGCCAACAGGTTCAGCAGTTGCGTGCGTGCGTCGTTCCACAGGGTATTGGCCAGGGCCGCGTTGATGACGCCCTCGCGGGTTGTGATCCCGTTGGTCCCGGCGGTGGCGTCGCCCTGGGTCACCTGGTTCAGCCGGTAGATCATGAACTTCATCCCGGTCTCGGACGCCGCGAGCGAGCGGTTGATCTTCATGGAGGATTCGGCGGTGGTGAGGTTGCCCTGGGACACGATCGCCATCGCCGCCGCCAGGGACGAGAAGATCACCAGGAACATCATCGCCAGCACCGCCGCCGCCCCGCGGTCGCGGCAGGTCCGGTGTGCTGAATGTGTCTTACCCGTCATCATCAATGCTCCCGGCCTCACTTCTCGTGTCTTAGTCTTTTTGGTAACGGCTAATCACTAACGACTGATAGCCACCGTTCCTACTGCCCAGCCACCCAGGTCAGTTGCGTGACCGTCCGCGGCTGGGGGTCGTTGGCGTCCTGATAGAGCACGTTGACGGTGATCCGCACGACCGGGGTGGTCCCCAGCGGCTGGACGAACGTCGCGGCGATGTTGTCTTCCAACACGCTCTCGACGGTGACCTGCTGGGTCCAGTTGGTCATGTCGGTGATCGGCCGACGCAGCGCGTCGATCGGTGGGTTGAAGGTCAGCCCGGGGAAGTTCCCCCCGGCATCGGGGACACCGGCGAAGTCGTCCAGGTCGTCGTAGTCGCCGACGACGACCTCGTCGGGCTCGGGGCCCAGGACCGTCTGGTTCGTGATCGGGTCGGCCAGCGGCATGGGCAGGGTCAGCTCGCGGATCTCGTTGGCCAGCAGCATCGCCGTGCCCGTCCGCTGGGCCCAGTCATTTTTCTGGTGGTACGCCTGCTGTGCCGCGACAATCGCCAGCACACCGGTGCCGACGATGACGGTCGTCAGCGCCGCCTCGATCAGGGTGAAGCCACGGGCGCGGGCGTGCGCCGGGTGTCGGGTATCGGGTCTGGGGTTTTGGTTCATGTCGCACGCCATTGATAGATTGCCACCCTCAAACCTACGATCTGATAAGCCCGGTCCAAAACATCTGGATGCTTGCAATCTCACAACACCCGCCCCATGGCCCCTATAACCGCTACAACCCGAACCCCGACTCACTTCACCAGCGTCGAGAGCTTGAAGATCGGCAGGATGATCGCCATCGCGATGAACCCGACGACCGAGCCCATCAGGATGATCATGATCGGCTCGATCATGCTGGTGACGGTCTTGATGACCTCGCGCAGCTGCTTGGCGTAGAACCCGGAGACCTCGTCGAGGACCTCGCCGAGCTTGCCCGATTCCTCGCCGGCGGAGATCATCTGGATCACGGCCTTGGGCAGCAGGTTGCTCTTGTTCAAGGGCATGGCGATCTTCTTACCCTGCTTGACGGAGGTGTAGACGTTGCGCCACAGCCGGCGGAACAGGCGGTTGCCGCTGATGTCCCCGGTGATCGCCAGCGTGTCGAGCATCGGCACGCCGGCGTTAACCAGCTCGCCCATGGTGTGCAGGCTCCGGCTGATGTACAGCGCCCGGAACATCTTCTTGAAGATCGGGAACCGCAGCTTGGTCGCGTCGAACCACCAGCCGCCGGGCTCGGTCCGGGTGAAGACGAATACCCCCACGCCCGCCATCAGCATTGCCAGCACCACGGCCCACCACCAGTTGACCATGAACCCCGAGAGGTTCATCAGGAAGATGGTCGGCCAGGGCATGGCCGACTCCTTGCCCGCGAACACCGCGGCGAATCGAGGCAGCACGAACGTCAGCAGGAAGATCGTCACCGCCACCGCCAGCCCGCCGATCACCGCCGGGTAGATCATCGCACCGATGACCATCGCCCGGGTCTCGATCTGCTGCGCGAGGTACGTCGCGATACGTTCGAGCATCTGGCTGAAGCTGCCTGACATCTCAGACGCGCGGGTCATGTTCACGTACAGCGGGCCGAACTGCTTGGGGTGTTTCTGAAGCGCCTCGGAGAACTGTTTGCCCGACTCCACATCCTGCTTGATCTCCATGAGGATCTGCTGGAATTTCTGGTTCTCGGTCTGCTCGGCGATCCCCTCGATCGCCGCGCGGAGCGTGATCCCCGCGCGGACCATCACCGCGAGCTGGGTGGTAAAGTTCAGGACGTCCCGGGTCGACGGGCCCGAGCTGTAGTTCATCGCCTTGAGCCGCTCGCCAAGGGATTTGGCGGAGCCGGAACTGATCGGGGTCAGTTGCAGGACGGTGTTGCCCTGCGAGCGGAGCTGCTGGGCCGCGGCCAGGGCGCTGTCGGCGTTGAGTATCCCCACGGACGTCTGCCCGCCGCTGGTTTTCATCTGGTAGCGGTATGTCGGCATGGTTTATTGAGCCCTTAGCATTCAGCCATTAGCCATTAGCTACCAGCTGCTAGCTTCCCTGGTTACTGATCCACCCCTGTTTCCTCTCTGGCTAATAGCTCATGGCTAATAGCTAGCAGTACTCGTAGCTATGCGACGAGCGCCCGTTCGAGTTTCTCGGGGTACGCCGCCTGCGCGATCGCGTCTTCCCTGCTGATCATCCCGTTGAAGAAGAGCTCGGCGATCGAGTTGTCCAGGCTGTTCATCCCAAGCGCCCGGTTGGTCTCGATCACGTTGGGGATCTCGAACGCCCGGTTCTCGCGGATCAGGTTCCGAACCGCGGGGGTACACAGCATGATCTCCACGCCGGGCACCATCCCCTTCTTGTCGATCCGTTTGAACAGGGTCTGGGACACCACGGCCTGGAGCGTGTTAGCCAGCATGGACCGGATCTGGTTCTGCTGGTCCGCGGGGTACATGTCGATGATCCGCTCGATGGTCTGCGAGGCGTTGACGGTGTGCAGGGTCGAGAGCACCAGGTGCCCGGTCTCCGCCGCCGTGATCGCCGCCGCGGTCGTCTCCAGGTCACGCATCTCGCCGACCAGGATGATGTCCGGGTCCTGACGCAGCACGTGGCGTAAGCCCGACGCGAAGCTGGGTGTGTCCGCCCCGAGCTCGCGCTGCTCGATCGCGCACTTGTCGCTGATCAACGCGTATTCGATCGGGTCCTCCAGCGTGATGATGTGCTTGTGGTAGCGCTTGTTCATCGCGTCGATCATCGCCGCCAGCGTCGTCGACTTGCCCGAGCCCGTGTCGCCCGTGACCAGGACCAGCCCGCGGGGCAGGTACGTCAGCCGGCTGATGACCTCCGGCAGGGTCAGACTTTTCAATAACGGGATGTCTGTCTTGATCGCACGCATCGCGATCCCGACCATCCCGCGCTGAAGGTGGGCGTTGACACGGTACCGGCCCACGCCGGGGATTTCGTACGAGAAGTCCGCGTCCTTGATCTTCTCAAAGACCTTCATCTGTTCTTCCCCGGCCATCTGCTTGAGCATCCGCATCGCGCCCTCGGCGGTCAGCACGGGGTAGTCAAGCGGGGTCATCACCGTGTGTTGACGGACCATCGGCGCGTGGCCGGCGATCAGGTGGATGTCCGAGCAGTCCATGTCCGCCGCAGTTTTCAGGATCGTGTCCAGTTCCATCGGTTCCTCACGGATAGCGCCCCCTGCTCCATACCGGACGGGCGGACCGTCGCCGGCCCTCCCAAGCCGTCCGGCCGGACGATGGGTGTCGAAATACCTATCGTCGCTAACCCGCTCTTGGATGAGCCCATGCACCGGTGTGATCGGGCCTGGGGATTCACCGATTCGCCCAGGTCGCATAACCGGCACAGGTGTACCCGCGCGCTACGCGATGGGCCGAAAACCCGGGTCGTCCATGATGCGATCGGCTGGCCCACCGAATGGCCGTAGCACGTGTGAGACTTGTTTATGGCCTGTGGCAGTGTCTGAGTTGCCGACGCGTGAGTGCGGCACCGGTCAGCATCAGCCACCCCAGGATCGCAGCCGGCTCGGGAACGGCGTGGTTGACGAACTGCACGTTCCATTCGACCGCGCTGTTGGACCCCTGGCCGTCAAACGCGTCCTTGAACGACTGCGTCACGCCGTCTCCCAGGACGGGTGTGGGGCCGAACAACGCTGTGAGATCGTAGTCCGAGGCGGTCAGCCCGTCCGCGGCGTTACCCACGAACCGGAAGTTCATCCCCCAGACGAATGTCTTGAGCACGACGACCTTGTAGGGGCCGTCGAGCAGGCCGGTCTGGAGGGCGTTTGGGTTCTGCCCGATGCTGGGCATGTCCTTGACTCCTACCAGCGCGGTCTCGAACTGGAGCGTGCCGTCCTGACCGCCCAGCAGTCCGGCTAGGCCGTCGATACCGTTGGCGCTACCGAAGCTGAGCCTGGGCCCGTCGAAGAACTGAGCGGAGAACTCTTTGCCGTTGAGCCCGGTCAACGGGTCGCCGTCGCGGTCCCATGTTGCGGTCGGCGGCGGGGCGCCGGCGTTCAATGCGGGGTTGAGGTTGTCCGCCGGCTCGAGGATCGAGTACCAGGGCGTGTCGTCGTTGACCACGGTTTTGGTCCCGTCGCGTTCGGTGTACCCGCCCTGCGGCGGATCGGAAAACGTGCCGACCAGATCGCCGCCGTTCATATCACGTTTAATCTGCTGCTGGCTGCCGCTCTTGAAGTTGAACGTGGCGGCCTGCATGTAGGTCAGCCCGTGGGGGAACCAGTCGATCAGCTTCTGCTTCGCCGCAGCCGGGATCGCATTACCGCCGGCGTCCAGTTCGGTGAAGCCGCCCACGATGTTCCCCGCCGCCTGGCCGTTACTTAGAAAGATGTCGTGCTCGGTGATGTCTAAACGTCCGACGACCATGTCGAAGACGAAAACTTCTTCGGATACCGCGGCCGCCACCGTGGGCGTGACGTTGAGCCCAATCATTAATAACGCCGCGGCGCAGCGAACCCAGGGCAACAAGTGTCTGGCCGTTGTGTCATGACCCCGCCGTGGTCTTGCATCCATTGGGCTCCTCCTCCTCTAAGGCATGAGCCAGAAGCAGCGCAAAAGACAAATATGCCCGCAGATATGGACAAGTATCTGGCTGACCGCCCAAGGGCAGGATACCGCGCCGATCTCACACTTCCAGCTTTTTTTGAATGATTCGCAGGTTAGACGCACGCCCGCAGGACTACGCGGCTTCGTCGGCGCTGTCAGTTGATGTGGTCGGCTCGATCAAGTCGGCTATGTCGATCGGCTGGTAGAACCGGATTCCCAAATCGTAAGCGGGGGGGTCGGTTTCATTGATCGGTTGGCACCAGGCCACGACCCCGCCGGCAGGGAGGTTTTTGCCGGTATCCGATTCGATGATGACGGCGCAGATCGTTTCGGGTTTGATCAGCCCGCCGTGGATGATTCGGATACCCCCGGCGGAGATATCGGTGGAGCGGACCAGGTAAATCCCCGGCGCCGAGTCACCGCGATCGACCCGAAGCAGGCAGCGTTTGATAGCAGGGTATCGCGGTTGATCCGGGTCCCGCTGATCCTGACGCGGCTTTTTGTTTTTACGCTGTGACTTGGCGCTATTCAGCGCGGCCCGCCATTCATCCTCGCTGAGGGTCTGATTCAGCGTGTTGAGCGCACCGGTCGGGGAAGGCTTGTTTGGCTTAGTCATCCGGTGGGCTCGTCAGGAGGGGCATCATCGGTTGTCTCGACGACGAAGCGTTCGGGGTCGATCGGTTTGTCGAACTGGACGCCGACCGCGCTGAGGTCGTCATCAAGTGCTCGGCACCAGACGATCCGCGCTGCGCAGACCAGGCCGTGACCTTCGGCGTCTTGCAGCGCGACGGTGCATCGGCTCTTGGGCTGGAACGGAGCGGCGCTTAAGAATCCGAGACCCGAGGTGGAGATATTTCGTAGCCGGACCTGGTAGGTCCCCCGGTCGGGGCAAGGATGGCCAAGACGGATCATGCACCGGGCATGGTGAGGGGCGGGGAGCCTGGGGCTTTGACGCTGGTTGTCGCCCTGGGGGGTGCTGTCCAGCACCTGCCGCTCGACACGCTCGAGGATCGACATCCACTGCTGCTGGCTGAGCCACAGCCGCGCGGTGTCGTCGTGCCGATCGTCGGCGGGGTCGGGATTGAAAGCGAGATGGGCCACGTTCGGCTCGCGTGCGCCGCAGTCTCAGGCTGCGCCGCCGGGTGACGGGGTGGATCTGTCTATGTATCCGTAGATCGGGCATCACCGCAGTGAGCTTAAGGCCTGCGTGTGGACCAGAGGTGCCAAACGCGTTGGCTTATCGGCGGAGACTACCCGATGTTTTCGGGCTTGAGTTGTCGGCTCATGAGTTGGCTGATGCCTTCGAGGGGGTCCAGGCCCTCGAACAGGACCCTGTGGACGGTCTGTGTGATCGGCATCTCGACGCGGTACTTTTGCGAGAGGGCGACGACGGCCTTGGTGGTGGGCACACCCTCGACCACGCCGGGCATCTCGTCGAGGACCTCCTGGAGCTTTCGGCCGCGTCCGAGCTGCTCGCCGCAGGTCCGGTTTCGGCCTGTGGGGCTAAAGCAGGTGGTCGCCAGGTCCCCGACGCCGGCGACGCCGAAGAAGGTTTCCTGGACCGCGCCCATGGCGGTCCCCAGGCGGGTGATCTCCGCGAGTCCTCGGGAGAGCAGGGCACTTTTGGCGTTGTTGCCCGCTTGGAGCCCGTCGAGGATGCCGGCGGCCAGCGCGATGACGTTCTTGGTGGCCCCGGCCAGTTCCGTGCCTAGCAGGTCGCGGTTGGTGTAGACCCGGAACCAGTGGGTGGTGAAGGCCTGTTGCAGCAGGTGGGCGAAGTCTTCGTCGTCGCTGGCGGCGCAGACGGTGGCGGGCAGGCAGCGCGCCAGCTCATCGGCGACACTTGGCCCGGAGATCGCCGCCAACGGGCGTGCCGGTTTGTCCGGGTCGTCGGCGGACCCGGTCCCGGCGGACTGCAGCACGTCCGCGATGATCTGTGTCGGCCTGAGCATCGTGGCTGTCTCGATCCCCTTGGCGACCGAGGCGATCGGCACCTGGGCGGGCACGTGCGGTGCTAGCCGCTGCCAGACCGGGCGGATGTACTGGGTGGGCGCTGCCGAGACGATGAAGCTCGCCCCGGCAAACGCCCGGTGGTCATCGCTGGTGATCTGGATGCGATCCGGCAGCCGATGGCCCGGCAGGTACCGGCGGTTTTCACGGGTCTGGATCAACTCCGCCACCTGATCGGGGAAATTGCCCCAAATCGTCACACCCAGGCCCTGGCTCTCCAGCAGCAGGGCCAGGACCGTGGCCATCGATCCGTCACCGATGATGCTGACTTGGGTTTGGCTGGGCATGGGCGAACCGTGGGGTGTTACCGGACAGGGCCATTGTGTCGCAAGGCTTCCCGGGGAGCAAACCGGTGGGCCAGCACGTGGGCTAAACGGGTTGTGACGATTGATTTAACGGTTCCTGGGCCTGGGGGGTCAGGTCCGCCTTGCGTTAGACCGATGCTGGGTGAAGACTTGCCCGGCGAACCCCGCCTGGGGTGAGTCTGCCTCGCCCGGGCGGCGGCCCCGGGGCTCGGAACCGCTTGGGTGACCCAGGCAGCCGGCGGGTGCGTTGTGCTATGTTTTGCTTTAAGATAGGGGACTTGTTGAGGACACGTCCAGGAATCCATGGGTGGCCTAACCGGTGTCTACCAACCACCCTTTTGACCATGAGCCAGGAGCGAGCGGTGACGCAGAAGAACAACCGGAAGAAGTTGGGTCTGATCGGCATGCTGGCGTTGGCGGCAGTGTTGTTGGCGGTGCCGGTCGGATGTGAGACGGACTCGTGGCTGGACCCGTCGGTGGTCGGGCGGTGGGAGCACACGCCGATCACCATGCCGATCCTCGATCGCATCGACGTGATCGAAGACAAGGGCGCCCTCACCGTCACGGTCAGCGAGGTCACCCCCGAGGACCTGATGCCGGACTATCGTGAATACACGATCGGCCCCAGCGACGTGATCGCGGTGATCATTTTCGAGCTGGTCGACCCCGGCCAGGAAGCGATCTACACGCGTCAGGTCGACGCGACTGGCCTGGTCCGCCTGCCTTTCGTTGGGGCGATCAAGGTTTCGGGCAAGACCCCTTCGCAGTTGGAAACGCACATCATCGAGCTGCTTGAACGCCGTGATGTGATCCACAACGCGACCGTCAGCGTGGTTCTTCAGAACACGACCCAAAACACCTTCACCGTCAACGCCTCGCCTTTGACAGGCGGGACGGCCGGCGGCGTGTACCCGATCCCCCGGCCGGACTTTAGGCTGCTTGACGCCCTGGCTATGGCGCGCGGCGTGCCCGACCGGACAAAGCGTCTGCTGGTCATCCGTCAGTCGCCTTTGTCATCCGATGTCGCGGGGGTCGTCCCCGAGGGTGTCGGCAAGGAAGGTGACGAGCCGGTTAAGGCCGCTCCCCCGGCGCCGCAGGACCCGACCCAACTGATCGAAGAACTGCTGCAGGGCGTCGACGGCGGGTCCACCGACACGGGCCCCGCGCCCGGGACGCAAGACCCCGCCCAGCAGGCCCCGGCGGGGATCGAAGCCGGACTCGACAGCGCACATCCGCAGGCCCAGTGGGTCAATGTCGGCGGCGAATGGGTCCGCGTTGAGGCCGACCAGGCACAGCAACAGGCCCAGTCGACTCAGGAAAACCAGGCCAGGCTCAGCGCCATGGTGACCCAGCGCGTCATCGAGGTGCCTTATGAACGTCTCACCGAAGGCGACATGCGGTACAACATCGTCATCCGCCCCGGCGACATCATTAAGGTGCCCGGCCAGGCCGGTGGCTTCGTCTATCTCGGCGGTGCGGTCAACCGCCCGGGCGCGTACAACGTCCCCGGTGAGAAGGACCTGACACTCAAGCAACTGATCGTCTCCGGCGGCAACCTCTCGGCGATCGCCATCCCCGAGCGGGTCGACCTGATCCGCCGGATCGGTGCCGATCAGGAAGCGACCGTGCGGATCAACCTCCGCGCGATCTTCGACGGCACCGAGCCGGACCTGTTCCTCAAGGCCAACGATGTGATCAACGTCGGGACGAACATGGCGGCGACCCCGCTGGCGATCTTCCGCAACGGGCTGCGGGCGACGTACGGATTCGGGTTCGTCCTGGACCGCAACTTCAACCTCGATGTTTTCGGAGCCGGACAATAATCACACCGGGTGGTCCGACGCCTGGGGTCAAAATATCGGTTCGGCGGATTGGTGGGACGATCACGGGGCCTGGACGTATCTGCGGCCTGGGTCATGGGTAAGCTGAGCCTTTTGATTTACACAAGGATGTGTCGGCCGATCAGGCCGGCCGGCCCCGCCTACAGTGCCTAGGGCGGACGACCGGCGTCAGGGAGCGCTATCGCTGCCGGGATCCGGTGTGATGGGGCCAATCCGGCGAACAGGTGCCCTGCGGCAGGCGTATAGCACCAAGGCGGATAGGCCGACCGGGTGCGGGGAGAATGGTTTTTCCAGCGTGCCCGACGGTACGGCGGGCGAGAACGAGTGATTTGATTAGAGGTGGCCCCAAGGGCATGACCAGCACCCCGGTAACGAACCTGACAACCGCAAGCGAGGCGAGGCCGTTGATCACCCCAAGGGGTTGGGTCTGGATCGGCCTGCTGTCGCTGCTGTTCGTCGCCCTGCACCGCAATTTCCTCTACCGCTCGCTGCTGATCGCGTTGGACGACAACAACTGGTCGCACGCGATGCTCATCCCGTTTATCAGCCTCTACTACCTGTACCAGAACCGGGCCAGACTGATGGACATCCGCAGCCGTGTCTGCTGGTGGGGGCTGCCGCTGGTCTTTGCCGGGATGGCGTCCTACGCGTTCTGGATCTTCCCCGGCCGCAACGACATGTTCCAGGGCTACAGCATGATCCTCGGTCTGTTTGGGCTGGTGCTGTTCCTGGTTGGGCCGAGGATGATGGCCGTGGCCTGGTTCCCGATCCTGTACCTGGGGTTTGGTGTGAAGGTCGCCCAGAAGCTTTGGGAGATCATCGCGCTGAAGCTCCAGACCATCGCGGCGGCCAGCTCGACCATCATGCTGAACATCATCGGGCTGGTGATCGATATCGAGGCGAGCGTCCGTGGCAACACGATCGATCTGATCCATCGGGGTGTTCCGGTCAACCCACCGCTGAACGTTGCCGAGGCCTGCTCTGGGCTTCGGATGCTGATGGCGTTCCTGGCGCTGGGGGTGGCGATGGCGTTCCTGGCGCCCAGGCGATGGTGGCAGCGGGGGGTGATGGTCTTGATGACCTTGCCGATCGCCGTCGCCGTAAATGTTGGCCGGGTGACCACGCTGGGTGTGCTGCACATCTACGCCCCCGAGTACGCTAAGGGCGAGTTCCACATCTTCATCGGGATGCTGATGCTGATCCCGGCCGCGGGCATGTTCCTGCTGCTGGGTTGGGTGCTTGACAAGATAATCATCGAAGACGAGGCCCCGCGTGGCGGGGGGGACACCCACCCGCGCCAGCCGTTGGCGCCGTTCGAGCCGACCGAGAACGACCCGTCGCTGCTGGTCAAAGGCGCGTTGATGGGAGCGGCTTTGACCGCCATGGTGTCCGCCTGCTACCTCCTGGTCATCATGCTGATCCGCCCCGACTTCTCGGTGCTTTGGATCGGGGGCACCGAAAGCCGCAACTTCGTGATCGCCGCCGTGGCCCTGGTCGCCTTGGTGCTGATCCTGGTCGTCGCCTTAGCGTGCCTGATCCCCAGGCACCGCCGGCTTCTGCCCGGCAGCCACCGGGCATTCGTCCTGGCGATCTGCTGCGGGCTGTTTACCACCGCGCTGGTCGCCCAGGAGGTGGTCCTGAGTGTCAACGGGGTCGTGGTCTTCAAAGAGGAACTGCCCGTACGCAAGACCCTTGAGCTGATCGAGCACCCCACAGGCACCTGGCGGTTCGTCCGTCAGGACCCGCCTTTGGCCAAGGACATCATCGATGAACTGGGCACGGAGATGTATCTGAACCGCACGTACGAGGACACGGCTTGGACCGGCGGCCTCCGCGGGCGGATCGCCGAGGTACATATCGCCTACTACACCGGCACGCCCGATACCGTGCCGCACGTCCCCCAGCAGTGCTTCAAGGCCGGCGGGCTCGTGCAGGTCGACGGCGGGGGTACCGTTCTAAACCTCCAGGGCGATAGCTACCGGCAGGATCCCAAGGTCCCCGGCGGTTACCTGCACCCCATGGAAGACCCGCGGTTCGGTCCGGACGTACGCATCCCGGGCCTGGAGATCCCCGCCACCTACTTCACCTTCGCCAATCCCGCCAACCGTCAAGAGGTGGTTAACGTCGCGTATTTCTTCGTCGCCAACGGCAAGTTCCTGCCCCGCCCAAGGGACGTGCGGCTCAAGGGCTTCGACCTCCGCGACAAGTACAGCTACTACTGCAAGATCCAGGTCACCGTCGGGGTCGAGGACAAGGAAGTCGCCAACGAGCGCATCGCGTCGCTTTTGTCGGAGTTGATGCCACAGATCATGTTATGTCTGCCTGATTGGGTCGATGTCACCGAGGGCCGATGGCCCGCAGAGGTAACCGCCGGGGCGATAAGCCCGACGGGTGCCGGAGAGTAAGAAGCCAATGGCCGGTCGAGTAAACACCAAGTTCGTCTTCATCCTCAGTTCGGTCCTGATCGTCCTGGTGCTGGGTTTCACCGCTTTGATGATCCGCAGCAGCCGAGACGCCCAGTCGCTGGTCGCCCGCGCCGAACAGTACCAGGCCGAAGGCGAGATGGAACTTGCGGTCGAGACGTTCAAGCGCGCTGTCGGGCGCAGCAAGAGCGACACCCGGATCATCCAGAAGTACATCGACGCCCTCAAGCAGATGCCGGCGGACGACCAGGTCGAGGCACGCAACACCCTCATGCTGGTCCGCAACTACACACGCAACCTCTGCCAGATCGACCCCGACTCGCAGGCGTTCTTTCAGGCGTACATCGATTTGATCGAGCATTACATCGACCGCCTGGGCCAAGGCGGCACCGCGGGGCTGTCCCAGGCCATCTACGAGTTGTGCCAGACCCGGCTGGAGAACAACCCCCAGGACGAGACTGCCAGGCGTTACCGGGGGGCACACGGCTATCCACGGCTGACCGTGGATACACCGTCCGAGGAAGTTCAGCAGATCGGCGACGACCTGCAGTGGGCCCACGAACAGTTCCCCGAAGATGTGAAAGTGACGTACACCCTGGCGCGTTGGAAGCTCTTGGAGGCCGGCCGACAAGCCCGCCCCGGTGGGAACCCCGCCTTGGTTGATGGCTTGCGCGATCAAGCCAAGGCCCTGACCCAGGCGGCTCAACAAGCCGACCCGACCAACCCCATGCGCAAGCTCGAACACTTCCAAATCATCTCCACCACCGACTTCGACCCCGAGGCCGAGGACCGGTATGCCATGATCAAGCCGAACCTCGATGAACTGGAGAGCATGCTGCTGGCAGACCCCCAGCCCGAGACGGCGGTCCTCATCGTGGCGCAGTACCTCCGCAGTGTGTATTTTGCGCAGCTGATCGATGAAGACCTGGACCCCATCGCCAAGGCTTCGGTGAAGAATAACCAGGGTACCCGCCGGGGGATTGAGTTGCTGACCGCCGCCGTCGAGGCCCACCCCGACGCCATGACCATCCACCGGGTACTGGGCATGGAACTCAAGCGGGTCGGTGAATTCGAACTGGCGCGCGACCACATCGAGCAGGTACGCAAACTCAGCACACGGGGCGAGTATGTCCAGGCCCTGCGCAACTACAATCTGCGTTTGAGCGCCTCGATCGAGGGGGCGGACCTGACCATGATCCTCGCCACCAAGCAAGTCGAGGATCCGGATCGCGAACGGATGTTCACCCAGGCCGGGGAGATCCTCGATGAGGTCAGCGTGGCGGGGCTGGGCGATACGCCGCGGGTGTTGATGCTCAAGGGCAAGCTCGCGCTGATCCAGAACAGGGTCCGCGAGGGACTGGTGAGCATCGACAAGGCCGCTGAACTGTACCCCGCGTTCAGCCAGGACAAAGCCGAAGCGCTATTGCTGTCTGCTCAGGCGCGCTCACAGCAGGGCGACTGGGGCGCTGCGGCCGAGCGATACGAGCAGTTGCTGGCGGTCAACCCCCAACTCATCTCGATCCGTATCTCGTTGGCGAGCATCTACCTGCGCGGCCAGCAGATGGAAAAGGCTCACGAGCACCTGGACTATGTGTTGACCGAGGATCCACACAACGAACAGGGCCTGATCATCCAAGCCGCGCTGCTGGCCCAAGAGGACGACCTCGACCAGGCGATCAAAATCTATCAGCAGCTTGACCTGTCCGGCCGCCCGGATCTGGGGTTGGGCCTGGCCAAGCTACTGATCCTGAGCGATCGCAAGACCCCGGCCTTGCAGTTGCTGCGGGGGTATTTCGATGACGATCCGACCAACATCCAGGTGCTGTCGATGATGCTGGATCTGGCCGACACCGACGAGCGTAAGCGAAGCCTCATCCAGGCTTCCCGCGACGGCGGGGCGGACCCCGAGGTGCTGGACCTGCTGACACAGCAGCTCGATCCCAGCCGGGTCATTGACCAGGCCCAGGCGATTCAGGACGTGCTCAATCGAGAGGAGGACCCGTTTCTCCGGGCGATCGGCGGGGCGAGGCTCTACACCCGGGCGGGGGAAGCGGAGAAAGCCCGCGAGTACCTGGCCGAGGCCGCCAAGCTCAAGCCCGACCACAAGGCCGTGGTCGATTTGCAGTTCGACTTCGCCATGAAGGACAAGGACCTGGAACTGGCACAGAAGTTAGCCGACCGCGCCGCGGAGCTGAACCTCGACGAGGCGTCGGGTCGGTTCTACCTGGCGCAGATTTATGCGGTCAGGGAGGATTACACCCAGGCGATCAGCACCCTGCGCGAGGGGCTTGAGCAGATCCCGATCAACTCCTCGGGCTGGTCACTGTTGGGCGATATGCTCACCGCGGACAACAACTTTACCGAAGCGGTCAACGCCTACGAGACGGCGTTGGAGCAAAGGCCCAACGACCTGCGTGCGATGCGCGGCCTGGCGGCGCTGCGGGACCGCCAAGGCCGGCATGAAGAGGCCCTGCGGATGCTCAAGTCCGGGTACGACCAGTACCCCTCCAATTTCCGGCTGCGGGACCTGTATCTGGCGTACGAGGGGCGGTACGGCGACAAGCAGGCCGCCTTGAAGATGCGCAGGGCGGGTGCTCAGAAGGAGCCGGACAACACCGACAACCTCCGTGCGCTGGCGCTATTGCTGGCGGAGTTGGAGCAGCCCGACGAAGCCCTGCAAACCATCCAGAAACTGATCGAAACCCAAGGCGCCTCGCCGGTCAACACCATCACCCTGGCACGGGTACATCAGATCGCCGGTGACGCGCAGCGGGGCGAGCAGGTCATCCGCCAATATATTCAGGACCAGGGGTCCCAGGCCACCCTCATCGACCACATCATGCTGGCGCGATACCTCCTCCAGATCGGCGATTTCCCCAATGCCCTCGCCGCCTACGAGCAGGCCGCCGAGCTCCAAAGCGAGCAGCGCGAGGTGACCCGTGAGCTGGCGAATCTGTATTTCAGCCGCGGCGCCTTCGACCGTGCCGAACCTTTGTACGACGAGCTGCACGCCCAATTCCCCGACGATGACAGGCTCGGGCTGAGGCTGGCCGATTCCCTGGTCAGGACCGGACAGTTCCAGGAGGCTTCGCAGGTCTTGTCCAGTCTCAAGAAACCTTCGGCGACCGCCGATGCCCTGCGGGCGCTGATCGCACAGGAAGGCGGGGATTTTGAAGAGGCGATGAGGCTGGTCAGTAACGCGATCGAAGCCGAGCCCGGCAAGGCGGTGCTCTACTTCGAGCGTGCCGTGATCTTGACCCGGGCCGGGGACAATAAAACCGATGCGATCCAGGACCTTAACACCTCGTTGAGTCTTGACCCCGGCCACCTTTTGTCCCGGCGGTTGTTGATCGGTTTGCTCCTGGAGGAGGGCCAGCGCCGCGAGGCGGCGCGCGAGTTGAACACGGCGGTCATCCGGCACCCCGACTTCGCCGAGGGCCGGCTCAAGCTGATCCAGATGCGCGTCCAGGACGCCGACCTCTCCGCCGCGCGGGCCTTGGCTCAGGACGGGGTAGACCTCGCTCCCAAGGACCCGACCTGGCACAGCGTCCTCGCCGGGCTGGCGATCCAGACAGAGGATTTCCAGGACGCGATCAAGTCCTACCAGACCGTCATGGAGTTGGCGCCGACGCCGGCGAACCTGATGTCGCTGGCGTCATTCCAGCTCAAGCACGGCCGGGCCGGTGACGCCCTGACGCTGCTGCGCGACCACGCCGAGATGGTCAACCAGCTCCCCCGTCTTCAGACCGTGATGGGCCGGGCGCTGCTGGCGACGGGGCAGTCCGAGCAGGGACACCAGGTCTTCGCCCGATCGATCGAGCGCTGTACGAGCCTGACCCAGTTGCTCGCGGTCGCCAGTCTTATCCGTGAGGACTACAGCCTTGAGCAGACCGTTTCGCTGTTTGAAGGCCTGGCCCAGCCGCCCTCCAGTGCTTGGGTGGGCTTGGTCTTGGCGCAGCTGCACCTTGAGGCCGACCTATCCGACGAGGCGGTTAGCCGTCTCTCGTCGGTGGACGCGATGATCTCACCGCAGGACCCCCAGGCCCGTCAGGTGTTCGACCAGATCATGTCGTTGTCACTGCACCAGGCCGGCAGGCACGAGGAAGCGCTGGTGGTCTACCAACGGATCCTCCTGGCCCAGCCGGACAACACCTCGATCCTGAATAACATGGCGTACATGCTGGCCGAGGACCTGGGTCGGCCCGATGAGGCCCTGCCGCTGGCCGAACGCGCCGTGGAGATCGAGCCGCAGAATGCACAGATCCTCGACACGCTGGGGTGGGTACAGTTCAAGGTTGGCCAGAGCGAGAAGGCCCAGGCCACGTTGAAAAACAGCATCGCCCTTGAGCCGCTGTCGGCCAACCATATGCACATGGCCGAGGTCCTGATCAGCCAAGGTTATAAGACGGAGGCGGGGCGTTATCTGAAGACGGCCATCGATCTCGCCGAGCAAAACAATGAGACGGACATGCTCAAGCGGGCAAGAGAACTGCTTGAGAGCATCGATCAACTGACGGAGGCTTCGGTAAGTCCATGAGTGCCAACCCCCTAATGCCTGCGTCCGCCGGTGGACAAGTCCCGGGAGCGCCCCCCATCCCGATCGGCCGGTTTAAGCCGATCGATCCTTTGCGCGTGTTGCGTCAGCACGTCATGTTGTTATCGGTCGTTGCCGTTGTGGGCGTGATCACCGGGGTGGGTGTTTTCTTTGTGCTCAGCCGGACGGTCCCCAAATGGGCGTCTTCCGCGCAGCTGCGCCTGTCCGAGGGCGTCGCCGACCCCGAGAAGATGCGCACCGGCGATATCTTCACCGGCTCGCCGGCGTCGATGGAGGCGTACATCAAGAGTGAGGTCTACAAGATCCAGTCCGAGGTCGTGCTCCAGGAGGCGATCGGCAAGCCCCAGGTCCGTAACAGCGACTGGTACGCCGACTATCAAAAAGATGACGGCGCGTACGACTTCAACAAGGCCCGGGAGGATCTGGTTGACGACCACCTCAACGTCAGCATGATCCGCGGCACACAATTGATCAACGTCTCGGTCCACACCCCTTACAAAGAAGATTGCCAGAAAATCGTCGGCGCGATCGTGTCCGTGTACCTGCAACGCGCCAGGGGTGAGACGACCAACCTGGTTGTCGGCCGGCGCTCCTCGCTACTCACCGAACGGAACCGGTTCGAGAACGACGTGACCCGTCTCACCAAGCAACTGGAAGACTACACCCGTGACAACAACATGACGAACCTGGACAGTCGGCTTGAGGAAGCTGCCCTGGTCAGGCAATTAAAGATCAATGACCGGGAGGAGATGAACAAAGAGCTTTCGTCTCTCGATAAAGCCTATCAAGCCGCCCTTGCAAAACGCGACGCCGGGGGCCCTCCCGGTGCGGGGGATATCGCGGCCGCCTCGGAAGACCAGGCGATCATGATCCGTGATGAACGGCTGATGTCGATGCGCGAGCAGCGCGAGGTTGCGCTGTACACCTTCGGCGAGAATCACCGGATGGTCCTGAACATCGACCGCAACATCGCCGCCACCGAGGCCGAGCGTGAGCGCGAGATCGAGCGGCTGCTGCGCGAGCGAGAAGAGGGCAACCTCACCGGCTACAAGCAGGCCGTCGAGAGCATTACCGAAGTGATCTCCGAACTCGACGGTGAGATCCTCGAGTTACGAGAGGAGCTGATCGACCTGAACCTTCACCAGACCAAGTACGCCGACTACAAGAGCCAACTCGATCGTGCCCTGGAAGGCCGTCAGCGGATCGAAGAAGCACTCTCCGAGGTCCGCATGATCGAGAAACTTGAAGACGCGGTCCCTGTGAGGCTGCAGTCGTCCGCTTCCTTGCCGGAACTGGTGTTCCCCAAGATCGAGCTCGTCGTCCCCGGTGTCACGATGCTGATGCTGGCGCTGGCGACCCTGGCGGTCTTCCTGCGTGAGCTGATGGACCAGAGCATCAGGAGCCCGGCGGACATCAAGTTGCTCAAGGAGGCTGAGTTGTTGGGCACGCTGCCCGATGCCGACGAAGACCCCTCCGGGCCCAGCTCGGTCGAGCGGGTGGTCGAGAAGTACCCCACGGGGTTGCTGGCCGAGTCTTACCGACAGGTCCGCACCGCGCTGTTGGGCAAGATGGATCGGCGCGGCTACAAGACGCTGCTGATCGGCTCGGCCCAGCCAGGGTCCGGTGTGTCTTCGGTCACGCACAACCTGGCGACGAGCTTGGCGTACAACGGCCGGAAGGTCGTGATCGTCGACGCCAACTTCCGCAGGCCCACCCAGCACCTGTTCGTCGATGCCGACAACGACCGCGGCCTGGTCGACTTACTTTTGTATGACGCGGCCCTGGATGACATGTTGTTGACGGTCCAGGACCCGGACATCTCGGTCCTGCCGACCGGCCGGGCCGGCGACGCGCCCCCGGAGATCCTTGAGGGTTCTGGGTTCCGTACACTCATGGCCGACCTTGAGACACGGTTCGACATCGTCCTGATCGACGCCCCCCCGGCCCTGCTCAGCTCCGAATGCCAACTCCTGGCCAAGCACGTCGACGCCATGGCCGTGATCGTCCGCGCCTCCAGCGACAAGCGGGGCATGGTCGATCGTATGTTCGGGCAGTTCGCTGGCCAACGCGCCGACCTGCTGGGCGTGATCCTCAACGGCGTGCAGTCCAGCGCCGGCGGGTATTTCCGCAAGAGCTTCAAGGACTTCTACCGTTACCGGGAGAACGGCAACGCCGCCAACGGCCGTTCTCGCCGCGGCGTGCTCGCCGAGGCCGAATCCGATACGTTGGACGTCGAGTAATTATTCCGCCGCGGTCAGACGGCGACAACACCCCAGGGAAACAGCGTGACGGGCAAGGCGATTATCACCGGCGGGGCGGGTTTTATCGGCTCGCACCTGGCCGCTGGGCTCAAGGCAGACGGTGTCAGCCTGGTCCTCGTCGACGATCTGTCCACGGGCAGCCGGGACAACATCAACGGCCTCTTGGACGATCGCTGCCTGTTTGTTCATGACAAGGCCGATCACGCCTTGGCGGACCCCGCCCTGATGCGGGGGGTCGGCCAGGTTTACCACCTCGCCGCGTCCGTCGGCGTCCAGCGGGTCATCGATGACCCGCCCGCGATGGTCCGCAACAACATCGACCAGACCGAGGCCGTCCTCGCCGCCGCACGCCGCGCCGGCGCGTCGGTCCTGATCGCCTCCTCCAGCGAGGTCTACGGCAAGTGCCCGGTCCTGCCCCTGCGCGAGGATATGGAGCTGGTCTACGGCCCGACGACCGCGTCCCGCTGGGCCTACGGCCTGACCAAGGCGCTGGACGAGCACCTGGCGATTGACATGCACCGCAGGCATGGCCTGCGCGTTGTCGTCACCCGGCTGTTTAATACCATCGGGCCCAGGCAGGTCGGGCACTACGGGATGGTCGTCCCCCGTTTCGTCGCCAAGGCGGTCGATAATGAAGTGATCGATGTCTACGGCGACGGCACACAGACGCGAGCCTTTTGCGATGTCAGGGACGTGACCCGTGCGATGGCCGAGTTGATCGCCAACCCCGACTGCTTTGGCCGGGTCTTTAACCTCGGTTCCGACCGGCGCGTCACTATCAACGAACTGGCGGACCGGGTGATCAAGCTGGCCGGCTCCACCGCGGGCAAACGGCTGATCCCCTACGAGCAGGCGTTCGGCCCGGACTTCGAAGACCCCACGCACCGATTGCCCGACACCGCTCGCATTACCCAGGCCATCGGCTTCAAGCCCGAGATCGACCTGGACCAGACGCTTGCCGAACTGATCACGCTTCGGCGAGACCATCTCGCGGCCGCGGCGGCTCCGGCGGGGGGGGCGAACTGATGGTCTCGCTGATCGCCCAGACGACCGATACTGCCGCTTTGGGGGCAGGCGCCTCGCAGGCCAGCGACGCCGCTGTTGCAGCCGCAGAACTGAGCCCCGGGCTGATGCAGACCCTCGCGCCGTACATGGGCGTGTTTTTCATCGCCTTCTTCGCCAGCATCATCGCGACCCCGCTGATGCGGATGCTGGCGGTGCGCAACGGCATCGTGGACCTGCCCGACCTCAAACGCAAGAACCACATCGAACCGGTCGCCTACCTCGGCGGGGTTGCGATCTTTTTGGCCTGGCTGGCCGCCATCGCGTCGTCCTACTACGTGGTGATCCCCCAGCAGGCGTCGCTGTTGCCGCATATCCGAAACCCGCTGGTGAGTATTTTTCTCGGCGCCGCCGCGATCACCCTCACCGGGTTCTTCGACGACGTCTACGGGATCAGTCCCCGGGTCAAGATCGGTGGTCAGTTCTTCGCCGCAGCCGCGCTGGCGAACTACAACGTCGGCACCGAGCTGATCGATCACCTGTTCCTGCTAGTCGGGGTCGAGCCGATGCAGGGGGTCAGCTACATCCTGGGGACCGCCCTGATCGCGGTGATGGTCATCGGCGGCTGCAACGCGATGAACCTGCTGGACGGGCTGGACGGGCTGGCGTCGGGGGTCACCGTGATCGCCGGCGTCGGGTTCCTCTTGATCGCCGCCCATGTCGCGATGGAAACCGGGATCGATCCCGCCGTCGCGTTCAAGGACCCGATCCGGCTGGTGGTCTGCATGGCGTTGATCGGCGCGGTATTGGGCTTCCTCCCCTACAACTTCAACCCGGCGAGCATCTTCATGGGCGACGCCGGGTCCCTGCTGCTGGGTTACCTCTGTGTCGCCTCGATCCTGCTCTACGCCGACACCGGGGGCCTGAGCCTGAGGCTGGTCACCGCCGGGCTGATCGTCTTCGCCGTCCCCATCACCGACACGTCCCTGGCGATCTTCCGCCGGAAGATGCAGGGCAAGCCGATCCTCAGCCCCGACAGCCAGCACATCCACCACCTGCTGCGAAGGTCGGGCCTGAGTGTCAAACAGTCGGTCGTGACGATCTACACCGCCGCCATCGTGTTCGCGGTCCTGGGGTACACGATGGTCGCCTTGGATCTGCGATGGCGCTACGTGCTGGCGGTATTCTTCGTGATCTACGGGTTCATCGTGGTCACGGCCTACAAGTACGGCCGGCAGTACGCCATCCTCCACCCCGCGGATGGCGATCAGGCCGACGAAATCGTCCTCCCCGAGGCGATCAATGGGGAAGACGAGTCCGACGCGGCTGACGGTTCCCCCACGATGCCCTAGACCGGTCCTCGGCCTCTTAGACCAGCCGCCCCTGACCCGTCACAGGGGGCAAGCGAAAATAGTTTCTATAAGCCTCACGGCCATCGCTCACGGGTCGATCAGCATCACCCCGTCCACGATCGTGCCGGTGATGTCGTAGCGGTAGCCGTCTTCGGCCTGCATCGCCGCCAGACGCCACCGGCCCTGCGCATCGTCTGAGAGAGTGATCCGGGCGATCCGCGTCAGGCCGATCTCGGTTGAGCTGTTGCTCTTCCAGGATACGTCCAGACGCTGGTTGTCAAACTGAAAGGCGATTCCTCCGGCGTCCCCGCCGCCGCCCAGAACGCCGATGCCCCACGTACCCCCGCCCGTGAGGTAGGTGTCGAACGCCAGGCTCGGGAATGCCATCACAGCGAAGTAGTTGGGTTCGCCGATACTGCCGAAGGCATCCTGGTAGATCGATCCGGCATCCAACTCGAGCGCCACCGCCGCCGAGACCCAGTCGTTGACGGTGTTGACACTCAGGTCCTGCGTGATGAAGCCGGTTAGCTGCGAGGTGTTGTCGATATTTTGAAGGCTCGCCTCGATCTGCGCCGACGCGACGGTCGCCGAGGTCAGGCCAAGCAGAGAGGCGGCGACTAACGTGAGGGCGTAACGCATGATGATCTCCTGTAGTGTGTGTTGATTCGGATCAATCGTCTAGCGGGTGATCGCTGATCGCCGGGCGTCTTCGTCGCGGAAACATCAGTGCCAGCCCGGCGGCGAAGCAGGCAAGGGTCGAGGGCTCGGGGATCGTGAACAGGTACGCGGCGCCGGTGGTCGTGGGCTCGCCCGGGGCACCGACGATTAGTGTCTGGCCGTCCAGGCCGATCGACCACCCGAACTGATCGTCTTCCGAGGCGTCGGACGATCGGAACGATTCGAGCAGGTTGCCTGTATCGGGATCGAACATATGCACGATCCCCGAGGCGAGGATCTCATCCGAGAACCAGGTGCTGACCAGCATGGCATCGTTACTCAAGGCCACCGACTTGCCGAAAAATTGCCCGGAGCCAAGTTGTGGCCAGGGGATGGTGGTGAAAGTGGTATTGAGTGGATCGGTGATGTCATACAAGCGTACACCGTTTTCACCGGGGAGGATGTTGGCTGTCCCAAGCAACAGCCGATCGGCGCTGATTGCCAGGGAACTCCCGGCCGAGGCAAGCCCCGGTCCAGGGAAGTCTGCGACCGCAGAACCTGTCAGGGCGTCGAAGAGAGACACAGCACGGTCATTGTTTCCACTGGCGAAAACAGCCGCATAGTTCCCGTCTATCGCTACCGAGGATCCGAAAGAACCCAATATCTGGGGTGTGGCGGAAACAAGCTTTGCGATCTGATTTCCCGTTGTAAGATCAAGTAGATATGCGGTCCCAGCGTTTTCTATTCCTGATACATCAGTCGAGGGAGCGCCAACGATTGCTCTGTTCCCCATGATTGCGATATCTGTGCCAAACGTGGTACTCGCGTCCACGTCCTCTGGCGTCCACTTCGCAACCTGATTGCCGTTGGTCAGATCGAATACCCATATGGCGGCGGTGCCGCTGGTGTCCCGGGCCCCACCGATGTAGGCGAGACCGTTGGAGATTGCTAACGCACCGCCGCCGAAACGGTCGCCGACGAAAACGTCATTGGGTGCGAATTTGAATAATTGGGTGCCAGTCGAGGCGTCGAACACATAGGCTGCCCCTCCTGCATCGCTCTTGGGGGAGCCCACAAGCGCCATGCCGCCACCGATCGTAACGTTATTTCCAAAGAAAGAACCTACCTGTGGATCTTCGGGCACGAGCCTAAATGTTTCCGTGACAACAGCCCAAGTATGACTGTGAGCAGAAAGTATGACCACGACACAATACAGGCAAAGGCGGCATCCGGTTGACATCGTGAGATTCATGGGGCGCATAGATCCGTCTCCTGGACGTTCGAGCGGACAACTGTTTTCAATAATAGGGTATGACGTACATTCGTCGGGCATCATTCATGATTCGGAAAATCCAATACAGCCCTTAGTTTGTGTGCATCTGCGATCGGTTGGTCCTGGTGGTTTAAGTGGCCCCAGCCGCCGTCCAGATCGACCTGTTTGTTGATGTAGTTGAATGCAACGTACAACGAGCCCCCGGCATCCTTGAAAGCCTGCATATTTTTGAAGTAGGCCTCGTACATCTCGGGCAATGCCTGTGCGTCTATGATGGCTTGTGAGTAAGGCTTGAGATTATTGTTCTGATCTTTCGGCGTCATGTGCTGGCCAGCCTCATAGGCCAAATAGTCGATGATCCGTCCCATCTCTACGGATAACTGCTGCGCTAGGGCACCATGCTCAATGTAACGGGCTTCAGACTTCTTTATTGTTCCAACGGGGTTAGTGTCACTCATGGCGTAATTGATCAACGCTACTCCGTCGCTAGTCGAACCAGTGTAGCCTTTGTCACTGAAATACGCGGATGTGGATATCGCATCAAACTGCCTGTCAAAGCTAAGTACTTTCAATCTGTCGGTCATTTTCCCTGCCACCCATGCATTGTCACTGTCCTTTATACTAGCTAATACACGGATGATCCGGTCCTCGTTACCGGTGAAAACCTGGTGCCATAATGAATAGTCATCCGCCGTATTATTGGCCCACATATCAAAGAATTCCGGTGCGCCCAACTCCACATCGTTATTCGGTCCGGGGATAGCACCTTTCCGAATCCAATCATAAACGGGGAACCTTGAGTTCCACACTTCGTTCGACCACTCGACATAGATTTTGGCGTTGGCGTGTAATGGGGGGATTCCATTGGCTGGGTCGCCGTCGCGCACCATCGTGGCGAAGCTGGTGATGTAAGCCGCATCGGCTTTGTGCGGCATGCAGAACCAGGGGTCGGCCCGCAGCTCGTTGCAGAGCTCGATCATGTGTCCCAAGGCCACGCCTTTGCCGGTGGCTTGACTAAAATACGTCTTGGTCGCCCGGGTGTTCCACGCGACTTCGTCCTGAGTATTCGTTCTTTGCCAGTCCATGAACCGGATCGCCTTGAATGGGCGGAGCCGCTTGATGTAGAGCGGGTGGAATGCAGACGGTGAGTTCTCGTCAAACCCCGGCATCCAGAACCGGATGTTGCGGATGTGGTCATTCGGATCGATGCCGGCCAGGTGGATGAAGATGCCTTGACTGCCCGGTGTCACGGACACGATGTAAGTCTTCGGCTTGACAGGATCGGGTGTGACGGAATTCACATCGCCGGTGAAAGTCACATTGGCGACGCCTTCGTAGGTAAAAACATAATCCCCTCCGGGGTACGCGCCGCCGACGTTGTTAAAGACGTGGGTGATGATTTCGGTCGCACCGGCGGGAACCTGCAATGGCCACCCATCGGCGTCCATACTCACGACCTTGTTTTGCGCGGGATCGAACGACGTAAGCCAAGGCCTACACATCTTCATCACGTCCACAAACACCCATTCCCGCCCCCAGTAGGCCACCTGGTGCAGGTTCATCCCCTTAAACGGCTGGAGTGTCTGGGTGCCGGCGTTCCAGTTGGGCAGGACGACGTTGAGGTCTTCGATCCCGACGTACCCGTCGCCGGAGGGGTCACCTTGCAGCAGGTCGCCGGGGGGTGTGACGGTTTGATTCCAGTTGCCAAGGACAATGTTGATGTCCTCAATCCCGACGAAGCCGTCATCGTTGAGGTCGCCGGGGATCAGCGGGAACTGGGCGAGTACGTTCGGGGCCAGGAACAGCCAGCCGATGCACAGGCAAACCCACAGAGGTCTCAGCTTAGCGGGGGGGGGGGGCACACCATACATCCTCAAACCTCCTGATTCGGTTGTCTCATACCCGGCGTCCATGGGGCTGGAAAGGCCTAACCACGGCTTATCGATGCGGCGGGAGATAGGGTCCCGGTGGGCCGCTTGATTTCAAGAATATAACATCCCCAGCGCAAGGTCAAGGATTTCTTGCTCATTATATATGGCCCGTGCCCGGCTTGCAGCCCCTCTCAGCCCTGATACAATGCTCGGCCGCGGGTATTTCCTGCGGCGGCGGCGGTTTATGCCCTGCCGGGGCGTGAGCCCGATGCGTTTTAGTAGCCCAGTTGCCGGCAGGGATGCCGGTTTCGTTGTTCTCCGGCGGCGGCTCGTATGGCCTCGCCGGGCGTTTGTTCACAAGGCCCTTTTTTACGTCGTAGCGCGGCGGGCTCGTTTGGTAAGCCCGTCCAAGGAGTTTGAGTATGGCATCGCTGGTTAAAGACCTGGTCGAAGCGGGGATCCACTTCGGCCACCGTTCGACCAATTGGAACCCGAAGATGGCCCCGTACATCTTCGGCAAACGCAACAAGATCCACATCATCGACGTCAAGGAGACGATCAAGGGCCTGCTTCTGGCTCGCAGGTTCGTCACCAAGACCGTTGCCAGCGGCAAGGACGTGCTGTTCGTCGGGACCAAGCGCCAGGCCCGTGGCATCATCGAAAAATATGTCGCGGAGGCGGGCATGCACTACGTCACCGAGCGCTGGCTCGGCGGCACGCTGACCAACTTCCGCACCATCCGCGAACGGCTTAAGCGGCTCGAAGAGCTCGAGCAGATCGAGGAATCCGGCGCGATCGACAACTACTCCAAGAAGATGGAGTCCCAGCTCCGCCGGGAGAAGAACAAGATCCTCCGCAACCTCCAGGGCATCCGCCGGATGAGCAAGCTCCCCGGGTGCATGGTCGTGATCGACGTCAACAACGAACTCAACGCCGTCAAGGAAGCCCGCAAGCTGGGGATCACCACGGTCTGTCTGATCGACTCCGACTCGGACCCCGACTACGCCGACATCCCGATCCCCGGCAACGACGACGCGATGCGGGCGATCGAGGT
The DNA here is from genome assembly GCA_029260655.1 of Phycisphaeraceae bacterium. Lineage (GTDB taxonomy): Bacteria > Planctomycetota > Phycisphaerae > Phycisphaerales > Phycisphaeraceae > JAJRRS01. Next base: position 54,108 of record JAJDCU010000042.1, read on the forward strand.
CGTCGTGTCCAGCCTCTGCGCCGCGATCCAGGAAGGCAAGCACAGCCGCACAGCACTGAACGAAGGCAAGGACAGCCCCGCCGCCGCCGAGCCGCAGCGCAAGCGCAGCAGCCGGTCGCAGTTCCGTGCCGATGAGCCGGCGCCCGAAGCGCAGGCAGCCGACGAGACATCGGCCCCCCAGCCCGCCGCCGCCACCACAGCCCAGCCCGCAGAGCCCGCCGCCGAGAAGCAGCCCGACCCTGCCGCACGCTAACCGTTAACACCACCCAGACGTTTCACCAGCAAGATATCGGAGACACCCACCATGGCGATTTCCGCCAAGGACGTGATGGCCCTTCGCAAAGCGACCGGCCTCGGGATGATGGAGAGTAAAGCCGCCCTCGTAGAGGCCGGCGGTGATATCCAGGCCGCTACGGACCTGCTGCGCACCAAGGGCCTTGCCAAGATGGACGGCCGCGCCGACCGCGAGTCCGCCGAGGGCAAGGTCGCTGTCGCCATTGCACCCGACGGCAGCAAGGGCGCGATCGTCGAGATCAACACCGAGACCGACTTCACCGCGACCAACGAGGCCTTCGTCAGCATGACCCAGGCCATCGCCGACCTGGCGCTTGAGCAGGGCCCCGGCGACGCCGAGAAGACCGACGCGATGCAGGCCCTGATCGACGAGGTCCGCCTGACCACCAAGGAAAACGTCCAGTTCAAGTCCGGCAAGGTTTTTGGCGGAAATGTCGGGTCCTACATCCACTTCACCGGCCAGATCGCTGTGCTGATCGAGGTCGACGGCGACGCCGAAAGCGACCTGCTTAAGGACCTGTGCATGCACATCTCCGCCGCCAGCCCCGCGCTCCCGCTTGGCGTCAACGAAGACGATATCCCCGCCGACATCATCGCCAAGGAGCGCGAGATCGCCAAGGCCCAGGCCATCGAGTCCGGCAAGCCCGAAGAGATCGCCGAAAAAATGGTCGAAGGCAAGATCCGCAAGTACCTCGACGAGGTCGTCCTCACAAGGCAACCGTTCGTCAAGGACGACAAGAAGCAGATCAAGGACCTCTTACCCAAAGGCACGACGATCAAACAGTTCGTGCGCTACCAGGTCGGCGGATAAGATTCACACCGTACGACATTCACTGTTAACCCCCGTAGCCCCGAGTGGAAACTCGGGGCTTATTACGATACTTCATTCACCGCGAAGTCGCGAAGGCGAACCGCCAACCCGCCAAGCACGCGGAGAAGATCAAGAGGTTATCCGCAGATTACACAGATGACGCAGATGACGCAGATGCAAGATCAATTCACGCGCCTACGAAGGACATACAGTGCCCCCATCCCGATCAGGCCAAGCGTGCCCGGTTCGGGGACGAGGATTAAATTCACATTTGCGCCCTCATTAAATCGATAATTGCCCGGTTCAAAGATTGTATTAAGCGTGGAATGAAACGGCGTACCATCTGCAAGGATACCTTCAAGAAGTACGTTACGATCCAAGATCGTCAGTATTTCATTAGGCGTCATACCGGGTGTCAACTCGACGCCGTCAAGAGTAAACGATAAACCAAAAATATTAGTTGTACTGTTTAGAGCACCAAAGTAATTATCGTGTTCCCCGCCGCTGATATTGCCGATACTATTGTCACCCACACCAAAAAAACTGGTTTGGCCGTCCTTGAGGTTCGCTGTGCTGCCCGGGTACATCGTGAACGAACTCGAGATTGTTCCACCTGTAAAATTCAGCGTAGCTCCCCTGTGTATTCCCGGGATATCATCGCCCAAATGACCGCCTATGCTGCCTCCGCTGATGTTTACAATGCTTGCGTTAAATGCATCGAAGCCGTCTCCAATCATTCCGTCAGTAATTGTCAGGGTAGTATCCGCGATGTCGAGGTAGTCGCCGAAAACACCACCGTTGAGATGGATCTCAGCTCCGACAGCAGTAAAGTCTGCGCCAATGGATGCACCCGCTCCAAGATTAAGTGTTTGTCCCGCCCTAAGTCCCTGCTGGTCTAACTCGGATGGATCGTTAATCACATGCCTGATAATCGCTGGTGGTGTTGCTGCAACGAGCGTGCTGCCGACGAGTTCGTCCAAATTGCATTCGCTGCACCAATCCTGATTGTCAAGAATAAACACGGTTCCGTCAGCGAACGTGCCAGTCAGCACCGATTCGCTCGGCAGCGTGAACGGGATGCTGTCACCATTCGATGCCAGGCCCGAAAGCGGCGTGCTGTTTAGTCTGAAATCGCCCCCGTGGATGGTCACTTGGCTGCCAGCACGGGCTTCCAGGCTGCGATTGATATCCCCACCGGATATGTTGACGGTGCTGCCACTATTGGCTCGAAGTTGGAGGACCGTTCCGCCGGAGAATCTGCTGTTGCTTCCAGAATTTGCAGTGAATTGAAATATTTGGCCACCATCCATGTTGATGTTGCTTCCCGAATTAGCAAACATTTCGAACACACCCCCACCGGTGATGTTGACCTCGACGTTAGTACTAGACCCATCAGAAAATCCGGCCACGAGCATCCCAGTACCGCCTCCGCCGAACAGGTTCAGTTGTGTGTCAGACCCGATTGGTACCGGCACGACATCCGGCGGGGAGTTGATAATAGTAGTGAACGGCTGGGCCGTGGCGGTGGTGGACAGTGCAGAAGCGCACAGACATATCGCGAACCCGAAAAATAAACTCATCCCTCGAAATGTCATCATGTAGGACCCGGCTTGATTACGCGGCCTGGAATGGACCGCTGGAAGAGAAACAACGAGACCCGCTCTTTCTCTGCTCCGGGGCCCGGGTGGACGTTAATGAATATAGCCGAAGGGAGGGTGGGGGGCAAGCAAAAAATGACTATTGAAGAAGAATTAACGTGTGGGGCGGGTTGCCCAGGTTAACAGGCGGGGTGGTTGTTAGGGATCACCCCGGCCAAGGCCCTTTGGGCCATGACCGGGCTTGGGTTGTGAGGTGAGGCGGGGGGTGGGGTTATTCGGAGCGTATGTAGTCGGGATTCGGCTTTGCGAATACGGCGAGGCTGGTGCCGTTGGCGCGTAGCACGCCGGGGTTGCCGGCTTTGTCTTTGCTGCTGGGGAAGTTCAGGACGCGGGGGTCGGGGTCGGCGATGGCCATGGTGGTGGAGCCGCCGCCGTCGAGGTTTAACGCTTGGACTGCGCCGAGTTCGATCATGAGTTGGGCGAGTTCATCAAGGGGGCTGCCTTCGGAGAAGCCGGGCTGTCGGCCGTCGACGGTGACGAGCAGGAGCGTGTTGCGGTCGGTGATGCCGATGGCGGTGCGCGGGTGTGCGGTGGTGGAGAACTTGGAGTCGCTGACGGTGGATTTGCCGTCGGTGACGATCTGGTTGCTGCCGGAGACGGCGTTGTAGAGTTCGACTTGGTCCGGGGGCGGGTCTGTGATCATGAACCCGTCGTCGGGGCCGCGGATGATGTGGGGCGTGTTGTCGCGGCTGATGTTGATAGCGGGCCGGCTTCTTTCAAGCGGGGAGATCCGGTCGCCGCGCGAGACGACCAGCCCGACGTTGTCGGTGTCGAGTATGCCCTTGTCGGTGAGCGGGTCTTTCTTGAAGGTGAAGAACGAGGCGTTGATAGCGAGCTGTGCGTTCTGGTCTTTGAGGAATTGGAGGGTGGTCTGTCGTGTGGTTTCGAAGTTCGGGTCACCGGGTTCGTCACCGTTGGGGTCGCCGTTGCCTGGGGTGATCAGGAACGTGATGCTCTCGGCGGTCAGGTCGATCTCTGCGACGCGGATGACCAGGGGGCGTGGTTGGTCGAAGGTGATCTCGTGGATGCGGATGCCGAGGAAGGGCTCGGTGACGCGGTCCTTAGCTTGAAGCGTGGGTGCGAGCAGGGGAAGGATGAACAGGGCGAGCAGGAGTTTGGGGGGGCGCATGGCGGGTTCTCTGGTGATTCAGGTGCATCGATCGGATGCCGCGTGGTTGGTTCCGTTCATCTTTTGGGCACTGTTTTAGGGTGTTGAGTAATCTGGATTCGTGATCGGTTCGATCCTGTCGTGACTGCGAGATCGCAAGCGGCTAGTTAGCGGGGCGGTGGGGATGCCATCATCAACGGCTCATGTTGTTGAACGTGTGGCCCCGCTCGGTGCATACCACTGCTCGGGTTACTCATTCAAATTATCGGTGTAGGGCCAGCCAAGGTTCAAGAATACATTTACGCCATTCGAACATTACCGAATTCTCTTCCCCTCCAAACTTGGAGAGCTCTATGTATTCAGTCGTCTCGATCGCGTCGACGTGTGAATCGGCGTAACCGGTGTTGATCTTCGCGCTGGGAAGGAAGTCATTGTTCTCCCAGTTGGACCAGGCTGAGTCATATATGAAGACCGCAACGGAACTGCTCCTGATCCCTGAGGATTTCTGGACCGGGGTCTTTCTTGGCCTGGCTGGTTCGAGCGGGGGCAGCTGGATGCCCGGACGGTAGTACGCAGCCTGCCAGTTGTAGCGGTAGTGGGTGTGACGGGCGTCCAGCAGGTCGGGAAAGCCAATCGGGGCACCCACGGATTCGCGCAACGGGCAGCGGAAAGCTTGGGAGAATTTACCCGGGCTTGCCTCGCCCCCGAGGTAAGGGGTCAACTGGTGATGCAGATACGGGATCGGGTCAGACACCACACTTTGTGCGGTCCTCAGTTCCACGTCGTAGCTCACCACGACGGGCAGGTCGTCCTCGTGATCGTTGCCGTGCATCGCAATGGCCGTCAGCACTTGGCGTGTGTTGGATTTACAGACCGCCGTTAGGGTGCTGCGTCGGGCTGCTCCTAAGGCGGGCAACAGGATGCCGATCAGCAGCGCGATAATTGAGATAACGACCAGCAGTTCGATTAACGTGAATGCGCGTTTAGCTGTCATGACGTCCCCATGTGTAAAGGGAGCACTGCCGATTACGGACCAATTATATCATACATTTGTCACTATACGAGCTTTGGTTTACTGCTTGGCAGACGAGGAGGATTGTGTGATTGCCCATGTTTGTGGGTCTGACGACATGTTTTGGCCCGCAAGGCCTGGTGGCACTTAGGGGGTAGGCGGGGCTTCGGGGTGCTATACTCACGGGTCTATGCTGATGAAACGGATCATCCCGTGTCTGGACGTCCATGAAGGGCGTGTCGTGAAGGGCGTTAACTTTTTGAACCTGCGTGATGCGGGCGACCCGGTGGAGGTTGCGCGGGTTTACGACGAGGCCGGCGCAGACGAGTTGGTCTTTCTGGATATCACCGCCAGCCACGAGGGGCGGGATATCACGCTGGACATGGTGCGCCGGGTCGCGGAGCAGTGCTTCATGCCGTTCACGGTGGGGGGGGGTATCCGTACGATCGACGATGTGACGAAGCTGATCCAGGCCGGCGCGGAGAAGGTGAGTATCAACACCGCGGCGGTGATCGATCCGGATATTGTGGCGCAGACGGCACGGCGTTTTGGGCGCTGCGCGACGGTGGTGAACATCGACCCCAAGCGCGTTCCCCGGGAAGCGTTCGAGTCTCGCCGCAGATCGTTACCCGGTGCCGGGCCAGCCAGAGACCAAGGACCAGAGACCCGTGGCGAATATATTTTCGAGGTACACACCCACGGCGGGCGCAAGCCGACAGGGCTCGATGCGCTCGAGTACGCCAGGCGCGTGGTCGAGCTGGGCGCCGGCGAGATCATCTTGACGAGCATGGACGCCGACGGAACGAAGGACGGTTACGACATCGAGATCACCCGCGCGGTCGCCGAGGCTGTGGACGTGCCGGTGGTCGCGTCCGGCGGTTGTGGCAGTCCCGAGCACATGCGCCAAGTCTTCGAGCAGACCCGCGCAGATGCGGCGCTGGCGGCGAGCATCTTCCACTACGGCGAGTACTCGATCGCGCAGACCAAGCAAGTCTTGATCGCCGCCGGCCTGCCAATCCGCCCGGCGGCGTGAAAGCCACCGGTGTTACCTTTGTGACCTTGTACCGAGCCCCGGCGCCCCTCCCAATGGCCCGCGGCGACGAGACGGTGCTTCCTCTGTCCGAGTCGCTTTTTTCGACGTCCTGTCGATCAGGAAGGACGACGTCGAGTTGTTCAAGGCCAAGATCAACAAGCAAATGGCATCCGGCAAGGCGCACTAATACACCGACCGCGCCCCCTGCGCGGTCGGTGAAGTGAAGTTATCCGATGCACCAGATAGACGGTTCAACGGGTCCGACGCAGCATCATCACGCCGCCCAGCGCCAAGAGCGCCAAGCTCGTCGGCTCGGGTGTGATCACAAACGCCATGTCCAGCGATTCGCCGGAGAGCGGGTCGATCAGTTCCTGCCAGCCGCTGTAGACGTAGGTGGCGTCGTCGTTCCAGTGATCCAGGGTCGTCTTCCAGCCGATCATTGTGCTGGCGTTCTCCACGCCGATGTGGATCCCGAGCCAGTAGACCGTGTCTTTCTGCTGGATGAACGGGTTGTCGATCTGCGGGATGTTGATCTGGAAGAACTCCTGATGGTCCGGGCGATTCCATTGCGGCGGATTGAAGCTCGGTGCGAGCCAGCCCTGGTCACCAATCCCGCCGGGTGCCAGGATGAACTGGCCGGGCAAGAAACGCTGGGACCATAGTGTGTTGGGATCGCTGTACATCACCGAGTCGGGGTGGCTGTACGTGATCAGCGGGTCGGGGTCGGCACCGGCGGGGACATCACCGTGCAGGCTGACGTCGATCCAACTGATCTGGCCAACCAGGTCCTGCATCCACGACGCCCAGAAGTGGATGTCTTCGATCGGGCCGGTTTCGGAGCAGAGGAAGTCGTCGTACACGGTGTCGGTCGTGACGTCGACGTCCCAGCCGTTGGGGTCCGGCAGTTGCGGGAAGTGCATCTTGTGCCCATCGCTGGGGACCCAGTCGGCGTGGGCGGGCGCCGCTGCGAACACGACGCCGAGTGTCAATACGAAGGTCAGTAAATGTTTTGCCATAGTCCATCCTCCTCCTGAAGTGCGTTACGAAACATCGGGTTGTGCGTGCCCCAAGTGCTGATCGAAACGCGCGGGACACATACAGCCCGACATTTCCCATTTGGCTCCGCTCGGCTCCACCGCCGGGCTAGTTAGCCTCAGTATAAAGACTTTGACATCTTAATACACGCAAAATCTTCTTCCTCCCGGTAAAAACGGAGTTAAATGGTTGATTCAAGGCGAACCAAGGCGTCTTGTAGCCCCCGTCGCTGCTTTTGGGGGATACACAGGCCGATATCGCGGGCCCCGGGGTGTCCTCCTTTCTATCGGCGGCGCAGACACACCAGGCCGCCCAGCGTCATCAGCGCAAGGGTTGCCGGTTCGGGGGTGATCACGAACGCGAGGTCGAACGGCTCGCTTGAGAACGGGTCGCCCAGTGGCATCCACATATTGCCCGAGTAGGGGGAGCTGAAAACCGCGGAGTCGTTGAAGTGATCGAGGGACGTCTTCCAGCCCGGCATCCCCGCGTCCATCTCGACCGTCAGAGACAGCCAGTAGATCGTGTCCTCCTGCTGTATGAACGGGTTTACAATATCCGTGATATTGATCTGGAAAAAATCGAAGTGGTCGGGATTGGCGAACACGCCGTTGTCGGGATTGATAAAGCCCTGCTCCCCGCTTCCGTAGTAGCGGAACGCGAATTCGCTGGCGGTGAAGTCCTGCTGCCAGAGCGGTTCCAACGGTCGGCTGTACGAGGCGCCTGCGGGCTGGTCCGACCAGATGCCGACCGTGACGGGGCCGATGAAACTCGGGTCGCCTATCCAGTCGTCGCCCTGAAACGACAGCCAGAAGTGGATGTCGTCGATCGAACCGGTTGCGGTACACAGGAAGTCGTCGGCCAGCGTCAGTCTCCCCCCGCCGATCTCACCCCACGAGACATCCCAGCCGTTTGGGTCGGGCAACTGAGGGAAGTGCATCTTATGCCCGTCGCCTGGGTCCCAGTCGGCACCGGCGATGGACGGTGTGAGAAGAACCATGATCAGTGTGGCGATCATCGTGTTGCAAAGTGCCTTCATGGCGTTGTCCCCTTTCGTTGTGCGTGAAAGTCTGTCCTTGGGTGGGGGAGACTCCGGCCGACGCTGTGCCGGTCGGTGTCTCGCTTACACCCGCGCGGCTACCGCTTACACAGCGCCGCCACACCGCCCGCTCGCTATGAGGCGGGCCTCGCTCATTCCCGCGGGGTTATCTCCTGCGACGGATCAATACGGCCAAACCGCTCACGGCAAGCAGGCTCAAGGTCACTGGCTCCGGGACCAGGAACAGGTGCGTACTGGCGTCGGAGGCTATCCAGCTGTTCCCGCCGTCGACAGAAAGCTCAGTGAATACGTCGAAGAAACTGTCGATGTGGTACAGGCCACCACCGAGATCGTTGATGTCTGTCAAGCCCGTCGTAGCACGGTTGGGGTCCTGTCGGATCATGATCGGCCCCAAAGGCGTATTCCCCGAGAGGCTCATGGAGATGATCTCCGTGGCGAACGTGCCCGTCGTGCTCAGGGCCCTGTTCGAGGTTCGAACGGTTACCGGCCCGGTCAGACTCATAAGCCCGAGTCCCATGCCAACCTCCACGGCCGTGAATTGGGAATCGAAGGTCTCCAGCTCGTCGTTGCCAACGGTTTGCAGGACGGCCGTTCCGGCAAACGGACGGTGAATGGGATCGTCCAAGACGATCCCGGCGGCGGCGTATGCGTGGAACTCGTCCGGCGAAATGTAGACGCCGTCCGGCGGCAGATCCGCACTGGGTGAATCCAGGCCCTGTGCCAGGCCAACGTTGCTCATCGTGAAAAGGGTTGCGATGGTCATCAATGTAATCAGGTACGTTTTCATGATTCATTTCCTTTCATCGTTATTGCCCGAACGGGCTACCTCCTGCGGCGGATCAAAAAAGCTAAACCACTTGTGATCACCAGGCCCAACGTCCCCGGCTCGGGGGTGATCACGAACGCGAAGTCGAGGTTCTCTTGTGTGAACGGATCAAACAGCGGGGTCCACTGCGGCACGGCCAAGTTGGCATTCATGAACACGGCCGCGTCGTTGAAGTGGTCCTGCGACGTCTTCCAACCCACCGGCGCCTGGATCCCGGTGAACCAGTCGGCATAGAGCGCAAGCCAGTAGATCGTGCCTTCCTCCTGGACGAACGGGTCGAGGATGTCGGTGATGTTCACCTGCTGGTAAAGCTGGTGGTCGAACGGGGCGAAGTCCAGCAGCCCACCGTTGGGCCGATAGAACCCCTGATCGCCCGTGCCGGCTGCGCGGACGGTGAATTCGCTGGCCAGGAAATTGCGTTCCCACAGCAGTAGCCCCGGCTGACTGAACGGCGCGCCGCCGACACTGGCCGGCACGTCGCTATAGATCTCAACCTTGATCGCGTCGATCCGGCCGGGGATCGGTTCGGTCGAGGGGAAGTTGTCCTGTTGCCAGGACGTCCAGAAGTGGATGTCGTTGACCGGCCCGCTTAGAGAGCACTGCCAGTCGTCCGCGAGTTGATTTTGAACCGTGAACATCTCCACGTCCCAGCCGAAGGGGTCCGGCAGTTGCGGGAAGTGCATCTTGTGCCCGTCGACGGGGTCCCAGTCGGCTGCGGCAATGGCTGGCGTCAACATGACAACTGTCAGTGCGGCTGCGAAAGCGAAAGCGTAAGATTTCATTGTTGTGTTCCTTTGGTAAAGCATGTGTTCGGCTACGCGTGGTCAAGCGTGCCCCGGCCGACGTACAGCCGGCCGGGGCCTCATCCGACACACGCTGTTACCTGCGGCGCAGCCATGCCAGGGTTCCCAGCGCCATCAGCGCCAGGGATGCCGGCTCGGGGGTGATTACGAACGCCAGATCCAGCGACACACCGGTGAACGGATCTTCCAGCGGCATCCACTGGGGCAGCCCCAGCGGGTTCGTGAATACCGCGTCGTCCCTGAACTGCTCGATCGAGGTCTTCCACCCGATCTCCACCTGCGCGGGGTTCGCCGGATCGTCCACAAACATGTGCGACACCAGCCAGTAGATCTCACCCGCGGTCTGTTGGAACGGATCGATCACCGACGGATCGATCGGATCGATGTTGATCTGCCAGAAGTTCTGGTGGTCGGGCCGGATGAACTGGTCAGGCGGTTCGAGCCAGCCCTGATCGCCGGTACCGTAACGACGCATCGTCACGTTTGGCATCAGGGTGTCGAAGCCCATGCCCCACAACAGATCGCCGGGATGGCTCCAGGGCATCGACGAGTCGACCCCGGCGGGCACGTCGCTCCAGATCTCCACGAACCCGCCCACGACCGCCGTGGGGCTGGGCTCGTTGTCCCCGCGGAACGACATCCACATATGGATGTCACTCACCGGACCGGTCTCCGTGCACTCCCAGTCATCGCCCAGCGGGCCGTTGTTGAACGACACGTCCCAGCCGTTGGGGTCGGGCAGTTGCGGGAAGTGCATCTTGTGCCCGTCGCCCGGGTCCCAGTCGGCGGATGCGGGTGACGCGGCAAACAGGATGGCGGCGGCTGTCAGGATGGTTAGGGATTGCTTAAACATGATCGAATCTCCTTGTGTTCATGCCCGTATGCTGTGCATTGGGTGCATGACGTTGAGGTTTTTCCGAGGCGCGTCAGTCACTCGGTTCGATGCTGTGCGTCTCCTGTTCAGGTCAGTAGTCGGCGTCTTGAATACGGTCTTGGCCTGTCCGTCGCCCCCGCCGGGCCGACCGATGGCCGACCCGGCGGGGCCATGTCCTCGGTTTCACCCTCGCCGGCGCAGCATCGCCAGGCCGCCGAGTGCAAACAGCACTAACGTCGCCGGTTCAGGGGTGATCACGAACGCCATATCCAGTTGGCTCACCCCGATGGGCGAATCGATCGGCTGCCAATTGGTAACGTTGGGCCAGTTGAACAGGTCGGTCGACCCGTACACGGCTGTGTCGTTGAAGTGGTCGATCGATGTCTTCCATCCAAACAAGGGCTCCTCGGTGACGACGCCCTCGTTTTGCGGAACCGCTGCGACATCCAGCCAGTACACGACCGGGTCGGTCGATGTGCCCTGTTGGATGAAGGCTTCAACTTCGGGGATCAGGAAGTTGTACTGCCAGGCCACGGTGTCCCCGGGGAAGATGTATTGGCCGGAGATCGGGTCGAGCCAACCCTCTTCGATATTGGTCGCCCACGGCCGGACCGCGAACTCGCCTGGGTTGAAGACCTTGGACCATAGAAGTTGACCGGGCATGCTGTAGCCCGCCGGGTTCTGATTTGCGGGGATGTCTGCGTGGATGCTCAGGTTGAACATCACCGCTCCCGGGTCGGGCGAGAAGAAGCCCGGTGTGTTCGGGTCGAAGACCTGCGGTAATTGGTCGTTCTTCCACGAGCCCCAGAGGTGGATGTCCGTGATCGGGTCGGTTGATGTGCAGAGGAAGTCGTCGGCCAGGACAATGAACGGCGGGAGCCCTCCTACGTCCCCCTGGTCAAAGGTGGCGTTGACGTCCATGCCTTGCGGGCTGAGGTCGGGCATCTGTACCCACTTGTACGGATCCCCGGTGTTCCAGTCGGCGGATGCGGGCGCGGTGGTAAACAGGATGGCGGCGGCTGTCAGGATGGTCAGGGATTGCTTGAACATGGTCTTCTCCTTGTGTGTTCATGTCCGTGTGCGGTGCATTGGGTGCATGTGTGCCGCATGTGTAGCGGCACGGCGATTTCAGGATCGTGACAACTTCATACGGCGCATCATTTCAATCGTGCGCCGCGGTCAAACATCGTCAGGCCGCGGTGTGCCACACCCCGGCCACTTCGGCTACGGTCCGGCTCGACCGATCGTCGCGAGACCGCATCGGGTTGGCCCGGCGGTCCAGTTCACGATCGATCAATGTGCGGGTCTGTGCGTCGCCAAAGATCGCGGTCAGAAGCAGCATCTCGCCGCTGAGTTGGTCTAATGAAGATTCGTTCATGGTGTTCATCGTGATCTTCTCCCTGCCACCTTCGTGGCGGCGTTTGATTTGCATATAGTTCCAGGGACTGCGCGGTGGGTTCCGGGGTCTGCAAGGCCGGGCGGTCTCGGCATCGCGTAGGCGGACGCGGCTCCAGATCAAAGAGCTGGCCGTCTCGATCGGATGTGATGTCCGCGAGGTGCAGAAACCATCGTGGTGACAGCGGCTTGCAAAGGTAGATCGCCGCGCCGCCGCAGCGAGCCGCCAACTCGTCTTGGGCGTCATATTGATCGCCGATCAGACAGACCGTCGGCCGGTCCGTTCGCTCACGGAGCAAGCGGGTCAGATCCGAGCCCGGCATGTCGGGCAGGTCAACATTAATCAGCCACACCGCATCCGGGGGGGCCGGCAGACGCAGCGCTTCTTCGCCGGTGTCGGCGAAGAAGAACCTGTTGTTACCGACTCGGCGGGAGGCGACCAGTTCGTCGTAGTCATCAACCACGGGGTCGACGATCACGACTGTGCGGGTTGAACAGATTTGTGATTGCGGGATCATGGCTCTTTCCCCTTCAGCCAAAGGCAATCCGATGTCCGGGCTGAACGCCCGGGTCAAGGCCGTTTTGTTCCGGGTTGTGACAGGCAAGGGGCCTGCCAAACCTCGGCACGTCTTATGCGCAGGAGAGGTAACCGTCGTTGGGGTGACGGATAAGAAAAAGCCAGATGGGTTCACGGCCCGCTCGGCCGTGCGCCGCGGTATCGTGGAGTGTCCGATTCCGGGCTGTCACCGGTCCGATTCCGGGCAGCCGCCTGACCGATTCCGGTCAGCTCGATGCGAGCCGTGGGCCGTGTAGGTTCGAAACGGGATCGAAATGTGTGAGGGGTTTACTCAGGCCGCAGCGGTGTGCAGGGGAATCTAGATCCCAGCGACCGGGCCCGGCCGTGATGAAGCTTCGCGATGTGGTACTTTTCGATCCTGCGATTTAGCGCCTGTCGGGAGATGCCCAACAGTCGGGCCGCGACACTACATTTGTAGCCGGTCGCCTCGAGTGTGAGCAAGATGTGGCGTTGCTCCAACTCATTGAGTTTGGGCCAGTGCTTCATGGGGCCGGCGGGGAGCGATGGTTCGACCGGACCTGCTTCGACACGGAGCTCCTCGGCCGTCGCGGGGAGGCTGGCGGTTCGAAGGATCTGGGCCATCAGAGCCCCCGAGATCGTCTGGTCACGGGAACTAATGACCGCCTGTTCGAGCACGTGCCTAAGCTGGCGTACATTGCCCGGCCAGTCGAACCGCTGAAGGAGCATCAAGGCTTGCGGTGATAACTTGGCCAGCGGAAGCCCACATTCCTGCCAGAGCTTCTGGAGCAGATGATGTGCTAACGGGGCGATGTCCTCGCGGCGCTGTTTCAGCGCGGGGATATTCAGCGGGAAGACAACCAAACGGTAGTAGAGGTCCTCGCGAAACGCGCCCGTAACAACCAGCCGCTTTAGGTCGCGGTTCGTCGCCGCGATGATACGGACGTTGACGGGGACGGCCTGGTAACTCCCAACCGGGACGACCGCCCGTTCCTGGATGACGCGCAGCAGCTTCGCCTGTAGCTGCGGCTGGAGTTCACCCAGCTCGTCGAGAAACAGGGTGCCCCCTTCGGCGGCCCTGAAGCAGCCCAGAGCGCTGAACGTAGCCCCGGTAAATGCACCTTTGACGTGGCCAAACAGTTGGCTTGAGAGCAGGCTCTCGGTGATGACAGTGCAGTCGACGGGGATGAAGGGCTTGTCCGCTCGCCGGCTTTGCGCGTGGATCGTTCGGGCGATCAACTCTTTGCCGGTCCCGCTTGGGCCGGTGATTAGAACGGTCGAGTGGTAAGAGGCCACCCGGGCAATCTCTGCACGGATGGTCCGCGACCACATGGATTCGCCGACCAATTCCTGAACCCCCACCGGTTTGTCTGTTTCCATGGACAAACCTCCCCAAACACAGGGTCAACGGCATAAAAAAATATCCACTCCCTCTTTGCCGAGTTGGAGGTGAGATGCCTTGAGAATAAAAGCCCCACTCGACAAGCCGAATTACTAACAACAAACATTTAGGACGAATGCAATCCGCGTTGCTTGAAAAAAACTGTAACAGCCGTAATGATGCAGGTTTCAGTAAGGCGCTGCTGGCAAGTCTTGCATCATGTTATTTAGTCAGTTCTCCGTTATGGTTTAGTACCAATGTCACCTTGATTAGGCTTGATGAGAAGATTGATCCCCTGTAATGACTTTGCTCGTGCAGGCGTCATGCCGATGGTGAGCTTGCGTGGGAAGTTCGGAGATCGTCTTGCGGCGTTAAGACGTGTGGCAGCAGCGGTGTTTGGATACACGCAGCCGGTGTGAGGTCGGCGAAGTGTGCGGACGGGTTTCATCGATTGGGCTCCCCTCGAGTGAGACATCTGCCGGAGCCTGCCCGCCCATATCAGGATATACTAGGCTTAATATAACATCCCGTTCGGGGATTGCAAGGCCCTGGGCTTGCTGGCCCCCGGCCGATCCCAGCAAGCGGTCGCAAAGCCTTGCCGGGGCAGTGGGTGCGGTCGTCTGGCATGGTAAAAAACCTTTCCGGCGGTGCGGATGTCGCACCTGTTTTTTGGCGTCCGGCTGTTCCGTAGAGGTGATTGCTAGAATGCATGCCATCGGCCGGCGCCCCCGCGTCTGCGGGTCCGCAGCGAGCGACTATTTTTTTGCAGACGAAATGAAAGGAGTAGCGGTGTTTTACTTACTCGGGGTGTTGATCCGTATGCGGTCGGTGTTAGCGATTCTTATACTAAGTGTTGTCTCCACGGCGGCGCAGGCGCAGGACATCGGCACGCCGGCTTCGGGTAAGGGCGCGCGCTGGTGGGACGGTGCGGTGTTCTACGAAGTCTTCGTCCGCTCGTTTGCCGACTCGACCGACGGGCCGCTTGCCGATGACGGGATCGGCGATCTGCGCGGGCTGATCGACAAGCTCGACTACCTCAATGACGGCGACCCCGACACTCACGACGACTTGGGCGTGACCGGGATCTGGTTGATGCCGATCATGCAGTCATCCAGCTACCACGGGTATGACACCACCGATTACTACGCGGTCGAAGACGACTACGGGACCAACGAAGATTTCCGCGAGTTGATGGAAGCGGCGCACAGCCGGGGCATCCGCGTGATCGTTGACCTGGTGTTGAATCATTCATCGCGTGAGCATCCGTGGTTCCGGGGCTCGGCCGACCCGCGTTCGGCGCACCACGACTGGTATCTCTGGTCCAAGCGTAAGCCCGACTACAAAGGGCCCTGGGGCCAGGATGTCTGGCACGGGCTGGACGGCATGTATTACTACGGCGTGTTCAGCACGAGCATGCCTGACCTGAACTACAAGAACCCGGCGGTGACCCGGCAGATGTTAGATGTCACGCGCTTCTGGCTGGAGGACATGGGGGCCGACGGGTTCAGGCTCGACGCGATCAAGCACATGATCGAGCGTGGCGAGCAGCAGGAGCACACCCGTGCGACTCATCAATGGTTGCGGGGGTTCTACACTTTCTACAAAGAGGTGAACCCTCAGGCGCTGGCGGTGGGGGAGGTCTGGACGGGCTCGAAGACGGTGTCGGCCTACGTCGGAGACCAGATGGATCTGGCGTTTGAGTTCGACTTGGCGTACGCGACGATGCACGCGGCGAACACCGGTGAGCGGGCCCGGCTGGCTAAGACGGCGGCGGCGGTTTTGCGGCTGTTCCCGCGCAGGCAGTACGCCACATTCCTAGCCAACCACGACATGGACCGCGCGGCGTCTCAGTTCGGCGGGGACATGGCCAAGGCCAAGCTGGCGGCGACGATCCAGTTGACCAGCCCCGGCGTGCCGTTTGTGTATTACGGCGAGGAAATCGGGATGTCCGGGCACGGCCCGCACCCGGATATCCGAAGCCCGATGCAGTGGACGCCTGATCCGGGCGCCGGGTTCTCGGCCGTGAACCCCTGGCACCGGGTCAACAGCGACCATCAGCAAGTCAATGTGCAGACCCAGGCGGACGACGAGGGCTCACTGTTACACCTGTACCGCCGGCTGATCCGGCTCCGACAGGAGCACCCGGCGCTGTCGGTCGGCGACTTTCGGCCGGTCGATGCCGGCCACGGGTCCGTGTACGCCTATTGGCGTCTGTACAAGGGCGAAGCCATGCTGGTGATCATCAACCTCTCGGATGCGCCGGTCGACCGTTACGGATTAGCGCTGAGTCACAGACAGGTCGCCGGCGCAGCCGGGGCCGTCGAACTGTTGCATGGGGTGGACCTCTTGCCACAAGGAGGGGCTAATGAGATGGGCGGCGGCGGGTATCAACCGATCGGTGTGCTGGCTCCCCGGACCGGGTATGTGTTAGATCTGACGGCTGAGAGCCCTTAACGACGGCACCGGGGGATGGGGGTGGGTTGGAGCACGGCAGCTTCTTGAGAGGCCCAACCCCGATTTCGCCGCAAGCTAAGGGCTTGTCAGGAGTTGGCTCTCCAGATCTCGCGTCGTTGGCTTGACTTTCAGCACCGGCGTTCACGGGCTACGCTGGACCAAGCTGGCCAGGTGCATGACCCGCGAGCATGGGTTAAAATGCCACGCTACCCGGTTTCCTCGGGAGGGTCGATGCCATCGCTTGGCATCGCGTGGAAAACCCCGGGCGGGCGTTCTGTTCCGACGGTGCCGTCGAGCCTGATCGGCGGCGTGGCCCGTGGGGATATTTGAGACCACCTTGATGGTGATGAGGAGTTGTTGTGCCTGAATCTTCGATGCATGACTCGATGGTGATTGACCACGTGGACGAGCAGCGTTCGCTGGCGGATTCCAAGCTTGCTAAGTATTTCGAGGCCGCGGTCAAGTTCGAGTCGTCGGACCTGATCATGCGGGCCGGCCACGTCCCTAAGCTGCGTTTGAAGGGGGCGCTGAAGAACCTGGACGTCCCGCCGATTCCGAGCAAGGAGTTTGAGCGTGCGATCGAGTCGTCGCTGAGCGAGTCGCAGTGGAAGTGGTACGCCGAGCACGGCTCACTGGATCTCGGGGTCGACTTTGAGATCAAGGGTCAGATCCACCGCTTCCGTATCAACATCTTCCGCACCCGAGGCCGTAGCGGCATCGCCGCCCGACGTGTCAGCGCTGAGATCCTTAACCTGGATGACCTGTACATGCCCAAGTCGATGTACAAGCTCTGCGAGTTGCACCACGGGCTGGTCCTGCTGTGCGGGGTGACCGGCAGCGGCAAGAGCACGACGATCGCGGCGCTGCTGGACCACATCAACAAGAACCGGGCCTGCCATATCCTCACGATCGAAGATCCGATTGAGTACCTGTTCGAGGACAAGAAGGCGATCATCAACCAGCGTGAGGTCGGGCTGGATGTGCCGACGTTCCCGATCGCGCTGCGTGCGTTGGTGCGGGAGAACCCGGATGTGGTGCTGATCGGCGAGATGCGCGACAAGGAGACGTTCGAGGCGGCCCTCCAGGCGGCGGAGACCGGGCACCTGGTGTTCGGGACGATCCACGCCTCCAGCGCGGCCCAGGCGTTTGGCCGTATCTACGACCTGTTCCCTCAGGAGGAGCGTGAGGCGATCCGCAACCTCCTGGCGTTCCAGCTCCAGGCGTTTGTGTATCAGAAGCTCCTGCCGACGCTGATGCCGGATGTTCAGCGTGTCCCGGCGGTGGAAATCCTGCTGCAGAGCCCGCCGACGCGGAAATATATCCTCGAAGGCCGGGAGGACGAGCTGCCCGAGGTGATGAAGACCCACCGGGACATGGGGATGCAGACGTTTTCCGACAGCCTGGTGGAACTGGTGGAGAAGCAGTACGTCCACCCGAAGGTGGCGACGGAAGTCGCGAACTCGCCGGAGGAGATCAAGATGCGTCTGCGTGGGATCACGGCATAGGGCGGTGGTTTAACGCCCGGGGCGTATGGGGTTATGATTGTGTTGCCAACGGGGGGCGGGTGTCGTTCACGGGCCGGATCGGGTCAGTCCGGCAAGCCCGCTGCCAGACAACCGGACACACGCGGGCCGACCGGCCCGACCAACGAAGCGGAACTATGACACCACTGCTCGCCTCGGCCGAACCCGTCTTCCTGATGAGCCTGCTCAAGCCGGTGCTGTTTGTCTTGATGTTGATCGGCTGGGGCTGGGCCGTCAGCAACCTCGATAGCGATGCCGGCCGGTTCTACCTCAAACGCAAACTCTGGAACCTGGCGTTCCTTGGCAGCGGCGTGCTGGGCTTTGGGCTCTTGCTGCTGGTCCCGTTCTTCTTCGTGGGTTTTTTCCTCTGCCTGCTGATCGTCGGCGGTGTGGCCGGGGGTTACGTCTACTACCGCAACAACGAGGTACCACCCGCGGCGAAGTGGGAGGTCTCGCTGGATTTCATCCGCGATCACATGGCCACGCGCGGTGCGAAGTCGGCCCAGGAGCACGCGTCGGTGGTCTTGATGAAAAAGGACGAGTCCCGCCTGCCGGTGCCCAGCCGGGACAACCCCAACGCCGAAGCGCACGCGCTGATGGAAAACCTGATGGACTTCGCCCTGCCTCGCGGTGCCGATCGCATCGACGTGCTGGTCGAGCCGTCCAAGTCCACGATCAACGTGCGCATTGACGGGGTGGTCTACCCCCAGGCTCAGACCGAACCGGCGCTGGCGATGCGGTTGGTGGACTACCTCAAGTCTTCGCTGAGTCTGGATATGGAAGACCGCCGCAAAAAACAGGGCGGGCTGCTCAAGGTCGACGCCGGGGACCTGGGTCGACACACCCTGGACATCACGACCTCGGGCTCCTCACGCGGGCTTGGCATGAGCCTGAGTGTCGACCCGGACATGCGGACGCAGATGCCCCTTGAGCAACTGGGCATGCTCGAGCCGCAGCAGCAGAAGATCCGGCAGCTGCTCAGCTCGGTCGGCGGGGTGGTCGTCGTCGCCGCGCCCCCGAGCCAGGGTACGACCACCATGCTCTACAGCATGCTCAGCGAGCACGACCCCTACACCTGCAGCGTCGTCACGATGGAAGACGCCGTGACCTGGGAGCTGGAGGGCGTCAACCACATGGTGATGGACGAAAGCGTCCCGCCGGAGAAGTTCAACGACAAGCTGATGGCGGTGCTCCGTGCCGACCCGCAGGTGCTGTACCTGACCCGGTTCGCCGATTCCAGAACCCCCGGCCATCTCGCCTCGGGCACCGAAGAATGCCGGATCTACCTGCCCATCGAGGCCGACGACACCTTCTCCGGGCTGCGCGCCTGGGTCAAGGCCGTCGGCGACCGTAAGCTGGGGGCCAAGTCAATCACGGCTGTGATCTCACAGCGCCTCGTCCGCCGGCTGTGTCACACCTGCCGGACGTCCTTCGTCCCGGACCCCGCCGCCTTGAAAAAACTGAACCTCCCCGGGAAGGTCGAGCAACTCTTCCGCTCCTCGGGTAAGGTCATGGTCAAGGACAAGCCCCAGCCCTGCCCCGACTGCATGGGCCTTGGTTACCGCGGCCGGGTCGGCGTCTACGAAGTGATGACCATCGACGATCAGGCTCGTAAGTACATCGCCACAGGCGAGAGCGACAAGCTCCGCGCCCACCTGCGCCGACAGCGGATGATCTGGCTCCAGGAGGCGGCGCTGGCCAAGGTTGTCGAGGGGATCACCGACATCAAGGAGATCACCCGATCGCTTTCAAAAAGAAGCTCGAGTAAGTCTTCGAGAAGTTCCCGCAGCAAACGCGAGAGCAAGAGCGGCTCGGACAGGCCCGCCGCCGTCAAGGAGTAGCCGCAGATGCCGATTACCAACATCGTGATTCTCTTATTCATCTTGGCCATGATGTACATGGGGTCGGTGCAGGGGCTGTTCTCGTCGTTCCTTCACCTGCTGGTGGTCGTCGCCGCCGGCTCGATCGCTTTCGGGGTCTGGGAGCCGCTGACTCTGGGCCTGCTGATGAAGTACATCCCCGTGATGGCCTGGACCGTCGGCCTGCTGTTGCCGTTCGCCTTGGCGCTATTGATCTTCCGCGTCGCGACGGACAAGCTGGTCCCGACCAACGTGCATTTTCTCCCGATCATGAACACCCTTTTCGGTGCCGGGTTCGGCTTCTTAAGCGGTGTGCTGACCGCCGGGATCGCCATCCTCGGGCTGAGCTTCCTGCCCTTCGGCACGGACTTAGGCGGCTACGCCCCCTACGCGTTCGGCTCAGGCGGGTCGGTCGACCGGACCGACAGCAAGCTCTGGCTGCCCGTCAACGACGTCGCTTCGAACTTCTACAACATGCTGTCGCGCGGCGCCTTCTCGACCCGCACCCCCTTGGCAGAGTATCAGCCCGAGCTAGCGTCCCAGGCGTCACTGGTCCGATTGCGAGACGAGAACGTCTCCATCGTTGCCTCGCCTGATGCGGTCAAAGTCACCGGGCTATATATCCAGGATGCCACTTCGCTGACCGGCGCCAGCCCCGCGACCGCGCTGGCGCTGGGCGAAATCTTCAAACGCCCGGGCTACAAGCTGGTCCTGGTCGAAACCGAATGGACCCGAACACAGGGCACCTTCGACGGCGACCGTTACCTGCGCCTGCCTTCCTCGCATATCCGACTGATCACACGCGCGATAGCCAACGAGAAAAGCATCACCACCCTGGCGGACCCCATCGGTTTTGCCAAGGGCGGAGAAGGCGAAAGCCGTGTCCTCTACATCTTCGATTCCGACGGCGTCAACGCCTTTGGGACGGACCCGGCGAACACCTTCACCTGGGTCTTCCTCGTCCCCGCCGAGCAGCAGCCGCGATTCCTCCTGGCCCGGCACTTGCGGCTGAGCCTGCCCGATGACGAAGGAACCGAACGGGACGCCGAGAAGGTCCTCGTCGCTCTGGGCGCTCCACCGGCGTCCCCGGCTCAGGACACCGACGACGGTGACGACGCCCAGGGGCCCACCAAGGTCGGCGATCGCACCGGCACGCGGGCAGGAACCTACGCCCTGGACATCGAGATATCCAACAAGTTCAAAGCCATCAGCAAGAACTACACCAGCGGGCTGACCCTCGGCGACGGGGTGATCCTCGAAGGCAGCGGCTCGTCCAGGAAAACCCCGAGCAACATCGGTCAGCGCGTCCGCGTCGACGCCTTCGACATCCCCGAACTCGACCGGATGGTCAGGATCACGATCAAGCCGGATATGGCCAGCTCCCTCTTCGGCCGAAGCGTCGCCTCCGCCGCCGCGCTCCAGCCCATCTTCCTCACCGACAGCAAAGGCAAGAAGTGGCAAATTTCCGCCTACGTCTGGCGCAAGGAAAACGGCGACCAGGAGTTTTATTTCGACGCCTTCCAACCGATCCAAAACGCCAAACAACTGCCGATCGGCAAGATGGGCAAGGATGACGAGCTGTTCCTTTATTTCTCCATCTCCGTGGGCACCGAACTGGTCAGCTACGATATCGGCAGCTCCACCAGCCAGGATCTTGAGCCGCCTCTGATTGTCGAATAGATCGCCCCGCGGCGTATCTACCCAATCCACACCCCCCAAGCCCACGTCCCAAGAACGCGGGCTTTTTTCAACAGACACCCAAGAGCGGCGCCCCAACTCTCACCTTCTTTCCCATCCCCCGTTAAGCTATCCCCATGGACCTTAGTGGTATGCGTGTGGTGGTCATGGGCCTGGGCCGGTTCGGCGGCGGGGTCGGTGTCGCACGCTACCTCGTCAAGCAAGGCGCCGACGTCCTGGTCACAGACCTGCTCGAAGCCGACAAGCTCGCCGACAGCCTCGCCCAACTCGACGGTTTGCCGATCGAATACCGGCTGGGCGAACACAATGTCAGCGACTTCACCACCTGCGACATGGTCATCGCCAACCCCGCCATCAAGCCCGGCAACCGTTTCCTCCGCGCCGCTCAGGCCGCCGGTATCCCGATCACCAGCGAGATACGTCTGCTGGTCAAGGCCCTGCCCAGCCGCCTGCGCACCATCGGCGTCACCGGGACCGCCGGCAAGTCCACCGTCACCGCCATGATCGGGCATATCCTCAACCTAGCACTC
Source organism: Phycisphaeraceae bacterium (assembly GCA_029260655.1). Lineage (GTDB taxonomy): Bacteria > Planctomycetota > Phycisphaerae > Phycisphaerales > Phycisphaeraceae > JAJRRS01. The sequence goes on from JAJDCU010000042.1 coordinate 75,994, forward strand.
CCCCAGCCCTCGGCTACGCCGGGGGATCGGTCCACGACAACGCGACCTAAAGTCTGGGTAGGCGGCAACCTTGGTGGGTCGCTGCTGGACAAAATCGACAACATCGGACCCGACGACTGGGTCGTTCTGGAGCTGTCCAGCTTCATGCTCCACGGCCTGCGCGAAGACCACTGGTCGCCGCACATCGCGGTCGTCACCAATATCAGCCCCAATCATCTGGATTGGCACGGATCGTTTGATGCCTATCTCGCCGACAAGCAGGTGATCTTTGATTACCAGAAGGACGTGGACTGCGCCGTCTTGCCGGGCTGGCAACGTCAGCATTTTCAATTGGATGCCGACCGCTGGCCCGACCGGGTTTTTGATTTCGACGAGCCGACTGAAGATCGTGTTCGAGCCGCCGACATGATGATCCGTCTGCCCGGCCGGCACAACGTTTTGAACGCGGAGATTGCGACGGGGGCTTGCTCGTTCGCGGGGGTGGATCCAAAGGCCAGCAAATCAGCACTCGCCGATTTTCCCGGCCTGCCGCACCGGCTTCAGTTTGTGTTGGAGCACAACGACGTTCGTTATTTCAACGACTCCAAATGCACGACGCCCGAGGCGGCAAAGTTAGCGATCGAGAGTTTTGAACCAGGGACGGTCCACATCATCCTCGGCGGATACGACAAGGGCAGCGACCTTCAGCCGCTTGCCGGTTTCGCGGCGCAGCGGTGTGCAGGTCTCTACACGATCGGTGCGACGGGTGATGTGATCGCTGCGACGGCCAAAGACGCCTCCGCCGGGGGCGGTTTATCTAAGGGCGCCAAGGCCTCTGTGGTTCGTTGCGGGGAGCTCGAAGCCGCGGTGCGCCAAGCCGTCCAATGCGCACGACCCGGTCATGTTGTGTTGCTAAGCCCCGCCTGTGCAAGCTGGGACCAGTTCGATCATTACGAACAGCGCGGCGAGCGCTTTATCGAATGGGTCAAGCAGGCGGCGGAGTAACCGCGAAGATACGAAGGCTACGAAGACGGGAACAGGGATAAACGCAGATGAGCGCAGATAAGAATCGGGTTCCGATCCGATTTAGGTTCATAGGCGTTCATCCGCGGCTGATCTTCTGCGCGCTTCGTGGTTAATCCGGTTTTCGTGGATGATGGCAGGGAGATAAAAAAGCCCCGGCCTTGTGGGAGAGGACGGGGCGGAGGGGAGAAAGAGACTCGTGGAGGCCGGCCACACGCCCAAAGGCGGGCCGGCGGGGCTTTACAACAGTTCACGGAGCTTGGCGACGCGGTCGGCGGTCTTGGGATGGGTCGAAAACAGGCTAGCCATCCCCCCGGCGGCCAGGGGCATCACGATGAACATGTGGTTCTGCGTGGGCATCTGGTTATGCATCGGCACCCTGCGGGCTGTGGCTTCAAGTTTCTGTAGCGCCGAGATCAACCCGGCGGGGGTCCCGGCGATCTGGGCCCCGTCTGCGTCCGCGACGTATTCCCGGCTGCGGCTGATCGCCAACTGGATGACCGTCGCCGCAAGCGGTGCCAGGATCACGAATAACAGCGCCAGTCCTGGGTGCACGTCCCGGCTGCGACCGCCGAACATGAACACCCAGCCAAGGGCGCTGATCGCCCCGGCGATGGTCGCCGCGACCGTCGAGATCAGCGTGTCACGGTTCTTCACGTGCGCCAGCTCGTGGGCCATCACCCCTTCAAGCTCATCGTAGGTCAGCAGCTTCAGCGCCCCCTGGGTGACTGCGACGGCGGCCTTGCGGGGGTTGCGCCCGGTCGCGAAGGCGTTAGGCGCTTCCTGCGGGCAGACGTAGACCCTGGGTATCGGCAGCCCGGCGTTGTTGGCCAGCCGGCCGACCATCTCGATCAGGTCCGGCGCGGTCTGCGCGTTAACCTGCTTACCCCGCATCGACGCGATCGCGATCTTGTCGCTGTAGAAGTAGGCGATGACGTTGCCGAGTCCGCCGAGGATGAACGCGAAGACAAGCCCCTGGGTCCCGCCCAGCAGGTGCCCCGCCAGCAGGATCAGCCCGAACAACAGCCCCAGCAGAGCCGCCGTCTTGGTGTTATTCATGAACCGAGTCATATCGATATCACTCCTGTTTGCCGGCCCGCGCATCTTCGGCGTGGGCACCGGTTGCGCATTAATACGCAAACCTCGTGCCCGTGTTCTGGGCATTTTCAGGGTGAGATCCCCACAAACGCGGCTCGCCGGTGAGAAGTTGCAAGCCCTTAAAAGACAGGGTGTTACCACCCGATGGGATCGAAAGGCAGGGCCGCCATCTTCCAGGCGGCGACGATCATCAGCCCGATGAAGGCCACACGGACCTGCCGGACCGGCAGCCGGTGGGTCAGTGAAGCGCCGAAACGTGCCCCGACCCAGGCCATGGGCGCAAGCAGAAACGCGATCAGAAGGCTGTAGCGCCAATCGATCAGGCCCGATCCGTTGGCATGCTGGGCGAGTGTGGCGTTTTTGTAGATCGCCCCGATGGTCGCGCTGACGCAGATGATGGCCGAGGAATTCCCGATGCAGTTGCGCAGCGGCAGCCTAAGAAAAACCTGCTGTAGCGGCACAGCAATCGCGCCGCCGCCGATCCCCATCAGCCCAGCGACAGAGCCCATCACCGACCCGATGCCAAGCCCACGCGTTGCGGTCAGACGTGGTGGGTCCGCCCCGTCACGCGCCGTCGTGGACCGAAGCTTCATAAGGTTCATCGCGATCACATACACCAGGAACACCGCCAGCAGCCTGCCCAGCCATAGCCCTCCGTCTGCGCCCTGGAAGACCGGCCGGTTGCTCACCCACACACCCACGAGGACAAACACCAGCGCCGCCGGCAGCATCCATACCAGCGCGTCGGAAACCAGGGCGTCGGCCTTTCGATGTCGCCACGTCGCCGGCAAAGACACCACCACGTTGACGATCATCGCCGACGCCTGGAACAGGTGCTGATTCGGCTCCAGCGAACGGTTTAAAGAAAAAAGCACCGCTAGCCCGGGGATCATCACGACGCTGCCGCCGACCCCGAGCATCCCGCCCAGCGTCCCAGCCAACAGCCCCAGCAGCATCACGGCCGGCAGCACCACGGGATCGCTCAGGAGGGTGTTCATCGGGTCTCCGTGAGTGACGAATCGCCCGTCTGGTGGACCTTGGACGCGACCCCGTCTAGCCGCTTAGGCACGGGCCGACCGGCCAACTCGTAACACATCTTCTCGTACTCGTCGGTGACACGCTCCCAGGAATAGACCTGCGTCGCTCGCTCGGCGGCCTGGCTACAAAGACGCTGCACCAGTTCCGGCTCACTCAAGGCTCTTTCGAGCACCGGCCCAAGCGCCTCGGCGCCGCGCCCGCCGTCGTAGTTCAGCCCGCAGTCGCCGAGCGTCTGGAGGTTGACCGGCGTGTCGTTGACGATGCAGCAGTTGCCCATCGCCATCGCCTCGATCAGCGCCGGGTGCGTCCCCCCGACCCCGGTGGTCGCGGCGTAGGCGTAGGCGTTGGAGCCGAGCTCGCGGTATCCCTCGCCGAAGACGTACCCGGTGAAGACGATCCGTTTGTCGTCCCCAGCCAGGCGGCGCAGCTCTTGTTGATAATCCTCGGCATACGGCGCATCCCCGACGATCACGCACTTCATGTTGGTGTCGATCTGAGTAAACGCCTCGACCAGGTGGTGGGCGTTGTTTTCCGGGACCAACCGGCCGACGAAGAGGATGTACCGCAGGGGCTCCAGGCCGTACTGCGCAAGCGTCTCGCCCGGCGGCAGCTTCTCGATGTCCGAGCCGTAAACGATGAACGGCGGGGCCTTGCCGGTCTTGTCCTTGTAGTAGGCCTGCACCAGCGGGCTGTCGGTGAGGTACAGGTCGGGCGCATACTGCGCAAGCCACTCGGCGAAACGGATGTAGCGCTTGGCTAGGGGGTTCCACTTGCCGCGCTTCCAGTCAAGCCCGTCGACGTTCAAGGCCGTCTTCGTTCCGATCAGCCGCGGTATCCACGTCACCGGGCTGTTGCCGGCGATGAAGTAGAGCCCGACGTCGTAGTCCTGCACAAGCGCGTGAAGCGAAGACAGAAGACTGTGGCAGAGCGTGTCCAGGTATTTGTTGCGGATGGTTGGGAGCTTGACCAGGCGCATGCCCAGGTAGGTGTCTCCGGGGTAGGTGATGTGGTGGCTCCGGCAGTAGACGGTGACGTCGTGACCGCGCTTGGCGAGGCGTTGCCCTAGCTGTTCGACGCAGGTTTCGAAACCGCTGTAGCTGGCGGGTATGCCGCGTGTGCCCAGCAGGGCGATCTTCATGTTTTGCTTGCCTTGATCCATCGAAGCGAGACAGTATAGGGAATCGGGCCTTGAGCGCGTGCGCCTGTGGGCCTAGGATGGCGCGACGCCGGTCCTGCGTCCGTATAACCCGCCATGAGCGCTACCCTACTTCCCAACCTGATCATCGCCGGGGTCAACAAGGCCGGCACGACCTCCTTGTTTACGTACCTCAGCCAGCATCCCCGGGTCGGGGCGTCGGCGGTCAAGGAAACCTGCCACTTCCTGCCACTGCGTTACGGCGAGCCGATGCCGGGGATCGAGGCCTACCATGCCCAGTTTGCCCGAGTGGTGGGCAAGCCGGTCTGGATGGAGTCCACCCCGGGTTACTTCTTCGGCGGACAGCCCCTGATCGACGGGATGCGCGAAGCGATGGGCGATGACCTGCAGGTCGTCCTGGTTTTTCGCGAGCCTGTCGCCCGCCTGGTGTCGTTCTTCAACTTCAAGAAGAGCACGCTGGAACTGCCCGCCGACCTGACACTGGGGAAGTATGTCGAGCGCTGCCGGGCGATGTCAGACGAATCGCTGCGCAAGCGAGAGAACAACCCGTGGTTCGGGCTGGAGGGTGGTAAGTACGCCGACTACCTTCCGCCTTGGGTCCGGACGTTTGGCGACAGGCTCAAGATCGTGTTTGCCGAGGAGTTGCAAACCGACCCGTCTGCGGTGTTGCGCGAACTGTTTGCGTTCGTCGGCATCGACGGGGATGAGATAGACCGCATCGGACTAACCCTTGAGAATAAGAGCACCGATTTCCGTAGCGCTTCGGCGCAGCGGCTGGCGATCGGGCTGAATCGTTTCGGTGAGCGGTTCTGGCGGTCGCACCCGGGGATCAAGCGTTCGCTCCGCCGGGCGTACTACGCATTGAATGGCAAGGCGTTTGAACCTCAGACCGATCAAGACACGCTGGCCGGCCTGCACGTGTTTTATGAGCCTTACAACCGGCGGTTGGCGCAGCAGCTTGATGCTGCCGGTTATTCGAAGCGTCCCGATTGGCTCACGCTTGCTGCCGCGGGGGGTGCGGCATGATTGCAGAGCTCGATGGAGACTACATCCGAACCCGCCCGTCCAAGGCGCTGTCACGTCTGATTGCACACGGCCTACTTCAGGGCAGGCCGTTGACGACCGGGGCTCGCTGGCTAAACCCGCTGCTGATGGCGCAGTACGGCCTGGTCAAGCGTTTGCCGATCACGCGCAAGGTGGTCGCCCCGGTCTTCGTGCTTGGCACCGGGCGCAGCGGCACGACCATCCTGGGCAAGGTGCTGGGGATGCACCGGGACTTGTTGTTTCTGAACGAGCCCAAGGCACTTTGGCACTCGGCCTGTCCGCTGGATGATTGCATCGGCAGCTATCAGGTCGGCGAAGCGCGGTATGACCTTGACACTGTACATGCCGACGACACCACCGCGCAGGCGATCCGAAAACTGTATAGCTATGCGCTGCTGATCACCGGCTCCCGGCGGGTCCTGGATAAGTACCCGGAGATGATCTTCCGTGTGCCCTTCGTCAAGGCGGTCTTCCCCGACGCCAAGTGCCTGTTCCTGGTGCGCAACGGGTACGATGCGCTGCAATCAATCACGTCCTGGTCGCTGCGCGCCGGCCGGGAGATGCCGGGGCAACGGGAGGACTGGTGGGGGCTGAATAACCGCAAATGGCGCCTGATGGTCCGGGACATCGCGGCCAAGGATGAAGCGCTCTCGGATCGTGTTCAGGAGATCGAAACACTTTCTCGCCACGAAGACATGGCCGCGGTCGAGTGGACGCTTGTGATGCGCCAAGGCCTACAACTGATAGAGCGCGAGCCGGGCTTGTTGCACATGGTTCGCTATGAGGAGCTATGTCAAAAGCCCGAGCAGACGCTTGGGCAGGTTTGTGAGTTCTGCGGTCTGCCCGAGGATCAGACGTTCCTGGCATACGCGAGACGCCGACTGTCTCCGGTACCGGCACGCCCGGAGGCGGAGCTTGATCCGGTGATCCGGGACATTTTTCTCGACACGATGCGCCGGCTGAATTACTTGGACACACCCTCACCGACCCAGACGCCGGCGTAATGCTTCGAGCAGATTCCGAGACCGGCCAAGGTTCAGGATGACGGCCAAGGCGCTCTTGCCTATCCAGGTAATCCGGCACCAGGTAAGCGACAAGACGGATGCGGCCGCCGGTTCTGCTTCGTAACCGTGGCGGCGCATCAGCTCACCGGTGATGCGCTGGCAGACCGCAAGCTCCGTCGGCGTCAGCCCGCCTTGTTTCCACCTGCCGGCGGAGGCTGGGTCGATCCCTAGTTCGTCAGGTTGATCCTGCTGATGCGACGACCCGATCCAAGGCACATCCAGCATCTCCGGCTCGTAGGAAACCCCGATTGCTTCACAAACTTGCTTGACGTGCGCCTCGGGGTCGGTCAGCAGGTCTTCGAATCGCAGCACCGTGACGCGCCGGTTGTCAGCGTGTCGATCCCCGGCCGAGACACCGCTGCGCCACAGCATACTGATCGTGATCGGGTGGTACCCCGCCCAGGTGCGCAGCGCGTTGCGCCACGGCATCTTGTCGGCCCCCAGCCGGCGGCGCTTCCAGCGGCTTTTCTGCGATAGAAGTACGTCGCGCGGGTCGCGCACCACCACCACCATGTGGGCATGGGGGTACATCACCAACAACTCGTCGAGGTAATACAGGTTCCTCGGCGTTTGATCACATCCGATCGGTTTGCCCTGTCGGGCGACTTCGTTCGTTACGAATGCCGTGAACACATCCGGTGGCGTCACCTCGCCGGGGATGGCGTTGACAATGGCCGTCGCCTCCAGGGCGTACATGTCCGGATCACGCCGGGTGTAGTACCCGTCGCGCTGGGTCGTCAGCAGTTTCGCCGCCAGCGTGACCGCGGCCTTGAGTCCAATCAGCTTGGGTTCACGGCCGGCATTCCAGAGTTGCTCGAAAAAGTGCAGCTCGTGGAACGTGAACACCTGGCTGTGACCGCCAAGCACCCGGCCCATCATCGTCGTGCCGCTTCGGCTATTGCCTACAACAAAGATCATCCGCTGCATGTCGCACCTGCCTGTTCGTACACGCGCATCAGCTCATGATAGTGCGCCTGCTCGGTGAACTGTAATTCGAGCTTGGCGCGCCCGGCGAGCCCCATCGCGCTTGCACGATCCCGGTTGCTCGCCAATTCCTGGATCGACTCACACAACCCGGTCACATCGCCCGGCTCAAACAGTAAACCGTCCTCGCCGTCGCTGATCAACTCCGGCAAGGCACCGATCCGGCTGGCGATCACGGGCCGGCACTGCGCGAACGACTCCAGCACGGTTAGCCCGAACGGCTCGTACCACTGGGCCGGCAGCACCGTCGCAAGGCTCCCACGGATCAGACGCCGTAATTCATCGCCCCGCGTGAACCCGACCAACTCGACATTCTTGATCTTCCGTTCTTTCAATAGCTCAACGAGCTCGGGCTTCGCGTCGCCGTCTCCGACGATCTTGAAGGGGATTTCCGGGAGCTTTGCCGCCGCCTCGGCCAGGGTTAATACGCCCTTGACCCGCTCGACCCGGCCGAAATACAGCAGGTAGCCCCCGCCCCCGGTTGTCTCGGCGGGGGGATCGCCCGGATCCACAGCGTTGTAAACACGGATGATCTTCTCGCCCGGCACGCCGTGTTCGATCATCTTGCGCTTCTGGAAATCGCTGATCGCGATGAAGCGGTCGATGCTGCGCAGGCTGCCTAGCATACGGGAGGCGTACCACTCGGCGGTCGCCAGCGCCGATCGGCTGATCGACCCACGGTTGAATCGTTTGACAACGGCGCGCCAGGCGCTTGGGCCGCAGCAGCGCTCGTTGATTCTGTCATCGCAGACAAGCGTATACACCGGGCTGATCTGGCGGTATTCGTGCATCGTGTGGACGGTCGGGACGCCCTCCGCCTTGAGCACGGGGAGGATCGACGCGGTCAGTTTGCCGTAGTAGATGTGCAGGTGTGCGACATCAGGCCTGTGCTCGCGGATCAGTCGGCGGATCGCCTTGGCGGCCGGGCGTGAGTAGGTGTAGCGCACCAGGTCCAGCAGGCCGGGGTGTTCGAAGTCGGCGGCGGGGGGGAAGTAGTCAGACCACTTGGAAGGGGGGTTCTCGTCGTGGCGCGCCGCGAACGGAATCACGGTGTGGCCGTGGCTTTCCAGCAGCCTGCAGGTATCCAGGAAGACCCGGTCCGAGCCGCCGCGTACGAACAGGTTTTGTGAGACCTGGAGGATTCTCATGACGCTTGATGGATCATAGAAGCGTCGTTGTCGGCCGCAACCTGACTGGCCTGATGCGCCGACCAGGCGGCGTACGCCAGAGCCGGGAGCAGCCAGAAGTAGAAGCTAAACGAACGTATCTCCGGCACACGGTTGAACCACATCAACACAAACGCCTGGGCGACGACGCACAACCCCGCCAGCCCCGCCCAGCGCAGCACCGGGTCGCCGCCCGCGCCCCCGGCTCCGCGCGCAATCGCGGCGCACGTCCATGCCAGACGTATCCCCAGCCAGCCCACCGCTACGACGCCGACTATCCCGGTGTAACACAGCAGCGCGACCCAGTAGACATCTTCGAACCCCTCCTTGGTCAGGGTTTTGTACAGCCGTGTCCGGTGGGCCTGGTTGAGTTGTTCGATCGCATGTCCCTGGGCCGGCCCATAACCGATTAGTGGGGCGTTCATCGCCGCCGTCGGCGCGACACCCAACACGGTCCCCAGCCGTTGACGCTTGGAGCGTTCGAGGTATTCGGCCGAGAAGATGCTCGTCATGTTGTTCAGGACCGACCGCCTGCCCTGACGCGGGTGGCGATACGTCCCGCTGGTTGATTCACTAAGCAGCGAGACCGACAGCACCACCAGCCCGACCGCGGCCGAGGCGCAGCAGACGGCGGCGACTCGGCGGACACCCAGGCGGTGCGCCGCGAAACCCAGCACGGTCAGCCCAGCGGCGATCACCGAGGCGCGCGAGAAGGATAGGGCGATCCCAAACAGCAGGCCCGCCAGCACCAGCCCGTCCCAGATGCGCCACCGCCGGACACGCGACAGCGCCGCCCCCAGCACAACCAGCAGGAACAGGCCGTAGTACAGCGTGTCGCCCAGCGTGCCGAACACGCTGCCGATCTCACGCCCGCGCTCAAGCAGTGCGAACCGGCGCGTCTTACCCGCCACCGCGAGGTCAACCTGCCTGGGCAGCATCCACACCTTCAGGTCGTAGCCCACCACCCACTGCGTCAGTCCGATGCCGACCTGAGCCAGCCCCGAGATCAACACAACCCACAGCAGGAAACGCACCTGCTTGAGTGTCAGACCCAGGTTCACAACGAGGTAGAAGATCGCGGCGTAGCGTAGCGCCGATCGCAGGTTCATCAGGCTGCCTCGAAGCGGCGCGTTGTTGACGGCGATGCTCAACGCGACCACGGCCAGGACCACCATCAGGGGCACGTCAACGGGTGTGCGCCGCCATGTCCCGGCTCCGATCAGCCGGATAAGCAGCACCGTCCCCAGCGCCAGGTAGACCGACGCCTCGATGACGAATTGCAGGGCAAACAGGGCGTGTTCCCCGGCGCCAAGCGCGCCGATCCGCGCGTGAAGAAAACTCTCCAAGGGCAGCAGTGCCGCGACCACCGCGGTGAACCAGAAAAAGGCGCGTCCGGTCGCCGACCCGGGCGTCAGCGGTGTAGACCCCGGCACGGGTGCGGACCGAGGCGCGGCTGGGTGCGCGTGGGTCATGCCCGGCTCCAGTCGCTTAGGTCCCGGCCGATCAGGGCGGCGAGTTGCTCATTGTGCTGTGCGAAGTGATCGATCAGTCTGCGATGTGTTTCCTCGTTCATCGGCGGGGGGGTGAACGGTTTCTCGTTGATCGACAACGCGGTGTGCCTCACCCAGCGCGCCAACGGGTGGGGGATCAACCTGCGTAGGGTCCGCTTGATCGGGCCCTTGGACTTGAGCACCCCGGCGATGGCCTGCGCCACCGGTTCGCTCCGCGCGGCGGCGGCGGGGTTGTGTGTCCTGTGCAGGTCGGGCACGAAGCCGGGGTCGACGCCCGCCGCCTCGAAGATCGTTCGGCACATACCCGCCGCATTTGCCGCCAGGTCGTCGGTCAGGAACACATGAACGCGGTCGCGCCCAAACATCTCGAACAGACGCCGGATAGGCGCATGATACGACCCGGCGTGCAGGTGCATCCGGTCACGCTGGGGCAGCCAGTCATCGGTCGGTTGCCCGGCCTCCCATTGGATAGCCTGCTCGAAGGTCTTGGCCGTCTCCCAGCCGCGCCGCCTGGCGTACCAGTAGGACGAGTACGCCCGCGCCGCCGGCTCTCGCAGCAGGGCGACGACGTGGGCGTCTGGGTTGTGTTCCTTGAGCCGCTGTGTAGCGGTGGGCGAATACATCGTAAAGACATGCTTGGCGAGCGCGGCGGTCTGAACCGCGGTGGGTGCGGGGAAATATTTATGGGATGCCGCGTCGTAGCCCCGCGCGGCCTCATCATCGCTGAAGAAAAAGGCCATCTCGCGCTGTGCATGACTGACAAGGGTCGGGTGCTGCCCGGCGTATCGGAACAGGCTGGTGGTCCCGGTCTTTGGGGCGCCGACGATCATCACCCTGATCTGTTTGACGGCCTCCGTGGCGCGACGATCCACCGCGTCTGCCGTGAGCCCGGGGGCTACGGGATTGTTCGTCGGGGTGTCGGGGGCGGGCCGGGGCATCGTCAGGGTGTTGGATCGGGTTGTGCGAAGTCGAAGCGGAGCATCCGGCGGGACTGTGGTTCAGGCCGGCCGTCGTCGTGGCCTAGTTCCAGAAGCGATCCGATGTCGCTGGGGATCAGCCCGTAGCGCCTGGCGGTCTGCTGATACCACGCCATCGGCCGGCGCACGACCGGGAAGCCCTGCCAGTTGCCGGGTTCTCCCTCACCGATGTTGACGTTGGCGTAGAAGGCCCCGCTCGCAGCGAGGTGGCGGGAGACGAAAGACAGGCAGCCGTTGAGCGCATCGTCGTCCATGTGGATCAAGACGGCGAAGCCCCAGATGTAGTCTGCCTTGTGCTTAAGGTCCAGCGAGGAGAGCCCTTTGCAATGGACCAGGTTGGGCTTTTTGTAATCGAGTTTGGCTTCGCGCAATTCGTCCCGGCCAAGCTCCAGCACATCTTCGCGGACCTCGATGCCGGTGTAGTGCCCGTTTTCCAGCATCCGGATCAGCGGGACCCCGCCGCGGAGGGTGCCGCAGCCGATGTCGATCAGGCGGTGGTGGGGCTTAAGGCCCCGGCTTAAGAGGAAGTCGATCTGGAACCGGCGTTTCATCTGCCACTGGTGAGCCGGGCCCACCGCCGCGTGGCGCTTGCCCGCGCTGCCGGTGAACACCTTCCCCAGCCGATTGCGGATGGACCGGGCTTTGCTTTGAATCGTCATATAAACGTATCGCCTGTGCACAAGTAGCTAAGTGGGATCATCTTACCACGGGGGGCGTGGGTCTTGTGTCGGGGGGAGGCTGGTTAAAAGCGGGGCGGTGTTGCTTGGTCCAGACCGGCCGCAAGGAGGCAGACAGCAGCGTTAACAGCTTTAATTGCCCGCCCCCGCCTGCCCGGGCCGATAAGAGCAAGGTCAGGATTGACATTGGTAGGAATTGCCACTAGTTTGTTATCGGACCTTGAAGTTCCCGGGGCGTGCCCGATCGGTTCTTAAAGGCCCACAGAAAGGATTCTTGTGATGGAAGCGCACGGACGCGTAAGCCGCTGTGGCGTGGGTATGCCACGGCTTGCAACCGGATGGGCAGCTTTTTTGGTCCTGGCACTACCCCTATCAACGACGGAGACGGCGCAGGGCGACATCGTCACACTGCATGTCGCAGGTACGGTAACGAACATTACTCGAACCGATCAAGAGAACTTCGACCTCGACGGCTCGGTGGTGATCGGCAGCCCCTACCAACTGACCTTCGTTATTGATACCGACGCACCCGACTTAGACCCACATTTGGATTCGGGGCAGTACCTATTGGTAGCCTCCAGCGGACAATTCGGCACTTACACTTGGTCAAGGACAGACCCTCCCGTTAAAGAAATCCAAATCAAGAATAATCTTGGCGGATATATTGACGAGTACCATATTGAGCAACATAACCCCGAGTTCACCGGTACGCTTCTGGTAGGAGGGGTGCCGACACTCTTGGCTAATGAGTCGTTCGAGTTTATTTTTGCGGGAGTCTACCTGCCGGACGAGAGTATGACTGCACTCGATTCCGATGCGCTTGTGATACCGTCACTAAACGATTGGGGGGATGACAGGGTGTTCGGCATGAACATCCAGTTAGATGAAGATGTCACGGGACTTAACGCGACAATCTTTATTGACGGAACAGTGGACAGCATCACCACGCCGGAGCCAGGGGCCGCAGCCGTGGTTGGTTTGCTCTGGGCCGCATACGTCGTCAAGAGGCGGGATAGAAACTATCCGTGTTCGCGCGAGATCCTATCAAGCGCGTAAGTAAAAAAAGGTGCGCTTAGCGCAACAACCATTTTGGAGAGGAGAAGGACAGGATGGAAGTATACAGATGTCGTCGAACCAGCCCCTTGTGGCGAGGACTCCTGCCCGTGCTGTTGTTTTTCCCCTCAATGACACAAACCGTCAACGCAGACACATTAAATTGGGACGGCAGCAATGGCACCAATTGGTTTTCTGCACCAAATTGGACAAATCTCACCCCGCCTAATAACGAGAAAGTGCCCACGCGAAATGATCGCGCGACGATTTTTTCTGGTGGTACACCATTGATAGACAGCCCCTCTGGAACCGCTGAAACGGATGACTTGAGTGTGCAAAGCGGGGCGACCCTGAACCACACGCGGGGAACGCTTAACGTGTTCGGCGGCATGACTGTTTTAGGGACGGTAAATTTCAATTTGGGTACGCAGTTCGGTTCGGCTGTATTGGACAACAAGGCTACTCAGACCAGCGGCAACGCGATCACGATCGTCTCCGGCGGCGTGTTCAACAATAACGGCGGCACGCACTTCGGCGGCTCGAACGAGCTGCTGAACCTGTTTGGGACCTACCGGCTCAATCCAGGCGCTGGCGGCGATGGGAGCCTAGATTTCGACCGCATCCAGATACGCACCGGTGGCCTGCTGGACTGGAACGGCAGCACACTAGCGACGACCGACATGCTCATCCGTGAAACCGGCAAGTGGGAGATAGCTGGAAACTACTCATACGGTGAACTACTGACCATACAGGACACCAGTGAGATCGAGTTACGCGACGGTGGCAACCTCGGGACGCTGACGTTGACCTCACCGTCTCAATTTGTGGCCTTTGGCGGTACCATTGATGGGCATCTGGTTGAGTTAAGTCGCTTGGATCTATGGGGTGAGATTGACGTGCTGGGTACGTATTCGCAGTCTACAAGCGCATTTGTAACTTCAGTGGTTGATTCGGCTACCAGTTCAGGTTCGCTTAGCATAACCGGGGTTGCCAACTTGGCAGGTGATTTATTAATGAGCAACACCATCAACTACTTCTCTACGGCATCAGATGGAGACAGTTTTACGATCATGACGGCATCGAGTCTATCCGGCAGCTTTGATCGATTTACGGATAGCAGCGCTTTTTCCAATAGCGACCTGGCCTTTGGTTTGACTTATCCGTCAGGGGGGGACTCTGTGGTCGCCATAGTAGGTCTCATCGGCGACCTGAATGATGACGGATTCGTCGGGATCGAGGACCTGAACATCGTCCTGGGCAATTGGAATAACAATGTTACGGCCGGGGTCTGGGCGTTGGGTGATCCGACGGGTGATGGGTTCATCGGTATCGAGGACCTGAATATGGTTCTTGGCAACTGGAACGCTGGAACCCCGCCGACGGCATCCATTGTTGTGCCCGAGCCCGCCGGCATCATGTTGTCAGGTGTCGGGGTCTTGGGGTTCGTATCCCGCCGCGGGCCGACCCGGCATCGGCACAACTAGAAATCTTAACCGTAACTGAATTCTTCAATCATAACCATGACGGTTACACGAATCTTAGGTAAAGAGGATCACATCATGACCCGCCAACCGACCGTTGCCACATTCGCCGCCCTTGCCGCCGCCTGCCTGACGGCCCCCGCCTGGGGCGCTATCGACCTCGACATTGTCTCTGTGGACAATTCCGCCGGGCTCACCGGGTATGCGACTTCCGACCTGCAGATCACCACACCAGATTTAGACTGGACCGGCGCGGCGCTGCTTCTGGAACTCACCGCCGGATCGATCTACCAGGAGCCGGAAGGGTGGGGCCAGAACGGCTCGACGTTGGGCGCGCCCGACCCGGCCGGGTTTGGCGTGTTCCCCTCATCCGAGTTCGACACCTACTTTGATGGCAACGGGCATACGATCACCTTCGCCGGCGGGGCCGGTGATGTCGGCGGGGATACCTTGCAGTACGATACCGCCCAACTCGATGCGGCGTGGTACGGCATGGCAACCAACGACACCGGAACCTTCAACATCGCCCGGATCACCCTCTCAGACAATGCAACGGGCTCTTGGTCTCTGGCGTTGACCGACGAGGACTTTAAAACCGGGCAGTATGAGTTCGGCGGCACCATCGAGAATGGAGAGGTGATCTCTCAGGCCGCATCGCAGTTCAACGGCATGACGTTTGTAGAAGCCTTCCTCTTGGAAAAAAAGCTATATCTGATGTCAATCGGGATCAAGTTCGATGAACAGGGAAACCGTATACAGGGTCCCGGAACTCCGATGACGCTAACAACATCGGAGCCCGACGTCTCGCTCGCGACCCTGCCCGAGCCCGGTGCGTTAGCTGCCTTTGGCGTCGGGCTGACGCTGTGTATGTCGGGCCGAAGGCGGGTAGCGCAAGGCTGATCGGCGGCTACCACGTCCACTTACTCAGCCCAAGCATGTTCGCCAGCGCCTTAGGTTCGTCGCGGTAGTAGTCCTCCAGCCAGCGGCGGTCGTTGTCGCTTAGTAGATCACCCGGATCATTCGGGCTCGGTCCGGCTTGGCCGCGGCGGCCCATCAGAGTGTCGGTCGACCGTCGCAGCTTTCGCAATACCCCGCGGGCGGCCGGCCTGTCGTGGACGAACGGCTTGACACGCCAGATCAATCTTCGGTAGGCCGACTGGACCCTGGGCCAGCGCACCGGGCGCGATTCGTTGAACACGCCGAAGTAGTAACCGTCGTAGCACCCGGGATCGATCCCGACGCCTTGACAGATATCCCGGACCACCCTGGCCGGGTCGCTTAGCAGGTCGCGGTAGTTGATGACCTGTAGCTGTGACGGGTCGAAGGCGTCCAGCCACGGTTGTAAGAACCGCGAGTACCTGCCCTCGGTCAAGGCACGGAGGTGCTGGGGCGGGTGTTCGTTCGGATCCTGTGCGCCGGCCTGTAGCTTGATGTACTTTGCCAGGGTTGTGTCGGGGCTTAATAGCCCGTTCTGGATCGCGTAGCGCCGCCAGGAGATCAGCCTGTCGATCGGCTCGCGGAGGATGAATACCACCCGTGCCCTCGGTAGCGATCTGGCGATACGTTCGGCGGCGACGGGGCAGTAGAGGTAGTCCGGCGTCGCTTCCAGGCGGACCGTGTCTATGGGGCAGTTCGGGAAAAATGACTGGTACGCGTCGATCCCTTCCTCGTAACGGTGCATGCGTTTAAGCTCATCGGTATCCAGGAAGAAGCGGGTTTCCTTGATGGTGGACCGCTGGATGCGGGAGTGTTCGCTAAGGTAATTATACAGCGAGGTGGTTCCGGCCCGGGTGACGCCGGCGATGATCAGGTGCTTGGTCGGGGTTGCGCTCATGTTGTTTGGGGGCCGTCCCGGCGCGGATGCCAGGAGAGGAGCCAGAACAGGTTGAGGACAGAGAGCACGGCCGCCGCGGTCGCCGCCCACGCCACGCCGTTGAGCCCAAGTAAGTGAAACAGCCCAAAGGCCAGCAGCACGTTGGTCGCCGCGGCGAGGCACATATTGTACAGCACCGCGCCGTAGCGCCTCTGTGCGTAGAGCGCCGAATTAAGCACGGGTGTCAGGCAATAGAACACGGCGGCGGGCCCGAGCACGAACAAGACCCCGGCGGTCGCGCTAAGCCCTTCGGTGTCCATCCCGCCGCTGGCGTAGAGCAGGTTGACGATCGGCCGGCTCAGCAGCATCAGACCAATGGCGGCGGGCACACTGAGAAACAGGATCAATCGGACACGCCGCAGTAAGGCCGCGCGGAAGCTGGAGCTGTCGCCCGCCAGGTCGTGCTCGGTGAGTTTAGGTTGGCCGGTCAGGGCCACGGACACGCCGACGAGGTTCTGGATCGCCGCGAGCAGACGGTAGGCGTAGTAGTAGGCCGCGACCGAGCCGTCCGCGCCCAGTGAGGCGATCGCGCGCTCGGCGATGCGCGCCGTTTGCCGGACACCGAACCCCGCAAGCGGGTACCCGATCGTGCCGCGCAATCGGTTGAACGTCTCCCCAACGGGCCAGCGCCCGGGGGCGGGGGTGAACCCAAGACGCCGGCCGGCATGCCACAAAAGCATCAGGAAGTACAGCCCGTAGCCCGCGGTGAAGGCCCCGGCGATCCAATACGGCGCATCGTCGTGCCGCCAGGTCGCCAAAGTGGCAGCGATCACCACGCAGGGGGTGACGGTATTGCGTATCGCAGTGACGGTGAAGTGTTTGTGGCTGTTGAGCAGGACCTCCAGCACAGCCGATCCCAGCGCGAAGGTCGCGATCCCCGCCGACAGCCTAAGCAGGGTGGCGGACAGTTCACGTCCCGCGGGGTCCAGCCCCCAGCCGATGAGTGCCACGACCGGTCCGGCCGCCAGCAGCCCGGCGCAGGTCAGCGCCAGCCCAATCGCCAGGAACAGGTTCAAGACCCGTGTGCCCAGGTCGGCGAAGGCGGCTTGACCGTCCTGCTGCTTGACCTGGATGAAGACGGTCATCAGGCTGAACTTGGTCGCGTCCCGGCCGACGGTCCCGATCAGCCTGGGCAGGGTCAGGGCGATGATCAGGGCGTCGGTCCTGGCGGTGAACCCAAGCCGCCGGACGATCAGCACGTCCGCCAGCAGCGCCAGCGCCATGCCCACGCCGCTTAGGGTCATGACCCGCTGGGTCGAGCTTCGCCAGAGTCTTGTGATCGGGTTGGGCATCAAAAGCCAGCTACGGTCGGTACGTGAAGGTCACAGGCACAGGTGGGCCATGGTAACGGGGAACCGACGCCGGGTGGTCGGATCGGGGGGATGATGAGCCGGTCTACCCGTCGCTAACCCGTATGGTTGCTTGGGTTTGTTGACATATTCGTCCCCCGATTTACACTGGCTGGTGTCTGCGGCATAGGCTTGTTCGGCTGCAAAGGATGGCGCCGACCCGGCGCGGGTACGCTCAGTCATGACCCAAAGCGAAACCGCCTCACAACTGTCAACGCCGGCCAACCCGGCGGTTGAGATTGTGACCACCACGCCGCCTCGTCCGAGGCTGCGCAGGCCACCGGTCCGCGAGCCCCTGGCGTTCCGCAAGCAGGGCTGGGTCGGGCTGATCCTCTTCCTCGGCGATGTCGCCTCGATGCAACTGGCCCTGCTGCTGGCCTGGGGCATGCGTTCGCTGTTCGACGTCATCGGGCAGGAGGCCGGCCTTGAGATACTCAGGCAATCCGCCACACGCCGCGGCGAGCACGGCTCGCTGGCGATGGGGCTGTTGATATTGCCTCTGGTCTACTGCTTTGAAGGGCTCTACCCCGGGTACGGCCTGACCGCGGTTGAGCGTCTTCGTCGCCGGGTCTACACCGTCTGTATGGTCTTTGCCCTGTTGATCGGCTGGGACTACGTCGTGATCAAGGCCGACCCTTCCCGGGGCGTGCTGCTTCTGACGTTCTGTTTCGCGGTCGTGCTGGGACCGGTATTCGAGGCGGTGATCCGTAAGGTGCTCCACGCCGCAGGGGCATGGGGCGCGCCGGTCGTGATCCTGGGCGCCGCCAAGACCGGGGACCTGGTGACCCGGGTGCTCAAGCGCGAGCCCGAGCTTGGCTTTGTTCCCATCGCGGTCTTCGATGACGATCCGGATACCTGGACCCGGGACGTGGCCGGGGTGCCCGTGCTCGGCCCGCTCTCGCGTGCCAAGACGCTATCAAAAGTCTGCAGGACCGCCCTGATCGCCATGCCCGGCATGCCCGCCAAGAAGTCCGCCCACCTGTGCCACCGCCTGCCTTACCCAAGGGTGATCTCGATCCCGGACCTGGTCGGGCTATCGAGCCTGTGGGTCTCGACCCGCGACTTAGGCGGGGTCATCGGCCTGGAGGTCAAGAAAAACCTGTTCCCTCGGCACAACTGGCTTCTCAAGCGGCTCTTTGACTACCTGCTGGGCGTCCCCATGTTCATCGCAAGCCTGCCGCTGCTGCTGGTCTTCGGCATCTGGATCAAGCTGGTCAGCCCGGGCGGTCCGGTGTTCTTCCGCCAGCCCCGCGTCGGGTTCGGCGGCAGGACCATCCGCGTCTGGAAGCTCCGCACGATGTACCCGGATGCCGACCAGCGCCTCGCGGCCTGTCTGGAAAAAGACCCTAAGCAGTTCGAGCAGTGGAAGCGCTTCTGCAAGCTCAAAGACGACCCGCGCGTCTTGCCCGGCATCGGCCGACTGCTTCGGCGCACGAGCCTGGATGAGTTGCCCCAGCTCTGGAACGTCCTGGTCGGCGAGATGAGCCTGGTCGGGCCAAGACCTTTCCCGCACTACCACCTGGCGCGCTTCACCCCCCAGTTCCGCACCATCCGCCGAAGCGTCCTCCCCGGGCTCACCGGCCAATGGCAGGTCTCCGGCCGAAGCGACGGCGACGTCGGCGTCCAGGAAATACTCGACACCTACTACATCCGAAACTGGTCGCCCTGGCTGGACATCTACCTCCTGGCACGAACCATCGGCGCGGTCGTGATGGGCCGCGGGGCGTATTGAGCCGGGGGAGGGGGCAGGAAAATATAAGCGAATCATCATGGCAAGGCCGATAAGCCTTGCATGAACACTGCACCCAAACGGCTGTCCGGCTTGGCCATCGCTGTTCTGTTCCTACACGCAGCCGATGCCCGGGCCGGTCTGATCGAATTGATTGAAACCGAGTCGGGCGGGCAGATTACATTATCTATCGAAGGCAACGCCTTACGCCTGACTGATAATGCTGGGGGGACGAATCCGCTACGCGTTCAATCCACTCCTGGTTCTGGGGCAACAACCGCTGACGATCTTGGTTTCGCCGGCGATTGGCCAGCTATGACAGTAGTCGGGGCACCCCTCCAAGACGAAGTACTCTTGCCATCGACCCGTCTTGACAGTTTGCTAGATAGTGTAGGGATTAGTTCATCAGGAAATATACTTAAAGACATATCCATTATTGATAGTGCCAGTAACACACATGTAATCGACATTGATGCGGTCGAGGTGATAGGGGGCTCTGCTCCAGAGCCAGGCACATTTACATTCCTCTCTTTTTGCAGCCTGTCATTATTGAACAGAAGAATACCCGGGCGGGGGTGTGCCCAAGCTGCGTGAGCCGAGGGCGTCTGGCGCTGTTATGATTTGTCCCGATGCCATCTACTCATCCTACCAGCCCACAGCCTCGGTTTGTCGACGCCTTTGAGGCGCGCTGGGTCGGGCGG
The DNA here is from genome assembly GCA_029260655.1 of Phycisphaeraceae bacterium. Taxonomy (GTDB): domain Bacteria; phylum Planctomycetota; class Phycisphaerae; order Phycisphaerales; family Phycisphaeraceae; genus JAJRRS01. The sequence continues at coordinate 95,897 of JAJDCU010000042.1, forward strand.
GCTTTGCGTCGGCACGGGGTTTGGGTGCTTTTGCTGATGTTGATCGGGGGGGGAGCGGGTTGGGGGCTTCATCATCTGACGCCGGCGAGCTACCGGGCGGAGGCGGTGTTGCTGGTGAATATCCAGTCGCTTCGGATCGGGGCGGACGGCGTGCCGATGGATGTGGAGCTGGTTTTGCCTGCCCGTCGGCTGGTGGGGACGGTTTGCGAGTCGGACCGGGCGATGAAGCTGCTGGCGTCGGCGTTGGCGGGGGAAGATGCCGGGGAGCAATCCGGGGGTTTACTTCAGGGCAAGCTGTACTTCGATCAGCGGGGGCTTGAGATGGCGGCGCTGCGTGTGGTAGATGGTGACCCTAAGCGGGCTGCGCGGATCGCCAATACCTGGGCGCGTGTCAGCCAGGGGCTTTTGCGTCAGGCCTACGGGACTTCGATTGAGGAGGTTGAGGCGATCGAGCAGCGCATCGCTTTGGCGAAGGAAGAGGTCCTGACCGGGCAGGCTGCGTTGGCAGAGGCAGGAAACGATCTGAGCCCGGCCAAGCGTCTTGACTTTGCCGACCGGGTGGACCGGGCCACGCAACGGCTGGCTGAATTGAATAAGCGCCATGCCCAGTTGACGGTCCGTCTCGAAGACAGCAAGCAGGTCGCCCGTATCGTCAGCCTGGCCGAGGCGCCCGCCGAGCCGACCAACGCATCAATGCGGCTGATCGTCGGGCTGTTCGCTTTCGCCGGGCTGCTGCTGGGAGTCGCTTTGGCTCTTATCCGCGGGCCGATCACGGAGCCGTGATTCGCGCCCCTGGCGCCAGAGCTCCCAGTTGGCCTGACGCATCCGCATCCGAACGATCCGGTGCTCGGGCCGGGCTGCGTAACCGGGCGTGGGGACGATATGCAGGACCTGCCGCTCGCGCAGCTTCAGGTTTTCTACACGCTCATTTAGCGCTGCTTCGATCGGCTTGACCAGCAACACACGCGGGGCGGTTTTTACTTTCTCGACGGTTTGGCTTCGAGCCGGGCCGTAGGTCGGCAAGGTCCTTGGACCGTGGACCGCCAACCCTGTGTAGTAGGTCAACTCGGCCGAATGGTCTGCGATAATCAGGTCGCCCGGCCGCGTGATCTCATTGAGTTGATCGGCGACTTTGGTCAGCGCCGCGTAGCGCCCACGTTCGTAGTTTTCCAGGAACGGGCTGTGCCGCTGCTCGGCGATGAACCCCCCGACCCTGACCAGGTTCGGGACGAACCATACCGCCAGGATCACGATCACCGCCCACCGCGCGGCGCTGGGCGCAAGCCGCTTCTCCAGCCAGGGCCCCAGACGCCACCAGCCAAGCGCCAATAACGGCATGACCACCAGCATGTACCGTTCGGTCGTGATGAACACGAGCCATTGGACCAGGAACGCGGCGAACAGCAGCCCCCACAGCGGGCGTAACCTGTACATCATCACGCCAAGGCAGATGGCCAACAAACCAAGCGGCGCGCTTAGGACCGGGCCGAAGTCGACGCCGAACATCGATTCGGGCAGGTGTTCGGTGATGATCTTCGGCCCGTTTTCCATAAAGACCCGGTGCAGGGTCGAACTGACGGGCTTGTCACCAAACAGTGAAACCACCCGGCTCTCGTCGAACATCAGCGACATGCCGCCAGACATCCTCGGATCGAGCCACTTGGTCAGCGCCAGCACGGCCAACACACCCAGCGCGACCCCGGCGTAGCGCAAACGCCCGGGCCCGCGGATCATACGGATCATGACCAGCAGCGCCCCGGCCGCCAGCACGGTCAGCACGACGCTGCGAAATACCGCCATGACCAGCACCGAGGCCAACATCACCGCCGCCCCCAGCCACCCGCTTTTGCCTGACCTGTCGAACAACTCGTAGCCCAGCAGCAAGAGCAATAGCCCCATAAGGAAAGGCATGTCGGTGAGGACCTGGTAGCCGTAGCGGTAGAACGTCTCGTTGACCGCCAGCATGCAAACGACCAGAACCGCGGTCGGCCGATCCAATCGTAGACGGATCACCCAATACACCAACCCAAGCGCCCCCAGCGCGGTAAACAGCATGACCGCGTCGATCGCCACGAACCGGTCCCCCCCAAAGAGTTTGAAGGCGGCGGCGGTGAGGTAGGCCAGCCCCGGGTTGATCGTGCTCTCCAGCCCGGTTTGGTGGGTGAATCCCTGACCCTGGGCGAGGCTCCGAGCGATGGTGACGTGGATCGCCGAGTCGGACCCGATCCGCCACTGCCCGTTGAACCCCACGGCATACAACATGGCGATCAACAGCCACAGCCACCAACGCCGCCTGTCGAACCAGACGGAAACGGCGTCACACAGCCCGGCCCCGGCGGCGGATCCGTTTAGACCCTCCGCACGAGGCTGATCACTGTCTGAGGTTGCGGCTGTGGGCTGGGTCATGTCTGGGTCTTGGCAAGCCCCAGATTTACGGGGCCTGGCTGTCGTGTCGAGCCATCCTATCAGCGCGTCACCGGGCGTCTAGCTGTGCCGCTCCATGCTTAAGCGCTGTGACAAGATAGCGTACACAGTGGCAGGAGGGGTGCCCCCGGGTGCCGGTAAACCGTGGCGGGGTTGGGGGCTAAGAAAGTGGGTTCACTTCTCTTTTTTTAGTCGGCCGCTGGACGTATCTGTGCGTCGATTCTGTGACAATTAAGTCTGCGAAAGGTAGGCTATCACCGGCAGAAACAGGCGCGGCGACATGCAGGCCAGGATTGATTCTCAAGTGCTTTCCCGTTCCTCACCCCTCTTGATCGGAAAGGAATCATGAATCCGCAACTTCACGCTGTGACCGGGGCGTTTGGGTATTCCGGGAGGTATATCGCCAGGCGGCTTTTGGATGCGGGACACGATGTGCTTACGCTGACCCATTCGCCGAACCGTGAGAACCCGTTGGGTGGGCGGGTCAAGGTTCAGCCTTTTAGTTTTGATGACCCCGCCAGGCTCGCTGAATCGCTTAGGGGTGTTTCGGTTCTTTACAACACCTATTGGGTCCGGTTCAACCACCGGATGTTTCAGCACGCCGACGCGGTTGCGAACACCTTGATCATGTTCGAGGCGGCGAAGGCGGCGGGTGTTCAGCGGATTGTCCATGTCAGCATCACGAATCCGACCGAGGCGTCGCCGTTGGAATACTTCAGCGGCAAGGCGAAGCTCGAAAAAGCCCTGATCGAGTCGGGCGTTTCCCACGCGATCCTTCGGCCGGCCGTTCTTTTTGGGAAAGAGGACATCCTGATCAACAACATCGCCTGGACGTTGCGGAAACTCCCCGTGTTCGGCGTGTTTGGCGATGGTGAGTACCGCCTGCAACCGATCCACGTCGACGACCTCGCGGCGCTCGCTGTCGCACAAGGGGCGGGCCGAGACAACGTCATCCAAAGCGCCATCGGCCCGGAGACTTTTACCTACCGCCGGCTGGTCGAAACGGTCGGGGAACTGATCGGGAAGCGCCGGCCGATTATTGGTGTCTCCCCATCGCTTGGATACGCGGCCGGTTGGGTGCTGGGCAAGTTTGTCGGCGATGTCATGATCACACGCGAAGAAATCAAGGGCCTGATGGACGGCCTACTCTACGTGGACGCCCCGCCTACCGGTGAAACCCGGCTGACCGACTGGATAAGTCAACACGCCAACGCGCTGGGCAAGCGATACACCAGCGAACTGGCCCGCAGAAGAGATCGGGTCATGGCGTATCAGAGCAACTGAGTGTTGGTGTTCAAGACGAGTGCAAAGTTCGTGACAGGTTTGATCGTGAGAGGTAGGCTATCGTTAGTACACACAGGATTCAGTGGTATGCAATCCAATATCGACGCCCCTCCTTCTTTTCTTTCTCGGTCTCGACTTGCTCTGGGAGCCACCGCTTTCTTGGCGGTGATCATTGCAATATTCGTATTAACCCGCGGTAGTGTAAGCCATGATCCGGAAAGAGTGTTTGAATGGCTAGATCGCTTCTCGCTTAGTGCACGTGAACAGCGAGTGCCTAGTAATTCCGAAATTCAAGAAGAAATTACGCACATCGGAAATGTAGATTATATCAGTAAAACACACGGATACTCACTACTTACCTATGCAACCGTATATTTCAACGATGACATGGTTGAATGGCTACTAGAACAGGGGGCGAACCCGAATTCTACTAAAGGACCCTTGCCATTACACATAGCTGTAGGGAGTAATCATCCGACAAGAATGAGGATAGCAGCAATGCTTCTAGAACATGGCGCTGATCCAAATCAATTAGACTTAAGTACAGCGGCTGGAAATACGGCACTTCACGCTGCCGTCTATTGGCGATCGGATTGGGCCATACTACTTCTTGCTTCATCTGGGGCAGATCTGTCGAAGCGGAATGCTTTGAACAAAACGCCACTGGATCTTGCTTTGGAAAGAGGAGATAAGACGACAATAGAAGTGATCGAATCACTTATTGCGGCTGAAGATCTTGAGGGCCGAAAAGATGGGCCTGAAAAAGCATCTGGAGTGGATATCGGTTCGGGGGTCGATCTAGTGCGCTGAGTGGGGGGG